>NZ_QOWE01000013.1 GCF_003334855.1 Larkinella punicea
GCGAAAACGAACTAAAAAAGAAGAAAAAATAGGGTAATAGTTACCTTTGTCTACTCCTCAATACCACTTATCCACAGTGGCCCAGTTTGCATCGGCGCACACGGCCCAGTATCATCGGTATAGTCACTTTGTCAAGGAAGAAATGGCGAAACGGTTAAATGGCCCTTATAACGTCATTCTTGAAGCCTGGATACAAATTTTGTTTGGTGATGAAGTTAGTCAAGAAAAATCGTTTTATTCGTTTGGCGAACTGTCGGGTATCGACGCATCATTCACCATTAGTAAAGTTACTTCGTTTAGCCACTATTTATGAGAGAATTTCCAGGAAATAGTACGATTACAGAGCCAAAATTGCTGTTTAGCGCTCAAAATCCGGGAGCGGTCAGTATACATCCTCTGGAGGGTTTGCTTAGCTTCGGTCCATTTAGTCAGAATCTAGGAGGCCATGAATTTTTAGAAACGATACGGATCGTGGCTATTTATCCGGAAGGTTATTATTCCATCATCAAAAATTTGGTCACTGAATTAAACAGCAGTCAACAACCGGTTGAGCGAAAAAATTACTTGAAATCCTACCCCGGATTTAAATCCGTCTTCAAAAAGTCGTTAGAACTTCTAGATGAACAAAGTTGTGTCAGCCTTCCCGTTGACTTAATTAAAAGTAGCCACTTACCCCATGTTCAACTAAGTGAGGCTATAGTAAAAGCGATCCGCCAAATTAATAAGATCGTAATAGAGTTTGACGTGCTCTATATCTATTTACCAGAACTGTGGAATTCCGGGTTTCAAAATGCAGAAGAAGGTTTCGACTTGCATGATTATCTCAAAGCAGTCACCGCCAGCTTTCGCATACCCACCCAAATAATTCGGGAAAGTAGCGCTATAAAATACAAGTGTCGGTGTAGTGTTGCCTGGCGTTTGTCCATTGCTACCTATGTAAAGTCAGGTGGAATCCCTTGGCGATTAAGCACCTATGATGAAGAGACTGCCGTAATCGGGTTAAGTTATGCCTTGAAAGTGGATGCGACCACGGATAAACCTCAATACCTGACGTGCTGTAGTCAGGTATTTGATTCGGACGGTACAGGATTGGAATTTATTGCTTATCAGGCCGACGAGTATACCACCCAAGGCGAAAATCCTTTTCTGAGCCGGTATGAAATGCGTCGGGTGATGCAACGCAGTCTACAACTTTACCTAAATAGGCATCCAGGCCGGACACTTAAGCGAATTATTATCCATAAAACTACCCCATTTAAAGCGGATGAAATAGAGGGTTGTTTTGATGCGTTCCCTAATACGCAAGTAGAATTATTACAGGTCAAGCAAAGCACACCTTGGAAAGCGATTAAATTTGATTATCCCAAACGTGTCTCAAATTTCCCCGTCAATCGAGGTACTTTCCTCCAAATAGCATCGAATGAAATCCTTCTTTGGACGCAAGGCCTAATGCAATTAGATAATCGTAGCTACTATAAGGAAGCAAAAGGTATCCCAAGTCCTTTACATATCGTCCAGTTTGCAGGTTCTGATAGCTGGTATGAACACTGTAATATTATTCTGGGCTTAACCAAGATGAACTGGAATCACGACGCAATCTATGATCGATTACCGGTAACATTAGGTTACGCTACTACTTTAGCGAGTACACTAAAAAGCCTACCCAAGTTTGGGAACCGGCCTTATGAGTTCAAATTCTTTATGTAGGGTAGAGGAATTGTTGACTATAGAGAGTATCAACAATTAATAACCGTGTATCTTGATCGGTTCGCAATGTATCCACCAAGGACAGCCATTCTTGTTCATTGGTACAATTGATGAACTGGTCGAACGGTTTTCTCAAGGAAAAACAAAGAGTTCGACCGTTTAGCGACAGGTTCGCAAATACGAAATTTATGAGTTTACGCTTTTGCTCAACACTCGAAAGGATGAATAACTCATGGGCTTGTGAAGACAAGGATACCAGAGAAATCAACGAGTTCTTGAAGCTATCATCTCCCTCACGATTCGCAGCAATGTGATTCTCTACATCCATCTGTTGGCTACGCAAACTGGACTTCTTCGTCTCAAAATCGTGGCGGTCGATGGTGCCATCCAGCAATAAATCCATCAGCACATCCAGTCGATTTTGAAGCATCGCGTGTTCTCGCTGCAATTCACCCACCTGGCGACGCAAAAAAGCCCGTTCAGCTTGATCAGTTTCACGAATGTACGCCAGCACCTTGACCAATGTATCTGCCGGAATCTGTATCCGTTTTAAGACCTGCTCAACCTGCGCTAAAATTTCCTCCTCACGAACCCATAGCAATTTAGCTGGATCGGTTGGATTGCTACAGCGCAAGTATGTCCATTGAGCCGTCTCACCGCTGACATAGGTTTTCTTTTTGGTATCGGCTGTAACCATTCGGCCTGTCGTAGCGCAGGTTAACAAGCCACGGAAAACATATTCTTTGCCCGCCCATTGGAACGGCTTTTTGTGCCAGCCTTGCAAAACAGCTTGGCACTGGTCAAACAGAGTCTTGGAAATAAGGGGTGGATACCGATGGTCATGAAGCTGACCTTTAACCATCATCCGGCCATAGTAAAACGGATTGGTAATAAGCTGGTGAAGTTGGGATTTTGTGAGATAGCCTTTATTCCCAAACCGGGTTTTAAGTCCCCAACTAATCGTTTGGTTACGGATCTCCGATAACGTGCTTGCGCCAGCAGCGTAGGTTTCAAACAATCGGCGAACCAATAATGCTCGATCAGGGTCAACAATAACATCTCCCCGTCCACGACTATCTTTGACGTTCAAATAGCCCAAAGGGGCCAATGAAATGCACTCACCTTGTCTAATTTTGTGATCGATAGAACGTTTGACATTGTCGCGCAGACTATCGACATAGGACTGCGCCATGATCACACCCATCGACCACATCAGCCGTTCCTGACTGACTGAATTTTTGTGGATGATATAATTTTCCGAATTGAAATGGAGTTCGATTTTCCCGTCTTGGATCAGCGCATCCAGCATGGGATATTCTTTAAACGAACGCTGAACGCGATCCACTTTGTCGGCGACAATGGCAATGGGTTCACGATGGCTTTTGACAAATTTGATCATCGCCATAAACTGTTTGCGATCTCCCTGTGTGGATGATTCCACTAGCTCAAAGACTTTCAATACGTTTAGTCCGCGCCGTTCACAATAAAGTTGCAAACGATGTTTCTGGGCTTCGATAGAATAGCCTTCCTCTTGTTCTTTCGAAGATACGCGTGTCAGAATAACAGCTTTGGTGGCTGTCGTTATACGTTGACCAAGATCGACTATTCTTCGGCTCATAGGCTAATCCTATGGATTTTGGCTCTTGATTTCAAGTAATAATTGACAAAAGCCAATCAGATTACGGGCCGTTTCATGAGCTTCCTGTTCGGATAGTACGCCCTGATAAAGTTCATGCATGTGCTTAACAATGCCCTGATAGGCATCGCTTTCAGCACAGGTTTGACTGGTTGACTCGGTAGGTTTTATGGCGGCCACTCAAACAATTTATTAGGAATGTATTCTTAATCAATACATGAGTTTTGGGCGAAAATGCTTCGAATACGTAGATGGTTAAGTTCGGTATCAAATGAATAAAGGCCATTATCCAGACAGGGGCTGGACCTACTATCTGAATTAAAAGAGCTGAATGGCCACCGTGAGCATGTTTTTCCAGGCTTGCCAAGGCCACGCAAACCAATGAGCAAGGGGACAATCTTAGTAGTTTTGAAACGCACGGGATATTGCAATTGAATGACCGGGCAGGGGCTCTGGTCACTAGCCTTGAGCTTATTTAACATTAGACCTCACCGCTAAAGCGTAGTCACGTCTTCCTCTTTAAAGTGGGGTCTATCTCCGGCTCGGGCTCATCCCATTGCAGGGTACAGCGTCGATAATAGTCAACCGTTTGTTCAAAGCGAGGGTCTTCCCCTTGCACAAAGAACGTATACAACCGATCAACAATGGTCTTCATGAGGATCTTCATGTCGGCATCATTGATTTTAGAGGCCTGATCCCAGGACAGCTCCGTGCCGTTTGCGTCGATGATCCTGACGTCAGAATAATCACCCGTGTGGGTAATCGGAACGATGCCAGCGTGCATATCTTCAAGCATCGTGTTTCTGACACACATCGCGGTGAGTATCTTGGCCATGTTGGCCGCAGCTTTTCGTTCGATGTCCGGGTTGGTCATCAGAGAACCTCTTTGTTCGTGATGCACAGATTAACGCTGGCCCATTATAGTCAGAAGAACAGAAAGAAACAGCCTCTTTGCAACGGAGCTTACGCGTGAGGCTGATAGCAATAAACTCAAAACGCTTGTGGTTTGCCTGCATCCATTCACGCCAATTATGTCCTGTCAACTACTTTAAAATCTGATCATTAACTTTAATGGGATCGCCAATTTCTTATCGCTCATTAATAGGATGAACTTCCTATTGACTGGGCATATCCTCCTATTATACCATGAATATATTCCTATGAAGCACACGGTCGTGTGAAAGGGAAACTGATTCTTGACCAAGGAGAAGTTTATGCAGACGAACAACGAACCTCTGCTGGATAGAAAGGCTGCCGCCGAATATCTCCGTGTTGCAGTCGGCACATTGGCAGTATGGGATTGCACCAAACGCTACGACCTCAACCCCATCAAAATAGGACGCGCTGTCCGCTACCGCCGTTCTGATCTGGATAAATTCATCGAACAGCAACTTAGGCGGTAAAAAACAGGAAACGGATCGTTCGGCAAAAACGATCCGTTTCTCTCTGCTTACTATCACATCATTTTCCGAGGGGATCGCAATGAATATAGAACATGCGAATATGATAGCTATGTCCGAAATTCTGGGCAAGTTGAATAGTCAACCCAAACGCACAAACAACAATAAGGCGTGGTATCTGTCACCGTTACGACAGGAGAAAACGGCCAGCTTTCAAGTCGATACAAAAACCAATCGCTGGCATGATTTCGGGGAAGGGATCGGTGGTGATCTGGTTGATTTTGCCTGTGCCTATCTAAGATCAACTAACGAAGCCAATACGGTATCTGACGCTTTGCGCTGGATTAAAAATATGGGCGTTGCGCCTTACGAAATCGCCCCCGTTTATGCCAATACGAATGACGTTACAAAGTCTGATTCTGCTTTGATCCTGAAAACGAAGAAGCCTATTCAGCATATCGGTCTGATCCATTACCTCGAAAAGCGGGGTATTCCACTTCATATTGCGCATCAACATCTGAAAGAAATCCGCCTTCACAATACGCGAACGAAGAAAAATTTCACAGCCCTGGGCTTTCGCAATGAGGAGGGCGGGTTTGAAC
Organism: Larkinella punicea; assembly: GCF_003334855.1. Taxonomy (GTDB): domain Bacteria; phylum Bacteroidota; class Bacteroidia; order Cytophagales; family Spirosomataceae; genus Larkinella; species Larkinella punicea. Next base: position 5,346 of record NZ_QOWE01000013.1, read on the forward strand.
TGAGAAACTCGTTTTTCAAAGGCTGTCTGGGTTCCAAAGCTATTACGTTTATACGGGGACGTAATCCAAAGCCGGACAGCATCCATTTGTTTGAAGGCTTCATGGATTACCTATCCGCCATCAGTCAGTTAAACAGTAGAAGTTTCAAGGGGGATACGATTGTCTTGAATTCGCTTTCCTGTCTGAAACAGGCCATCCCCTACATGCAAAATTACGGCTACCGCGTCGCTTATAGCTGGATGGATAACGACAGGGCCGGAGAAAAAGCCACTGTCGCTCTATCGGAATTCTTTCAAACGGAAGCCGACTTAAAACATACGCCCATGAATAAAGTCTATGCCCCGCACAAGGATGTCAATGCGTGGCACATGCACCAACACAAGCTGACTTTGTGAAGGGAGCAGGCATATGGCGCAACACCATATTCAGTCCCTGTTCAAGGTCAATGAAGTGGAGATCGTTTACAAGAACCCGATTCCGTATCTGGAGCGGATTCAAGTGACCAGTTCGGTTACCGCTTACGATATTCTGCGCCATGCTTGGGACGAAAACCGGCTGGAACTGGTCGAACAGTTTAAAATCCTGTTGCTCGACCAGCAGAACAATTGCCTGGCCATTTCCGACATCGCGACCGGCGGCATGACGGCCTGCCTCGCCGATCCGAAAGTCATTTTTGCCACCGCGTTAAAATCCAAAGCCTGCGCCATCATTCTGGCTCACAATCATCCCAGCGGCAATCTGCAACCCTCCGAGGCCGATAAGACGCTCACCCGCAAGATCAAAGAGGGCGGCAAACTGCTGGATATTACCGTGCTCGATCACCTGATCATTACCTCTCACGCCTACCGCTCGTTCGCCGATGAGGGGCTGATGCCAGGTTGACCGCACTTTTTTTGACTCACTGAAACCGGCCTTGCCGCTTTGTTATCAGGTTCACCCTCACATGCATCAGGTTTGAGGACGGGACTGTACCCGGCATCGCTCATTCCACCAGCAAGAATTTTCGCCTGCGTTACGCTTTCCCCGCCCGACCAAAATTCTTGCTGGCTCATGTCTCTTGCAAGCCGGGTGTAACCATCCCCGTAACCCTGAACCGTATGGAGCAGACCATGACAACTATCCAATCCCGTACACATCGCAACAGAAAGGAAACAGCCTTGACCCCTGACACCCTCCCACAAAACGACATTTACGCCCGCGTGACGGCCAAGATCATGACCGATCTGGAAAACGGTAATCTCACATGGCGTAAACCCTGGCACTCCGAGCATTTTTCCGGTCAGGTTATGCGTCCCCTTCGCTGGAATGACATTCCCTATAGCGGCATCAATACGCTGATGCTGTGGGGAACGGCAGCCGAACAGGGCTACACCTCTCCGTACTGGATGACGTTCAAACAGGCGATTGAATTGAAAGCCAATGTTCGCAAAGGCGAGAAGGGAACGCAAGTGGTCTATGCCGATAAATTCGTCAAGGAAGAACAGAACACCAAAGGCGAAACCGTGACCAGTCAGGTGCCTTTTCTTAAAACGTATGTGGTGTTCAACGCGTCGCAGATCGACGGTTTAGCCGATGGCTTTTATAAAACGCCCGAACCGGCTGTAACCAACCCGCAACAACGTAATCAGGAACTTGAAACTTTCTTTGCCCAGACCAAAGCTGATATTTACACTGGAAGCTGTGCCACCTATTCCGTTACGACCGACCGCGTACAGATGCCGCCGTTTGAAAGCTTTGCCAGTCCGAATGATTTCTATGCCATTTTGGCCCATGAAATTTGCCATTGGACACGCCATCCTAAGCGTCTGGATCGGGATTTGGGCCGTAAAACGTACGGCGATGAAGGCTATGCCAAAGAAGAATTGGTGGCTGAACTCGGAGCCTGTTTCCTGGCGGCTGATCTGGGCTTTGAGCCGATGCCGGAAACCAAACATGCCGCTTACCTGCAATCCTGGCTGAAAGCGTTGAACGATGACAAACGCTTTATCTTCTCAGCCGCATCCCACGCGCAGAAAGCCGTTGAATACATTCATGCGCTGCAATTGGCCTGAGGGAAGGTTTTTCTGTGCCTAAACTGACGCGTTGGCTGCATCTTCAACTCCTTTGTTTGTCGGTTGATGGGTGATGTCAGCATAATCTCATAGCCCGTGATGGCGCTTATCCCTCGTTTTTACGGTGTAAAAACGATCTACGACTTCGGGGAGCTGGCACGGCCTATTGCGCTTTGTCCGCTTCCATCATCAACAACAACCAAAGGAGATCTGATGATGACGATACAAACTGAAACCACGTCTAAAAAACCAACTCATTCTGTCTATATTCTGAAACCGAAAGCCGACTCCGACCAATCGGACTGGATCAAAGTCGGTAGCGCGTGGGAGCACGGCGATAAAGCTGGACTGAATCTGTCTCTCACTATCCTGGGCCAGAACGTTCCGGTCATTGTCCGTAAGAACAAACCGAAAGCCGATTAAATCAGCAGGCCGGATGGGTATATACCCATCCGGCTTTCTCTTTGCTAAATTCAAATGAAAAAACCTTCATTTCCGAAGTTGAAGAGTTTGGTGAATTGCTAACTGATAGCACTAAAGTGTAAGGTGTAACGAGAAAACTCTAATAAAATACGGGAAATCTCCCGTTTGGGATACCGAATACATAAGCTATTTTTGGGTAAATACACCATCAAATGAGCCAATCCCAAATTTTATACTTTGCCTACGGCCCAAATATGCTGACTACTCGGCTTCAAAAGTTTGTATCTTCAGCAGAACCATTTAAAAAGGCTTATCTGGAAGATTTCCGGGTAGTTTTCAACAAAAAAAGTCGCGATCAATCCGCTCAAGTAAACATACAGGCTGCAAAAGGAGAGAGGGTTGAGGGTATGTTATTCAGCATCAATGATGCTGAGTTGCCATCTTTAGATAAAGCTGAGAAGGGCTATCGACGTAAAAAGGTCTTAGTTATCGACGAAGCGGGCAAGCAGCAAAAAGCTTTGACCTACATCAGCAAGAGCATTTATGCTGATACAAATCAACAGCCATTTAATTGGTATAAATCATTGATGATTGCCGGTAGTCAGGAACATAAGGTGCGGCTAGACCCCACTATCCCCAACGCGCTTTTCGATTTGAATTTGGAACGAACTACCGAAAACCTAAGCGTCCTACCGCAGGCGACTATAGCAGCAATGGCAGCTCAGCCAACTGCAATATCGGTAAGCTTTGATAGCACAATTAGTGTAAATGGTGGGGCGGGACAGACCTTTTTCGGTTCGACAAAAGTGGGCAATAACACTGTAAATACTGCCTTTACAGTGAATCCTGGTGATTTTCTATTTGTGTCATTTGTGATAAAGGCAACGAACGGAACCAAGTTTACAATCACCTATTCATGTAAAAACACAGCTACTGGAGCACAATTCACTGATCAGGACATACCCCCACATCCATCACCTATATCAGATACAGTCAAATCAGGTGGACAAGCAGGTGTACAAATCAAACTCGTTTTTTGATGAAACATAGCGTATTGGTTTTCGCTTTATTATGGTCTGGAACATTAGCCGCCCAATCATGGTACGATGATGGTAATGGAAACGGATTTGCCATCGCTGGCGGTCAGGGCCAAGGTACGTTAGTGAGTGGGAACGCGAACGTGGCAGATAAGAGCATAACGCTATCAGTTTTCAGCCGACTTAATGCCTTGACTGCAAAACCACCAGTTAAAATAAATCCAAATGGCCCACCTCCCGGAATAAATCAACCAAAACCCGATCTTGCCACCTTGTTCAAAGAGCCAATCACTATATATGGTTTGGGTATTTCCATTAAAGGCAAGTCAGAAAATGAATTAGGCTCATTATTCTCAACTGGAGCGTTCACACCCTCAACAACGATAAGCGGATACTTGGTCAGAAACAATTTTGCTATGGTCAGTACCGGAACAGCATTAAGAAGTTCTGTTATTGGTATTCGGTATACCAATAGTGCCTATCGCTTTGCGGATTTTTCCAAGCCTTTTGGCAGCCAGTTAAGCGATCTTACGCCATTCGATGGATGGTCGTTTACCTTCGCTCACAACTTTATAAGGCCGTTTAAACCAGACGGTGACGCTACGAATATCGATGGCAGTTGGTTTGGTGGTGTTTCCCTCTCAGTCGAGCGCAAAAACAATTTCTCATCACTGCCGACAGCCGAAATAAAAACATCCCGAGTTGTGCAAAACAAAGTTGGGGGTGATACAACCCGAGTTGCCACAGTGGAAGACAAAAATGGCTATAGTTACGCAGTTCCAACGGAAATAAAGCCTTATAAAACGTTTTGGGACATACGTCTTCAGGGCAATATTGGATTAATACCTACAGGTGCCCGAACCTCATTGCGACTTTATCCATCAGTGGTTTTGCGTGATTCGAAAACGTTATTCAACGTGGGTTTAGGCGCTTACTTTCTTAAAGAAGGAGAACCAACAATATCAATTGCCGGTCTATTTTTTGAATGGAATGATATAAGAAATAGTACCGAATCGAAGGACCCGTTCCTGCAACGGACATTCACGGTAGGCATAGTTGCCTCTCTTAACATACTTACAGGCGAAGCAAGGCCTAAGTGACTTAGCCATGTGTATGACTATTAGTAAAATTTTTTAGGATTTCTATGGAATTATGTGCACACTTAATCCCCGCAACTTCCCCACTATTCGCTTTTGACCAGAATTTCAGTCACAAAACTATCCTGTGTTTGCCCATCAACAGAATAGCGCGGATGATTGGCTGTAACGGTTTTCGGAATATGATTCAGCAACAGATCGAACAGCAGTCCCAGATGGTAGCCTTTCAGCGTGACGATCTGTCCACTGAAATAAAGCAACATCATATTTAACGGATCGCTCAAAACCAAATCGACTGAGACCAGATAGGCGTAATTGAAAAACGCCTTGCGCCCATCTTCCCAGACAAAGCAGACATTTCTAACCGGACTGTCATCCTCATGCAGGTATAGGCGATCGGCGGTATCCACTCGCGGGCTGTCCATTTCCAAATCGTCTTTCGCCGGTTGGTCGAAGTTTGATTTAAAGTGTTGGACGTGGGGCATAAGGTTTCGGCTTTCGCTGAACAGGTTTTACCACGGGCTCTTGTTCTCGTCTGGTTTTTAGGGTCGTTGTAACCGGCGGTCTGACCCGCACCAGATGTTCCGCCGTTTTCCGGTTTTCTTTTTTACGTTGCACCAGTTCCAACGCCGACAGGCGATCACCCAATTTTGAGGCAGTCGCCAGTAAAGCGGCTGGATCGTCGGTATAGATATGCACCGCATCCCGTGCCCGTGACACCGACACATAGAACTGGTTTAGATTGGTGGCGGCAAACGTGCTGGCCGGTTGCGCTATAAACACCTCATCCACTGTTTTGCCTTGTGCGGCATGGGACGTGATGCAATGGGCGTAGGCCAAATGCCCAAAGCTGTTTGGCAGTGTATAATTGACCTGGCTGATCCGGTTGCGCAGCCGTATCGTACCGTTCTTGTCAACGGCCACCACGTCCAAAATCTGGCCGTTATTCAGCCGCTTTCTGTTGTTATCAAGACCGTTGCGGGTGATCCGGATGGTATCGCCTTTAGCCAGGTTAATTTCTGCTTGCCGGTACACGTCGAATTGCTGCGTCCGGTCAAGCGGAAGTGAGATTGGTCTGTTGGAACCCGCTGCAATTCTGACGTCGGTATCGGTGTGCGATACCACCGACCAGCGCGAACCGCGTTCGATGCCCGGTACGTTCTGGTTGAACTGGATAATCTGACCGGTTCGGTAATTGCGGCAATCACTTTTTTCAGCCTCAGTCATATTGGTATTGACCAATTGCAGGGCCGGGGATTCCGTTTTTTTAATCCGGCCAGTCTGCCGCAGTTGGTCCCGAATGGCCTGGGTCACCAGCTCGCCCTGATGATGCGTCGGAGAAATGACTAAGGCCGTTTTGCCGCGCTGTAGGGTGGTAACGTACTCAACCGCCAGTCTCGCAAACGGGTTGGCCGGATCAACCGTCTTCATAGCGCCCATTTTATGTAGCGTTGCAAATGCCGTTTTCACATCGCCTTGTGAGAGGGCTTGCACGGCCTGACGGTAATCAAGATCACGTTGTCGGAATATCCGACTGGTTTCGGCGGACTTGATACCGGCGACCGTATTGAGAATCCGCAGCGCGTCCCCGCGCACGACGCTGGTATGTTGCCTGGTATCTCCGCTTAAAATCAGCCGCGCGTTCTTACTGGTGACGAGACGCAACAGGGCGGTCATATCGGCGGTGTTCAATAAACCCGCTTCATCCACCCACAAAACGCCATCTTTCAGCCTGTTTTGCAAATCGGTGGAGGCTAAGAGTTTGGCGACGGTTTCGGCCTCCGTAAATCCTTCCTCCCGCAACACACCCCGTGCCGCTTGTGCAGTCGGGGCCACGACTGTTACAGCTCGACCTGTCCGCTCGATCCGATGAATGGCTTCTTTCATCAGGGTTGTTTTACCCGTGCCTGCTTTCCCACGAATAATCGACAGGCGGTTGGCCGTCGTTAGCACATGCCGAACTGCTTCCGCCTGTTCCCCGTCCAATGTTATCGGTGGCGCATCCTTATAGAGTGGCTGCAATGTACCTTGTCCTTGTCGGGCGAGCTGCACCATGCGCCGTTCCTCGGCCAGGACCTCTTTCGTCGTGCAGAGTGTTTTGGCCCCGTCCTTGATTTTGAGTATCCGATGGTCACGGCCAAAAGACTCCGTGATCTGATCGAGTTTTACCGATAGGTTACCGATACTATGCCGGTAAGCGGTTTCAAGAATGCGTCTATCCGGCATGACGGAGGCCCGTTCAAACCGCAATTGCAGCGCATGTTCAACGCAATGCTTAGGTGTCAGGGCAGGCGGCTCTTTGACCGGGGCAAAGCGGATCGGCTGATCGCCTTCACCCTTGTCATTCATCCCCATGGCAAGAATCTGCTTGCGCCATGCCTGTTTGAGTTGGGTCATGGTCAGACCTTTTTGCTTTTTGGCGCGGGTTCGTGCTCCCAAAGCATCCAGTTCAGAGGCATCAGTAATACCCAGTTCGTTGGCTATCTGGCCAATCTCATTCGTGCGCTTGGAAAACAGATCCATGATGCGTTCAGGCATACCCGCGATTTCAAAGGCTGTATCCGTTCGCCGGATGCAATAGCCCAGAGAAATCAATTTATCCGACAGGATTTTGTGAAACCGCGCCTGATAGTAGGGCATGTCTCGCTTAATATCCCGAAACTGTCCGGCTTTGAATTGGTTCTCAACCGCGTCCCAAGTCACGTTAAATACAAAAGAATGGCAGTGCAAATGCGGGTCTGGTACAATTCCATCAACAGGCCGCGCGGTCTGATGAATAAAATCGGCCCAGACCAGTTCACCCGTCAGCCGGTCTTCATCCTGGCCGTTTTTTCTAACCCGCGTTTGAGCATCCCTCTCAATGTCCAACATGGTTTGCTGAACGCTGGCCTGAAACGCATCCAGAATATGACTTTCATCCGTCAGCGCATGGAGGATGGAAACGGATTTTGGGCAGTGGAAATTTATATCGTAACCGACGGTGCGATTATCTTTTTTTCGCGGAGTAAGCGATTTCCCCGTAATCGGATTAATGTGTTCGCAGAGGGCGTGAAAGGTATTTTTAGTAACCGGCCCTTGAATCCCCAGACGAGCCGCAATTCGGCCATGCAAACGACCAGGCTGTTCCTGCCCGTTGAGATAATAGTCCGACTGGCGCAACGAGGAGTTAAAATAACGTCGGGCTTGACCGGCAGCACTGCTTTGAATCATGCGTATCATGCCTGATTTTATACAGGACAAATCGAGCGACGAGGGTCAGAAGATGAAGTTGTTAAAGCCAGTGAATGAGACAAAAACCAGATCGATAAGACAAGTGACTGAAAGACAGACTGTTATGATAGGTGTCAGACATCTTCCCTAAGCTTTGTTAATACATTCATCCCTAAAGAAATGCACAAGACAAATGGCAGAACTTCATTTACATGAAAATGCTACTATAACAAGATCTTAATAAAATTATGGGAAAGAAATCTAACAAATCGATAGTTGATTGAATACGATTATTGAAGTAAATTGCAAATTATTACCTTTGATCAATCAAACGGAATTAAGTACTACTAACTAACAAGCATACATATATCATGATTTTGTCAAAAATATTAGCGGGTTTGGAATATGAATTAATTCAAGGTGATTTAAACACAGAAATACAATCAATAAACTATGACTCAAGAGGGAATTTAAAAGATGGATTGTTTATAGCTATTATTGGCTTTAGAACAGATGGACACTCGTTCATTTTAAATGCTTTAGCAAATGGTGCCAAAGCAGTAATTATTGAGCAAGATATACCTGCCTTACCAACTGGTCTAACGATTGTAAAATTAAAGAGCTCAAGAAAGGCTTTAAGTTTAATTGCGGCAAACTTTTACGAGAACCCAACAAAAAAAGTTAAATTAATTGCAATTACCGGTACTAATGGCAAAACCAGTGTTTCTTATATAATAAGCTCATTACTACAGTCACTTGGCTATAAAATAGGAGTTATTGGTACAAATGGTATTCGAATAAATGATCATCTGTTAGAAGATGTAAATAAAACAACACCAACAACGCCCGAGTCATTAGATATTCAACATATAATAAATAAAATGTCTCTTGAGAATGTTGAAATTGTAATAATGGAAGCATCATCAATGGCACTAAAGCTTGGTCGTTTGGATAACTGTGAAATTAGTACTGGAGTTTTTACAAACTTATCTCATGAACATTTAGATGACCATGGAACTTTCGAAGATTATAAAAACTCGAAGAAAATTTTATTCGACCTGACTTCATATGGAATCATAAACGCTGATGATCCATATTTTGAAGATTTTAATAGGCAATCAGCAAAAATTATTTCCTTTGGGCTCGATACTAAAGCTGATTTAAACGGTAATAATGTAAAATTGTTGGCTGACTCTACAGAGCTTAAAATCTCATACATTGATCAAGTAATACAGTGTTCGATACCTTTACCTGGTAGATTTAATATTTATAACACATTAGCGGCAATAGGAGCTTGTTTAAGCATAGGAATAGATTTCGGTGATATTATTAATAAAATTAAATTTATTAAACCTATTGACGGAAGGACAGAGAATATAAAAAATGATAGGAATTTAAAAATAATTATAGATTATGCGCATACTCCAAATGCTTTGAAAAATGTAATGGAAACTTTAAAAGCAATAACAATAGGAAGATTAATTACTGTCTTTGGATGTGGAGGTAATAGAGATAAAGAAAAAAGACCAAAAATGGGTAATATTGCTACGCAAATTGCAGATTATGTCATTTTAACTAATGATAACCCTCGGTATGAAGACCCTAAAATAATAGTAAATGAAATTATTAATGGAATTACAACTGAAAATTATAAAATAATTTTAGATAGAAAGGAGGCGATTAATACCGCTTTAGAAATGGCTCAAGAAGATGATATAATATTAATTGCAGGCAAAGGAAGTGAAGAATATCAAACAGTTCAAGGTGTAAATATTCCTTTTAGTGATAAGCAAACAGTGTTAGACTATCTAAAATGATATGGATATCATTAAATTTGATTTAGGCTTGCATGTTCATAACGCAGTAGATGTGTCTATACCGCAAAAAAACTATTTTCTAAAGTATGGCGAAGACGGAATTATAAACCAAAAACTTTTTTTTGACTTCCTGAACATAAGTGAAAACTTTAAAGATAGGGTAGTGGTAGCTAACGCGTTTTCAACGGAAATACTACATATAGAAGATAAGGCATATTCTGGCTATACCGGCAATTTTAGTAACTGCAACAAATATGATGGTGTAATTACTCAAATAAGAAGATTAGCATTGTTTACAGTTTTTGGTGACTGCCCACAGCTTATTGTGGTAGGAAAAAAAACAATAGCTCTATTACATGCTTCAAGAAAAACAATTGATGATAATATCATTTTCGTCTTCTTTGAGAAATTTAAGAAATTTGAAAATGCAGAAGATATTAAAGTTGCTATATCACCTTATATCACAGAAAAATATTTCACACATGAATATTTAAATTTAAAACGCGGAGTAAACTGGAAAAAACATATAGCTATAAAAGATAACCTATATTTAATTGATTTAGCAAGTATGATAAAAGAAGACCTTAAGAGTGTAGGTATAAATGAGGAGAACTTTATTAACCTTAAAATAGATACCTGGGAGTTATCAGAAAAATCTGTAGAAAAATTAGGTTGTTCTGTATCTCACCGCTATGCTGTAACGTTCGACAGAAAAGAAGGTAGAGGTGGAATGATGGTAATGCTAAAATAATATTTGAATAACTTTAACTGAATACTCTCGGAATAGATGAGTTGATATTAACCATTAAATCAGAATTAATTGTATTTAAATTATTTGCATGATCATCAAAGGTCAGTTGATTATTATTAGAAGCTCCAACTATTATTACCTTAGCAAAAGTTATGATATTTTTAATATGACTTACATCAACCATAAAATAATTCATGCAAATGCTTCCTATAATACTACACAGCGAATCTTGTATAATTACCTTGCCAATATTAGATAACCCTCTTGGGATACCATCAGCAAACCCAATTGGAACAGTTGCGATTACCTTATCGCTATCCGCGACATATGATTCATTGTAACCTACAATTTCCCCTTTATAAATTTTCTTTAAGCGGAAGATAAAAGAAGAAATACTAAGTATGGGCTTGATATTGATCGAACTACTACTAAATGAAGGAGGAAAATAGCCATATAATAATACTCCAACTCTGTAATAATTGCAAAAGCTAAAAATTGGTAAAGTTAAAAGGCTTTGGCTACTTTCTAAATGAATTTTATTTACAAAAATGCCTGATTTTTTTAAAATTTTCAATACTCCTTTAAATGCATCCACTTGCTTGATAATTAAACTTGAATTTCTTACAGAAGCAAAATGCGAGTAAACCCCTACGATATTAATTATACCCAGATGATGTAGCTCGATGATCCTTTTTATAGATTCAATTTTATATATTCCTGTTCTATTCATGCCAGTCTCAAGTTTCAAATGAATATTAATAGGAGTTAATCTGAATTTATTATCTAACAATTCTACTTGCTCATTTGTACTAATTGAAAATTCTAACGTTTCACAGTAAGTATTACTCCAATCTTCTGGACCGGAATAATTCATAATTAAAATAGGTAGAGTTATTCCATTTTTTCTTAAAGCAAAAGCTTCAGGATAATCATTTACAGCCAACTGATCAACGCTATTTTTTTGAAGTATTTCTGAAAACTTTATAATATCGTGGCCATATGCATTTGATTTAACAATAGCAATCAATTTTCTATTATAACCAAAAGAATGCTGAATATTCCGAATGTTATACTCAATATCAGTGATACTTACAGATATTTCACATCGATTCATAACCTTTTTGTTCTAAATATTCTGCAACTAATTTTTTAAAAAGATTACCTCTAACTTTATGGTCTACAAACATATCTTTACTATTTGCAGCAGGTGAAAAAAGTATATTATCTGTATTTGTAGCTAAATCGCTTGCTTGTTGTACAGCATCAGCTAATGAATTACATATTTTAAAATTTTCATATTTAATATTGTAAAAGTTATCTTGTAATTTGCTTTTTGTTTCGCCAATAATAAATACGAATTTTACTTTGTCTTTTATTTTATTTGAAAGATAAAAATAATCACAATTTTTATCATCTTTGCCACCAGTAATTAATATTATATCTTCTAAACAGTTAAGCGCATGTATCGTTGAATGTTCATTAGTCGATTTTGAGTCGTTATAAAAATTTATTTTCTCTATTCGTCCACAAAGCTCAATCGCATGCTCCAATCCTTTAAAATCTTTTATAGTTTTAGATAAAATAGTTGAATTTATACTATATATATTTCCAACTATCAAAGCAGCTAAACTATTATCTACTAAACCGGCTTGAACATCTTTCTTTTTACAAATTTTCAATTCGTTACCGTCTTTTACAGTAACCAGATAATTTTCTTTATCTATATAAGATCCATCAAATATAGTTTTAGTTGTACTAAAATACATTTTCTTTGCGTTGCTTTCTTGAAATAGAGCATAACTAACTTGATCATCTAAGTTGAGCACGATTGTGTCTTCTATGGTTTGATTTTTCGATATGTTTTTTTTAAATGTAATATATTCCTCAAAAGAATTATAAAAATTAAGGTGCTCTGGCTTTAAATTAGTTACAACACTTATTTTTGGGTGAAACTTATCTATAAGGGATAATTGAGCACAACTTGTCTCAAGAATAACTTTGTAATCCAGAGGTATATCGAGCACAAGCTCAGCAAAAGGTATACCAATATTTCCTAAAACAATACTTTTAAATCCAGCATTCTCTAAAACTTTAGCAATTAATGTGCATGTTGTACCTTTTCCGTTAGTACCTGTAACTGCAATAATCTCGTGTTTTGAAAAGTAAGCACTAAATTCTAATTCACTAATAACAGGTATATTATTTGATTGAAAGTATTTTATTATATGATGATCTAATTTAAAGCCAGGGCTCACAATAATTTTATCGAAACTAATATCCTTATACTCTAAACCTGTTATTTTTATATTAGTTTCTTTATTCTCAATATCTACGTTATCTTCCTCGTAAATATATACTTTTACCCCTACGCGGCTACATAATTTAGCAACAGCTTTACCTGTTCTAGCAAAACCGAGAATTAGAATTTGATCCATATATTTTATATAATACCTTTTATAATCTCTGCTTCACAATTTAACATTATTTTCTTTTTTTGAGATAATTTGTCAAAAATGACTTCTCCACATCCAATGGCCGCTGGTATTTTTAATTCAGCACATCTAAGTGTCATATGTGATCCAGCACCTCCGTATTTTGTAACAAGTCCTTTTATTCTCCTTGTAAATATCCAATCAAACCCTGGATCAGCATTTTCAATAAATACAATACACTCTTCGATATTACTTGGTAAAGTTGTTGTTTTACTCGATAAATGAATAGGTTCTCCTATTACTGTTTCATTAGTAATATAATTTGGCTTTAATTCTTCAAGTCTTATGAATTTTATATCCTCAGCATTTACAATTAAATGCGGTAAAATTATCTTGCTAGTTATCAAGAATTCTTTCTTATTATTGCTGATATTTTTTTTAATCGTATCTCCACTTTTTTCTTCAAAACAAGATACAAAATCTGTAAGATTTTGTATCTTGATAAAAGCCATATCATCTCTATTAATTCCACAGCTATTGCCTAGAATTTCAATTAAGTTTAATGTTGCATCTATTGATTTTGAGAAGGATAATTTTGAAGCTTCACGCATTTGCAAAGAATTTTCAATAAACTCAATTAAATCTTCACTCGAAAACTCTAACTTAGTTTTCTTTAAATGATTATTTATTTTACCATGTATATCTTTGAGGTTGATTTCTGGAGGAAGTTTATCGTAAAGTTCTTTTGGAATTTCAGGTAATATTTCTAAAAAATAAATATTAAAATTCTCTTTGTAATTAAGAGATGTAATGTCGTAAGTCCCAGGTCTTAAATGGCCGTATTTTTCTAAGAATACATCTTTAGTTATCTTTTTAGAATATAAAGCATCAAGATCATCTTTTAAGATTGATGTTACTGTTTTAAAAGATGAAAAAATCAAATTATATTCGTTTTTATTAATCACTTTTATATCCAAAAAAGATTTAAGAATATCCAACCCTATAAAGGCTTTCCGGACAAAATAAGAAAAAGGAATCGCACCATTTTGGATACATACTTCTAAAATATATGCTATAGTTTGGCATTGGTTGTATATCGTTTTTACAGTAGAATTTATAATTAAATCATAATTTACCTTATCTAATAACTCAAATCTATCTTTAAAAATTTGATCCAATTGACTTGATTGTTTAATGCTGAAATTTGTTAAAGTTAATAGTTCTTTTTCGATAAAGTCTATTTCATTTTCATCGAAACCATTTTTTTCTAAGCTCTTTAGAAAATTATCAGTCAATAGTGTGAAGCATGACTCTACTATTTCAAACTCAACTTTATCGTGAAATTCAGGGTTATTAATTAGTTTATTAATATAGTAATTTATCAATTTGTTTGCAGTTGTAGAAGTTATTGATTTGGGAATTAATGAATTAAAGTCAGCTCTTACGTCTATGTATGGTTTTCCGGAAAAATTAGCCATCAGCGAATGAGGAGGATTATAATATCCGATTTCTCCCCTTCCATTCCTCCACGAACTCTTCATGAATATATAATCATAAAGCGAATAGGCTAAAGGTTTCGGTGTTGTTCCAATTATTTCAGCTGGATTCCAATCAGGCATGTTACCAAATATTGCCTGATTACCATACAATCCATGCTGTGGTTTTGAAAAGCTTTTAAATTTTTTCTCTATTGTTTTAATTGCTTCAAACACCTTTTTGTCTAATTTAATATCATATCTTTTGATACTGGAAATCTTCCTTACTTGAAATATATATATATTATTTTCAAATACCGCAAATTCTATATCCAATAGTTGGCAATTAGTTATGGCCTCAAGCTCGAGAGTCATCTGCATTATCTTTTTTATATTTCCAGACAAATTATCTATTTGAATATTTCTGGCTATTTTAATTAAAGTTGGTTTTTTAGTAAAACCCGATGTAATAAGGTCAGTTGAGCCTTTTTCGTAATTTATTACAAAGTATGGAGAGTTAGAACTTATGTCTCTTGATAGGACAACACCGCTTATTTCTACATTGGATATTTCTTTTTGAACAAGTATTTCTTGTTTATCCAGATCTTGTTCTATTTTTTGATAGCTTTCAATTACATCTTCAATTGCGGTTTGAATTTTATACTTGTCTTTTACATCAACGTTTTTTACGGTTGTGAAAAATCCTGCGAGGCTAGTATTGTAATTATCTTCACTCCAAGCACTACTCCTTATTATTATTTTACTATCAAATAAAGTTTCTATTTTGGATATTATTTTCTTTGAATCCTTTTTCCATGATTTAATGCTAAATATAAATGGTTTCGCTATGTAGCCGTATTTTACTTTATCTTGTAAGTTTTTTAATGTCCTTCCTTTATTCGTCAGCTTAACCATTATAATTGGGTCTTTTATGAGGAGTTCTTTTAGAATATATAACTCCAATTGGATTAAACAATCATCAAATGAATTATTTAAAATATGGATTTTTCTCTGTTTTCTCTAAGAGTTCAGATATTTGATAATAAGGGCGTTTGGCAAATATTGTAGGTGGTAATCCACCTAGGAACGCAAAAATATTATCTGCCGATCCACGTCGTATTTCATCAGGTGTTACAAGTGGCCTCTGATTAGCATTAGCATCCTGAACACCGAACCAGCTACGTGTAGTAATGACATGCGAAGTTTGACCTATAGCCGCGCTCACATAATTTGCCGTAAAATTATCATTAATAGTAAAAAACTGCCGGATAGCAGTATTGGCAGTAAATGTCTCCCAATTCTCGCCATATAACCCCTGCAATTGAATAAGCGATTGCAAAATTGGCCAGACTGTGATTTCAAAACCGGCATAGGTACTTAAAGCGGTCTCAATTTCAGGCAAATATCCCAAAGCTGCAAATTCATCCAATAGAAAAGTTACGCGCTTATTTGGCTTTCTCACCACAGCCCGTAAGGTCGTTGTGGTAATCAGCCGTAGCCATCGTGCATGGCTTTGCAGTTTGTCGGCTGGAATGATGATATAAAGTGCTGTGTCACCGTTGGATAACGTCGTTGGGTCGTAACCAGAACGCAGGGACTTTTGTAGGGAAGGTGATTTCAAAAAATCGGTTGCTTGTAATACAGACGATAAAATACTACCAAACGTTTCTTCTCCCGCTTCCATCAGCTTGACTATTTCGTTGCCGGAATTCCGGACAATCTCACCATTAACTGGATCAGAATTCAGCCGCATTCGAGCGATCAATTGATCCCAATCATCTCCGGCTAATCTTGCCCATCGCCATAAAGTCGTCAGTGTCCGGTCGTCGCCTTCCTGCGTTGTGGCGATTTGCATGATAAGGCCCGTGACAACCGAACGTGCCGTATCGGTAAAGAACTTGTTTTTATCTCCGCGCTCGACGGGCACGAGCATTTCCGCGATCATATGCGCGTCATCAACCAGATGGATACTGCTGGTATCGGCCAAAATATCCAATGGATTATACGATTCGGCCTGTCCAACATTTTCAGCCAGCAAATCCCATGGGTTGAGAATAACAACCTGGCGGCCACTCTCGCGCTGATACCGTGCCGTGATCGCGGCATTTTCGCCTTTCGGGTCGATCACGACCCAGGAGCCGCTATAACCGCCCAGACCTAAAAGATTGGGGATAATCAGGTTAGTGCCTTTGCCACCCCGCGTACCGGCGACCGTTAGGATGTGGCCTTTATCTTTGAACACAAACCCACCACCAATATACAACCCTTGTCCATGCCGGTACGGGTCGAGTTCGTCGGGTCGGGCAAAACGGGCGGAGCCAAACCGGTTTCCTTCGACTAGCATATTGTTGATGCCGATCTGCCAGCGCCGAAAGGCGAAAAAGACTATGACCGTAAAAAACAGATTGAAAGCTACATAACCCAGAAAGAAGGGACCCGTCATCCCCATCAGGGCACCAAATTGAAACAGGCTGATGATCAGTAGAAATAAGGCCACCCAGATTAGAATGGCACCTACGAACATCGCAAACCGGACAATAGGTCGAAGAGGATGTAGCAGCGGATATTCCGCCAAGGGCCTCATAAAACGGTTATAGGCATGGGCGAAGCCTATTAATGCTCCGGCCAGGGTAACCGGCGAAAAAATTATGCCGATCAGGATCATGATAAATTTATTGAACGCGCCGGAGTTCGTTTTGAAACGGAACAGGTAGTCGATTTCCTGGGAGGTAACGCCAAACCAGTTCTTGGCCGGGCCGTCCTCTGTTAGCTCTTCGGTTTCTTCGGGGTTCATCGGGGATAGGGTAAATCAAGTACGATTTGCGCCCAACGTAGTAAAAGTGCCGGGCAATCCCAACGGGAATTTTCCCGTATTTACAGAGAAATCGCCCCTAAAAAATAAAAGCAGTGCCGACTGAAAACCAGTAGGTTTCCGTATCTTCGGGTGAGTGTTGCAAGACGTGGTTTGTAGCTACAAAAACTATCGTTTCGTATCAATAAACCCTGCTTGTAAGGGCGGAAAACTCCTCCCTTAACCCTCCTGAAAAATTCGCACACATGGCACGACCACAAAAGGACACGGATGCCAAACGCAACCTGACGATCCGCGTTCGGGTCACCTCCATCGAGAAACGCCAGATCTGGCAACAGGCTGCCGATGCGGGCTATACGCCCAGCGATTTCATGCGTCTCAAAACGATCGCGAGTGCGCCTTTGCGTCGTGTTCCTCCACCCGACCGTGAGACATTGCTTAAGCTGATGGCCGAGCTCGGTAAGATCGGGAGCAATGTCAACCAGATTGCCCATGCGCTTAATTACTATAAAGCAAGTGGTCAACTGGCAGGGGTAAACTCGGAAGACATTACCAAGACCATTGCCGATTTAGATGGATTGACCACCCAGGTCCTGAACTTATTGGAACATGGTCATTAGAGGCAACACACGGGGCAATGGCAAGCAATTAGCGCACTACCTCATCTCCGGTGAGGCCAATGAAAATGTCCAGATTGTGGAGGTTGCCGGACGCTTGAATGCCAAGGCTGATTATCTCAATCAAACCCTGCAAAGCATGTCCCTGACCAGCGAATTGACCAAAAGCAACAAAGGGCTTTATCACGCCCAGATCAATCCCGCTTACAGCGAAGACCGCGGCATGGCGACCAAAGACTGGCTCAAGGCTGCGGATATTTTAGGGAAACAATTAGGGCTCGATGAGCAGCGTCGTGTAATCGTCCTGCATACCAAAAAAGGCCGGACCCACGCGCATGTGGTCTGGGAACGCTACGACCATAAAACGGGGAAGGTAATTTCTGATAGTTTCAGTCGGTTAGCCCAGGACCGCGCCCGTAAGGAAATGGAGCGCGTCTTTGAGCACCAGCCGACCCCACACCGGAATAAGCACCGGCCAGAGTTGAAAGAAGCTTTGACGGACTTCTGGAATCAGACGGAAACTGGCAAAGACTTTGTTCGCGCCGTTCATGCTAATGGTTATCTGTTGGCCGAAGGAGTACCGCGCCATCCGTTTATGGTTGTGGACGAGAATGGTCGGTCATTTGACCTGGTGCGGCAGCTAAAAGGCGTACGGATAAAGGACGTTCGCGGGCGGTTGCGGAATGAAAAACTCATTCCTGAAAAAGAGGCTATTGAACTCATGCGGCAAAAGAGGGAAGGCAGTAGCGATTCCGGCAAAGCCGAACAGCAAAGGGATACCGATCATGATAAAGCCGTTCGCACGGCATCGGCGTTTTGGAACAATAAACAGGATGCAACGATAGAAAGCCCGGAAATCGAAAGCCAGAAGAAAATGAGAAATCTGGCCGATGAATTTATTCAGTCGGGGCAGGGCATGACGGAGGAGACGGAACAAAATGACAGCCTTGAAAAGAAAAAGAGACGGGCAGGGGAGTATTTCCTAAACGCCGACGAATTAACGGGCAAAGCAGACGAGATTGCAGCCCATGAAGATGCTCCACAATTAGTGGATGATAAGAGAGACTTGAAACAGGATATTATCACGGAGTCACAAAGTGCGCAGAGCCGACAGAGGCAACAAAGGGTAGCGGAGCAATTTGCAGTCAACCGAGAGGAAACAAGCAAACCAAGCCCGGAGCCGGATAACAAACAGTATCAGGAAAAACTGAAAGACTTTATGCAATCGGGGAAGGAATTGATTGACCAGAATAAACCTGTCAAAGCAGAAACTGGTCAGCAACAAACAACCGCACGGCATTTTTTTGAAAATGAAGAATTAATCTCCCCAAATATTACTGATGACGAAAAAGAGATTAAGCGGCTGATGCAGGAGCAGAAGGCAATCAGGGAGCATAACCGGCAGAAGATTAAAAAACGCATTCGCTAATAGGGTGTGGCGAAATTCCGGTACTGATGAATTCAAAAAGTCAATCCGCTGTACCTATAAGTTTTTGAATACATCCTGTGTTCGCTGGAATCCTTGTGCAAATCTTGTGCAAATAAAAAAGCACTTACAAGTTTTATCTCGTAAGTGCTTGGTAATCAGGCTCCCGAAGCTGGGCTCGAACCAGCGACCCTCTGATTAACAGTCAGATGCTCTAACCGACTGAGCTATTCGGGAGTGTTTTGTGGGTGCAAAAGTAAGTGTCCGGAAGAACTCTTGCAAACATTTTTTGCAAAAATCCACAAGAACTTTCGCTTTAGACCGCCGAAGAGCCCAATGTCGGCACCCGCGTCAGAATTAACTCCTTGATCTGGCGGGCGTCACCCCGCGTAAAATTCTTGATGATAATTTCGGGCCGGGCTCGTGGAATGATCCGGATCGTGGAAAAAAACAGTCCGTTATCGATCTCTACGCCCGAAATATCGCCGTAAAAAACAAAACTGTCGGTGCCGCCAATCAATTTGTTGACGCGGAATGTTACTCCCTTGTCGTTGAATTCAACAACGTCGCGGTTGATGGGGTCTTTGAAACCGCTGGATTTGAAAACTTCTGCCATAGCCTTTGCGTCGGGAACGCCCCAACTGTTGAACGATTATTTGGGTAGATAAATGACCTTCTTGGTTTCGAAAAACGGTTCGTCAAAATACGTGGATAATTCGTAAATCCGGTGCTTCTCCTTTACTTCCGCCAACTCTTCGCTGACATCCCCGCCTTTTAGGTACAAAACCCCATTCCGAAGTTTATTGTTGCCGGTTTTCAGAATCTTGTAGCGCACCCAGCCAAGAAACGGTTGCAGGCGCGTCACTGCCCGGCTGACCACAAAATCATAGGTGGATTCCAGGTGCTCCACCCGGGCCTGCTCCGCCTTCACGTTGGTGAGGCCCAGCGCCGAACTGATTTCCGTTACCACTTTGATTTTTTTGCCAATGCTGTCGACCAGATGGAAATCGACGAGCGGAAACAGAATCGCCAGCGGAATCCCCGGAAAACCGCCCCCGGTGCCGACGTCCAGAATTTCGGTGCCGGGTACAAACTGGATGACTTTGGCAATGCCGAGCGAATGCAGCACGTGTTTCTCATACAGTGAGTCGATGTCCTGCCGCGAGATGACGTTGATCTGGGCGTTCCAGTGCCGGTACAAGTCATCCAAAGCCGCAAACTGCTCCAGTTGCCGCGCACTTAAGTCGGGAAAGTATTTTTTAATCAGGTCCAAAAGTAGGTATGAATTATGAACGATGAATGATGAACGGTGGACGATGAAGGCCAGTTGTGCCAGTCATTCATCATCCATCGTTCATCATTCATCATTCTATTTCCACTTCATAATGCGGTTTTTACGCCGTGGCCGCAGGGTGACAACGCCCATGATGCCGTAATAAATTCCCATCGTCAAATCCAGAACCGGTATGGCCATCCAGTCGACGGTATGGCCCAGCCGGTAGCTGATCCGCCCGACGATGGCCCAGAAGACCAGAAGCCGGAATCCAAACAATCCGCTGGCGATGAGCAACAGTTGGCCGTCGGGTTGGTTCAGCATACCGGACAAACCGGATTGCAAAACCGTAATCAAGGTGATCAAACCGATGATGGGCCCCGTTAGCCAGGTTAGCACGTGGGAGAGGGACAAAAGCCCCAGCAGGAATTTGTTGCGGGTTTTGTAATGCTTGCCCACCGACAAATGCCGCTGTTTCTGGTGCCACCATTCGGCAAAGGTCTCCTTCGGCTTCGAATACGTAAAGGTAGCCGGATGCACACTAATTGCAACGTTTCGGGCGGTGGCTACTTCGTTGATAAACAAATCGTCGTCGCCCCCCAACACCCGGATGTGCGAATAAAACCCCTTGTTTTCCAGAAATAATTGCCGCCGGTACATCAGATTTCGCCCCACGCCCATATACGGCAGTCCCACCAGCGCCATCGAGAGGTACTGAACCGCCGTAAACAGGGTTTCGTAGCGGATGAGCCGGTTGATCCAGCCGTGCTTTTTCCGGCGTTTGTAGGGGCCAAAGCCCAGCACAATTTCTTTGTTCGGTCGATCCAGTTGCGTCACCATGCCCGCCAGCCAGTAATCGCCCGCGGGTTGGCAGTCGGCGTCGGTCAGCAGAATGAGGTCGTGGGCGGCACTGCGAATACCGGTGGTCAGGGCGTATTTTTTGGGTGTCACATGATCATGTTCCCGGTCGATCCGGATGACCCGGACGTGCTCGAAGCGGTCGGCAGATTTTTCCAGAAACTCTTTCGTGCCATCGCTCGACCGGTCGTCCATCACCAGCACTTCAAAATCCGGATAGATCTGGTCGTCGAGCAGGGGCAGCAACGTCCGCAGGTTTTCCAGTTCATTCCACGCACACACGATGATGCTCACCGGCGGATCGACGGCGGGAGGACTGGCTACCAGCGGGAGCGAAGCCGCACCGTCCGACGACCCGCTTTCGTCCGGGTCGGAATAGAAAGCCAGTCGGGAAAAAATACCAAGAATATAAAGAAGTTGTATGCCTACGGATAATAAACACACAACCAGCACGATAAAGACCACGAAACGACGGAAATAAAGGGCCGCGAGGCCAAATTGGAATACGATGGCAAATATACATATTTTGATTTTGGTCGCCGGACTTTCCACCTTTGCAGGTAAAAGATCGTAAAGCGACCCATCATGCAATTTACCCTACAGGCAACCGACCCCCACTCAAAGGCGCGAACGGGACTCCTCACCACCGACCACGGGTTGATCGAGACGCCCATTTTTATGCCCGTAGGAACGGCTGGAACGGTGAAAGCGGTTCACCAGCGCGAATTGGTAGCGGACGTCAAAGCGGAAATTATTCTGGGAAACACCTACCATTTGTATTTGCGCCCTGGCCTCGATACGCTGGAGAAAGCCGGTGGACTGCACCGGTTTAACGGCTGGGAGCGCCCGATTCTGACCGACAGCGGAGGGTATCAGGTGTATTCATTGTCCAACACCCGGAAAATAAAAGAGGAGGGCGTCACGTTCAAGTCGCACATCGACGGTTCCAAACATGTGTTTACGCCGGAGAGCGTCATGGATATTCAACGAATCATTGGGGCCGACATCATTATGGCGTTCGACGAATGCACACCGTATCCGTGCGAGTATGGCTACGCCCGGGCGTCGATGGAAATGACCCACCGCTGGCTGACCCGCTGCATTGACCGGTTTGACGCCACGGAAGGGAAATATGGCTATCAGCAAACCTTATTTCCTATCGTTCAGGGCAGTACGTACAAGGACCTCCGGCAGCAGTCGGCCGAATTTGTGGCCGAACAACAACGGGACGGAAACGCCATCGGCGGGCTGGCGGTGGGCGAACCGGCGGAAGAAATGTATACAACCATCGAGCAGGTCAACGCCATTCTGCCGTCTGATAAACCCCGGTATCTGATGGGCGTTGGAACGCCCGAAAACATCCTCGAAGCCATCGCCCTGGGCATCGATATGTTCGACTGTGTGATGCCCACGCGGAATGCCCGGCATGGGGTTCTGTATACCACCCAGGGAATCATTAATATCAAGAATGAACGGTGGAAAGATGATTTTAGCCCGATCGACGCGGAACTGGGCGGATATGCCGGAACATGTTACTCTAAGGCGTATTTAAGGCACTTAATCAAGTCTGAAGAAATTTTAGGGGCACAAATTGCGAGTCTTCAAAACCTTACCTTTTATTTATGGTTAGTGAAAGAGGCCCGGCAGGAGATCAATACCGGTAATTTCGTGAAATGGAAAGCAAATATGACAAAAAAACTGATGCAACGCCTTTGATGGTAGCCAAATCCTGTTTTTCTTGTGCCGGTAAAACGAAACCCTATGAATTGAACAAAGCGGACGGTAACTTGTTTGTAAACTACCAGTGTCTTGTTTGTAAACTAAGCGAAAATCTATAGTTTTGCGGCAAAGCGTTGAAAGTTGCATAAAACGACCGGCTAAAGTAACCGACACAAGTTGTTTCACCACACTCAATGGTTTATTAACTGTCAAACAATAACCTGATAAGTATGAAAAAAGTATCCCTGTTCGTAAGGGCAATGGGACTGGCTCTTCTGGCAGCGACAGGTGCCAGTGCCCAGTATAACCCGAAAGCCTCGTATGAAGGTCCTGCAAAACTGAACACCTGGTCAGTTTCTGTCATGGGCGGACCCACTCAATTCTTTGGAGACCTGAGGGAATATGACTTCTATCCGGTTTCGAAAACCGGATTTGACAGCTACAACGAACGTAAGTCGGCGTTCTTTGGCGTGGCCGTCGGGAAGCAATTGTCTCACCTGTTTGGCCTCCAGCTCGATGGGCAATTCGGTAATTTAGTCGGTATGAAGCGCCGGCTGTATTATTCTTATTTTCGATCAAACTTCATCCAAACCGACCTGACGGGAAGTGTGAACCTGAAAAGTCTGCTGTTTGGTATTAATAAAATGAAGCGCTGGAAGGTTGATGCCTACACCGGTTTGGGTGTCATGTTCTTTAAGTCAACCGCCTACGAATTAGGAACCGGCCGTGTGCGTCGCTGGACCAAAACCAACAATGGCGATGGCATCCTGCGTGAGGCCAAATACGAAAAAGACTGGGTGATTCCTGTTGGTCTGGCCGTTAACTACGAAGTAAGCTCCCGTTTCGATGTGGGTCTGGACTTCCGGTTTTCAAACGTCAACACCGACCGGCTTGATGCTACCATTGGCGGAAACAGCTCCAGCTATTTCGATCAGTTCGGTACCCGCGGACAATTTGACAACGCTTTCGAACGGAAAGGAGAATCGAATCTGGACAAGTGGGGTTACGCAGCCGTATCGGTTACCTACAAACTAGGCAAAAACGCGATTAAGGTTCAGAAAGTGAACGGCAAATACGAGTATGATACCACCAAAGGGACATATCACCTCCGTTGGACCGATCCTCGCAACCTGATCAAACCGCCGGTCATCCTGACGCTGGAGCAAATCGACTCGGTAGCAAAAGCCAACCGGCCTAAAGACATCGACCCCCGTTTGCTGATGGATACGGATAATGACGGTGTTTCGGATTACTTCGACCGTCAGCCTAACACGCCGGCTGGTAGCATCGTCTCCGGTGCGGGTGAAGCCATCGACTTCGATAAGTACGTAAGTGCTGCTCTGCCGGGTATTGCCTGTGCCGAAATCCTGACCAACGTCGCTTTCGACACTGATAAAAACATCATTAAGCCGCAGTACTACGACATGCTGAACAAAGTGGTTGAATTGCTGAACAAAACGCAATGCCGCCTGCAACTGTCGGGTCACGCTGACCGCCGTGCTTCTGACCGGTACAACATCGCGCTGTCGCGCCGTCGTGTTGAAGCCGTCAAGAACTACCTGGTGAAACAAGGCCTGAATGATGCCAACCGCATTATCATCGACTACTTCGGATCGTTCAAACCCATCGGTGACAACTCCCGTGCCGGTCTGACGAAAAACCGCCGGGTTGAACTGCGCCTGGTTCCGTAAGGATTCGTTTAAAAAACAATAAAAAAAGCCCCGAAGGTGTAACCTTTCGGGGCTTTTTGCGTCTCAATAGAGTCGGTTATCAAAGGGAGACCTGGGGGAGAACGGATCGGGAGAAAAACCGGCTGTCTTTCCGTCAGTATCCTGTTCATCATGAGGTACTTAGTGTCTACTTGCCGAATTTTAATCTTCGCCTTTTTTCTTTGGCGCAGTATTTCAGTCATTCAATTATTCACAACGTGCATTTAATCGGTACGAAGAAACGTAGCGTATTGGGCCAGACGATGGGCCTGTTCATTTTATTTCATTTATTCACCAGTACAACGCCAGCCTTTGCGCAAAAGGTGAGCGAATTGACGGATGAGCAGGTTCGCCAGTTTGTCGGGCAAGCGAAGAACAGCGGTTTATCCGAAACCCAGATTGAGCAAGTGGCCGCGTCGCGTGGTTACACACCGACCGATGTAAAAAAAATGCGGGAGCGCATCAATGCCCTGGAGCGAACACCGGCTCAGACTCCATCAATGCCTGCTCAGGTTGGTCGTGAGCAGAGCGATAAAGCGGCTCTCAGTACGGTTTCAGCTTCGCGTGAAGACACCGTCAGGCGTCAATCACCGGTTTTCGGAACCAGCCTGTTTTCGTCCGCTAATCTGACTTTTGAACCCAACCTGCGGATTCCTACTCCGAGGAACTACCAGATTGGCCCGGAAGATGAGCTGATCATCGACGTATACGGGAACGCACAGCAGAATTACCGGGTCAAAGTCAGTCCGGAGGGAGCCATCAAATTAGAAAATTTAAGCCCGGTTTACGTCAACGGATTGACCATCGAGCAAGCCGAACAACGGATTGTCGGACGGCTGCGTCAGGTGTATTCCGGTTTGAATGCCAAAGGAAGTGGCGTTTTTGCGACCATTAGCCTGGGGAGTATCCGAAGTATTAAAGTGACGCTGCTCGGGCAGGTTGTGCAACCCGGAACGTATACGTTGTCTTCGCTGGCAACGGTATTCAATGCGCTTTATGTGGCCGGAGGACCTGACCCTGATCGGGGTTCGTTTCGTGACATTCGCGTTTACCGGGGGAACCGGCTGATTCGCACGCTGGATGTATACGACTTTTTACTTCGCGCCGATCAGAAAGACAACATCAGGCTGCAGGATCAGGA
Organism: Larkinella punicea; assembly: GCF_003334855.1. Lineage (GTDB taxonomy): Bacteria > Bacteroidota > Bacteroidia > Cytophagales > Spirosomataceae > Larkinella > Larkinella punicea. Next base: position 31,194 of record NZ_QOWE01000013.1, read on the forward strand.
CATCGTTTTTGTAAACCACTACGATACGCGGATTGAGCTGACGGGTGAAGTGAAACAACCGGCTATTTACGAAGTTCGGAGCGGGGAATTACTGAAGAATGTGCTGGCTTTTGCGGGTGGCTTGACGGACAAAGCGTACGCAGCGTCAATGACCTTGCACCGTAATACGGCCAAAGAACGGCAAATCGTGACGATTCCCTCCGCTGATATACCGTCTTTTGTGCCCCAGCGTGGTGATGTGTATTCCGTGGGGGCTATTCTCAATCGCTACGAAAACCGGGTGACGATCAGCGGGGCGGTATTTCGGCCCGGGGTTTACGCGTTGCAGAACAGCCCCACTTTGCGGCAATTGCTGGCCACTGCTGAGGGATTGCGGGAAGATGCGTTTCTGAACCGGGCAACGATCCGGCGGCTGCGGGATAATCTGGACCCTGAACTCATCGCGGTTGATTTGGGTAAACTGATGCGCGGAGAAATCAATGACATCAGCCTTCAGCGGGAAGACGTTGTTTCGGTGGCCTCTTACGGCGAATTAAGGGAACGCCGAACCGTGCGTATTCATGGCGCTGTCAATAAACCCAACGTGTTTGATTATGCCGACAGCATGAGCGTCGCCAGCCTGATTATTCTGGCGGGTGGTTTTTCCGATGGAGCAACTTCCACCCGAATCGAAATTGCCCGACGGGTCCGGAAAGACACCAGCGACCTGCCTGGTAACCAAAGTATCCGGCTTTTTCAGTTTGAACTGAACGATCAACTCAAACTCACCGAAGCAGACGCCCGGTTTGTGCTTTTTCCGTTCGATGAGGTGTTTGTGCGAACATTGCCCCGGTATGAATTTCAGAAATCCGTCACCATTACCGGCGAAATTCCTTATCCCGGCCAGTATCCGATCCGCGACAAATCGGAGCGCATTACGGAATTGATTGCTCGTGCCGGGGGGCTTCGTCCGGAAGCGTATCTGAAAGCAACCCGGTTTGTTCGCAATGGAGAGCTTATATCAGTTGATATTCAGGAGATTATTAATAGACCCTCTGACACGGGAAATCTGCTTCTGCTGAAGGGAGATTCTATTCACATTCCCAGAAAAACAGAATTGGTACGCATACGGGGCGAAGTACTCAATCCGGCGGTTATTGATTTCAATCAGTCCAGGTCGATTAAATCGTACATCAGCGGCTCAGGAGGCTTCACATCCAAAGCGTTCCGCAAAAAAGTGTATGTGGTATACGCGAATGGAAACGTGAAACGTACCAAAGAGTTTCTGGGACTACGGTTTTACCCGAACCCGGAACCCGGAATGGATATCATGGTGCCGGTTCGACCGCCCCGATCGGAGAGTAAACTGTCGGCTCCCGAGCGGGTGGCCGTGATGACGGGCATTACATCACTGGCAGCGGTGGTGTTGACCATTATTCGGCTATTTTAATGAAAAAGTATATAACTTTACCGCCGATCGAGGCTCGGAATATCCGGCAACCTTCACACCTGGATCCCGAGTGGGCTTTGATGGCGGTGTGGCACCAAAAGGCCTATGTTGTGCTTATCGCTTTTTTATTTGGGGTCGCTGGGGTTATCATGGCCTTACTGAGTCCTTTTGAATATACATCGGAGGTGCGGGTGATGCCGGAATTGCAGGCGCGGTCGGCCTTGAATTTAAAGCGGTTTGGTGCCTTAGCGGAATTGGCGGGGATTAACCTGGAAGGGGTTAGCAACACAGAAGCCATTCGGCCGGATCTCTATCCGGATGTGCTGAAAAGCACGCCTTTCATTTTATATTTGCTGAATCAGCCCATCACAACGGTTAAAAAAAGTAAATATTCTACCCTGGCAGCTTTCCTGACTCAGGAGTCTTTTTCGTGGACGGATCGGTTTTTTGACAAGAAGCCGTTGACGGTTCCTCAATCGATTGACGACCGGCAGGCGCTGCGTCTAACGCGGGATCAGGAGGAGTTGATTAAGGATACGAAGGAGCGCATTTTGTCCGATTTAGATAAGCAATCCGGCGTTATCATTATTCGGGTAAAAATGCCGGATGCCGAAGTGGCGGCTCAGGTCAGTCAACTGGCAATCGATTATTTGACCCGCTACGTCATTCATTACCGGACTGAAAAAGCCCGCTCCGATCTGAAATTTCTTTCGGAACGATTTCGGGAAGCCAAACAACGGTATGACCGGGCCATGGTCAATCTGTCGGCTTACAAGGACCAGCACCGGTATATGGTAACGGAGATCGGAACCATTGAAGAGCGCCGTTTGCAGGCAGAATTTGAATTAGCGCAGGGTTTATACAGTAACATTACCCAGCAATATGAACAAACCCGGATCAAAATACAGGAAGAGACGCCTATTTTGAAAATGCTGGAGCCTGCCCAGGTTCCGACCAAACGGAGCGAACCGCGCCGAACCATCATGGTGTTGGTGGCGGTTTTGATGGGTTGCCTTTTTGGTATAGGGATTGCACTGGTACGACACATAGATTGGCAACCTCTGTCAATAGAAAGATAAGCGAGACTATAAAATGATGGATTCGGTACGGATTGCAATCGTTGGTTTAGGGTATGTGGGCTTACCACTGGCACTGGAATTTGGTAAGCAATACGACGTTGTAGGGTATGACATCGATGAGCGCAGAATCGACGAATTACATGGCGGTTATGACCGAACCCGGGAGACGGATGAGACGACCCTTCGGCAAACGAACCGCCTGCGGTTTTCATCCAATCTGGAAGACATTGCCGGCTGTACGGTTTATATTGTGACGGTTCCAACCCCTGTCGATGCCTATAAAAAACCGGATTTAAGACCTTTGCTGGGGGCAACACGCGACCTTGGAAAGGTACTGAAAAAAGGAGATTTGGTCATTTATGAGTCGACGGTTTATCCGGGCTGTACGGAAGAGGAATGCGTGCCGGTTCTTGAAAAAGGGTCTGGTTTGGTTTACAACGTCGATTTTTATTGCGGTTACTCACCGGAACGGATTAATCCGGGCGACAAGGTTCATACGCTGACCACCATCCGGAAAGTCACCTCTGGCTCGACGCCGGAAACCGCCCTTGTCGTGGATCAGTTATACGCATCGATTATCGGGGCGGGTACCCACAGGGCCACGTCGATCAAAGTGGCTGAAGCCAGCAAAGCCATTGAAAATGCCCAGCGCGATGTCAACATTTCGTTTGTCAATGAACTGGCGCTGATGTTTGATCGAATGGGGATCGACACCCTGGAAGTTTTGGAAGCCGCCGGAACCAAATGGAATTTTCTGAAATTCAAGCCGGGCCTGGTAGGAGGGCACTGCATTGGGGTGGACCCATATTACCTGGCTCACAAGGCCGAAAGTCTGGGCTACTACCCGCAGGTAATTTTGTCCGGACGGCGCATCAATGACAACATGGGCGTGTTTGTTGCCAGCAAACTGGTAAAACTCATGATCCGGAAAGGGCATACGATCAATGGTTCGCGCGTTTTGTTGTTGGGCATAACCTTTAAAGAAAACTGCCCCGACATCCGCAATTCACGGGTCATCGATATTTACCGGGAGTTGGTCGAATATGGCATTCAGGTCGAAGTACACGATCCGTGGGCCAATGCTGATGAGGTTGAAAAGGAGTACGGTTTTCGGCTGATCAGCCAGCCCAACGGTCGTTATGACGGCATCGTTATGGCGGTGGCGCATGAACCGTTCCGGGAACTGAATTACCCGGCTTTACGGACCGATAAAACCGTTATTTATGATCTGAAGGGGTTGTTGGACAAGGATAAAGTGGATAGCCGGTTGTAAAGGAAGAACGCGTGCTAGCTGGGATTGTAAGAAAAATAGCGTTATCGGATCGAGATTCAACACCTGTCAAATTAATCGCCTTGACAGGCTTCAGTATTCTTGTTACGTTATTCATTAATTATCTTTTGGCTGAACAGATTACTCCAGATCAATACGGGTCGTGGCGTTTATTTTTAATGATCGCATCATTTTCTGGTTTTCTCCATTTTGGGTTTGCCGACGGGATTAACATTAACTGGATTTTTAGCGATCAATCAGACTGGCAGATTTCTGCCAAACGCGATTTTGCATACTTTTTTATTCAGCAAACCGTACTCTATGGTATTGTTGTTCTCGTATTGCACAGCCAGCTAGTTCCTCAGATAAAAATTTCTTTAACAAACAGTATTTGCTTGGCGAATCAAATATTACTGCAGAATAGTATCGGTTTGATCCAATCGTACTTTAATCGCGCTCAGAAGTTTTACCACGGTGCCGTGTTGAGCTTGGTTGGGCAGATTACCTTTTGCCTTGGCATTTTATTGTACCGAGCCGGGTATATGGCAACAATCGATCTTATTTTACTCAGTAATATTCAATTGGTTGTGGTGGTAATTCCAATGGTATATCTGCTATCCCGGGAGATAGAGCAACGCCCCGTGATGGACTTTAGAGATTTCCATTTTAAGAAATTTTTCTACGCTTTCAGGAAATCGGTTGGCCTGGGATTTCCAATCTTGCTTACCGGCCTTCTTTTTCTAGGATTTCAAAACATTGACAAATTACTTGTTTCAAGATATTATCCCGCAACAGAGTTTGGCTATTATGCATTTGCTTCAGCGTTACTGAACGTTGTCTTAACTCTGGTCGTGTCAGTAAGTAATTTTTTAATGCAAAAAATGGCGCTTAATTACAAGGTTATTGACGTATACTATGATAAGTCAGTAAAAGTTGTTTCGGTTTTATTTTCTATTCTGTTGATCAGTATAATTCCGTTGCAGTGGATTGCTAACAAACTGATTCCAACTTATTCTACTTCGACACTATATTTGGCGTATCTGGCAGGTTCAATTGGTCCCTATATATTAATACAGCTAATTCAATTTAGTATATTTAAGATTTTGCAGAAGCAGAAGATTTTTTTAATGATATCCATATTGGTGTTTAGCCTGATAACAGCCATAATGTGGCTGCTGGTATCAAACCGGGTATCATTGACTACAATAGCATTTGTGTCAGCATTAATGTCATATAGTTGGTATACAGTCAGTGATATACTATTGTGTTTTATTCGGCCAGAATTAAAATGTAAACAAATCGAAAGGTATTTGTACGTTGTGATGACCGCTTTTTTATACTTATTTATCGTATTTATTGACTCCCTATGATAGTTAGAGTAGTTATGCTGAATTACAACACCGTAGATCTTACTCTAAAATGTGTTGATTATGTACTCCAGCAAAATGAACCTGATTGCCACATTGTAGTAGTCGACAATGGTTCATTAGAAAGCAATTATCAAGAATTAAAGTCAAAATTACCTGCTTCCGTTTTCTTAATAAGGTCTCAAATTAATGCAGGGTTTTCTGCTGGTAATAATCGTGGTTGCGGCCGAATAAAGAATTTGCCTGATCCTGATAATTATTTATTCATTAATAGTGATGCTTTTTTAACACAACCAGGAACAATTAGAGCGTTACGTACAGAATTAGAAAACTATCCTGAAGCGGTTGCAATTTCACCACTTGTCCACACCACTTCAAATTCAGTCCCGGTTCGCCTACAAATTCAGGTAAGACGGCTCCTGTCACCTGGTTGGTTAATAGTTTTCCATAGCCCAATTTTGCGCCGATTACCGTTTGTAAGACAAAGATATCACCGTTTTATATACCGGGATTTGGTTCCATACAGTGAAAAAACATATCCTGTGGAAAGTATAAATGGTGCTGTATTCATGATGAAAAGTGATTTCCTTCACCACATTGGATTATTGGATGAAGGGACATTTTTATATCTGGAGGAGATCGTCTTAGGTGAACAGATCCGCAGGGAAGGCAAAATATGCTTATTACACGGTGGCGTTATTGTTCCCCATATTCAAGGTGCAACAACCGGAAGTCAGCGCGGAAAATTGAGTAAAAAATCTTTTAATTTTTTTATTGATAGTGAAGCCTATCTATTAAATAAATATCACAACTATTCAAGTTTTAATTTAGGGATAATCAGAAAAATGCGTCTTTTTGAATTTTTCATAAAATCAATCAGGGAGCGTTTTTGCCAATTTATAAGGATATGATGATCGTGTTTTTCCTAAACATACTATTCTTACTGTCCATTTTTGGACTTATTTACATTATAAAAAGGAGAGTGAGTAACACGGGGTATGTAGAAATTTATTCTTTACTATGGTTTGTTTTAATTATAGGTTCTCAATTTTCCGGGCCAATTTATAGTATTAAACCTATAACCTTATTTGTATTGTATGGGGCGTGGATTTTGTTTCTTATTCCTTCTTTTTTTGTTCAAAAAAATATAAAATATACTACTGTTGTTTTTGCTCCAAGAAAAAATAAATTGAAGGTAGTCTTATTTATTTTAGTATTTACAAGCTTGCTGGTTAATATTGTTTCTTTGTATACCTTACTTGGAGGAGTGAATTTTTTCAAACTTGGATTGATTGCATTGCGAGTAGAAGGAAGGCAGTTATTAGATGAGCAATCAACTGTTTTTTATCAACTTTTTGCAAAATGCTTTATAATTTATATTCCTCTTGCTATGCTAGGATATAAGGAAAGGATTATAAGTAAACTAACCTTACTAATGGTGTGCTTTATTGGCCTATTTACGTGTGTGGTTACGCTTACAAGAGCTCCAATATTGTCATGGGCGATTACTATACTTACTTCAAGTAGTATTTACTTCAAATTTTCGGGCAAAAATTACTATTTAACAATTATTTACCTCGTATCCCCTATCGTAATTGTTACATTACTGGTAACTGGAATTGATGAAGAATTGTTGAATACGGTTAAGTTGTACTTATTTGGAGGGGTAAAGGCCTATGAAACGATATTAAATGGTGATTATCCGGATAAATCTTTTTATGATATTAATTTGTACAGTATTGATTTTATCAGCTACATATTTAAAAAAATAGGTTTAATTGAGCGTTATCCACCATTGATCCGGGAGTATACCTATATCCCCCACACCAACGTCTATACATATCTGGACGCTGCAACTTTAGATTTAGGTGTGGCAGGCGTATTCTTTTCTGCGATTTCTTTTGGTGCCATAGCTGCTTACATTCATAATAAAGCTAATGCAACGAAGGATATAGTATATGTTTCATATTACTGTTTTATTAACTATGCTATTGCTATTTCATTTATGAACAACGAATTAATCAGGATAAATGGATTCATTCTCATTTTTGAATTACTAATCATAAGAATGTTTATTAGAACCAATCATCTGAAAAATGATGTATAGGCTGCTCTACAAATTGATAACCTTATGATTGCTGTTGAATTAAAAGGTGGTTTGGGAAATCAACTATTTCAATATGCGTTAGGCAGAAGCCTTGCGCACCAGCACCAAACCGACCTGGTTGTTGATCGACAATTCCTGATGAATCGGAAAGTGACAGGACAGAATATAGTTTATAGAAATTTTGACCTTGATATACTTTCTATTCACCCTGTAGAGGCCACTTCATTCATTTCGCGCAGGTATGGCACCAGCGGTTTTTTGCCGGTGCGGATCGTGAAACGGTTTCTGAATCGAAATATTCAGTGCGGTCCACTGCGCTATATGGAGGAGCAAACACCATTTCAGCAAGACATTCGGATCGGGCAGGCAGGAAAAGATGTGTATTTAAACGGTTATTGGCAGTCTGTTCACTATTTCCAGGCGGTAGAAAACGAGTTGGAGGCCGAATTACGATTTTCAAAGCCCATTCCTTCGTTTGCAAACGGATTGGCTGAAGACATCCAGCAAAAACAATCGGTTTGTGTTCACGTACGGCGGAGTGACTTTGTGACAAATTTGCGTCATAATATTATTGAGACAGTATATTACCAACAAGCGGAACGGATGATTCGGGCGCATGTGACCGAGCCAGCTTTCTATGTGTTTTCGGACGATATTGATTGGTGCCGGACCCATCTTCGGTTTAATGGTCCTACTGTATTCGTAGGCGATGAGTATGCAGGTGAACGGGCCGCGACATACCTGCACTTGATGACGCTCTGCCATCATTTTATCATACCCAACAGCACATTTAGCTGGTGGGCTGCGTGGTTGAGCAAGCATATAAATAAAGTGGTCATTGTTCCAAAGAATTGGGTGTATGACCGTGGTACTTTTATCAAGTCGGATGAACTGGTTTATCCGGGCTGGATTCAACTTTAAATAGGATGGGGTGATTCTATGGCTATGGTTACTGTCGGCTTACCGGTTTATAACGCGGCTCCCTATTTGGCCGATGCCATACAGTCGGTCCTGAACCAAACGTTCAGAGATTGGGAATTGCTTATTGTTGATGATGGGTCGACGGATAACTCGGTTGGTATTGCCCGGTCTTTTAGCGATGCCCGGATAAAAGTCGTTGTGGATGGTAAAAACCGTAGTCAGAGCGTCCGACTCAATCAGATTTGTCGGATGGCGAAAAGTCCGTATATCGCCCGCATGGATGCTGACGATATTATGACTATTGACCGGCTGCAAATGCAAATTGCTTTTATGGAGGAGAATAGAACGGTAGATTTAGTGAGTTCGTTTATCTATTCAATTGACCTCAATAACCAATTGCAGGGTATCCGGGGATCAACATCTATGCCTAAAACGCTGGGTGAAGCTGTCAAAGGATTTCCTATTGTCCATCCTGCGGTTCTCACCCGTCGTCGCTGGTCTTTGAAAAATCCCTACAATGAGCAAATTCCGCGAGTTCAGGATTATGAACTCTGGATGCGAACTTTTTTGACCAGTCAATTTGCCGTCATTGACCGTCCCTTGCTGTTTTACCGGGAAATCGGTATACCCTATAAAGAGAAATACCTGCATTCCTCTGCGCAGATACGATCTATTCTTAAAAGACAATACCGCCATAAACTGGGTATACAAAAAATGACACAAGTCTTGATCGCTACCAGATTAAAAGATGCATTGTATACCTTATTCAGTTTCTTTAAACAGGAGGACTGGTTGTTGATGAGGAGAAATCGTCCATTACCCATGCAGGAACTGGACGATGCTCAAAAAATACTCAATCAATCGATTCAACGCAATTTGACACACATGCTATGAACCGGAATCATACCCTTGTTCAGACGTTTAGTGTACCGGTTTCCTTGGTTTTCATTGAAGGGCAGGTTCCTTTATTGAACAAATATTGTTTGACCACACATGTAATTACTTCAGGAGGCCGCACATTAACCGAATTTGCCGAACGATACCAAATTCGATATGACACAGTTCCTTACACAAGGAGTGTGACTCCGTTACACGATCTGTTTTGTTTATGGCGTACTTACCAAATTTTTCGACGGATTAAACCGGTCATCGTACACGGCAATACACCCAAAGCCGGCTTGCTTTCCATGTTGGCAGCACGATTAGCCGGTGTCCCCGTCCGAGTTTACGAAATTCACGGTTTCCCTTTTGAGAGCCGGAAAGGGCCTATTCGGTGGTTGTTGATGAGCCTGGAACGGTTATCGTGCCAGGCCGCTACTCATGTATTGGCCGTGAGCAATTCATTGCGTACAAAGGCCGTGAATCAGCATATTGTGCCAGCTAAAACCGTAACGGTGCCACACAACGGAAGCTGCAATGGTGTAGATGCCCTCCATCGGTTTAATCCTGCCACGCTGGATTCGGAAAAGGTATGGCGACTCAAACAGACACATGATCTGCAAGGGCCTGTCGTCGGGTTTGTAGGGCGTTTGACGCGTGACAAAGGCATCATTGAATTGGCAATGGCCTGGAAAATGATTCGTGAAGATTTTCCGAATGTTACGCTGCTGTTGATCGGTCCACCTGAACTGGAAATTAGCCACGAAAAAGAAATAATTGATGCGTTGGTAGGGGATACCCGCGCGCGACAGATCGGTTTTGTGCCGGACGTGGAATACTATTATGCCTTGCTTGATTTTCTCCTGTTGCCAACGTATCGGGAAGGATTTGGAAATGTGGTGCTGGAAGCGGCTGCTATGGAAGTGCCGTCAATTGTCAGTCGGGTAACGGGAACAGTCGATGCGGTGGTTGAAAATGAAACCGGCCTTTTCTGTGAGCCCTATTCGGCAGCTAGTCTGGCCGCTCAGATCCGTTTCTATCTGAACAATAAGGAAAAAATTCGGGAGCATGGCCGGAATGCCCGGGTGCGCGTACTCCGTGATTTTGATCCGGTAGACGTGTGGAAGGCTAAGTATGCGGTATATGAAAAAGCGTTGCAATCGGCCGGTTTTCTGCCTTTCCCTTCTGAAAAAGCCAGGTGTTGAGCGCTGAACCAGTACGGCGACATTCACTAGCACATTGACGGAAGATCATTACAACTTATTAAAAATGTATCTGAAAGCCGGAAAACGTCTTATTGATATCAGCGTATCAACGATTGCCCTGCTGGCCCTGCTCCCTGCGCTGTGTTTGCTGTTACCTGCGCTGGCACTTGCCAATGGCGGTAATCCATTTTTTATCCAGGCCCGGCCTGGTCGAAATGAAAAGATTTTTTGGTTGGTTAAACTCAAAACGATGAACGACCGGTGTGCTCCGGATGGTCACTTGTTGCCCGATGTCGACCGCCTGACGCCGATTGGCCGATTGGTTCGTAAAACATCCCTGGATGAATTGCCACAGCTCTGGAATGTTCTGAAGGGTGAAATGAGCCTGATTGGCCCCCGCCCGTTGCTGGTCGAATACCTGCCTCTGTATACCGATCGTCAGCGCAGGCGACACAGCGTTCGACCCGGTATAACGGGTTGGGCGCAGGTGAATGGCCGAAACACCTTATCATGGGAAAAAAAATTTGAATACGATATATGGTATGTAACCAATCGATCGCTAGGGCTGGACTGTAAAATCATGGCAATGACTATTCAGAAAGTGCTAAAGTCTGACGGTATTTCGTCGGCATCTTCAGTTACAATGGAAAAATTTAAAGGAACAAGTTAGCATGTTGTTATATGGAGCAAGTGGCCATGCCAAGGTAATTATCAGTTGTTTGCAGGGAAATCAAACAGATGTTGAAGCCATTTTTGACGATGATGTGCGAAAAAAAGAACTGTTGAATGTTCCAGTCATCGGCCCTTACCGGGCGGATTATGAGACAAATAATCAATTGATAATAGCCATTGGTGATAACGCCATTCGGTGTAGGCTTGCCCAACGAATTAGTCATGCGTATGGAGTTTCCGTCCATCCATCGGCACAAATTGATCCGGGGGTAAAACTGGGAGAAGGTTGTGTTGTGTTGCATGGATCTATCCTACAGGTGGATACCCTAATAGGGAATCATGTCATTATCAATACCGGTGCATCCGTCGATCATGATTGTATGGTGGGTAATTTTGTTCATATCGCTCCGGGCGCAGTTTTATGCGGTGGCATACGGGTAGATGTCGGTGCATTGATCGGGGCTGGCGCAGTGATCTGTCCCAATCTGGCCATTGGTAAATGGGCCGTCGTCGGAGCAGGTTCTGTTGTTACCCGCCCGGTTCCTGATTATGCAGTTGTTGTTGGCAATCCTGCCCGTATTATTAAAAATAACAAACTTTTATGATCCCAGAAATCTATCTTTCATCCCCCCACCTCGGTGACCTCGAACTCCAATATGTTCAGGAAGCTTTTGCTGCGAACTGGGTCGCACCAGTTGGCCCACACATCGATGCGTTCGAGCGGGAGCTGTGCATCGAAACCGGAGCGGCCCATGCTGCCGCGTTGTCGTCCGGAACATCAGCTTTGCATTTGTCGCTGGTATTGTTGGGGGTTAGTCCGGGCGATGAAGTGATCTGCCAGTCGTTTACCTTTGCGGCCAGTGCGAATCCGATTGTCTATCAGGGAGCCACCCCCGTGTTCATTGACAGTGAAGCCGATACCTGGAACATGTGCCCGGATGCGCTCGAAATGGCACTGAAAGACCGCCTGGCGCGCGGAAAACGCCCCAAAGCAGTCATCGTGGTTAACCTCTACGGTATGCCGGCCAAACTCGATGCGCTGCTCAAAATATGCCATCAATATGAAGTACCGTTGGTTGAAGATGCGGCTGAGTCATTTGGTTCAACATACAATGATAAGCCCTGCGGGAGCTTTGGAAAGTTAGCTGTTTTGTCATTTAACGGGAATAAAATTATCACGACGTCGGGAGGTGGAGCGCTGCTGTCGGAGGATGAGGCTCTGATTAAAAGGGCACGGTTTCTGGCTACGCAAGCGCGTGATCCGGCTCCTTATTACCAGCATTCGTCCATTGGTTACAACTACCGTATCAGCAACGTCTGTGCCGGAATCGGGCGGGGGCAATTGAGGATTCTAGCTGACCGGGTAGCGCAGCGACGCGCCAACTACGCGTACTATTTCGAGCATTTAATCAAGCTGCCGGGCTTTGCTTTCCAGCCCGAACCCGACCCCTGTTTTTCAAACCGCTGGTTAACCTGCATCACGGTTGATCCGGATTTGTCAGGGGGGATAACCTGTGAGGCTATTCGACTGGCATTGGCCGAAAAGCGGATTGAAGCGCGGCCTTTGTGGAAACCAATGCACCAGCAGCCCGTTTTTGCCGGGTTGCCCTATTACGGATCCGGTGTATCTAATCGACTCTTTAAGACTGGTTTATGTTTGCCGTCCGGTTCTAATTTGACCCGTGAACAAATCACTAAGGTGGTATCATGCGTAGAAGAAACCGTGGAGGTAGCTTATCTGGCAGATGGTAAGAACTAGATCAGAAAAACCATGTACAAGATCCTGCTTGTAGACGATCATTCCATTGTGCGTTCGGGCATTCGTCTCCTTTTGAAGGAGCAATACGGTGCAATGGAGGTTGATGAGGCCAAAAACGGTAGTGTGGCTTTTGGGAAAATTATGGACAATACCTACCACCTGATGGTGACGGACATCAACATGCCCAATACCGATACGTTCAGCCTGCTCCAGAACATCCGAAGTACGGCGCCGGATTTGCCGATCATGATTTTCACCATCATGACCGAATATGCTTTTGCCAAACGCTATCTGCAACTGGGAGTCAAAGGATACGTCAGCAAACAGGCCGAAGACCCGGAAATTCTGACAGCCGTTCACCGCATTTTGTTTGGAAAACTTTATGTCTGTTCCGAACTGATGGATCAGATGGTGGAGGATAGCCACTTTAACCAGGAATTGGACCCGTTTGGGCGGTTATCGAACCGGGAACTGGAAATCGCCTATCATCTGGTGAAGGGGAAATCCGTCAGCTACATCGCCGATACGCTCAACATTCACACGTCGACTGTTGGCACGCACAAAGCCCGGATTTTTGACAAGCTGAAAGTAGATAATGTGGTCGTCATGAAAGATTTGGCCATGCATTATCGACTGATTTAAAGCGGTTTGGGTCAACCTGGCCGGTAAAACAAAAGCCGCAAACGAAATCCGTTGCGGCTTTTTTGGGCTTCAACAAGTTCGTGCGGTTAAAGCGCGTTTCCGCCTTTCACGCCCTTGCCAATCGCCAATAATTCCTCCGGCGAAATATACCCCAGCACTTTCTTGACAACTTTGCCGTCACCGTCGATGAAAAACAGTGTGGGATAACCATCCAGCGGGTATTGCAACGCTAAATCCGGGCCTTCACCTTTTTCCATATCGACTTTTACATTGATAAATTCCTTGTTGAAAAAGTCGCCGACGGTTGGCTGGGTAAAGACATTTTTTTGCAGCATTTTGCAGGGACCACACCAACTGGTGTAGGCATCCAGAAAAACCAGTTTATTTTCGGCTTTTGCCTTGGCCAGGTGGGTTTTCCAGGCGGCATCCGTAAATTGAATGCCCGGTTCTGCACTGGCCGTAGCCTCCGATTGGGGTGCTTGGGCTTCACTCGCTGCCGGAGCCGCGCTTTCACTAACGGCCGTTTTTTCTCCTTCCGATTTTGTGCTGGTGGTGTTGCAGGCATTCAAAACCAGGGCCAGGGCAACGAGTACAGATAGCAAACTTGTATTTTTCATAATTCGGTATGCGGTTCGTTCAGATGAAAGAATAACGACGAATAGATTCTAATTGGTTTCCCGGTTCCCGGAAATGATCCCATTCGTAGTACAATTTTAAGCAAAAATATCGATTTATAAGTCGTTGTGATCGATGCAATATGGGGATAGAATAGTACTCTTCTCAATTCTTTACGAACTTTGCGGCTGGAAGACGGTTTTTTAAATTGTTCTCTGAACCACTATGGAAGTAAAACAAGCTGAGTTTATAATTAGTAACTCCGACCCGACCCGCTGCCCGAAGCCCGATAAACCGGAATACGCGTTCATCGGTCGCTCGAACGTCGGAAAGTCGTCGCTCATCAACATGCTGACCACCCGGCACAAGCTGGCTAAAACCTCGCAGACACCCGGGAAAACGCAATTAATCAACCATTTTCTGATCAATACGGACTGGTATCTGGTCGATTTACCGGGCTACGGTTTTGCGAAAGCACCGCAGCGGGAGCGGGAAAAGTGGGAGAAAATGATCGACGCGTACCTGACCGAACGCCCGAATCTGATCTGTACGTTTGTGCTGGTCGATGGCCGGATCGACCCACAGCGGATCGATCTGGAGTTTATGGCGAAAATGGGCGAGCGCGGACTGCCTTTTGTAATAATTTTTACGAAAAACGAAAAAAGCAGTACGAACGCCATTTCACAGATGGTGAAAAAATACAGTCAGACGCTGAAGCAAACCTGGGACGAATTGCCACCGATGTTTGTGTCATCAGCCGTGAATAGCCGGGGTAAAGAGGAAATCCTGGACTATATCGACCAACTGAATAAGGAATTTTATGAGGAGATGAAAGCGAAGCGCGATTAGCCCTATCTTTGCCCCTCAGTTTTTAGGAAAATTGGCAATAACCAAATCAAATCGACCGTTACCCATTAAACAAGCAGCATGGAAGCGCTGAAAGAAATTGCAAATATTGCCGGCAAAAGCGGCTTATACCGAATCATGAAACCCAGCCGGACTGGCGTGATTGTGGAGTCGCTCGACGAAAAGAAAGAAAAAACCATGATCGGGCCGACGGCGCGCGTATCGGTGCTGAAAGACATCTCGATTTATACCGACGACGAGGAACAATCGAAGCCCCTGGCGGATGTGTTTCTGGCCATCTACGAAAAATACGAAGACACCTTGCCGATTACGCCAAAGTCAGCGTCGAATGCTGAACTGGCCGAATTCATTGGCGAAGTGGTGCCGGAATACGACCGCGACCGGGTGCATATGTCGGACGTCAAGAAAATGATCGGCTGGTATACCATTCTGCGGAAAAACCTGCCGGAAGCCTTTGAGAAAAAAGCAGAAGAAGCGACGGAAGTTGAAGCAACCGCCGAAGCAACTTCGGGCGAAACGCCCTCCGCAACCACCGAAACGGAAGAGCAAAAAGCATAACGAATTTCCATTTTCAGTAATTGAAAAAGCAGGAACGGGCCTTTGGCTTTCCTGCTTTTTTTGTTTTTGAGAATAAAGAGGAAAGACAAGAGAGGAAAGAGATTCGCATGTAAACGGTCTTTCCTCTCTTGTCTAATTTCTTTATTCTCACAGAAACAACCGCCTGATCGTTTCTTCTGAAAAACCGGCGCTGGAGGTCATGCCTTTGCCGCCAATCCCGGTGATGATGTGAACGTTTTCCAGATCGGCTTCGAAAATTTCCTGGGTAGTCTGGGCGTAAAAACCGGCCCAGGTCCGTTGAATCCGATCCACCGGGAAGTTGACAATGCGGCTGGCTTCTTCGATAATTAATTGATTGACATAGTCTTTGGTATCGAACCCCAGGTCGTCGGTCTGGAGCGCCGTTGCATATTCGTGCGAATCACCGATGATGATGGAACCGTCGAGGGCCTGTTTGAACAAGACGTGAATGCCCCATTTTTTTAGCTCGTCCAGGTGTTCCGGCGTCTTGAGACTGGCGTAGGACGGACAATCAGCAAACGACTCGTACCGCCGGATGGTCAGACCCGTCAGAATGTTTCCGGGGAGGGAAATTTCCGGCATCGGAACCGTCTGCATCATCTGAAGTTTGCTTACCACCAGACCACTTTCGGCAAACAGGTCGGGGTATAACAACCGAAATTCGCTGCCATTGCAGATCAAAACCTTCTGAGCCTGAAACCGTTCGCCATTCGCCAGTTGGACCGTTGCCCCGCTGGCCGTCGATTCGCAGCCAACCACGGCGGCATTGTTCCGATATGTTACGTTGGCATATTTCGTCGTGACGTAATCGATGAGCTTATAGATCATCAGATCTGGCTCGACGCTAATTTCTTCCGGGAAAACCACGGAACCTTTTACATACTCGGGTCGCAAAACCGGGTATTTGGCCAGCGTCTGGGCTTGCGACCACAATTCGCAGGGATAACCGTCGGCCCGGCGCTGGTCGTACAATTCGTTGGCCAGTTGCCATTCGTCGGCATCCGACGCCACGTAAACCGAGCCGTTTTTCCGGACCGAGATGTCGTGTTCCTGCTGAATTTCGTGGTAGAGTTCCAGACTGCGACGCCCGTATTGATACCAGCGCCCACTCAAACCCGAAGGGACGACCTGCCCGAAATTCCGAACGGTTGCACTAACGGGGCGGTTGTCTTTTTCAAGAACCAGAACCCGCTTGCCGGCGCGGGCAGCATGGAGCGCATGAAACGTCCCCAGAATACCGGAGCCGATGATGATGAAATCGAAAGAAGCCAAGAGAAAAAGGGATTACGAATTACAAACTAAGGCCGTTGGCCCGTTTCTGAAAGGACGTGGCTGAAAGCAGGGTCGGCAAATCACCGAGCGATCCCAGCAACTGATCGTGAGGGTAGGCTTCGAGCTGGGCACGGGTGTGGGTGCCGTTGACAACCCCCAGATTGAGGGCAACCCCGGCGGCTCTTCCCGATTGCAGATCCGAAGGCGTATCGCCAACGTTGACGACCGACTTTGGGTCAGAAACGCCCAATAACCGCATCGCTTTCTGAATCATCAGCGGTTGCGGACGACCGTGTTCCACCTCATCGCTGGCAATCGACGCCTGAATGACGGTTTGACTGTTGCCCACATACTGCTCGTCCAGGCCCGTGAGCCAGCCTAATTTTTCCAGAATAATATCAGTCACCTTGCGGTAAAAACCGGTGGTCAGCGCAATCTTAATCCCGTTTTTTCGCAGGAAATCAAAGGTTTCGAGACAGCCTTCCGTTGGCACAACGGGTTGGGTTCGGTAGTGATTTTCCAGGATTTCGGTAAAAAGCTGGTAGGAATGATCCACTTTGGCCGTCAGTGCCGAAGGCGAAGGCTGGCCCAACTGCTCTTTCCAGAGGGTTTCAAAAACAAACCGCTTGGAAAGGCCCTGCATGGCCAGAATGCGTTCGTCGCTGACGATCAGATCGGTTTGGGAAGCCGCCTGAGCAAAACAGTGCTCCACCTCGTGCTGGTCCCGAACCGTCGTGCCAGCCATATCAAATACCACCAATTGAAATGCTTTCATTTTCAAAAACGGATAAAATACCAATCGCCAAACATACAAAAGACCCGCCTATAAACGGTTATCGGTGTATTAAATTCCTGGATTTCTTGGCCTTATCCGGGCTTGTTAGTAGATTCCATTTTGGATTCCCCGGAATTTCGTATACCCGGTTTTCGTACAACTCTTTTCGGAATTGTTACCACTATGGCCTACCGCTGTACCGTTCGGAACTTTACCTATCACTTCGACGACCTGAAAATGTTGCTCGCCAAAGCCACCCCGCTGCGATCGGGCGACCAACTGGCGGGTGTGGCGGCCCAAACCGCCGAGGAGCGGGTGGCGGCCCAGATGGCCCTGGCCGATCTGCCGCTGACGATGTTCCTGAACGAAGCCGTGATTCCGTACGAAACCGATGAAATTACCCGGCTCATTCTGGATACGCACGATGCCGATGCGTTTGCGCCGATCAAAAGCCTGACGGTGGGCGAGCTGCGGAATTACCTGCTGTCCGACGAGGTCGACACCCAAACCCTGACCAACCTGCAACCGGGCCTGACGCCGGAAATGGTGGCGGCTGTGAGTAAGCTGATGCGCAATCAGGATTTGATTACGGTTTCGGCGAAGTGTGAAGTCATTACCCGGTTTCGCGACACCATCGGATTGAAAGGACGGTTTTCGACCCGGCTGCAACCGAACCACCCGACCGACGACTTCCGGGGCGTTGCGGCCAGTATCGTAGACGGTTTGTTCTACGGCAGCGGAGACGCCGTGATTGGCATCAATCCGGCTACGGACCACGTTCGGACGGTGGTTCGGCTGGTCGATATGATGGACCAGATCCGGCAGCGGTTTGAAATCCCGACGCAGACGTGCGTGCTGAGCCACATTACCACCACGCTTCAGGCCATCGAACAGGGCGCGCCGGTCGATCTGATGTTCCAGTCCATCGGCGGAACGGAAGCTGTTAACAGTTCCTTCGGGATCAATACCGCCCTGCTTCGGGAAGGTTTTGACGCCACCCGCGCCCTGAAACGCGGCACCGTGGGTCAGAATGTCATGTATTTTGAAACAGGGCAGGGGAGTGCGCTGTCGGCCAATGCCCATCATGGCGTCGATCAGCAAACCTGTGAGGTCCGGGCGTATGCCGTGGCCCGACTTTTTGAACCTTTGCTGGTCAATACCGTAGTTGGTTTTATCGGGCCGGAGTATTTATACAATGGCAAACAAATTATTCGGGCTGGTCTGGAAGACCATTGCTGCGGAAAACTGCTGGGGCTGCCGATGGGCGTAGACATTTGTTATACGAACCACGCCGAGGCCGATCAGGACGATATGGACACTTTGCTAACCCTGCTCGGAACCGCGGGCGTTAACTTTATCATGGGCATTCCGGGTGCCGATGATGTGATGCTGCATTACCAGAGTACGTCGTTTCACGATGCGCTGTATCTGCGGGATTTGTGCCGTCTGCGCCCCGCGCCGGAATTTGAAGCCTGGCTTTTGCGCATGGAATTGATGAACGCCGACGGAAAGTTGATGCCGGTTAAAAATACCCACCGTTTACTCCAAGCTGCCGGTTTATGAGCCATCTGCCCGACCAACCCGATCCGTGGGCGTTTCTGCAAAGCCACACCTCCGCCCGCATCGCCCGCGGCCGCACGGGCCACAGCCTGCCCACGCGCGCCCTGCTCGATTTTCAACTCGACCACGCCCGCGCCCGGGATGCGGTTTATTCAGAACTGGAGCGGGACACACTATTGACACAACTGCAAGTCATTCAACAGCCGGTTTTGCAGCTTCATAGCCGGGCGGCTGACCGGCAACAGTATCTTCAACGCCCGGATTTGGGTCGGAAACTGGATGAGGTGAGTCTTTCCCACCTAGATCTACACCTACACCTGTCAGGTCTTGAAGACCTGACAGGTGTAGGTGTAGATCTAGGTGGGAAAAGCGTGCATGGTTTCGATCTCAGTATTGTAATCGTAGATGGCTTATCCGCCACGGCGATCAATCGGCACGCAGGAACCGTCGTTTCGCGATTAGCGGAAGAAATTCGGGCGTTCGGCTGGTCACTGGCGCCTTTGTGTCTGGTGGAACAGGGGCGGGTGGCGATTGGCGACGAAATTGCCCACGCGCTCAAAGCCGAAACCGTTGTGGTGCTGATTGGCGAACGACCCGGCCTGACATCACCCGACAGCATGGGAGCTTACCTGACGTTCCGGCCACAACCCGGTTTGACCGACGAATCGCGCAATTGCATCTCCAACATCCGGCCCGAAGGCTTTCCGTACGAAGCCGCCGTACAAAAGTTGCTTTATCTGCTTACCGAAATGAAAACCCGGCGGTTGTCGGGGGTGTTGTTGAAAGACGAATTTGATGACAATCTATTGACGCCCTAACGGAGGGGCTGCAATGTGGCTTTCATGCGGGTCGTCAGAAACACTTTTTTGCCCGAAATCCGCTCCAGCATCGGCTTGAGAATTTTGTCGGCGTTCTGCCGGGTTTGTTCCAGAATTCCGCTGTTCAGTGCCGACTGCCGGATTTGGGTTTCGGCCCGCTGGTAGGCTTCGTTGACCAACTGGGTTTCTTCAAAAAACGCGTATTCCGTATTGAAAACCCGCGAGCGGTTGTGGTTGATCTTGTAGGAACAGATTTCCGGGTCGGGCAAATGAACGATCAAACTATCGCCCTGAGCGGTAATATCGTCGGCGGTTATTTTGGTCAGATCCAGGCAGCCGATTGCTTCGCCTTCCACAATCAGCACGGCTTTCGGGTTGGGCAACCACTCCCGGACAAACTGGTGCTCGACAATGTCTTTGAAGCGGTATTGAACCAGTTCGAGTTTTCCTAATTCGGTCACTTCCTGCAAAACCACCGTCTGGACGGTAGCTTCTTTCTTCGTCAACCCGCTGAAAGCCGACCAGCCCCGCAATTGCTCCCACATCACGATCAGACCAACAACCAGCAGAACGATGAGAAACAGGCGGAGAATCGTATTGATAAAGCGGGACATAGCAACAGGGTTTACGGTTTATGGTATTCGGTTTACGGTAACTGACGCGTTTTGGTGTATGCGTCAGTCCCGGCGAGGAACCGCACCGATCCGGCGTAAATTGTAAACCGAATACCGTAAACGAATATTGCCTAAACGAAAAATCCCAAACCAATTGCTTCGTTTGGGATCTTAAGGAACGCTCATCATAGGTTAGTGAAAATTCTGGGATGCATCGGCGGGTTGTTTTTCCAGATCGAACAAATCCGTTAACACATCGATCAAGGTATCGGCTTCGCCCCGTTTGCAGGCGGCTTTGAGTTGCAATACCGGTGATTTCATGATTTTTTGCATGATGCTGCGCGTAATCTTATCCACTTTTTCGGATTCCTCGGCAGTCATGTTTTTCAAATGGCGGGCAATTTCTTCTTTCCGAATCTGCTCCAGCGCATTTTTGAATTTGTTGATCGTGGGTGACACCACCATTTCTCGCGACCAGTCGTTGAAATCGGCAATCGACTGATCGATGATGGCTTCAACCTGCGGAATCGACGCCATCCGGCGGCTCAGGGCTTCGTCGGCCCGGTTGCGGATGTGGTCGATGTTATACAAAAGTACACCCGGAATCTGCTCGATGTTGGTATCGATGCTCCGGGGAACTGATAAATCAATGAAGTATTTGAACGTCAGCGAGTTTAAGCCGGCCAGCAAGTCGGTGGTAATGAGCGGTTTTTCAACCAGAACCGACGCAATGATCACGTCCGCTTTGGCAATTTCCTCCGTCAGATCGGCCATATCGGCCACCCGGAACGCGTGTTTCTCCGCCAGGGCATCGGCTTTGGAACGGGTGCGGTTGCAGAGTGTAATGCGGTTTAATTTGCGGGCGGCCAGGTTTTCGCAGATGTCCGCGCCAATTTCACCCAGACCAACTACCAACACCGAGGGCGTCGCCGGGCCGTGCCCTGCCGGGCAGCCGGTGGTTCCTACCAACTCTTCAATCAATTCAACGGCGGCATACGAAACCGAAGCGGCTCCGTCGCGGAAACTGGTTTCCTGGGCCACCCGTTTGTTGGTAAAGAAGATGGTGTGCATCAGCCGGTGCAGGAAAGGACCCGCCATATCGAGGTCGGCCGACCACTGATAGGCTTGCTTGACCTGATTCGGAATCTGCATGTCGCCCACGACCTGCGAGTGTAAACCGGTGCAAACTTCGAACAGATGCCGAACGGATTCGACCTGCGTATCAAAAAAATGAAAATAGGGAAGGTAATCTTCCGTCGAGGTTATTCCTTTTTCGGTGAGTAGCAACCGGGCAATTTCCCGGTTCAGATTTTGCGGGGAAGTGTAATAAACCTCCGTGCGGTTGCAGGTAGAAATAACCAGCGATTCCGAGGCTCCAAAAAACTCCCGAAGCTTGATCAGAAATTGCTTGGACTCGTCTTCATTTAATGCAATTAGCTCCCGGACAGCCAGGGGGGCGGTTTTATGTGAAAGGCTAATTGATTGAAAGAAATCGTGCATTGCTACTTTTCAAAATATGCTCAAAATTACGATACAATTCTCTTACAGAAAACACTGTTGGTACAGATTCAGTTTACTAGTTACTTATTTAGAACCTCTATAAACTATTGCAAAGTTCTCTTCTTTATATCCTATTTGCAATATTATTCCGGTGAGACGGGCAATAAGGACATTGAATTGCTGAAAATGAGCGTTATGACGTAAGTCTGTTGCGAAGTTACCACCTGAAGCGGTTGTAATTTGATGATGAGAATCAGCCCATAAAATGATAATTTTCACCCGATACGCCGAGAACCGGCCTTAGGTTGCTTCAAACCGAAATCTATGTTGAAGTCATTGGACATTTATGGTCAGCGAAACACGCTGAAGATTGTCGTTGCCCTGAATCTGCTTTTAGTCGGTACGGCTTCCCTGCTCTACACCAACCGATTGGTGGAGCGCCTGGAAGAGCGGGAAGAGAATTACGTCAAGTTGTATGCCAAAGCGCTGGTTCAGGTCTATGATGAGAATTCGAATGAAGACATCACGTTCATTACGGATGAAATTAT
This sequence comes from Larkinella punicea, assembly GCF_003334855.1. GTDB lineage: Bacteria > Bacteroidota > Bacteroidia > Cytophagales > Spirosomataceae > Larkinella > Larkinella punicea. Next base: position 53,672 of record NZ_QOWE01000013.1, read on the forward strand.
TTTTATTAACTCAAAAAATCAGGTCCCGACTATCTACGTAGATGAGAACGATAAAATAATCGTTCACAATTTCACTTTCCCGCCGGGCACACCAGACGAAGAAATCGACCTGGAATTGGAAGAAAATTTGGCGGAAATGAAAGAAGAGCATCAACCCATTGTGGTTGAAACCGGTAACAAAAAGCGCGGCTACATTTACTACCACAATTCCTCGTTACTGACCCAACTCCGATTTTTTCCGTACGTCCAACTGGCGGTCATGATCACCCTCGGTTTTCTGGCGTATCTGGCGTTCAGTTCGGCCCGGAGGGCGGAGCAGAACCGGGTTTGGGTGGGGCTCGCGAAAGAAACCGCCCACCAGTTGGGAACCCCACTGTCGTCGCTGATGGCCTGGGTCGAATACTTTCGCACCGATCCGGCGATGGATCAGTCGATTGCCGACGAAATCGAGAAAGATGTCAACCGGCTGGAGACGATTGCGACCCGGTTTTCCAGCATTGGCTCCATTCCGACGCTGAAGCGGGAGGATCTGTACGAAACCGTCCACCAATTTATCACCTACCTCGAAAAGCGGATTTCAACGAAGGTCAAAATGCACGTTGAAAACTATCTGGTCGATGGCCGGGAGGTGAAAATCAACAAGTTGCTGTTTGAATGGGTCATTGAAAACATCTGTAAGAATGCCGTCGATGCGATGGGAGGGATCGGTAGTCTGACGATCCGGTTGTTACCGCTGCCCCGCAACGAAATCGCCATCGACATCACCGATACGGGAAAAGGAATCAGTAAAGCGAATATGCAAAAAGTGTTTAATCCCGGTTACAGTACCAAAAAACGGGGGTGGGGCCTGGGCCTGACGCTGGCGAAACGGATTATTGAAGAATACCACAACGGACGGCTGTATGTCAAAAGCTCCGAAGTGGGCAAGGGAACCACCTTCCGGATTTTGCTGCGGGAAACCGTGGTGGGCGAAGAACCGGCTCTGGAAAGCCACAAAACGATTCGCAGTGCGTAAAACCGGTTGTTACGCACTGCGAATCGTATATTTTTAGTTCAGGGGAACGGAAATGGTATCGGTTTCCACGACGTTACTAACGCGCAACTGGCGGTCCCGAATGCGGATGGCAAATTTGACCGGCGTCATGCGGGTATTGCGCGAACGCAGAAAGCTTTGGGAGAAATCCAGTTTGCCTTCCAGCGGACTGTTCTTGTTGTCGGGTTTCAAACGCGGAAAAAACAGTTTGTTGAGAACCGGCAGATCGACGTACTCGAACTTGCCATTCACAAACCGGTAGGTTTTCAATTCATAATTTCCCCAATCCAGATAATTCAGAGAATCTTTGGTTCGCTCATCCACCGACAGTCCCAGATCGCCGTCACCGTCCTGAAACTGAACCGTAATCACCAATGAATCTTTGGGAATCTGTGAAAAATCGTCGAAGGCCGGATACGATGTAACCGACGGTGCGCTTATTTGGGGCGTATTATCAAAATCAGGTGGTTCCAGACAGCCAATCAAAAGGGCTGAAAATCCTAAAAAAAACAGGCCTTGTCGAATAAATCGCGTAGACATCGTGTTAATAAGCTAATCGTTACCAGTTTGTCTTTACCAGGCTTACCCGCCATGAATAAGCCCCTTTCTACTCTTACTTTGTCGCCTTCAAGCATTCGTCACGAACTCCGAAACCGCATCATCCGGCTTGCTGCAACCGACCGTTCCGGGTTCGATTCGCTCGCACTGGCGGTCTTTCGCTACCAGGCTGTTTTCAATCCCATTTACAGTTTGTATCTGAAGCACCTGAAAGTTCAGCCTGAAAAGATACGAACCATCGCTGAAATTCCGTTTCTCCCCATCGGTTTTTTCAAACAGCACCCGATTCTGACGCGCTCGTCTGACGAAGCAAAACCGTGTCTGGAAGACTTGTTGACCTTTGAAAGCAGCGGTACGACGGGGGTGGTAACCAGCCGCCATTTTGTTTCTGATCCGGCGTTGTATGATACCGTCAGCCAGCAAATCTTTGAAAACCGCTACGGGCCACTCAATCGCTTCCACATTCTGGCCCTGTTACCGTCTTATCTTGAACGAAATAACTCGTCGTTAGTGTATATGGTTCAACGGTTTATTCAGAAATCGGACTCGGCATTTTCGGGATTTTTTCTGCACAATACCGCCGAGTTGACCACGACATTGCAGGAACTGGCCGCTCAGCCGGAGCCTGATCGTAAAATTCTGCTCATTGGCGTTACGTTTGCGTTGCTCGACTGGGCCGAGTCCGACACGGATTTTTCGTTTCTGAAGTCCCTGCCCCAGTTGGTGGTGATGGAAACCGGTGGTATGAAAGGCCGGCGGCAGGAGTTGCTCCGCGAAGAAGTCCACGATCTGCTGACGGCCCGGCTGGGCATATCGGCGGTTCATTCGGAATACGGCATGACCGAATTACTGTCGCAGGCCTATTCGACCGGGGACGGGATTTTCGAAATGTCGTCTACCCTCCGCGTTCTGCTTCGGGATGTGAACGACCCGTTTGCCATTCAGTCTTTACCAGACAACCAATCGGCCTCCGCAACGCGCCTGACGGGAGGAATCAATGTGGTCGACCTGGCTAATCTGGATTCCTGTAGTTTTATTGAAACCCAGGATTTGGGGCAGTATGAAAAGGATAGGCCTGATGCCTTTCGGGTCATCGGGCGGTTCGATAATTCGGATATTCGGGGCTGTAATCTGATGGTGATTTGATCCGCTTCAGGCGTACATTTCGACATCATTCCGGCTGATTTCGTCACCACACAGAATGACCAGCCGTTCAACCACATTGCGTAATTCCCGGACATTGCCGGTCCAGGCCAGAGACTGGAGATAGACCATAGCATCCGGTGTGATTTCTTTGGTTTGTGCGCCGTATTCTTCCGCGATGTCGTGCAGAAATTTGTCGGCCAGCAGCGGAATGTCTTCCCGTCGGTCGGCCAGCGGAGGAACGTGGATGCGGATGACGCTCAGCCGGTGGAAAAGGTCTTCGCGGAACATTCCTTCCTGAATCTCTTTGCGAAGGTCTTTATTGGTGGCCGCAATCACCCGAACATTGATTTTGATTTCTTTATCCCCACCCACACGGGTGATTTTACTTTCCTGCAAAGCCCGCAGTACTTTGGCCTGGGCGGAAAGACTCATATCACCGATTTCGTCCAGAAACAGGGTGCCACCGTCGGCCTGCTCAAATTTGCCGGTACGCCGGGCCGAGGCACCGGTGAAGGCCCCCTTTTCGTGGCCAAACAATTCACTTTCAATGAGTTCACTCGGGATTGCTGCGCAGTTGACTTCGATCAGCGGCATGGCCGAACGGCTTCCTTTCTCGTGGATTTGCTTGGCAACCATTTCTTTCCCGGAGCCGTTGGCTCCCGTGATCAGAACCCGGGCTTCGGTGGGAGCAACGCGGTCGATCGTGTCTTTAACCCGGCGAATCGGGTCGGAATCGCCCACGATCTCGTTGAGTTTATAGATCCGCCGTTTCAGGGTTTTGGTTTCCATCACCAGTTTGGCTTTTTCAATGGCATTGCGAACCGTGACCAACAGACGATTCAAATCGGGCGGTTTGATGATGAAGTCAAAAGCGCCCCGTTTCGTGGCTTCGACGGCGTTTTCAACGTTGCCGTAGGCCGAAATCATGATAAACTGGGTTCCTTTGCCAACGTCGGCGGCTTTCAGCAACAACTCAAGACCATCCATTTTGGGCATCTTGATGTCGCAAAGCGCTACATCGTAGCTATTTTGTTTAATCAGATCCAGTCCCTCCTCACCGTCTTTGGCCTCGTCAACTTCATAGCCTTCATATTCCAGAATGTCACGGAGCGCATCCCGGATGCTTTTTTCATCATCAATGATGATTAATCTCGCCATAAATCAATGTTACTTAATAAAATAACCTGGTAACTTGTCCGAAAACTAACTTTTTCGCAACTGAATTCAGGTGGAAAGTAATAGAAAGAGATTTCAATAAACAAGGTTATGTCTTTTTTTTTAGAGGAATCGAAAAAACATCTACAGAAAAGGATTCCTGACCCACCCGGGGTCTGCCGATCAGTGCAATTGCCGGACAAAATCATAGGGATATTAGGGATTCTGACGGTATAATTTTGACTGGCTGGCGAAAAATATCTAAAAAATGCCTTGTAATATCCTAAAAGTTACTGCAATTTAGAAAAACCGATAATTGGGGCTGAATTACGGGTATATTCAATATAATCTTGCTCTTTTACCATTTTAAGCCTTTACCATCTTTATTTTAAAAACCATTTCCTATGCAGTATTCTACTTTCCTACGAAGTTTGCTAACGGTATGGCTGGGGGTCCTGTTGGTAGCAGGCGCTCAGGCACAAGACCAGCGGGTGACCGGAACGGTTCTTTCCGGAAAAGACCAGCAGCCCGTCGCGGGGGTTTCGGTCCTGATCAAAAACTCTACCCTCGGAACCACGACTGATGCCACGGGAAAATTTGCCCTGAATGTACCGGCCAATGCGGTTCTGGTCTTCAGTTCCATCGGTTTTCAGGGCCGGGAGGTTCCGGTGGGCAATCAAACGGTTCTGACCGTGACCCTCGAAGAAGGCTCCCAGAGCCTCAACGAAGTGGTTGTGACGGCCCTCGGGATCAAAAAAGAATCCAAACGGCTGGGTTATGCCACGGCCAACGTGAACTCGGAACAAATTACGACCAACCGAACCGTTAATTTCATGAACGCCCTACAGGGCAAAGTCGCCGGGGTCAACATCTCCAGTTTAGGCACGGGGGCCGCCGGTACCAGCAAAATCCGGATTCGTGGGCAATCTTCTTTTTCCGGACAGAACTCGCCCCTGATTGTTGTCAATGGGGTTCCCATCGACAACACGAACTTCGGCCAGAACAACGGCAACACGGGCAGCGACGGCTCCATCGCTGGCCGCGACCGGAACTACTCCGATGGGGGCGACGGACTTTCGTCCATCAACCCGGACGACATCGAGGGCATGACCGTTCTGAAAGGAGGTACGGCAGCAGCACTTTATGGCTCGCGGGCCAAAGACGGGGTCATCATGATTACGACCAAAACCAAAGGCAGCGGCCAGGGCATCGGTGTCGTGTATAACACCAACTTCACGACCGACACGCCCCTGGATTTTACGGATTTTCAGTATGAATACGGGCAGGGAGAATACGGAGTTCGGCCCACGGCGGCCAACCCAACTTCCGGGGTGTGGAGTTTTGGCGAGAAATTCAACGGACAGACGCAGGTTCTTTTTGGTGGTGTTACGGTTCCCTACGTACCCGTTCGCGACCGGATCAAGAAATTCTACCGCACCGGCTCCACCTGGACCAACTCCGTCTCCGTTTCGTCGGGTAGCGACCGGGGCGGTTTCAACCTGTCGGTTTCCAACATGGATAACAAGGGAATTACCCCGAACAACTCGTTCAACCGCAAAACCATCAACCTCGGCTTCAGCTACAATCTGTCGCCGAAGCTGACGGTAACGGGATCGATCAACTACTCCAACGAGTACAACAAAAACCCGCCCCAGATTGCCCAGCAGGACAACAGTACGCCAACGGTGATTTACACCATGTCGAACTCGATGCCCCTCGATGTGTTGGAAGCCAACCAGATCAATCCGGCAACGGGCAACGAATTCATCTGGTCGCGGTTTCAGAACCGAACCAACCCGTATTTTGTGCTGGGACAGAAATTTGAGAACATTCGGCGCGACCGGCTGCTGGGTAACCTGACGGCGCGGTACAACTTTACGGACTGGTTGTATCTGCAGGGCCGGGTTGGGCAGGATTTCTGGTCGCGGGATCAGGACTATAACTTCCCAACGGGTCAGGCTTCGCTGGCAGCCGCGCCCGCCGGTTTTGTGAATGGGGCCTATGTACAGGAGGCCCGCCGGTTCCGCGAAATCAATTCCGACTTTCTGATCGGCGCGAATAAAACCTTTGGCAAGTTTGGCGTTGATGTTACGTTGGGGGGAAACCAGTTGTATCGCCGAAGTGACCTGAACAGTGTTCTGGTAACGGATTTCATCGTTCGGGGCCTTTATATTCCGCAAAACGGCCGGGTAAAAGATCCGACCTACGGTTTGAGCGAACGGAAAGTGAATTCACTCTACGGCGCGGCCGAATTTTCGTTCAACGACTTTCTGTATTTGAACGTAACGGCGCGGAACGACTGGTTTTCGACGCTCGCACCGGCCAACCGCAGTGTTTTGTATCCATCCATCACGGGTAGTTTCGTCTTTTCCCAGGCCTTCAGCAATATGCCAAACTGGCTTAATTTCGGGAAAATCCGGGCTGCTTATGCCGAAGTGGGCAGCGATGGCGACGTGGCTCCGTATTCCAACAACCTGTTCTACAGCGTGGGTGCCAACCTGTTCCCAAATCCGGCGGGTTTAGGCCAGCCGGTGGGCAACATCACCTCGAATACCGTTCCGAGTGCGACGCTGCGACCCAGCCGGACGGCGGAAACCGAAGTGGGCCTTGAGCTGAAAATGTTCAATAACCGCGTGGGTCTGGATTTGGCGTTTTACAACAAAATCACCAGCGACCAGATTGTAGCGGCTCAGTCGTCCGATGCGTCCGGTTATACCAATACGTTGATCAACAGTGGCCAAAGCCGCAACCAGGGTTTTGAAGTACTGCTCAACGTATCACCATTCCGGACGAAAGATTTCTCCTGGGACATCACGCTCAACGGTTCGTATAACCAGACCAAACTGCTCCGGTTGCTGACTGACGTTGCGGGCGAACAGATCGTGGTGGGTAATGGGATTTACGTGGGTGACCTGCGTCATGTCGTCGGTCAGCCGCTGGGTCAATTGTACACGTTTGGGTATGTGCGCGATGCGCAGGGGCGGATTGTTCACGGGGGCGATGGCTTGCCGGTTCGGACGCCGGCACCCATTTCGTTTGGTTCGGCATTGCCCAAATACATCGGCGGGATTAACAACTCGTTTACCTACAAAGGCATCAATCTGTCGTTCCTGATCGATTTCAAACTGGGCGGAAAAATGATTTCGGGTACCAACCTCAACACCTACCGGCACGGTTTACAGAAGGAATCGCTGGTGGGCCGGGGCGAAGCCGACAACAAGATGGTGGGCGCCGGCGTCAACGAACGGGGCGAGGTCAACACGGTTCGGGCTTTTGTTCAGGACTATTACTCCGTTGGCCGGTCGAAGAGCCTGGGCGAGCAGGTGGTCTACGATGCCGGTTTCTGGAAACTGCGTCAGATCACGCTGGGCTATGATTTTACGAAAATGTTACCCAGCAAACTGTTCATCAAAGGTGTTCGGCTAAGTGCGGTGGCCAACAACGTTGCGCTGTTGAAGAAATGGGTTCCCAACATCGACCCCGAACAGTTCGGATTCAGTTCGGATAACCTGGTTGGTCTGGAATCAACGGGCTTGCCCACGACCCGGAGCATCGGTTTCAACCTTAATGTTAGATTCTAAATCGGTTTACGGTATTCGGTTTTCAGTTTACGGTGGCTGGCGCAAGCGACCTTTGCGTGCGTCAGCCACCGTAAACTGAAAACCGTAAACCGAATACCTCAATCTGAAAACTATGAAAAAGACAGCTTTATACATCCCGTTGATTGCCCTGCTGCTTACCGTGAGCGGGTGTGAGGAGGGATTCGACGAATTGAATGTTAATCCGACCGCAGCGACGGCCCTCAATCCGCTTTTTACGTTTAACAATGCGATGATCAACACCACCTTCCCCGGATCGACGATGGTATTTGAGCATCCCATTGTGCAGCAGGTTTTTTCGCCCAACTCCGGGGTGTTGGCGGGCGGAAACTTTAACGTCGACAACCGGGGGCCCACGGGTCCCAACACGGGGATCTGGCAGCGGTATTACCGGGATGTCATCCGGTATCTGGTGGATGTTATCGCCAAAACAAAAGATGACGCCAACCGGACGAATCTCTACCACATGGCCCGCATCTGGAAAGCCTACGCTTTCATGGTGCTGACCGACACCTACGGCGACATTCCTTACCAGGAAGCAGGTCTGGGATTCCTACAGGCCAACATTACACCGAAATACGATACCCAGCAAAGCATTTATGACGACATCATCAAGGAATTAACGGAGGCAACTGCCGCACTGGATGCCGCCAAGCCTACGGAAGCCGGAGATATCGTGTATGGCGGGAATATTGTAAAATGGAAAAAATTCGGTTATTCTGTCATGCTGCGGGCCGGGATGCGGCTTACGAAAGTAAACCCGACCCTGGCGCAGGCTACGGCGGTAAAAGCCCTGGCGGGTGGTGTGATCCTGACCAATGCCGATAACGGACTCATTCGCAACAATGCCAATTACCAGAATCCGGTAGGAACGATGCTTAATTCGACGGAGGCTGCCAATTTGTACCTGACCCGGTATTTTGTAAACTACCTGCGGACGAACGAAGATCCCCGGTTAGCGTCGATTGCTGCGCGGTATGTTGGCGCCAAAAGTGGTGCCGAGCAAACCGCAGCCCGGATTAACCGTGACCCTGCGGTGCAAATCGGTATGCCGATGGGATTTGATAATGGTACGATTCCGGCGCAGGCTGTTGCCGACAAACTGGCGAGTTTCTACGATTATTCGCAGTTGGATCGCACGCGCCTGGGCAGGCTGGATGCGCCTACGTTTATGGTAACTGCCGCTCAAACGAATTTACTCCTGGCGGAAGCCGCCCAACGTGGCTGGATCACCGGCAGCGCGGCCGATTACTACGCGGCTGGCGTGACGGCCCACATGCAGCAGTTAGGCGATGCCGATGCAACCTCGGCGGTTCCGGCGGCTGCCATTACAGCTTATCTCCAGAAAAACCCGTATGTGGCGGCCAATGGTCTGGAACTGATCAACACGCAATACTGGGTGGCTTCGCTTCTGAACGGCCCGGAGGTGTTTGCTAATTTCCGGCGGAGCGGTTTTCCGAAGCTGACGCCCAATCCGTATCCCGGCAAGGAAATCAAAGGAAACTTTATCAACCGCATTACCTATCCGGATTCCGAATTGTCGGTGAATAAAGCAAATCAGGCTGAGGCACTTTCCCGTCAGGGCCCTGACAATCAGGATAGCCGGGTTTGGTGGGATAAACAGTAAGACCAAAAGAGGAAAAAAAAGAGGGAGGAGCGGAGAAAGGGAAAAGGGATGTTTGATCCCCTTGTCCTTTCCTCCGCTCCTCCCTTCCTTTTATCCCTTTTTATTTCTTATACATCACCGCATCGACGGCCTGTAGCGTCCGTTTCACGTTTGGCAGAATCACTTCGATCAGGGTTGGCGCATACGGCAGCGGCAAATCCAGGCTGTTGACCCGAATTACCGGTGCATCCAGGTAATCGAAGGCGTTGCGCTGAATGTTGTAGGTCAGTTCCGACGAAATAGCCGCCAGTGGCCAGGCTTCTTCCACCACCACACACCGGTTCGTTTTCTTGACGGAATTGATGATCGTAGCGTAATCGATCGGGCGAACGGAACGCAGGTCGATCACTTCCGCTGAAATGCCTTTGTCGGCCAGTTCATCGGCAGCTTGTAACGCCACTTTCATGAATTTACCGAACGAAACGATGGTGACGTCGTTGCCTTCCCGCTTGATATCGGCTTTGCCAATCGGAATCAAATATTCTTCTTCCGGAACCTGACCTTTGTCGCCATACATCAGTTCCGATTCCATGAAAATAACCGGATCGTTGTCGCGGATCGCCGTTTTCAGCAGCCCTTTGGCGTCGTAGGGATTCGAGGGAACCACCACTTTCAAGCCGGAGGTGTTGGCAAACCAGTTTTCGAAGTTTTGCGAGTGTTGCGACGACAGCATCCCGGCGTTCCCCGTCGGTCCGCGGAACACGATGGGGTTGGAATATTGACCACCCGACATCGACATGATTTTGGCCGAGCCGTTGATGATCTGGTCGATGGCAACGAGCGAAAAGTTGAACGTCATGAACTCGATGATGGGCCGTAAGCCGTTCATGGCTGCACCGACGCCAATACCGCCAAAACCCAATTCGGCAATGGGTGTATCGATGACCCGCGCCGGGCCAAACTCGTCGAGCATGCCCTGACTGACTTTGTAAGCACCATTGTATTCAGCCACTTCTTCGCCCATCAGAAACACCTTCTCGTCCCGGCGCATTTCTTCTACCATGGCTTCGCGAAGGGCTTCGCGGAATTGTATTTCTCTCATCGTGTGTGAGTTAATGATTGTCAGCTTCTAATAAACGGTCAAAAATAGGGAAAACAGGCTAAAAGTACAATTCGATCTCACGACACAGGCAATCCGGTGTTCGGGCGGGCCTGAACCCGAAGCCGCAAACCGCCTTTGGGACGCAGCGTTATGCCCGGTTCCGGCTCCACGATTTTCTGATCGACCGGCTGAAAATCAAAGTCGCGGATCAGCAACGTCAGCACAATCTGCATCTCCATCATCGCAAAATTATTCCCAATGCAGAGTCTCGGCCCTCCACCAAATGGCAGATAGGCATAAGTGGGCCGAAGTTTAACCTGCTCAGGAAGAAAGTGTTCCGGATCAAACGTTTCCGGGTTTTCCCAGTAACGCGGATCGCGATGGAGGAGATACGGGCAAATCAACATCCCATCGGCGCCCGGAACCTCGACCCGGTAGTCGCCAAACTGATCGGAATGCAGCGGTTGCCGGCCGAAAATCCAGGCCGGTGGATACAGCCGCATCGTTTCCTGAATCACCTGCGTGGTGTAGGTCAGTTCGCGCAGGGTCTCGACGGTCGGCAGATTGTCGGGTCCCAGAACCCGGTTTATTTCCTCGCGTAATTTTTCGGTAATATCCGGATGAGTGGCCAGCAGGTGAAACGTCCAGGACAAAGCGTTGGCGGTGGTTTCGTGACCGGCCATAAAAATAGTCGTTACCTCATCGCGCAGTTGCTGGTTGGTCATCTGTTCCCCCGTTTCTTCGTCGCGGGTTTCCATCAGCATGCCCAGCAGGTCGTCGTGCCGGATTTCGGCCGGTTGGCGTCGGCGGCTTTCGATGATTTCATAGATAATGGCCTCCGTTTTGCGGACCGCCCGGCGGTAGCGGACCGTGCGGGGCGTGGGCCAGTTTCGTGTAAACGGGAAGAAATTGAAAAGCTCCTTGTAGGCGGTTTGAATGATGATCGTGATGGATTCCGAGACGTTTTCCAGGTGATTTTTGACGTCCGAACTGAACAGCGAACGGGTCACAACGGCCAGCGCCAGGTGCATCATTTCTTCCGAAACCAGCGTCGGCCCGGTCAGATCCCGGTTTTTCCACTGCGAAATTAGCCCGGTGGTTTCGCGGTTCATACCGTCTACCAGCAACGCCAGCCGCTGTTTATGAAAAGCCGGTTGGGCCAGCCGCCGTTGGCGTCGCCAGAAATCCCCTTCGCTGTTGAGCAAACCGTTGCCCAGAAACATCTTCAGCACGTCGTAAGCCGCGCTTTTGACATAATTCCGGTTGTTTTCCTGTAAAATGTGTTTGGCGTCTTCAGGCGTCAGGGTGAGGGTAATCAACCGCCCGACGGCCTTAAATTGCACCAATCGGTCGTATTGTCGTTGCAAGCCCGTCAAAAATCCCAGCGGATCGCGGGCAAAATCAAAGGTGCTTCCCACGAAAGGAATGCCTTTCAGTTTCGGAATGGGTTTTGGCGGTTTTTCATCGGTGACCATACCTGATTTCGCTAAAGAATTTTATAAAGTTACAAACTCCTTTCCAATCAAAAGTCTCCGTTCCGAACCTTTCGGTTATCTTTGCACCCTAATCCTCCGCTCAACTTCTTTTTCTCTGCTGAACTCCGCGAAACAGGTTGAAAGCTCTTTCGCGGAGTTCAGCAGAGAAAAAGAAGTTGAGCGGAGAAAATCTTGCTTTTTCATGTCGAAGACCATTCAATCTGCGCTTATTTCAGTTTATTACAAAGACGGGCTGGAACCGCTGGTTCGGTTGCTGCACCAGAACGGCGTTCTGCTCTATTCAACGGGGGGAACCCAGACGTTTATCGAACAACTGGGCATTCCGGTAACCGCCGTGGAAGACATTACGGGCTATCCGTCTATTTTTGGCGGTCGCGTTAAAACACTCCATCCGGTCGTGTTTGGCGGGATTCTCTACCGCCGGAATCTGGCCGAGGATGTGGCCCAGGCCAGCCGCCACGACATCAACCCGATCGATCTGGTGGTGGTTGATCTCTATCCCTTTGAAGAAACCGTTGCATCGGGTGCTTCGGACGAAGACATCATCGAGAAGATTGATATTGGCGGTATTTCGCTGATTCGGGCTGCGGCCAAAAATTACGAAGATGTGCTGATCGTTTCGTCGCGCGGACAATATGCGGATGTCGTCAACCTGCTGACGGAAAAAGAAGGCACGACGGATCTGGAAGACCGTCGGCGGTTTGCCAAAGAAGCTTTTGCCATGACGTCGTCGTATGACACGGCCATTCACCACTATTTTGCGGGTTCGACGGCTAGCGATGATTTCCGCCAGCTTCCCGCGCAGTCGCTGCGCTACGGTGAAAATCCGCACCAGCAAGCTACTTTTTACGGCGATCTCAACGCCCTGTTCGACCAGTTAAACGGCAAAGAATTATCGTACAATAACCTGGTGGACGTCGATGCCTGCGTCAGCCTGATCGATGAATTTACGGATACCACGTTTGCGATCATTAAACACACCAACGCCTGCGGTGTCGCGACGGCCCCCACGGCGAAGGAAGCGTATCTGAACGCACTGGCCTGCGACCCGGTTTCGGCATTTGGCGGGGTGATCATCACCAACGCCAAAGTAGACCTGGAAACGGCGGAAGAACTGAATAAATTGTTCATGGAAATCCTGATTGCGCCGGATTTTGATGACGATGCGTTGAAACTGCTCGGTTCAAAGAAAAACCGGATCCTGCTGAAACGCAAACCGGTGGAATTCAGCCCAAAAATGTTCAAGACCCTGCTGAACGGCGTATTGGAACAGGACAAAGACAGCCAGGTTGAAACCGTCGATCAATTCAAAACCGTTACGGAAAAAGCACCGACCGAAGCAGAAGAACGGGCACTGGAATTTGCATTGAAGATCTGCAAACATACCAAATCGAACACGATTGTCCTGGCGAACGACGGGCAACTGCTGGCGAGCGGTGTCGGCCAAACCAGTCGCGTCGATGCACTCCGGCAAGCGATTGAAAAAGCCCGGACGTTCGGTTTCGAGCTGAAAGGGGCCGTGATGGCGTCAGATGCGTTTTTTCCGTTTTCCGACTGCGTTGAGATTGCCGGTGAAGCCGGTATTTCGGCGGTGGTACAGCCCGGCGGCTCGATCCGCGACAAGGACAGTATTGATGCCTGCAATCAGCGCGGTATGGCGATGGTGACCACGGGTGTACGGCATTTCAAGCATTAATTTATGTTGTACACGATCTGGTGCGGTTTCTGGTTTCTGACCCTGTTTCTGGTTCTGTTTCCGTTTATGTTTCTCTTCCTGCAACGGGAAGAGTGGAAACCGTACGCCCATAAAGTCAATTACGTCTGGGGGCGGTTATTCTTCTGGATCATCGGCATGCCCATTCACGTCGATTACCAGTTTCGCCCCGATCCGAAGCAGACGTACGTGTTTTGCGCCAACCACTTCTCGTACCTGGACATTGCCGTGATGGGCGTCATCATCCGGAATTTCTACGCGTTCATCGGAAAAAGCGAGGTAAAACGGGTGCCGCTGTTCGGCTATATGTTCGCGAAACTGCACATTCAGGTTGACCGGAGTCAGGCCAACAGCCGCGCCTATTCGTTATCGAAAGGCATCCGAACGCTGAAAAGCGGCCGCAGCATCATGATTTTTCCCGAAGGCGGTATCAAATCCAAACAACCACCCAAAATGCACCATCCGTTCAAAGATGGTGCATTTACGATGGCTGTTCAGCAGCAGGTGCCGATTGTGCCGATTTCGTTGCTGAATAACCACGAAGTTTTCCCCGAAAAGAAGAAATTGCGGATGTACTGGCGGCCCATCCGGGCGGTGGTTCATCCGCCCATCGAAACAAAAGGACTGACCCAGACCGACGTGGAACGGTTGAAAGAAGAAACCTTCCGGGTGATCGACGAATCGTTGATGAACCAGTCGGCCCGGGTTGCGATGAATTAAACGAATAGCCTATGAAAGTCGATCACGAAACCCTGCATAAAATCGCTCACCTCGCCCGGCTTGACGTGCGGCCCGAAGAAGAGCAGCCCCTGATTGACAGCCTGAACGAGGTGCTGACCTGGATGGAGCAACTCAACGAAATCGATACGACTGGTGTCGAGCCATTGACCCATATTTCGGCCGAAATCAACGTTCTGCGCGAAGACATCGTCGGTCATCAGCTTCCGCGTGAACAGGCACTGGCAAACGCTCCGGACAAAACCGATCAGTATTTTCAGGTGCCCAAAGTAATTGAGTAAACGAAGCGGTTTTGTAACTGCCGGATTGGTACAAGCTAGGATTTCCACTCTTTAACTTCCCCTTCGTCCTGACATTCCGCCAGCAATTGCCGATTGGTTTTTTGAAAAACCGGGTGAACAAACTCGGGTTCAATTTCCGCCAGCGGAACCAGCGTAAACCGCCTTTCGTGCAGGAAGGGGTGAGGCAGGGTCAGCTTTTCAGTGGTCATTACCACATCGTCTACGTATAACAGATCGATGTCGATGATGCGGCTGCCCCACTTTTCGCGCCGAACCCGGCCCAGACGGGTTTCGATGGCCTGGGTTTTTTCCAGGATTTCTTCGGGCGAAAAAACGCTCAGAACTTTCAGTACCTGATTCAGAAAAGCCGGTTGATCGGTAACACCCCAGGCTGCGGTTTCGTAGAGGGCTGATTGCTTTAAAACCGGCCCCAGATCAATCTGAATGGCCTCCTGCGCCCGTTGCAGGGTCGCGGCCCGGTCGCCCAGGTTGGCGCCCAGCAGCAGAAAAACCGTGTGCGTCGTCATGGATTAAAAGCCAATGGACCGGTTCGTTTTTTTAGCGAAATGCACTTCTTCTTCCAGGTGATAAATATCGGCCAGGGTCATGGGTTGTTCAGTCCGGAACGCCAGTTCCCGTTCTTCGAGCAGCCGGTTGGCTTTGTCGACGGCCAGTTCGCCAAATTCGTAGCGGGCAATGAGCCGCCCTTTCCGAAGCAGGGCCGGATCGAGTCGTTTGATGTCGGTATTGAACGTACAGATGATCTGGATGGCGAGGCAGTCGGCCAGCAAGCCGTCGGTCAGGTTGAGCAGGTTGGAGACGGCGGCATTGCGAACATCCGATTCGCGGTCCATCAGCACCTGTTCTGCTTCTTCAATGACCAGAATCGAGTTGCGCTGTTCGAGCAAAAACGGAATAAAACCAGGTTGGGTCATCACTTCGACCAACTGGGGCGGCAACACCAGCACCTGCTTGGAAAGCTGCGTGGTCAGGTGGCGGATGAGGTTGGTTTTGCCCGTTCCCGGTTTGCCGTGCAGGATGATCAGCCCTTTTTCGCTGTTGGTATTCAGCCGCTGAATCAACTTATCGTAAACTGGCTGCAAATCATCGTTGTAATGTTTTTCCAGATCAAGCGGCAGCAACTTCAACTGGGTTTCTTCCACAATCAGTTCGTTGTACTGTTGCGTAATGAGTCCCACCTTGCCCAGCGAATTGTCGGGGTCGGGAATCTTGTAGGCATCCAGACCGGTCAGAACGCGGTCGAGCACTTCGCGGTTACTGTAGCCACCCAGCATCGAATAGGCCTTCATGGCGGGCAGGTAGTGCAGCCGGAGCAGAAGACCCTCGGGATGAGACCAGAACGAATGTTCCTCCTGTTTGGTAAACAAATCCGTGCGTTCGTGAACCTTGACGAATCGCTGTTGGGTCAGGAAATCAGGCAGGGTTATTTCAAACTGATGACGGCAAATGAGCTGATTGGGGAAGATGCCAAACTGCTGAACGAAGTAATAAACGTTGGGAAAATCGTCGTCGTCGGGCGAAAATTTAAACTGGTCGGCGGGTAGTTTCCATGACATGCTGTAAAAATCGTTGAATACCCGCAAACGTGCAAAAAAACCGGCTGAAACCTTCGAAACTTCGGACGGCACCTGTCAGGTTTCCAAAACCTGACAGGTGCCGTCCGAAGTTTCGAAGGTTTCAGCTAAACGAGTGCGCAGGCGTTTTGGGCCGTTGGAAAAAGCGAACCAGCCACACAAGGGCGGCAATTCCGGCCCCAATCCCGGCGACCAGCGATACGGAACCGTTGCCCTGTTGCCCGGCGGCAATGGCGGCAAACGCCCAGACGAACACCATCAAATACGAAAAACTCCGCAACCGGCTGAAGACGAATAACCCGATGGCCAGACCAACGGCAATCAGAATCTGCGCCCAGACGGGACCGCCCAGACTGCCGCCATCCCAGCCGGTCGATTTCAGCCAGACACAGATGTTGGCAATGGTAGCGACCGTCACCCAGCCAAAATACAGGCCAAACGGAACCCGGGCCAGCCATTTTTCGGCAGTCGGCACGTTGGCTGCGTTCAGCCGAAGACCGAAGTTGATGCCGTAGAGCGTAAAAAGAATACCGGAAATGAACAGGACGGAAACAAAAAGCCACTCATTCTGGAAAATGGGTAACCACAAGCTGTTGAACACGCCATTCAGGATGACCAGCGGACCGATGGCCCGAAAACGCGGATTGGTCCGTTGCGATGGCAAAGCTTGATAAACCGCAAAGCCCAGCAAACCCAGATAGATGACACCCCAAATGGAAAAGGCAAAACCGGCGGGTGTGAAGTCTGTAAAGTATTTATTGGAAACCTGGGCGTTGGTCTGCCCGCCAAACGGCAACGCGTTCGACAGGTAGTTCATGACGATGGTCGAAATAATGACGAAGACAACCAGGAACTGCCGGAGCTTATCGTTTTTCATAGCAAAAAAGTTTAGGGTAAACGGAAACCCGTTTACCCTAAACTCAAAATTTAACCCGTTGTTTGGAATGGCCTGAAACTTAAAAACTCAGGATCTTGAACTCCGTTCGGCGGTTGCGCTGGTGTTCGTCTTCCGTTTTGGCGTTTTTGACAATGAGCTGCGTTTCGCCGTAGCCTTTGGCAATCATCCGTTCGGCCTCAATTCCTTTGGAAACGATGTAATCGACGGCGGCTTTGGCCCGGTTTTGCGACAGGCGGATGTTGTAGGCATCGGCGGCCCGAACGTCGGTGTGCGAACTTAGCTCAATTTTCAGCGTCGGATTGTCTTTCAGAATGGTCACCAGCTTGTCGAGTTCCTCGGCCGCGTCGGGGCGGATGGCGTATTTATCCAGATCGTAGTAAATATTTTCGAGTACAAACGTTTTTCCCAGCGTTACCTTGTCGAGCAAAATCGGTACCTCAAAGGTGGTATCGGTTTCGGCTTTTTTCAGGAAAATCGGCGGAATGCTCCGGCCCTGCATCGTAAACTGTTCGCGCTTGGTAAGATAACCGGGCCGCTCGACCAGAATCGTATAATCTTTTCCTTCCTTCAGCGGGTATTTTCCATACGTACCGGGGTTGCCCGTCAGCGCTTCGCCAATCGGTGCTTCAACGCCCTCTTCAATGATTCGAACCGTCGCGGAATCCAGCGGGGCCTGAGGAGAAGCGTTTTCCGAAACCGTACCGGCAATGAAATACCTAACCCGTTTCGGCGCTTCGGTCGGTGGGGTAGAGGCCAACGGCGGTTTTTCGGTGGTCGATTCGGAGTCGTCGAAATAATAAATATCATCGTCGCCCTTTCCGCCCTCGCGGTTCGACGCAAAATAGCCTTTGTCGGCTTCGACCAGAAACAGCCCGAAATCATCCGCCGGCGAATTGATTGGTACGCCCAGGTTCTCCACCGAAATGATGCCCTGCGAGCGGGTTGCGACGAAAATATCAAGCTTGCCTAAACCGGGATGACCATCGGACGCAAAATACAATTTGCCATCTTCGGCCACATACGGAAACATTTCGTCACCGGGCGTATTGATGTCACGGCCCATGTTGACCGGGCGGCTGAACCGGCCCGACGCATCCATGTTGGTGCGGTAGAGGTCAATTCCGCCCACGGTTCCGGCGCGGTTGGAGGCAAAATAGAGCGTTTTGCCGTCGGCCGAAAACGCCGGGCTGCCGTCCCAGGCCGTTGAGTCGCTGATGGGCAGTCGCCGGGGTTCGCTCCAGGCGTTATCGGCTGATAACCGACTGATAAACAAGTCGACGTCCAAACCGCCTTTGCGTTTTCCGTTGTTGCCCCGCGCAAAAATCATGACTTTCCCATCTTTCGAAAAGGCCGGTGTCCCTTCGTTGGCATCGTCTTTGAAAATGTTGGAACTGAACAGTTGCGGATTGTTTCCGGTTTCGTCCGGTTTCTGTGCCAGCTTGATTTTATATAAACCGGTCATCGGCTGACCGTTGTTTTTGTAAATCTTCTCTTTCCGCGACGAGGTAAAAATCAGCTCGTCTCCGCGAACCACCGGCGCATATTCGGAACCCGGAGAGTTCAGCGCACCAATGTTTTTAGGCTGGAAAGCAATTTTTTTCTGGCTGATGAGATCGATTGCCCGCAGGGTTTCGGCTTCGCGCCGGGCTTTTTCCAGATTGACTTTACTGGACGGTTTGGTGGCTACATACTGATCCAGTTGTACCAACGCTTCCGGATACCGGCCCTGCGCCTTGAGCGCGTAGGCATAATACATTTTGGCGTTGATCTCCGGAATACCGGCTTCGATGGCTTTCTGGTAAAACGGTGCCGCTTGCGGGAAGCGGTTCGACAGGCGGTAGGATTCGGCCAGCAGATAATTCAGCCGGGCGACGTCGGTGACGCCTTTGCCGTTGGCGGCTTTCTGCAAATTCTCAATGGCCAGGTTGTATTCCCCTTGTTCGAATTGTCGAACGCCTTTTTTATACACCTGCATGGCAGAGTTGCATCCAGCCAGCCCTATGGCCAACCCCAGCGCCACCAGCAGGGAATAGGAGGTACTGATTTTCATATAAATCCTGTAACGATATGCTGTGATTACCGCCAAGTTAACGATTTATCACTTGGCTATACATTTTAACGAAGAGAAGTTGAATTTATTGGGGCAAAATCCGGGTGGAAAAAGGGGGATTTGCGGAAATGAAAAATCCCGCCGGAAGCCAGCAGGATTTTGTTGAAAGACGCAATTGAATAGTAAACGGCGGAATCGGGCAAATAGTTTACGGTATGAAAAATTATTGCTTTATTTTTCAGAATAATAACGAACTTTTATCTGATGCCCTAAATTCCCCGAGGGCCGGGCTGTTAAATTCTACCGCATTTCGCCCCCACCCCCTAAAGGGGACTTTAGAATCCGGATGTTAAAGCCCCCTTTAGGGGGTGGGGGGCAAAAGCGGATCGATATTGCAAACTTCTAAAGATCCTAATTTCCAGAACTTAACAGCCCTACCCTTCAGGGATTCAGGGGGAGAAAAACCGCATAAGTCCAGCTTCGCATAAAAACCAAAAGCGTATGGCCGGAACGCCTATCTTTGCGGGAACGAAATCGTATGAGTGCATTTAAAAAATTGGCGAGCGATACTGCTCTATATGGGGTCAGTACCATTCTGGGGAGGATGCTGTATTGGTTTATGGTGTTTTTACACACCCGGGTTTTTCCGCGCCCCGGCGAACTGTCTTCGAATGTGGAACTGTTTTCGTACGTACCAGTCTTGCTGCTGGTGTATACATTAAGTCTCGAAACCGCCTTTTTCCGGTATGCTTCCCGCCAGAAAGAGGATAAGCAGAAGGTCTTTAACGAAACCTTGAGCATTGTGCTGGCCGTCAGCCTGGTGGCAACGGCCCTGATTGCGCTTTTCTCTCCCCAAATTGCTACTGCACTGAATTACCCCGGTCAGCAGAAGTTCATTATCTGGGTGGCGATGATTGTGGCGACAGACGCGATTGTATCGATTCCGTTTGCCCGGCTTCGCGTCGAAAACCAGGCCCGGCAGTTTGTGAAGGCCAAACTGATCAGCATTGTCGTCAATATTTTTTTGAATGTCTTCTTTCTGGTGATCTGCCCGCAGATTTACAATGGCGAGTATTTGCTTTTTCTGCAACCCGTCGTTGATCTGTTCTACGACCCTTCTGTTGGACCCGGTTATATATTTCTGGCGAATCTGATTGCCAATCTGGTGTATTTCCCGCTGTTGTGGAAAACGTTTGGAGGCTTCCGTTTTCAGCTCGACAGGCCGCAAGTACGGCTTTTACTGGCTTATTCGTTTCCGTTGATGCTGACCGCGCTGGCCGGCAACATCAACACGTTAACCGACCGCTGGTTTTTGCGCCCGCTTTTGCCGGACGGTTTTTATCCGGGTCTGACGTCGGAAGATGCCCTCGGTATTTACGGGAACTGTTATAAACTCTCCGTTTTTATGGCGCTCGCCATTCAATCGTTCAAGTTTGCGGCTGACCCGTTCTTTTTCTCCCGCGCCGAAGATAAAAATGCCCCCGGTTTGCTGGCCGACGTCAACAAATGGTTTGTCATTGTCTGCGTCATCATTTGGGTTGGCATCAGTTTGAATCTGGACTGGATTGGGCTGTTTATCGGGAAAACCTACCGGCAGGGTCTGAGCGTCGTCCCCCTTTTGCTGCTGGCCAATCTGGTTCTGGGCGTCTATTACAACATTTCATTCTGGTTCAAGCTGAGCGATAAAACCGCCTACGGCACGTTTATTACCGCTCTGGGCGCGGCTGTTACGGTGCTGCTCAACGTGTTGCTGATTCCGGTGATGGGCTACATGGGCTGTGCCGTAGCGTATCTGGCATCGAGCGTGGTGATGTGCGTTACCTGCTACCTGCTGGGCGAAAAGCATTATCCGGTTCCCTACGATGTGTCGTCGGCGTTGATTTATCTGTTCAGCGGAGGGTTATTGATCTATCTGGCTTCCCAAATCGAAATTTCCAACCTCTGGATTTCGGTTCCGTATCACCTGGTACTCTTCGTTTTATACGTCGGCACGATGCTGGTGATCGAGCGAAGAACCTTTGTGCCTCTGCTGGCGAAAGTGCGAAACCGGGGTGGGATGAAGAAAGAACCGCGAATTACGAATACGGAATAGCGAATGTTGAATAACGAATCAGTAGTGTACGAAGGATGCATTTTTTTCCACCCTCTTTGGCTGTTGGCGTAGAACGATCTTTTCTGATACTATAACGCGAATGAGGGGTGGTTGGCCGCGTAGCGGACGGATGTTTGTAACGAAAAGATTACCCGGTTCCTCCCGCGTGCCTTTGGGTACGCAACAGGCAGGTGCAGGTGATTGCGTACCCAAAGGCACGCGGGCTTTCTTGATGGCACACTGTGGCTACAAACATCCGTCCGCTACGCGGCCAACCACCCCTCATTTGCGTTAGCATCGACAAGCGTTTGCAAAAATCGTGACCAAAAAAGGGAAGGAAAAACGGTTTACCAATCATTTTAAATCCTTCGTACAGTACTGATAACGAATGTCGAATAACGAACACTGAATATTGAATAACGGATCAGACAAGGGGTAAGGCGATGATAAATTCCGATCCGATTCCCGGCTGGCTTTCGACGGTTAGCGTTCCGCCGTGGCCTTTGGTAATGATGTCGTAACTCAGTGAAAGCCCCAAACCGGTGCCTTCGCCGGTGGGTTTGGTGGTAAAGAAGGGTTGAAAGAGTTTTTCCTTGACGGCATCGTCCATTCCCAGCCCATTGTCGATGATCCGGATTTCAATTTGCTTCAAACCGGCTTTTGTCGACACTGTAACCGTTGGCTTATACGGTGTCAGCGTTGTTTTCTGCTTTTTCTGGACGACGTAAAATGCATTGTTGAACAGATTCAGCAATACCCGCCCGATTTCCTGCGGGACGACATTTACGAAACCGGCTGTTGGGTCTAAATCGGTTATTAATTCACAATTGAACGTATTGTCTTTCGCCCGTAATCCGTGGTAGGCCAGCCGCAGGTATTCGTCACAGAGCGCGTTGAGGTTGGTGACCTGGCGGTCGCCGGTCGTGGTGCGCGAATGGGCCAGCATATTTTTAACGATCTGACTGGCCCGGCTGCCGTGGTGATTGATTTTCTGGAGGTTCTGCTTCAAATCGCCCAGCAGTTCTTTTTCCAGTTCGGCGTCGCGATCCGGTTTTTGCTGTTCCTCTTCGAGTTCAGTCACCAGTTCGGTGCTTACTTCCGAGAAGTTATTGACGAAGTTGAGCGGGTTCTGAATTTCGTGGGCGATACCAGCCGTCAGCTCACCCAGCGAGGCTAGTTTTTCTTTCTGAATGAGTTGATTCTGCGTGGCTTTCAGGTCTTCGAGTGAGGTCTGTAGCTGGGCGGTGCGCTCTTTCACCTGCTGCTCCAGCCGCTCGTTCTGGCTGGCGATGATGCGGTTTTGTTCGATTTCGCGTTCTTTCTCAAGTTGTTCCTTTTCAATCGCCTGCTGCGCAACCCGTTTGCGAGCCAGGTTGTAGCGGTTAAGCAGGGCTCCCGAAAAGAAGATAATGAGCCAGGCAAAGCAGAAACTTTCGCTGTACTCAAGCATACCCCGAAACCCTTTGGGAAGCTTCAAATTCAGAAACCGTCCCACAATTTGTGTACTGAGGGTAAATAGCCAATACATAAACAGGGGAGCAGTTGCCAGCAGGGCAAACCGCGCATCGAGCGACCCGCGCCGGATCATTTTCACCATCCCGATACCCAGCAAAACATACACGACCCGAATCAGGATTTCGATGAGAAGCATGATTTCGAAGGTCGGCATCCCCGAAAACCGGTACATGAAAAATTGAAGTATATTGACGGCCGCCGTCAAAGCCAAAAAATAGGAGATGGCGCGGTTTAAGCGACCCAACTCCGGGACCGGTTGAATAAATTTTCGGATTGATTGAATGAAAAAGCTGAAGAAGATAATGAAAAAGAAGTTGGCCAGCAGTTTGAACAGATGGGGCTGGTTTTCAAAAAAAGCAAGCTGAATGTTGTAGGCGTTGCGGTCTAAGGTGAAGAAAAAGAGACAGATAGCGAAATAGAGATAGACGACGTCTTTGATCGAAATGAAGATGAACAGGTTATAGCCAATGGCCAGAAAAAGAACCCCGATCATAATCCCGTCAAAAAAGTAATTTTCCCAGAAGTTCTCAACCCGGATCGACTTGTAAACGGATTGAATGCGGTTTTCTTCGGTCTCGAACTGAGGCTCCAGATAGGTCAGGGGTGGGTGCCAATAGGCGCTTTCCGAGCGTTGGTAGAGCGTCGTTTGCTCGCCGGGGCGCAGATGAATGAACAGCCGGTTTCGTTCTTTATTGCCGTTTCGATCCGGAATCTGGTTTTCCGGAACCAGATCACCGGTTCGCTGGTGCTGCCAACGCTGACGGGCATCCAGCCGGTACAGGTCCAGGTAGCTGGCGTAGAAGTCACCGTAATATAGATTCAGATCGTGGGGCAGCGTGTTTTTGACCCGCATGCGAATCCAGTAAACATGCGAATTTCGGTTGGGATTGTGGTGAGAATCAAACCGGAACGAATCGCTGCGTCGGACCTGTTCAAAAGTGTAATTTTCCGCCAAGTCTGCCAGCACCTGAAAATGGGCCGTATCGACTTCCACCCGACCGGAATCCGTTTTGATTTCGAAAACCGGTGGCCAGGGCTGCTGCGCAAACCCAAAAGATCGAAACCCGAGCCAGAAAACCAGCCATAAGACACCATTCACCATAGAGGATGACCATCGCATCGGTCCGCCATTTTTGATTAATAGTGCATTATGCTGTGGTTTCATGCCTTGGTGTCCCGTAAGAGTTTATTGGCGTAAATAAACTCATTCAGCTCCGCCACTTTCGATTGCGTAATGGTTGAACTGGAGCCTTCCCACATTTTTTTTCCCTGGTAGAGGAACATGATTTTCTCGCCGATTTCCATCATTGAGTTCATGTCGTGGGTAATCACAACGGTGGTGATTTTAAATTCGTCGGTAATTTCCCGGATCAGTTCGTCAATTTTGATGGACGTCAGCGGGTCAAGGCCGGAGTTGGGTTCGTCGCAAAAGAGGTATTTGGGGTTCATTACAATGGCGCGGGCGATGCCGACGCGCTTCTTCATCCCCCCGCTGATTTCCGACGGCATCCGGTCAGCCGCATTTTCGAGTCCGACCCGTTGCAGACAAAACTGCGCCCGTTCCATTTTTTCCGACGTTGCCATGTTGGTCAGCATGTCGAGCGGAAACCGGACGTTTTCCAGGACGGTTTTTGAGTCGAACAACGCGCCACCCTGAAACAGGACACCCATTTCGCGCCGGATGGCTTTCTGGGTGTCTTCGTCGCCGGTCAGAAAATCGCGTCCGTCATACAGCACCTGGCCTTCTTCGGGTTTGATGAGACCAATCATGCACTTCAGCAAAACGCTTTTGCCGGTACCGCTGCCGCCAATGATCAAACTCGTGTCGCCGGGCAAAAACTTTCCCGAAATACCCGACAGAATCGTCCGTTCCCCGAAAGTTTTCTGAATGTTTTTTATTTCAATCATGATTTCGAGTTGTTTCGCGGAGTTGAGCGGAGGAAAGGCGAGTTAAGCGGAGTTGTTTATTAATTCTCTGCTTAACTCCTTTTCCTCCGCTCAACTCCGCGAAACAGTTTTACAACAACAACTGCGCTAACAGAAAGTCGGCGGCTAAGACCGCAATACAGCTATTTGTGACGGCAGCCGTCGAGGCTTGTCCCACTTCCAGTGCGCCCCCCGCCGTATAATATCCTTTGAACGACGAAATCGTCGAAATCAGGAACGCAAATACCACCGATTTAATCAGGGCAAAGGTGATGCTGAACGGTTTGAAATCGGAGCGGAGTCCACTGATGTAATCTTCGGGCGTAATGATATCGGCTGCTGTTCCGGCAATATAACCGCCGTAGATCGACAGAAAACCCGCCAGGATGACCAGCATCGGAAACGTAATCATGGAGGCCAGCACTTTGGGCAACACGAGATACGAACTCGAATTGATCCCCATCACCTCCAGCGCATCGATTTGTTCGGTGATTCGCATGGTTCCCAAACCGCCGGCAATGTTGGAGCCGACTTTGCCCGACAAAACGACACAGGTGATGGTGGGAGCCAGTTCCAGAATGGTGCTGTCGCGCACAATCACCGCGATAATCGTTAACGGAACCAGCGGGCTAACCAGGTTATAAGCCGTCTGAACGCAGGTTACGGCCCCAATGAAGGTTGAGACGATGGAAACGATGAAGACGGAGTTGATGCCGATTTGGATGCATTCGTCCAGAACCAGTTTGGAATAAACCCCCATTTTTTCCCGGTTCCGGAACAAGGAGCCTAAGAAGATAAAATAACGTCCAAGGTGATGCATGAGCACAAATAACAACAAAACTACGGTAAAGATAGAACGCTTTTGTGCGTATCTTGCCAAAAAACATGAAAGAGTCGATAGTCATTAACAAACAATCTTTCGTATTTAGGTAGATTGGGTGGTGGCTAATGACCATTGGCTGATTCTATGAATCCACTATTGGTAGTTACAGGCGGTACGAAAGGCATTGGCCGGGCCGTGGTTGAACGTTTTGCAGAAGGCGGTTTTGACGTGGCGGTTTGTGCCCGCAACGAGGACGATTTAAGGCAGTTGAAGCACGAAATCGAGGAATCGGTGGCGGAGGTTCTGGAAGGATTCGATGATGCCGTGCTGCCAACCATCTTTCCGTTTGCGGCTGATCTGGCTCAACGTGAGGACGTTAGCCGGTTTATTGACTTCATTCGTTCCCTGGCCCGTCCGGTTAGTGCGCTGGTCAACAACGCCGGTGTTTTTCTGCCGGGGCAAATCCACAACGAGCCGGAAGGAACGTTTGAACGGACGATGAATCTCAACGTGGCCAGCATTTACCACCTGACCCGCGGGCTGATTGGCGATATGATGAAACAACGGAATGGCCACATTTTTATGATGGGGTCAACGGCCAGCATAACGGCCTATCCGAACGGTGGTTCGTATTGCATTTCCAAATTTGCCCTGCTGGGAATGGCCAAAGAATTGCGGGAAGAGATGAAACCGTACGGCGTTAAAGTGACGACCCTGCTGCCGGGGGCCACGTATACCGACAGTTGGGCGGCTTCAGGTCTGCCCAAAGCCCGGTTTATGCAAGCCTCCGATGTCGCCGAAGTCATCTGGTCGGCGTATAATTTATCGGCGGGAGCCGTGGTTGAAGAGATTTTGCTCAGGCCGCAATTGGGAGATATAAAATGAGACAATAATGAATATCGAGTAATGAATATTGAACACCGAAAGAGACGCATCACTTCGTTATTCGGCGTTCAATATTCATTATTCGATATTCATTAAAATCTTCCTTCGTATCTTGCGCCCTCATTGAAAAAACTGAGATAAAAAAGTACGTTTCAAACATAAAACTCCAGTAATGGAATCTGTTCAATATTTGGGTATTGACGTCGGCGGTACGAATGTCAAAATGGGAATTGTCGACGCACAAAGTGGCAATATTTCCAACTTTTACAGTCATGATACGGCTAGCTGGCGCGAATCAGGGCATTTTGTCGAACAATTTGCTGATGCCATTGCGCTTCAACTGTATGAACACAAGGAAATTAAGAAAGTAGGCATTGGCTTGCCCGGTATGATCAACCGGGAGCGAACCGTCCCGCTCGAAATTACAGCCATCCCCGAATTGAACGGTGTTCCACTGGTCGAATCCCTGAACAAACGGTTTCCGGACGTCCAGTTTTTTCTGGAAAATGACGCCAATGCGGCTGCGCTGGGCGAATTTTATTTTGCTGACGATAACATCGACGAAAATTATATTTTCATCACCCTGGGAACGGGCGTTGGTGGTGCGGCCATTATCAACAAAAAAGTATTTGTCGGTGGCGACGGCAACGCGATGGAACCCGGTCATCTGCCTTCGCGCAACAACCGTGTTCTCGAACGGAACATCGGTAAAAAAGAGCTGCTGGATTTAGCCAACGAACGGCGTCAGGAGTTTGAAGGAACTACCCAACTGGCGGCCGACGGAAGTATTTCGACGACCAGTCTGGTGGCTGCGGCCGCGATTGGCGACGAACTGGCGCTGCAAATCTGGACGGAAGTGGGCGAAATGCTCGGCGACGGGCTCGTGTCGCTCATTCGGGTGCTAGACATCAAGCAGATTCTGATTGGTGGCGGCCTGTCGGCTTCTTACGATTACATTCTGCCCGCCGTGCAAAAACAACTGGACTTCTGGCTCACGCCCTATTATCAGAACGGCTTGTCGCTCAAACGCGCCACCCTCGGCAACGACGCGGGCCTGTTGGGCGCGGCATCGCTTTGTTTTGAATAGATGGTTTTAAATGGTGGGATGGTTTAATGGTTAAAAATGGTTTGAATGGTTAAAAATGGTTGGGTAGTTGCAGGAATCAGCCATTCAAACCATTTTTAACCATTCAAACCATTCAAACAATATTCACTTCCGGATTCAGGCGAATCCGGAACCGGTCTTCTACCGACTGCTGCACCTGGTGGGCTACGTTTAGAATTTCGGCACCTGTGGCTCCACCGTGGTTGACCAGCACGAGCGCTTGTTTGGAATGCACCCCCGCAGGACCGATGTGTTTGCCTTTCCAGCCGCATTGCTCGATGAGCCAGCCCGCCGGAACTTTCATCGTCAGGTCGCCGGTCGGGTAGCCGGGCAGGGTAGGATACTCGGTTTTCAGCCGGGCAAAGTCGTCTTTTGAGATTTCGGGATTTTTAAAGAAGCTCCCGGCATTGCCAATTTCGGCGGGATTGGGGAGTTTGCTGCGCCGGATTCGGATCACCGCTTCACTGATCGCCTTGATGCTGAGATTGTCCTCCGAAATGCCCATCGTTGCCAGCGTTTCCCGAATGGCACCGTACTCAATGTGAAAAACGGGCTGTTTGTTCAGGCGAAACGTGACGCTGCTGATGATGTATTTTCCTCTGGCTTCGTGTTTGAAAATGCTTTCCCGATACCCAAACCGGCATTCGGCATGATTGAAAATCCGGGTTTCGCCCGTCAGGATGTCCACCGCTTCCAGGTGGTCGAACACCTGCTCAATTTCAACGCCGTAGGCTCCGATGTTCTGCATGGGAGCCGCACCCGTGGTGCCGGGAATCAGCGACAGATTTTCGATGCCGGCATAGCCATTTTGTACACAAAACAGAACAAACTGGTGCCAGTTGACACCCGCACCGGCTTTTACGAAGGCGTGTGACGCGTCTTCCCGCACCACTTTGATTCCCTGAATGGACATTTTAACAACCAGTCCCTCAAAATCACGCGTGAAAAGCAGGTTGCTGCCACCACCCAGAATCAGCTTGGGAGCGGCCAAAAACTCGGATACCTGGAAAAGCGTTCTCAGTTGTTCTTCGGTATCGATCTCGACCCAATAGCGGGCTTTCGCGTCGATTCCGAACGTGTTGTAGGATTTCAGCGATACGTGGCTCTGAATATCTAGCATGGGTTAGCGTAAGAATGCTACCTCAAAGTAAATAAAAAGAAGGGAAAACGTTGGTATGTTGGCGGTATTGCTCAACAAGATAGCGTTCGGATTGTTGCATAACCAGATAGTTGCTAAATTTGCAAACAAGGGATGAAAGCACAGATGTATAAAGTTCGTTCGGATAGCGCGTTTATCCTGGTAGTTTTGGTCGGACTGTCGGGCTGGATCAGCTCATGTGCGTCATCGAAAAAGACGGCATCCCGGTCGTCGTCGTCTTCCTCGGCGGATTACAATACGTACAATTACGACTTGTCGGCTACCCGCCCCAGATACAGTACGGCAGTGCCTGCAACGGCAAAACCGTCACCTTCCACCCCGCCCGCCCGCCCGGCTCCCGAAACCCGCCGGACGCTGCCGATGGCCGAGCCTTTGCACATCAACAAAAAACTGGACGCCATGCTGGACACCATTTCGGTTAAAAACCGCTCCATCCGGTACGCGCAGGGGTATCGAATCCAGGTGTATGTTGGTGACCAGCGGACCGAAGTGGATCGCGTCAAGCGGTTTACTTACCAGAATTTTCCGGAACTGAATCCCTATACGACGTATCGTCAACCAACGTATCGGTTGAAAGTGGGCGATTTTATGCGCCGGCTCGATGCCGAGCGGTATTTGGCCCAATTGCGCCAGCAGTTTTCGTCGGCTACGCTTTTACCCGACCGGATCGAGATTAGAAGGAGTTTGTCCATTAAATAGCGATAACCTATATTTTTTGTAGTCAGTCTTTATCAATATTCTATGAAAAAAGCACTTATTACCGGAATTACCGGCCAGGACGGCGCTTACCTGGCTGAACTGCTCCTGTCGAAGGGATACGAAGTTCATGGCATCAAACGCCGGAGTTCGCTGTTCAATACCCAGCGGATCGATCATATTTACGAAGATCCGCACGAGAAACACGTGCGGTTTGTATTACACTACGGTGATTTGTCTGATTCGACCAACATCATCCGGATCATCCAGGAAGTCCAGCCGGATGAAATCTATAACCTGGGGGCTATGTCGCACGTCCGGGTGAGCTTTGAAGAACCGGAATACACGGCGCACGTCGACGGGATTGGTACCCTGCGGATTCTGGAAGCCGTTCGATTGCTGGGATTGAGCGAAAAAACCCGCATCTACCAGGCTTCGACTTCGGAGTTGTATGGTGGGGTGCAGGGCCACGCCCAATCCGAAACGACCCCTTTCTATCCCCGTTCTCCCTACGCCGTTGCCAAACTCTACGGTTACTGGATTACGGTCAACTACCGCGAAGCGTATGGCATGTATGCCTGTAACGGGATTCTGTTCAATCACGAATCACCCCTGCGCGGAGAGACGTTTGTAACCCGGAAAATCACGCGGGCGGTGGCCCGGATTGCGCTGGGTTTGCAGGACAAAGTATTCATGGGCAACCTGGACGCGCAACGCGACTGGGGACACGCCAAGGATTACGTCGAAGCGATGTGGCTCATGTTGCAGCAGGAAACCCCGGAGGACTTCGTGATTGCCACCGGAAAAACCACCCACATCCGCGATTTTATCCGGATGGCTTTTGCCGAAATTGGCGTTGAACTGGAGTTCAAGGGCGAGGGCGTCAACGAAACCGGTGTGGTGGTCAAGTCGACCAATCCCGACTATCCGATTGAAGTGGGCCGGGAACTGGTCTGCATCGATGAACGGTATTTCCGCCCGACGGAAGTGGACCTGCTCCTCGGTGATCCGACCAAAGCCATGACCAAACTGGGCTGGAAACCGAAATACGACCTGGCCGCTTTGGTGAAAGAAATGGTTGCCGCCGACATCGAACTGTTCCAACGTGACCAGTTGCTGGAGAAAAGCGGTCACCGGGTCATGAATTATTTCGAATAAATTTCACGCCTTACATCCCCTGAAGTGGACTTGGACGCAGCTTAAACCGGATCTAAAAAGTCCCCTTCAGGGGATTTAGGGGCAAAAGCCAGTTCATAAAAAAGCCGCCGGTTCTGAGAACCGGCGGCTTTTTTATGAATCCAAAAACACTTTACTTTTACACCGGTACGGCGTAGTAATACATCCGTGAACTGTTCGGATACATCCCGATCAGCATCAGGCCTTCACCTTCTTTGGTGGTGTTCAGTGCCGTTTGCAAATCTTTCACCGTGCGGACAACCTTTCCGTTGGCTTTCACGATGATGAAGCCTTCTTCGATATCGGTTTCTGACATTTTACCTTCCCGAATCCGTTTTACCCGAACACCGCCGTCAACGCCCAGTCGTTTGGCATCGGTTGCGGCCAGTTCTTCAAAGTCGGCTCCCAGCGAACCCAGGGTGGCGGCTGAATTAGAAGCAGAAATATTGTCGCTTTTCTTGATGATGTCACGACCTCCGTTGCGGTTGCGCAATTCAACGCGGAAGTCGCGCAGATCACCATTCCGGTTTACGGTCATCGCAATGACATCACCCGGGCGACGACGGCCGATGATTTCGCGCATTTGAGCGTCGGAATCCACATTCTGGCCTTCCATTTTTACGATCACGTCACCTTTTTTCAAGCCGGCCGACGCTGAGGCACCGCCTTCTACGACTTCGTTGATGTAGATCCCACGACCAATTTTAGAACCCAGTTCCTGCGCTCTCAGGCTGTTCAGTTCAACTGGAATAATACCCAGATAACCGCGTTGTACATTACCGTATTTTACTAAATCAGCCGAAACTTTTTTCACCAGAGAAACCGGGACGGCAAAACCATATCCGCTATAGTAGCCCGTGGCTGAAGCGATGGCCGAGTTGATCCCAACCAGTTCACCACGCAGGTTGACCAGTGCGCCACCGGAATTACCGGGGTTGATGGCGGCATCCGTCTGGATGAAGGCTTCAACCGGCGAATCCGGTTTAGCGTCGTTCCGGTCGATATTCTGATCCAGAATACCAATCCGGCGGCTTTTGGCGCTTACAATACCGGCCGTAACCGTCGATTCCAGATCCAGCGGATAACCCACGGCCAAGACCCATTCGCCGAGTTTCAGCGCATCCGAATCACCCAATGTGATGGAAGGCAGGTTTTTGGCATTGACCTGAATCACGGCCAGATCGGTCAGCGGGTCGGTTCCAATCACTTTCGCCTTGAAACTGCGCTTGTCCGTCAGAATTACTTCCACTTCGTCGGCACCCTGTACTACGTGGTTGTTCGTAACAATGTAGCCGTCCTGGCTGATGATGACACCGGAGCCGGATGCCTGACCGCGTTGCCGTTGCGGGGCACCGCCGTTGCCACCCCGGCCAAATTCATCCCCAAAGAAGTCACGGAAAATATCCGGAATCTGCTGTTGACGAACCGTGCGGGTCATGGTTGTTTTGATGTGTACCACTGCCGGCGTGGTGGCTTCGGCAGCGTAGGTAAAATCACCCGGAGCGCCCTGAGGCCCGGTCAGTGCCGCCAACCGGCCCGTCGGGGTGGGAGTTGGTGACGATTCGTTAAAAATTACATCCTGCTTATTAAATCCTAAGAAGTTATAAGCGGCCAATGTAACAAAGCTTGACAGCAGAGCGATGATCGCTAACGTTTTCCAGTTGTTTTTCATGACTTGATTCTAAAAATGGGTCGTTTACTGTTTTCGTACCAGTTCCCCATGATAACGAAATCTGCTTTTCCAAAAATTCGCTTTTTTAATGCAATTAACAAATTTTAACAGGCGAATGTTGGCTGGCTGCACCATCGCAGGCCTGAGATGGTGCAGCCAGTGAAAATCACAATTTTCAGTTATTGGTTTTCTGGTCAGAAATCAGCGGTATGTCACCCTAGTTACAACATCCATACCAGTCCAATGTTTAGACAAATTTATGTCATTATGACGGGAATGTTTGTTTATTTTAGATGACAACCAGGTCAGATTGACAGGCGGTTTTTAGCCATACGGGGTGACGTTTGATAAAATGACACCAAATACCGAACGTTGGTGCAGAAATAAATTGTCTGGAAACTGGATTGAGAAGGGGGAAGATTCCGGTTCTTAATTGGAAACCGGTTTCATCTGCAGTTGCTCACAGGCTTTTTCGGCGGCCGACTGTTCGGCTTTTTTCTTGCTGTAGCCACTGCCCTGGGCAAATGGTTCGTCATTGACGGTTACCTGCGAGATGAATTCGCGGAAGTGGTTGTTTCCGCGTTCAGAAATGATGATAAATTCTACTTTTTTGCCTTCCCGTTGCGCCCACTCGATCAGGCGGCTTTTGAAGTTGGCGTTGTTACTGATGAGGGCTTCGAGGTCATAATGACCCAGTAATTCCTTGAGAATGAACCGGCGTGTAAACCGGAATCCTTTGTCGAGGTAAATGGCACCGACCAGTGCTTCGAGCGCGTCGCCGTACATGGAGGTGCGGGAAGGCACAATGCCCCGGTTGCGACTGCCGTCGTATTCGATCAGGTTTTCCAGACCAATTTTGCGGGCAATGCCGTTCAGCGTTTCCCGGTTGACGATCCGGGAGCGGATTTCGGTCAGGAAGCCTTCGTCCTTATACGGAAATTTTTTGAAGAGAAACTCGGCAATCACCATGCCTAAAACTGCATCGCCCAGGTATTCCAGCCGTTCGTTGGACTCTTTGAAGCCCTTGATCGCCGTTTCTTTCGAGGCCGAGGTGTGCCGGAAGGCGAGTTGATACAGGCCGACGTTGGAAGGCGCTTCGCCAATGATGTGTTCAACGGAGCGCTTAAATTTTTTGCGTTCGCTGTTGCCCAGCCGAAACCGGAAAAAACTGCGAATGGGCTCGAAGAAGGTGTTGGCTGAAGCGGCTGGCACGCGGCTGTTTATGACTCAAGTTTGCGAAATATCACGGAAAAATTATGACCCCCGAACCCAAACGTATTACTCAAAGCAACGTCGATGGTTCGTTTCTGGGCTTCGTTGAACGTAAAGTTCAGCTTCGGGTTAAATTGTTCGTCGTCCGTAAAATGGTTGATGGTCGGTGGAACAATACCGTATTTCATCGCCATCAGACAGGCTATGGCTTCAATGGCTCCGGCCGCCCCCAGCAGGTGACCTGTCATCGACTTGGTGCTGCTGATGTTGACTTTATAGGCATGATCGCCAAACACTTTTTCAATCGCTGTCGCTTCGCTGACGTCGCCCAAAGGCGTCGACGTTCCGTGTACGTTGATGTAGTCGATGTCTTCCGGACGAATTTGGGCGTCGTCGAGCGCATCTTTCATCACATTCAGTGCGCCTAGCCCTTCGGGGTGTGGTGCCGTAATGTGGTAGGCATCGGACGACATGCCTCCGCCGATTAGTTCGGCGTAAATCTTGGCACCCCGCGCTTTCGCGTGTTCATACTCTTCCAGAATCAGTGCCCCGGCACCCTCGCCCAGCACAAAACCGTCACGGTCTTTGTCGAACGGCCGTGAAGCCGTTTCCGGCGACTCGTTTCGTTCCGACAATGCCCGGAGCGCATTGAACCCACCGACACCCGCTTCGGTTACGGCGGCTTCAGAACCGCCGGAAATGGCGATGTTCAATCGTCCCAGCCGAATGAAGTTGAAGGCGTCGATCATGGCGTTGGTCGCCGAAGCGCAGGCCGAAACCGTCACGTAATTGACACCGTGAAAACCGTAGCGAATCGAGAGCATGCCCGATGCACTGTCGGCAATCATTTTCGGAATGAAGAATGGATTGTAACGGGGAGTGCCATCGCCGGTGGCGTAATTCTTTACTTCGTCTTCGAAGGTTTTCAGCCCTCCGATTCCTGAACCCCAGATGACACCGGCTTTGTTCAGATCGAGCTTGGTGAGGTCAAGCCCGGCGTCTTTCACCGCTTCGTCGCCCACAATGAGGGCGTATTGGGCGAAAGGGTCCATCTTACGAGCATCCTGACGAGGAATAAACTGGTTGATGTCCAGGTTCTTAATTTCGCAGGCGAATTTTGTCCGAAATTTTTCGGCATTGAATTTAGTAATCGGACCGGCGCCACTTACACCGGCAGATAAGCCGTTCCAGAACTCTTGTACTGTGTTACCAATCGGCGTAAGAGCGCCCAGGCCGGTGATTACTACTCGTTTAAAAGGCATAGAATGAACTACAAAAAGAAAAGCTTATTTCACATTCTCTTCCAGGTACGTAATGGCCTGGCCTACCGTACCAATGTTTTCCGCCTGATCGTCCGGAATAGAGATGTTAAACTCTTTTTCAAATTCCATAATCAGTTCAACGGTGTCGAGCGAATCAGCGCCCAGATCATTAGTGAAGCTGGCTTCCGGCGTTACCTCCGATTCTTCAACACCCAGTTTTTCAACAATGATTGCTTTTACTTTGTCTGCAATTTCTGACATTTCTGTATGCGTTTGGGGTTCTAAAAACTGTGCAAAGAAAGAGATTAAAAACAGTATTGTCAAATAATTTTTTCTATCGAAAATCGTTTAAAAGTGCTTGGTTTTTTTTGTAAAAAGACAGATTAACAGCTTATTACAAAATAAAATTGTATTTACCAACCGAACGACAGGCTCCACAGCAACTCATTCACCAGACGGCCAAATGAACAAGCGCCCGTTTCGCCAAATGACCTTATAAGGTGTCAAAATGCCAATAAACGACTTAAATGCCAGATTACTCACCTCTGAGGCTGTTAAAACCGGCAAAACTTAGCAAAAGTGCGATTTTGAAAGGACTGAACCGTTCAAAGTGGGCTAATTGTGTAGTTTTGTACGAAAACGTCAAAACCACCTGTGAAAATTGCCAAACTAAAACATGCCGATTCGGGCAACTTTTTCCTGATTGCGGGACCCTGCGCCATCGAAAGCCGCGAAATGGCCCTGGAAATTGCCGAAAAACTGGTCGCCATAACGGATCGGCTCCGGATTCCGTTTCTGTTCAAAGGGTCCTACCGCAAAGCAAACCGGACCAAGCTGAACTCCTTCACCGGGATTGGCGATCGTCTGGCCCTCGAAATCCTGAAAGAAGTGGGCGAGCGGTTCCAGGTGCCAACCGTCACCGATTTTCACGAATCGCACGAGGCCGCGATGGCGGCTGCGTATGTGGATGTGCTGCAAATTCCGGCATTTTTGTGCCGACAAACCGATATGCTCACCGCAGCCGCCCAAACCGGGAAGGTGGTCAACATCAAAAAAGGGCAATTTATGTCGGGCGATTCGATGGCTTTTGCCGTTGAAAAAGTGAAGTCGGTCTATCCGGATGCGGAGGTGTTTCTGACCGACCGGGGCAACTCGTTCGGGTACGGCGATCTGGTGGTCGATTACCGCAACCTGCCGATGATGCAGGCCCATGGCGTTCCGGTGGTAATGGACTGTACGCACTCGCTGCAACAGCCCAACCAGTCGTCGGGCGTCACGGGCGGAAAACCGGCCCTGATTGCTACCATTGCCAAAGCCGCCATTGCCGTAGGGGCCGATGGTCTGTTTATCGAAACCCATCCCAACCCGTCGGAAGCCCAGTCGGACGGGGCCAATATGTTGCCGCTGAGTCAGTTGGAAGGTTTACTGGAAAAACTGGTTAGGATTCGGCAAGCCATATCCTGACCGATAACAGTAGAAAAAACCGCTCCCGCCCTCTATTCATAAACTGATCTTATTCATCCATGCAGACCCGCTATACGACCAATCCCAGCGATTTCAAACAGTATGATACTGACCGGATTCGCCGGGAATTTCTCATCGAAAGCCTGTTTACTTCCAATTCTTTCGAGTTCGTTTACTCGCATTATGACCGGATGATCGTGGGGGGAGTCATGCCCGTCGAGGGGCCGCAGACGTTGCCGACCTATGACGAGCTGAAAGCGGATTTCTTTCTGCAACGGCGTGAACTGGGTATTATCAATCTGGCTGGCGACGGAACCGTAACGGTTGATGGACAGGTCGTTGACTTGTCAAAAAAAGATTGTTTATACGTGGGGATGGGAAGCCGGGAGGTGATTTTTAGCAGCAACCAGGCCGACAAACCGGCCAAATTTGCGCTGATTTCTACCCCCGCTCACCGAATCTGTCCGATGGCAAAACTGACATCGGCAGAGGCTTCGCCGGTGGATCTGGGTGCCCAGGAAACGGCCAATCAGCGAACCATCTACAAATACATTCATGCCGACGGTTTGCAAAGCTGCCAGTTGGTGATGGGCCTGACGACCCTGAAACCCGGCAACATCTGGAACACCATGCCGCCCCACGTTCACGACCGCCGGATGGAAGCGTATATTTATTTTGATATCCCTGAAAACCAGCGGGTTTTTCATTTTATGGGCCATCCCCAGGAAACGCGTCACCTGCTGGTGTCCACCGATCAGGCCATTCTGTCTCCGCCCTGGTCCATCCATGCCGGCGCCGGAACCGCCAGCTACTCCTTCATCTGGGCGATGGCGGGCGAAAATTATTCCTTTACCGACATGGATTTTGTTCAATTGAGCGACATCCGGTAGTCAAAATCAGCCATCTCTGACTGGGAATCTTACGTGCTCCTTACACTTATTTTTGGATAAATTTTAAAAGGTGATTGAACGGGACTGCCTGATTATCAGGGAGGTAGATTTATTTAAAAATCTACCTCCCTGATTTTTAGTGAGTTATGATAAAATTTAAAAAGAATAATACTAGATTTAGGAGCAACATTGCTACCTGAAACTATGTCCATCGTAAACAAAGCGCGGCAGGCTTACAAAAGGCTGTTTCCTGCCCCGGTTCTCCATGATTTTCCGGCTGAGAACCTGCCCTGGATTGACAGGCAGAATCCGGACATCGAGGGCTTCGTCAAACAGTTCCCCCAAGCCAGCCAGTTACCCTATGATTTGACCGAAAAACTTCACTTTTGGCGGAAGAATGGGTATGTCATTCTTGAACAGGTCATTTCGGACGAACTAATCGATGCCTATCTGGCCGATGTGCAGGAATTGATCGAGAAGCACAAGCAGTATGACATCAACATTCGCATCGACCGGCCCGAATACCGAAAACACCCGGTGATGAAGGTCCGGGATGTTCCGCGTGAAATTATTGAAGGACAGTATATTAAAGTAATGGACTTCCACAATGCCTCGGTGGCCGGTAAGAAACTGATGCTTCACAAAGCCATCGTTTCGTTTCTGGAAGCCATCTTCAACGAAAAGGTGGTGGCCATGCAGAGCCTGACCTTTTTGTATGGTTCACAGCAGGAAACCCACCAGGATTTTCCGTATGTCGTCCCCCAGGTTCCGAGTCATTTGGCCGCAGCCTGGATCGCGCTGGAAGATGTGAAACCCGGATCGGGTGAACTGCATTACTTTGTTGGTTCGCACAAGATTCCGAAATTCAACTGGGGAAACGGTATTTTCTTCACGGGTGAATCGACCAAAAATCCCACGGATTTCGGCCGTTACCTGATTGCCGAATGTGAGGGGCTGGAGCGGAAAACGCTGTTGCTCAAAAAGGGCGACGTTCTGATCTGGCACGCGGCTCTGGCCCACGGTGGCGAACCGATTCTGGATGAGAACCTGACCCGCAAATCGTACGTCTGTCATTATTCTTCGGCCCTGGGGTATTTCCGGCACCGGCACGACCTCGTGAATGAGCCCGTCCGCTACAACCTGAACGGGGCCGACGTCTTTGCGGACCCCACGCTGAAAGAATACGAAAATACCTTTCAACGCGGTGAGACGATCCAGGAATAGTAGTTACCCGTTTTTTCCATAAAAAAATCGCCCTCCAAGTCGGAGGGCGATTTTTGATTCTACCAATCTCAATTAACTATCAGTTAGACGAAAGAAGGTAGACAAGAGATGAAAGAGGGGCCTGATACCGTGTGGTATGATCGTGGTTACCCTCTTTTTTCTCATGTCTATGCGCTTTCTTCGCATATAAAACGCCTTTACCGATCAACACTCTTGATCGAGCTGGCACCGGAAGTATTGGAGCGAATGGAGGCCGAGCCACGGTAGGTTAGGCTGCTGGCTCCGCTGGCGTCGGCATCGAGCCGGTCGCTGACGTTCATCCGGGCACTGCTGGCTCCCGACAGCTCTACTTTGGCACTCGACACCTTCAGGTCATAGGCTTTCAACGTCGTTGCCCCTGAAACGTCGCCGTCGAGCCGCTTGGCCTGGCCGGTTAACGTCACATTCGAGGCACCCGACAGATCGACCATCACGCGTTCGGCATCTACTTCGATGGTCGACGTCGATGCGCCCGAAATATCGACCCCCAGGTCCTTGAGGTTGCGGAAACCGGTCACATCGGACTTGGAAGCGCCCGAGAAGGAAACACTTTTCAGATCCGGCATCGTAATCGTGACGGTTACCCGCTGGCGGTTCCGGTTCCAGCCGAGTTTATCCTTGTAACGCACCTGGAGTTTATTGTTGATCACTTTCGCTTCCAGATCGTCCAGGTCATCGCCCCGCCCCGAAGCTGTCACTTTGTAGCCACTGCCGCGCGTCACGTGAATGGTAAAGGCACTGCCGAGGTCGAGTTTGTCGAAGTTACTGACGTTGAAGGTCCGGGTTTCGTCCTGAACGGGCAGGGCGCTCATGATTTCGACCAGTTGGCTTCCCGAAGGACTGATGGCGGCTATCGATAAAACCGTTGTCGAGAGCAGAAAGGGGGTGAATAAGGAAAACGCAAGTGACCTTTTCATAGCAGATTTTAGTTGAATAATTCAGGCTAAAGATGCAAAACCGTATTAAAACGTTGCATCTATTGCGGCTGATTCGTATTTCCGTGTACGCTGCTGGCTCCGCTGGTTTTCGACTTCAGATCGTCTACCGTGCCGAATTCTGCGTTGCTGGCTCCGACGGCTTCGACGTCGGCCCGGCCAACCGTCATTGCCGTCGCATCGAGTTTGCAGGCCCCGGACAGGTGCGCGTTCACATTGTTGGAGCGTCCGCGCAGGGTCGCCTTCGAAGCGCCGGTCAGGTCGATGTCCAGTTTGTTGGTTTTGACGTCAATGAGGGCTTTGCAGGCTCCGGTCAGGTCGATGTCCAGGTTGTCGAGCGAGTCGAAACCGGTAATGATCGACTGCGTGGCTCCCGAATAATGGATGGATTGCACATCCGGCATCGTTACCGTGATGCCGATCCGACGGCGGTTGCGCCATTTGAAAATACCCTCGTTCCGGAAATCGACGTGGAGTTCGCCGTTTTCAACCTGAACCCGCAGATCGTCGATGTCTTCTTCACGGCCATCGGCCACCACCTTGAAGGTTTCGCCCCGTTTTACCCGGACGGCAAAGGCACCCCCCATGTCGATTTTTGAGAAATTTGTCGCTTCAAACTGGCGGGTGTATTCACCTTTCTGGTGGAAATCATCCCCCAACTCGTTGCGCAGCGCTTCGTCGATGGCGTCGTTGGTATCGAAGTCTTCCTCGTAGCGGTTGTCGTTCAGTTCACGCGGGTGGGTAAGGGAAACCAGACCATCGGTTTTGCTGAATTTCCAGATACTGGTTTTCATGCGCTCCAGTTCTTCGTTTCCAAACTCGTTGCGAATATGACGGGCAAAGGCTTCGGTCATTCGGAACGGGCGTTCGTAAGGAATGTAGATCGTGAGGTCGATATCCTGCCCCCGAAACCGTGATCCCGGTTTGATTTCGTAGCTGTCGTCAAACCGAATCAGCGAGTCTTTTACCGACCAGTTATACAGGATAGTCCGCGCATTTTGCTGGGCTTGCTGGCGGGTAGGCCCCTGGGCTTCCTGACGCTTGAGCAAGCTCCAGGCTGTGCCCTCGACGCCTTCCAGTTCAATGGCTGTATGAAAATCGTTGTCATTGTCGTCCTCGTCATTGATGTCGAGCGTCGGGATGGCTGCCGGAACCGGCAACGTCACCGTCTCCTCGATGTGACCGCTGCGGCTGAATTCATTGACCACCTGCGGAACCGTAGCGGCCAGACCAATCAAGCCTAAAAACCAGACACTCAACAGCGTTAAGGAAATGGCGGTGGTCACCAGGGCCCGTTGCGAAATGATCATGATTCCGAGAATTGCAATGGCCAGACCGGGCAGAAAAACTGCAACGAAGGCCGACAGAATCATCGGGGGGGTGATTTCCCGCTGGATCATATAGGGAATGTCGCTATTCCCGAAGTGAATTCCTTTCAGGCCAAAAACCGTACCCAGAACGCCCAGCGCGCCCACCATAATGGCAAACCCGACCACGACCAGAAACACCCCGGCTAGAACCCGCACGATGGAGACCGTGCCGCGTGCCAATGGTCCCAGAATACTGGCCAGCCCGTTGAAAATGGTGGCAATTAGTCGAAACGGAAACAGCAGAACTTTGGCCAGCGTACTTTCTTCGGCGGTTTCGTTGATATCAAGGCTGCGCTTGATATTGCTCTCGATGTTCGAGAGCGTAATGGGCTCCCCCTGCATTTCCATTTTTTCGGTTAACGTATTGGCCGTCGGCGAGATGATCCAGAGAACGATGTAGGCCAGCAAACCGGTACCGAACAGGAAGATGGTCAGAACAAACAGCAGACGAACCACCCCGGCATCGATGCCAAAGTAAGCGGCAATCCCCGAAGCAACCCCACCCAGGACTTTATCGTCGGGATTTCGGTAAAACTTCTTGACATTTTTGTCGTCCTCCAACGTCATGGAACCTGGAAAGGCCACCCACATGGCGATGTACAGAATCACGGTAAACCCGGAAATGCCGCCAAAGAATTCATCACTGCCATGGCCGAAAATCCCGCTGAAAGGCGGCAGGGCCAGAATGAGCGTCACAAAAATCAGCCGTACCCAAACCGGGTCGATGTTGAAGTAATTGGCAATGCCGGAAGCAACGCCACCGGCAATTTTCCGGCGTAGGTCGCGGTACAGTTTGCGCGGGGGCAAACCGCTCGGGCGGGGCGGAGGCACCCAACCCGTTCCGGGGGTTGGGCCGGTTTTGGGTTCCGGATTGGCCCCTGTCGTTGCGGCCGATTCGTAGGCTGCCTGCGAACGGCTGCTGGCGGCAACACCGATGCTGTCTTCTTCTTCGATGGCTTCGAAATCGGCCACCGTTCCCATCGACAGAATCAATTCGTTGACATCCTCCAGCGTGACCACCTGGCGCGGACTGGCCTGCTTTTCTGCCGCCTTGAGCTTGTTGAGCAGCTTTTCGGCAATCCGGTTTTCGATGTCGGTAATGATTTCCTGGCTGTCTTCGTACGTCGAAAAGTAGTGTTGAATCGACGTGAGATACCCTTTTAATTTATCGTAGCCATCTTCCTCGATGTGGAAGATCACTCCGCTTATATTAATACTGATGGTCTTTTTCATGGCAACAAAGCGTGTGAAAGAGTCGAGATGTGTTTAGGTCAGTTTTCCGGATTGGGCTTTTCGGGATTGTTTTCGACGGACAGAACCGAGGTTTCCACGGCCGTCAATCCATTGATCGCAGCCTTGTGTTTTTCGGTTTTACTGACAATCGAGTTCACCGAATCGGATAATTCCTGCCACGTATCGTTCATTCCTTTCAGAGACGCCTGGCCGGTTTCGGTCAGCAGGTAATATTTCCGCGGGGGGCCGGAGGTTGATTCCACCCATTTATAATCGAGCAACCCGGCATTCTTGAGCCGGGTCAGAAGCGGATAAAGCGTGCCTTCTACGACCATGATGCGGGCGGACGTGAGTTCCTCCAGCATGTCGGAAGCATATACTTCGCCCCGCGAGATGATGTGCAGAATGCAGAATTCCAGAATTCCCTTCCGCATTTGCACTTGAGCATTTTCAATATTCATATCACTGCATGACGTTTAACTAGTTGACGGGGGTAGGAGCTGATCGGGTTATTCATGGTCGTAATCGGTTGTTCATCAGTTGTTGTTCACGTAGTAATTGGTGTCCAACCAGCTCCTGACCTTTCCAGTTTTGATAGTTCAAAGGTACACAAAGGTACTATGCAATGCAAGGTACTTTATAAAATACCCTTTGCTGAAATGATGAGCGGAAAAAATAATGAGATGAATGGCGGATTTGGCGTAAACGCCGATTAATTCGTAAGTTTAACTGCCAAATTTTACGCACCCACGCCATGAGACTCATCCTGTTAAGCTTTTTGTTCTGTCTGTTATCATTAAAATTGGTTGGTCAAGCAATAAGATTTGGCAACGAATGGATTGATTTTGGGCAAATCTACTACCGAATTCCCATCACCCAGCCCGGCGTCTACCGACTCACCACGGCCGATTTGCAGAAAGCCGGTGTTTCCGTGGCCTCCATCAACCCCACCAGCTTGCAGGTATTTCGGCGGGGCATCGAACTGGCGATTTATGTAGCCGGCGAGTCTGACAACAAACTGGATGCCGATGATTATCTGGAGTTTATCGGTGAACGGAACGACGGTTGGCAGGATTCGCTGCTCTACCGCCCCCGAAACGCCCAGCCGCATCCGTATTACAGCATGTATTCGGATACGGCGGCCTATTTTCTGACCTGGAGGCTCGACGGCCGGAAGGGCAAACGCATGGATGTCATTGCCGAAACCGACGCGCAGGGCCTGACACCGGAACCGTATCACCTGGCCGAACAGCTCACGGTTTTGACCAACGAAATCTCCATCAACCAGTCGAACGGCGGGCCGTCGCCTTTTCCGTCGGCCTACGAACTTTTTTTTGAAGAAGGTGAAGGCTATACCGGCCCGATGTTGAAAAAAGACAGCCTGGTTAGCCGAAACTTTCTGCTCGACGGCTGGGTGCGAACGGCACCCGAAAAACCCCACCTGGAATTGTTGCTGAACGGACGCGATAACACCACCCACCTGGTTAATGTATTTTCGGGAAAAACCGCTCCGGGGGCGTCTCCGGTGGCAAACACGCGGTTCGAGTGGTTCAATACGGCCCGCCTGTCGTTCGACATCCCGCCAACGGATGTCTCGTCGTCGAATGAATTAACGCTCTCAACTCAATCGTACGGGCCGTTTGAAACCGACCGCTATTCGGTGAGCTATTATCGACTTCGGTTCCCGCAGACGTTCAGTTTGAGCAACCTGACCCGGAAGGCGATCAACCTCTTGCCCAATCCCAAAGGCCGGTCGTACGTGGAGTTGACCGATGCCCCGGTCAATGCGCTGCTGTATGATTTGACCGATCCGGTTCACCCGCGCCGTCTGACCGCTGTCCGCGACCAGACCGTTCTGAAACTGGTCGTCTCCAATACCGAAACCCCGCGCCAGCTTCTGATTACGGCCGGAACGCTGACGCCGTCGCGGCTGGAGCGGACGGTTTTTCGGAAGATCGATCCGGCGAAACACAATTATCTGGTTGTCAGCCATGAGTCGTTGATGAAACCGGTGGGCAACGTGGCGAATCCGGTCAAAGCCTACGCGGGCTACCGGGCGTCGGCAGCGGGCGGGAGTCATGATACGCTGGTGGTCACGATGAAGCAATTGCTCAACCAGTTTAGCTATGGCGAACGGACGCCCCTGGCCATCCGCCGGTTTGCCGATTACATGCTGACGGGCAAACCCTTATCGGCTGATACGACCAAATACATGCTGTTGATCGGGCGCGGCAATGCGTATTATCCCATGCGGACGAGCCCGGATCAGTATTACCGCGACCTCGTAATGACCATCGGCAATGTGCCGGGTTCCGACCTGTTATTGACGGAAGGACTGGCCGGTTATCCGGCGAATGTGCCGGCGATTCCGACCGGGCGGATCAACACGCTGAACCCGCAGGAGGTACTGACGTACCTCGAAAAAGTAAAAGAGTTTGAACGCACACCCGTCAACGAACCCTGGCGGAAGGAGGTGCTGCACCTGAGTGGAGGCAGTTCGGTTTTTGAAGTGACCACCTTCCGGCGCATTCTGGATCGGGTGAGCGAAACCGCCCGGAAACAGTATGTGGGGGCCAATATTACCGTCAAAGCGAAACAAACCGACGAACCGGTGGAACGCGTCGACGTCAGCGGTATTGTCAATTCCGGTGTTGCCCTGATGACGTTTTTCGGCCATTCGTCGCCCATTGTGACCGATCTGGATTTTGGGTATGCGTCCAAACCGTCCTACGGCTACCGCAACAAGGGGCGCTATCCGCTGATGTTTTTCAACGGCTGCGGAATTGGTAATATCTTTTTCGGATCGGTCGGTAACTTGTCCACCGACTGGCTGCTGACCCCCGACAAAGGAGCGATTGCGATTCTGGCGCACAGCGGTTCGGGCTATTCCGGGCCGCTCGAGACCTACACCCAGCAGTTTTACCAGACGTTATTTGCCGACACGGCTTTTCTCAACAAACCGATTGGGCTGATTCAGCAGGAAACCACCCGGCGCGTGCTGGCGCAATACAGCGGAGCCTACGACATTTCCAATGCCCACCAGATGGTGTTGCAGGGCGACCCGGTTTTGCGCTTGTTTCCCATTCAGAAACCGGATTTCAGCATCAATTCGTCGGGCGTTTTCCAGCGGGGTTCGCAAAAGGATTCCGTGCGATTGGGC
This sequence comes from Larkinella punicea, assembly GCF_003334855.1. Taxonomy (GTDB): domain Bacteria; phylum Bacteroidota; class Bacteroidia; order Cytophagales; family Spirosomataceae; genus Larkinella; species Larkinella punicea. The sequence goes on from NZ_QOWE01000013.1 coordinate 98,481, forward strand.
GTGGTGGTGACCAACGCGGGGCGTTTCGAGGCCCGGCAGCGGGTGGGGCTGGCGGTTCGGCAACGGCTGACCGACGGGCCGATGCGGTCCTATGGCACGAAGGTGAACAACGCCATTGCGTACCGCGACACCCTTTTTTATGCCTTCAAACCGGAGTCACTGCCCAACGCCGAAATGCCCAACCGGTTTGAGATCGCGGTTGATCCGGATAACCAGATTGAGGAGTCGGAGGAAAAAAACAATGTGCTGGTGTTCGACCTGGAAGCCGGGGCGGATGGCTACACGGTGGTCTTACCGGATTCGGGCCAGCGGTTTCCTCCCGACCGCCTGAACCCGCTGCTGAGTGTGACATTTGACGGTATTCAACTAAAAAATGAAGCCCTGGTGTCCGCCAATCCACTGATTCGTCTGGTTTTGCAGGATGAAGACCCGTACCGAATTCGTCAGGATACCGTCGGGATTGAGGTGTTCCTGAAAAAACCGTGTACAACCTGCGATTTTGAACGGGTAACCCTGAATAGTCCAGCAGTTAGCTGGAAACCGGCGGGTGCCGACAACCGGTTTGTGCTGGATTATCAGCCCCGAAATCTGGCGGACGGCCTGTATGCGTTGCAGGTTTATGCCGCCGATGTGAGCGGAAACCGGGCCGGGCCGGGGCCGTACGAGATCCAGTTTCGCGTACAGAATGGGGATAGCTTATCCGTCGTGCAGGCAACCCCCAATCCGTTTTCGACACACACCCGGTTTCGGTTTACGGTTTCGGGAACGGAGTCGCCGGGGGAGGGGCAGATTCTGATTCGGAACCTGAACGGCCACCTCGTTCGCACCCTTCGGCAGCCGGTGCGGGTGGGCGAGAATCTGGTTTTTTGGGACGGCACCGATCAGGGCGGGGTGCCACTGCCCAACGGTTTGTATCTCTTCCGGTTGTTTTTGAATGATGGGCGGCAGAAAAGTGGTAAGGCGGTATTGCATCGCTAAGCCGGTTTAATCCCAGCATTCCATCAACAGCAAATCCCCGTTCCGGTACTGAATCTTTACAAAACCGTCATCGGCTGCTTCGTTGCTACTGCCGGTTCGGTAGCCGAGGGTCAGAGTTTCGTCGGCGAGGTTGTACTTCAAGCCTTCGGTAACGATGCCGTCCACCGCGCCGACCGGAATCAGCGAAATGGGCGTGCCTTTGGCATACCATTTTTCGAAAGAACCGGTCAAAGGCGTAATTTTTGAATGATCATCGACCATAACGACCTTAATCCGGTCTTTATACCGAATGATGTTCGTCATATTGGTCATGGTGTGATCGGCCCGGCGTCCCGTGGCCCAAACGATGTTGACGGCCGGAAAACCGCGTTCGATCAGAAACTCGATGCCTTTGTCGAGGTCGGTTTTGTTCTGATCGGGCGTGTGAATGATTTCGATGGGGTATTGTCGTTCGCGAATCAGGTCGAAATCGGGCTGCAGGTCAAAATCGCCGAGCAGGGCGTCCACCTTAATGTCCAGGTCCAGCACGCGCCAGATGGCATTGTCCAGCACAACGACGAACGGATTCCACTCGAGCAGTTGGCCCAGCAGGTCGGGGTCGCAGCTTTCGCCGTTGGCAATGAGTAAAGCCGGTTCCTGTTTATCGCGTACAATGTGGTGAGAAGACATAAGTTGAAAGAATGATGAACGATGGATGATGAACGATGGATGATGAACGATGATGGGGCCGTCCGCATGAGCCCATTCATCGCTCATGATCCATCGTTCATCATTTGTTTAGTTGGCTTTCCCGGCCACTGTTCAAAAACCGTCATCGCTTTGGTGCGGAGGAGTTGCTGCATGGGAAGACTGCGTTCCTTCTTTGGCGAGTCGAATGGCTTCCCGCAAAAAAACAGCATCCTGCTGTTGGGGAGCCAATCCATCCGGGGTGTTCACGTTGGTCAGTTCGTTTACGTCCTCGATTTCCAGTAACTCGATCGTGTTGTTCATCAAAATAGTCCGCGGATAGGGCGTGCCTTCGGCGATGCCCCGAAGGATGGCCGGATAGGCGGCTGGTTCCCAAATGCAGACGGACGGTTCTGGAAACCGGTGGTCGCTGTCCCAAAAAGCCGTCGCGATAGTTTCGCTCTTTCGGTTGAAGACCAGTTTTTGGATCGATTGTTCGGATAAAAACGGCAAATCGCACACCACCACCAGCCAGGCGTGATGGGTCGACTGGTTTTGGAATGCCGTCAGAATACCGGCTAAGGGACCCTTCACCGTCGAATCGTCCGGGAGCAGCTTAAACCGGCTGTCGGCTAATTGGTGGGCCTGCTCCGCATTGACCGACAAAAAAACATCGTCGCAATATTTGGCCAGCAAATCACAGAGGTATTCGTACTGCGGTTTTCCGTGGTAGGCGATGGTGCTTTTGTCCACACCCATGCGGGTGCTGCGCCCACCGGCCAGCACCAGACCCAGTAGGGGAGAGCTTGCTTCAGGCGGTTTGGTGAAAGTCATTTTTTCCGCCGGTTTTGTCCAGCAACCGGGTTTCTTTGATCACAATATCGTGCGAAAACGCCTTGCACATGTCATACACCGTCAGCGCTGCCACCGACGCGCCCACAAGTGCTTCCATCTCAACGCCGGTTTTGGCTTCGAGGGCCGTGGTGCATTCGATGATTACCTCGTTTCCGTCGGTGGTAATCGTCAGTTTGCAACTGTCCAAACCAAGCGGATGACAAAGTGGAATCAGATCGGACGTTCGTTTGGCCGCCATGGTGCCGGCGATGATGGCGGTTTGAAAAACCGGCCCTTTTTTGGTCTGAATATCCTGCCCTTGCAGGTGCTGCATGATGTCGTCGTTCAGCACCACAATGCTCCGGGCGCGGGCCACGCGCCGGGTGACGGCTTTGTTGCTGACGTCAACCATCGACGGATTGCCTTTGGGGTCGATATGGGTAAACATAAATGAGTTATGAGTTAAAAATTAAAAGTTAAAAGTAGAATGCGTCAGCCAACTTTTAACTTTTAATTTTTAACTCATAACTCTTTAATGCCTGATAAACCCGGTGAACCGGTAATCCCATCACGGTATAGAAGGAGCCTTCGATGCGCTGGATGCCGATCATGCCGATGGGTTCCTGAACTCCGTAGGCTCCGGCTTTGTCGAAGGGGCGATATTTTTCAACGTAGGAGTTGATTTCGTAGTCGTCCAGCGGATTGAAAACCACCGTAACCACGTCGGTGAACGAAACAGTTTCTTCGGCCGACAGCAGGCAAACGCCCGTCATGACCTGGTGCGCACGGCCCGACAGCCGCCGGAGCATTTGCACGGCTTCGTTGGCATCAGCGGGTTTGTTCAGAATATCGGAATCGACAACGACGATGGTGTCGGCGCACAAAACCAGTTGGTCGCCCAGATCGGCCCGAAACCGGTCGGCTTTCTGACGCGCCAGAAACGCCGGAACATCGGCAACGGGCATGTCGGCCGGAAAGCTCTCGTCGGTCGGTCGAACGTCAACGCGGAATGTACACCCCATTTCACGCATCAGTTGTTGTCGGCGGGGCGAATTGGATGCCAACACCAGGGGACGGGTTAATTGCATGGATTTTTGAAATATTATTCGTATACTTTAAACGGTTAACGGGGCAAAAGCATCTATTCCCTGCAAACATAACAACTAAACTTGTCTTGAAAACACCTTTTCAGATTCGAACCGCCACCCTGGACGATGCGGTGGCGCTGACCGATCTGGCGATCCGGACGATGCGGGAAGCTTTCGGCCCTCCACACAATCCGGCCGAGCTGGTTGACGCGTATATAGCGGAGGCTTTTTCGGTGGAGCAAACCCGCCAGGAACTGTTGGACCCCAAAGCGACTTTTTTAGTAACCATTGGTCCCGATCAGGAAGTGGTGGGCTATGCGAAATTACGAAGAAACCGCCCACCCCGTCAGCTAAAAGGCCAACATGCCATCGAAATTCAGCGTTTATATGTATTAGATAGTCAGATCGGGAACGGATTGGGGAGACAGCTCATGGAAAACTGCCTCGATCGGGCCCGTCAGGAAGGCTATCAAGCGCTGTGGCTGGGGGTCTGGGAGCGGAACAAACGGGCCATTGGCTTTTATGAGCGGATGGGTTTTCAGAAATGTGGGTGGCATTATTTTCAGTTTGGCCACGAACGGCAGCGGGATTACTGGATGAAAAAAGAGGTGTAGTAGCGTGAAACCAGTCAGAGGTCGTCAGATCGATTCCAGGAGGTTCTGGCTCATTCGCATGGGCTGGCTGACGATCGTATGGCTGCTGCTGGCGGTTACGGTTTCGGTGGCGCAGGAAATTAAAATTCCCGTTCCCGACACCAAAAGCGATTCGCTCACCCGGGCAGATTCGATTACGAAAGGCATCCGGGACGCCAAACAGGTGGTGCGGGACAGTTTGTTTTACACAAAACTGAAGAACAGGATGTTCAAACGCAAGATTACGCGCGAACTCCACAAACTGCTGTTTCACGACATGTACAACAGCCGGATCAAAACCGGGGATGTCAATGAGATTGAAGTCAATCCGTTTGTGCAATACCAGGGTCGGGTGATCAATAAAATTTTCATCCGGCGGCTGGGTGTTTTTGGCTCCAGCGTATACGATACGCTGCGCCGACCCCGAAGCTGGCTCGAACGAACGGCAAACCAGCTTCACGCCGACACCCGCGAGGGCGTGATCCGGCGGTCGTTTCTGCTGTTCGAAGAGGGCGACCGCGTTAGCCCGGACACGCTGCGCGACAACGAGCGGCTACTCCGGAACTCCAATGTGTTTCACGATGCGCGGATCATCGTGGTGCCGCACGAAGGAAGCCGGGGTTTTGTCGATGTATACGTCATTACGCAGGACGTCTGGTCGTTGCTGCCGTCGGGTAGCGTGGGCGGTTTCAACCGGTTCGATCTGCGGCTGGAACAGCGAAACTTCCGGGGACTGGCCCACACCTTTTCCAACCAGATTGCTTACAACGCCGACGATCCCTTTCAAAAACTCGAATACCGGGGGCGGTATATTATTCCGTACATCGGCAAAACGTTTTTTACGGGGCAGGCCGACCTGGTAGAAACCCGCGATTTAAAACAATATGCGGTTCGCTTCTACCGCCCGTTTCTGACGCCGGATACCAAGTGGGCGGGTTCGGCCGAACTGAGTTATAACCGGTTTCCCCGGTACATCGTCTTTTCGGAAGACAGCGCTCAACTCACCAAACTCGGCTATTATTATAATGACGTTTGGGCCGGTTATGCCTTCAAACCGTTCTTCAGTTTTCTGGGGGAAGGGGACGACCGGACGCGGCTGGTGGTGGCCGCCCGGTTTACGCGACTGGCTTTTACCAACCGACCAGAAGTGCGGCAGGATACCAATCAGTTGTTTCAGAATACGAATGCCACCCTGTTCAGCATCGGTTTGTCGCGTCGGCGCTATGTGCGGGATGTGTTGATCTACGGTTTTGGCCGGACAGAGGACGTTCCGTTCGGGAGTCTGGCGTCCATTGTGGCGGGGTACGATAATGCCGAACTGGGTCAACGCAAGTACCTGGGTTTCAAATACTCCAAAGCGCATTACCTCGAATCGTTTGGTTATCTGTACGGCGCGTTGAGCATCGGTAGTTTTCTGCGGAGCAAGACCACCGTCGAGCAGGGTGTTTTTTCGCTGGAGTCGAGTTACTTCACCCCCCTTCGAACGACCAACTGGGGCAACTGGCGTCATTTTATCAACTTCCGCTACACGATGGGCTCCCAGCGGTTCGACAGTGAATTCCTGACGCTGAGTGGCCGCGACCGACTAGGGATCAACAACAACGAACTGCGCGGTACGAAATTATTATTGACCAATCTCGAAAACATTTTATTCTCCCGCCTGAACATCGTCGGTTTTCGGGTGGCCATCGTCACCTTTGCCAACCTCGGGCTGGTCACCTACCAGACCCGGAAACTGTTCCAAGGTCCTCTTTATCAGGGCTATGGCGTGGCGTTTCGGTTGCGAAACGAAAACCTGACCTTCAACAGTTTTCAGATCAGGATTGCCTGGTATCCCAATATTCCAAACAACCCGGCACCCTTTCGGCCGGCCTTCGAAGGAATACCAACGGCCCGTTTCCGCGACTTCGACACCTCGGCACCAGAAATTATTCCATACCGCTGAAACTTTTTTTGAATATAATGTTGTTACATTAAATGTATAGACAGTATATTTGTAACGTTAACGGGGACTGGTAATTAAAGGTGAAATGGTTATTTTGCGATTGAACCGAAGAAGCCGTTCCTCACTTAGCAAAAATGACAATGCCAATCGAGAATGACATCAAACAAACCACATCGTTCCGGTCTCCGTATCACCGGATGACGGTGAACCTGATGTATACCAACGGGTGGGTATGCGATGAGCAGATGTATTTACTAAAACCGTATGGGTTAACCATTCAGCAATACAATGTCCTCCGGATTTTGCGCGGACAATATCCTAACCCGGTCAAAGTAGCGGATATTACCGAGCGGATGCTGGATAAAATGTCGAATGCATCCCGTTTGGTCGATAAATTGCTTGCAAAAGAATTAGCCCAGCGAACCGAATGCCCCAACGACCGTCGGGCGGTCGACGTCGTGATCACCGAGAAAGGGCTGGATCTGTTGAAAATCATGGATCAGCACCAGAATCAGTGGGAAAAGCGGTTTCACAACCTGACCGAAGAAGAAGCCAATGAGCTAAACCGCCTGCTCGACAAACTGCGCGGATCGTCAGAATAACAATCCCTTTTTTTACCAATAAATCAAATTACAACCAACCAATTTCCCTAAATTAAAATTTAATCTCATGTACAAGCAAATTTTAGTAGGATTCGTGGCCCTTAGCGTGGCAATCAGCAATCCTGTAGCAGCCAACAATGGTGTTTCCGGCAACGACAAAAACGCCAAAAAGAGTGTCGCCAAAACGACAACCTACAACATTGACGTCGATAAAAGCGTATTGACCTGGAATGGTAAAAAAGTGACCGGCGAACACACCGGCCCCGTGAAAGCTGAAAAAGGCTATTTGACCCTTAATGGCAACCAGTTGAAAGGCGGTCTCGTTTCGATCGACCTCCGGACAATGACCAGCACCGACCTGAAAGACAACAAGGAATACCACGACAAACTGATCAACCACCTGAAATCGGACGATTTTTTCTCGGTTGCCAAACACCCGGTTGCTACGTTTAAAATCACGAAAGTGAAGGCCACCGCCGGTAATGTTGCCGATGTAACCGGCGATCTGACGATCAAAGGCATCACGAATCCCGTCACGTTTCCAGTAACGTATTCTGTTTCTGGTAACACGCTGACCGCTAGTGGGAAAGCTACCATCAACCGCGCTAAATTCGAGATTAAATACGGCTCGAAATCATTCTTCGATAACCTGGGCGACAAAGTAATCTACGATGATTTCACCGTCGACATGAACATTGTAGCAACGGCCGACAATGCAGCCTCCGGTGTAAAAACGAAATAAGTTTTTAGCGTACTCCCGTAACGAACCGCGTTTCTGATCATCAGGACGCGGTTTTTTTGTGTCCATAGGTTGAGATTTGTGGGGTATGTTTCAGGGATTGAATGGTGGTTTTTTGAGAAAATCTGAGAATAATAAAAAAAAATCTACGAATAGACTAGGGGATAAACCCGGTTTCGCGGACTTAGTAGTAAACCCGATCCGTTTGTCTTCCTTTGTCGATGGCCGAAAATCTACCTGATAATCCCGTTCCCTCCAATCCGTTCCGGCAGCCGTCTGCGGAGCCGGTGGTGATCGATACCGAATTTCTGATTCGGCAGACGTTCGAGAGCGATGCACGACGGGGCTATGAGCTGCTTTTCCGGCGTTATTACCGGACGCTGTGCAGCCAGGCGGTTCGGTTTGTCCATTCGCGCACCATTGCCGAAGACCTGGTCAGCGAAGTGTTTTTCAGTTTCTGGAAAAACCAGGTTCACCAGCACATTACCACGTCCTATCAGGCGTATTTGTATGCTGCCGTCCGGAAACGGGCTTACACGCATCTGCGGCTGGAATTTCGGCAGGAAGCGATGCCTGCGGAGGCCGAAGGAATGGACGCCGATTTTGCGCTCGATCCCGAACAATTGCTCCAGTATACCGAACTCTACCAGCGCATCGAAGAAACCGTTCGGCTGCTCCCTCCGCAATGCCAGCGCGTGTTTGTGATGAGTCGGTTTGAAGGCAAAAAGCACCGCGAAATTGCCGACGAACTCCAGATTTCCCCGAAAACGATCGAAGCGCATTTAAGCCGTGCGCTTTCGCAACTCCGCCAGTCGCTCCAATTGGGCCTTTTTTGCTGGCTAACGGCATTTGCCCTTGTTCATCCCGCCACGCAACCGGGCTCCCCTGCATCGGCGCAAACCTCCGTCATCGTATGAAACCGGTTATCACGAAAGAAAAATTGTTCGAACATTTTGCGGGTCGTTCCACGGCTTTGCAACGGACGATGATCGCCGAGTGGTTGCAGCAACCGGCCAACCAATTGCTTTACATAGCCTGGCTCGACGAATGGGAACGCCAGCATCTCCAGTACATCGCCGATGAGGATGCGGCCCTGCAAACCCTCACGGATCGCATCGAAATCTGGGAACAACAACATCCGGCGGTTCCGGAAATCCAGCCCGGCCGCATTCATCCGTTGCCGGTTCAGCCCCGCTGGCTCGTGGCGGCTGCGGTGGTGCTCTCGCTGCTGGCGGGACTCTACGCGGGTCGGCAACGGCTGCTTTACCAGACCATAGCGACCGGTTTTGGCGAAACCCGACCGGTAACGCTGTCGGATGGCTCGCAGGTAACCCTCAATGCCAATTCGACGCTGCGTGTACCGCGTTTCGGCTTCGGCACACAAACGCGGGCCGTGTGGCTGACGGGCGAAGCGGCTTTTTCCATCCGGCATACGCCAACGCACCAGCGGTTTGTCGTTCACACGAAGCGGGGTGTCGAGGTAGAGGTATTAGGCACCGAATTTAACGTATATGACCGACCGCAGGAAACCAAAATTGTGCTGAGTCGTGGAGCCATCCAGCTCAACTACAACAGCCCGACCAAACCCGTCCGTCGCCTGCGCCTGAAACCGGGCGATGCCGTCCGGGTCACTCCAGCCGGTCAGCTAACCCAGAGCCATACGTCTCAGCCTGAGGTCAGTACGGCCTGGCGCGACCACCGGTTTGTGTTCAAAAGTACCCCCGTTCGGGAAATTGCCGATCTCCTCCGCGACACCTACGACCTGCGGCTGGAACTAAAAAATCCGGCCCTGGCCGACCGCACCATTACGGGTGCTTTCCAGGCCCACGATGCCGACGAGTTTCTGCAGGTGGTGGCCGAATTGCTGGAAATCAATTACAAACAGAAAGAAAATACCGTCACTTTTTTCGAATAGCCTTTACCCTTACCAACCTTCCTGTTCTATGTGTTCACCTTTGAACTCCACTCCGCTGCCCATTTTGCTGGTTGCCTGGTTATTGAGCAGTCCGCAACCGGCCAGCAGCCAGACTCTGGCCATGGCTCGGCAGCAGGACCGCACAACCCTGGCCCCGGCGGCCGTGGTGACGCGCCGACTGGCCGACGTGCTGAATGATCTGAAAACCCGATACCGAACCGATATTCTGTTTGAAGACCGTACCATCGCCAACCTGACTGTTCCGGCGGATGCATTGGTCGGCAGCGCCACGCTCGAAGACGCGCTGAGTCGCTTGCTGAAACCGTTCAATCTGCGCTACAAACAGGTAAAACCGGGTACGTGGGTTGTTCTGAACCGAAAACCGCCGGTCGGTGATGCGCGATTTCCGGTCGTTCCGGCGACCGGACAGGAGCAGGCCGAAAACAATTCTCTGAATGCGGGCTTTCCGGCATCCCTGACCGCGTCGACAACCGCCGTTCCGGTGGATATTTCCGTCGGTGGTACGGTGACGGGAGCCGACAATGGCGGTTCGCTGCCCGGTGTCAGCGTAGTTTTGAAAGGCACCAACCGGGGAACGACGACCGATGCCAACGGGCGGTATCAGTTGAGTGTTCCGGAGCCGGCAACGGGTCTGACGCTGGTTTTTTCGTACGTGGGCTACCTGGCGCAGGAAGAGGTGATCAATAACCGCTCGGAAATTAATGTGGAGTTGAAAGTAAATAGCCAGGCGCTGAATGAAGTGGTTGTCGTGGGATACGGAACGGTGCGGAAAAGCGATCTGACCGGTTCCGTGACGTCATTGAAAGCCCAGGATCTGACCCGGGGAGCCAATATGAATTTGCAGCAAACGCTGGCGGGTCGGGCACCGGGCGTGCAGATTTACCAGAAAAGCGGAGAACCGGGCGCCACGATGAGTGTGCAAATCCGGGGCATTACGTCCATTACGGGCAACAACGACCCGTTGTATGTGGTGGACGGTTTGCCGGTGAATGACGGCACGGCCATTGGCTCGGCGAGCGCGGGCGGCACGACCAGCAATCCCAACAACCGGACGCCACTGAACAGCCTGAACCCCGCCGATATCGAGTCGATCGAGATTTTGAAGGATGCTTCCGCAACGGCGATTTATGGGTCACGCGGGGCGAATGGGGTGGTGATCATTACCACCAAAAAAGGCAAAGAAGGCAAGCTGAAAGTGGAATACAACGGAACCTACGGGGTTCAGACGGTGGCGCATACCCAGCAGTTTATGACGGGTGATGAATACACGAAAGTGATTAATGAAATCATCGACCTCGGGAAACTCAGTACGCCCAAAGTCACCGGCCCGAACGCCAACACCGACTGGCAGAAGCTGTTGTTACGCAATGCCCCCATCCAGTCACACGATCTGTCGTTCAGCGGGGCCGGTGGGAATACCAAATATTATGTATCGGTTGGGTATTTTAACCAGGACGGTATCATGCTGAAATCCGGCACCAACCGCTACAACGCCCGGGTGAATCTGGAAAACGGCATTGCTTCCAAATACAATGTTGGGGTGAGTTTGACGACGGCCTACAGCCGCGATTATTACAACGCCACCGGCGTCGGGTTGAACGACAATGCCAGCGCGCTCTACATGGCCCAAAACTACGATCCGACGGCAGCACCCTACAACCCCGACGGTTCGTTTTACCGCTCGCCGTTGATGGCACCGATGGACAATCCGCTGGCCGTCATCAATGGGCAGTATGGCATGGGCGACACCTACCGTACCTTCGGGAACGTGTACGCGGAATATTTCCTGATGCCGTCGTTGTCTGCCAAGGTTCGGGTCGGCGTGGATTTGAACAACAACCAGCGGTATTTCTGGATCGATCCCACTACGCTAACCGGTTTGTCGTACAATGGCTATGCCGACGTGCGCGACGGAAAACGGGGCTATTACCTGACCGAAGGGACGCTGAACTACAACAAAGAGTTGAAAGATCACCGGATTTCGGCGGTGGCCGGAGCCACGTATGAGCGGTATACGTCCAGTAGCCTGATCGCCAATTCCCGTTCCTTTGCCTTACCCGATCTGACGTTCGATGCGCTGGGTACCGGCGATAATACGCTGAACGGGGTCGGCAGTGGCCGTCAGGAGAACAAGATCGTCTCGTTTCTGGGACGCGCCAGTTATGCCTACAAAGGAAAATATCTGCTGACGGCGTCGATCCGGGCCGATGGTTCAGCGCGGTTTGGCCCCAACAAACGGTTCGGGTATTTCCCGTCGGCAGCCGTGGCCTGGCGGATTTATGACGAGGATTTTCTGAAAAATAACCGGGTGGTGAGCGAACTGAAACTGCGGGCGAGCTACGGCGTTACCGGGAACCAGCCGACGGTTAATTACCTCTATTTTTCGACCTACTCCGCCGGACGCAATGCGGTTTTTAACGGCAACAAAGTCAGTTCGCTCCAGCCCAGCCGCAGTGCCAATCCCGATCTGCAATGGGAAGCCGCCGTGCAGGCCGATATCGGTGTGGATTTCGGCTTCTTCAACTCGCGTCTGACGGGGAGTATCGACTATTATAACCGGAAGACTTCCAATCTGTTATACGACATTCCGCAACCGGCCAGCACCGGTTTTGGCAGCCGGACCGAGAACGTGGGCAGTATGCGCAACACCGGTCTGGAGCTGGCGCTCAAAGCCGTGATTGTGAACCAGAAGGACGTTCGGTTCGATGCCGGTTTCAACATCACGACGCTGAAAAACCGGGTGTTGAGTCTGGGCAATGTGAGTCAGGCCATCGGCACCGGGCCGGGTAGCATCGGTCAGGTGAGCATTTTGAAACCGGGCGAATCCATCGGTTCTTTTTATGGGTATCTGGTCGATGGGGTCTGGCAAACGGGCGACGATTTCGGTCAGGCCCAAACCGGCGTCCGGCCCGGCGACCTGAAATACCGCGATCTGGATGGCAATAAAATCATCAATGCCAACGACCGGGTAGTGCTGGGCAAATCGCTGCCTGATTTCTACTACGGTTTTAACACCAGCGTTTCGTATAAAACCCTCGTTCTGGATGTGTTTCTGGAAGGATCGCAGGGCGCTAAAATGCTGAACAGCAGTCTGGTCGATTCGTATTACCCGGTGGATTATCGCCGGAACAAACTGGCCGAACCGTATCTGAACCGTTGGACGCCCACGAACCCCACCAACGACTATCCGTCGTTTCTGCCGAACGATGTGCAGGGGCAACGGCAGGTGACCAACAAAACCGTTGAAGATGCGTCATACCTGCGGCTTCAGTCGATTCGGTTGTCGTACAAAATTCCCCTGAAAACGCGGTTCATCAGTGGCGCGTCGGTTTTCGTAACCGGGCAGAATCTGTACACCTTTACCAACTACTCCGGCTCCGACCCGGCAGCCAATGCCCTCGGCGACAATATTTTACGCATCGACTACAACACCTATCCCTTAACCAGAACCTTTACGACGGGGCTAAACCTCCAGTTCTGACCGTGAAACGAGACTTTATACGTCCTAACAGTGGATCACCCATGAAAAAGATCGTCAACTATATCCTCCTCGTTGGTGCGGTTCTGGCGTTGCCAGCCTGCGAAGAAACCCTGGAAGTAACTCCCAAATCCGAATTTTCGCCGGGCAACGTGCTGACGTCCGAAAGCGGGATCAAGTCGCTGCTGTTTTCGGCCTATGCCCAGGCGCAAACCCAATCCAACTCCCGCTACGTCATCAATGATTCGGAAGTCTGCACCGACCTGGCGTTCAATACCGGCGGGGCCGAAAACGGGCAGCTCATCACGATCATCAACTTCACCTGGGACCCGTCGCTGGGAACATTTAACGATGATATGTGGGCTCCGAATTACCGGGCCATTCGCGATGCCAACGGCGTTATTGAGAACATCGACAACGTGAACACGACCGATGCCATCAAGAAACTGTTCAAGGCGGAAGCGCGCGTGCTGCGGGCGCAGGCCTACGCGATCCTGTACAATTTCTTTGGTACGGTTCCGCTCAGGACTTCAACGAGTCAGCTTGGCGGACTGGCGCGGGCTGCGGAGGCTGATCTTAAAACGTTTATCGAAACCGAAATCAGTCAATCCGTTGCCGATTTGCCCGATCCGGGGAAAGAAGAAGCGTATGGCCGGTTGAACAAAGGCAATGCGAACGGGATTCTGGCCAAGTTTTACCTCAATACCAAACAGTGGCAGAAAGCCGCCGATGCCTCAAAAGCCGTCATCGACTTGAACTATTACGCCCTGAATCCTGCTTTTTCGGACCTGTTTCGGGTCGAGAATGAAGGCATGAACAACCGCGAAATGCTGCTGGTATTGCCGTGCCGCACCGAAGATCCGTTCGGGAACTGGTTTCAGGCCGGGACCTTGCCGCCATCGTACAAAAGCAGTCCGCAGTTTCCTAATTACGTTTACAAGACCACCATGTCGAATTTTGCGACGCAATACCGCCTGCGAACCGCCTTCACCAGCACGTTTGCCCCGACCGATAAACGCCTGCAACTGATCTGCACCAGCTACGTCAACACCAGCAACCAGACCGTCGATTTGTCGACCGGCGACAACGCCCGGAGTTTCAAATACTGGGACAACAATACGGTGGGCAACAACAGCGGAACCGACGTGCCGGTGATTCGGTATGCCGACATCCTGCTGACCCGCGCCGAAGCCCTGAATGAACTGAATGGCCCGACCGCCGAGTGTTTTACGCTGATCAATCAGGTGCGGAGCCGGGCCGGTATTGCCAACCTGACCATGGCTGATGCCGCCACCAAAGAAGCCTTCCGGACGGTTATTTTCCGGGAGCGGGGCTGGGAGTTTGTCTCCGAAGGCAAGCGCCGGGAAGATCTGATTCGTCAGGGAACATTCATTTCGCTGGCTCAGGCCCGGGGCATAACGAACGCCAAACCGGAGCGGGTGCTGTTCCCGATTCCGCAGTCCGAAATTGATGCCAACAAGTTGTGTGTCCAGAATCCGGGCTATTGACTCCAAGACTTATGTCTGATAATTCTGATGCACTTGCTTTTTGCCCCTAAATCCCCTAAAGGGGACTTTTAGCATCCAGATTAACCCGCGTCCAAGTCCCCTTTAGGGGATTTAGGGGCAAAAAGCGAAAGTCTTAAACTCTTTACTTTATTACAGTAGGTATGAAACGATTATTGACCATTGTGGGGGTGTTGATGCTGGTTGCGACCGGATTAAACGCCCAAAACAAGATCTGGACGCCCGAAAAGGCGAATGCCTGGTATCAGAAACAAGGCTGGATTCGGGGCTGTAACTTCCAGCCCAGTTCGGCCATCAACCAACTGGAAATGTTTCAGGCGGCAACCTTCGATCCCCAAACGCTCGACCGCGAACTTGGTTGGGCCGAAGGGCTGGGACTCAATGCGATGCGGGTGTATCTGCACCATGTGGCCTGGACGTCGGATCAGGCGGGGTTCAAAAAGCGGCTCGACCAATACCTCGGCATCTCCCAAAAACACGGTATTAAAACCATTCTGGTGTTTTTTGACGACTGCTGGAACGACGAATACCACCCCGGAAAACAGCCGGAACCCAAGCCGGGTATTCACAACAGTGGCTGGGTGCGCGACCCCGGCACCATGATCCACACCCATCCCGACAGCCTGGCGGTGCTGGAGCGGTATGTGAAAGATGTGATGACCACCTTCAAAAACGATGAGCGGATTCTGCTCTGGGATCTGTATAACGAACCGGGCAACAACCAGTATTTCAGCAAGAGTTTGCCGTTGCTGAAAGCGGTTTTTGGCTGGGCGCGGGCCGTTGATCCTTCGCAGCCGGTGAGCGCCGGTTTGTGGAACTGGGACGAAAAGTTTAACGAGCTAAACCAGTTTCAGCTCGACAATTCGGATGTGATCACCTACCACCATTACAAGTACATCGATGATCATAAAAACCGGATTGCGGATCTTCGGCAACACAAACGGCCGCTGATCTGCACCGAATACATGGCCCGGTCTAACGGCAGTATTTTTCAGACCATCATGCCACTGCTGAAACAGGAAAACATCGGTGCGATCAACTGGGGGTTCGTGGCGGGTAAAACCAACACCATCTACGCCTGGCGAATGCCGATGCCCGACGGCAAAGAGCCGGAATTGTGGTTTCACGATATTTTGCGGAAAGACGGAACACCCTTCAGCGTAGAGGAGGTGAAGACGATCAAAACATTGACTGGTAAAAAATAAACGGGTCGATCCATCCGGCGTGGATTATCCGTAGGTTGCATTCATATTGGTTCAAATTCACTGGTTACGTTATGAAAAAAGGGCTTTTGGTTCTGTTGATGCCTTTGCTGGCCGTTTTTGCCATCCTGTTTCTGGGCAGTTTTGAGAAAAAACCGCTCGCTGCTCCGTCACCCAAAGCGCCCGCCCGGCCCAACATCATTGTGATCATGGCGGACGACCTCGGCTTTTCGGATGTCGGCTGCTACGGCGGTGAAATTCATACCCCGAACATCGATTATCTAGCCAAAAACGGTATTCGGTACACCCAGTTTTACAACACCTCGCGCTGTTGCCCAACGCGGGCCAGCCTGCTGACCGGTTTATACAACCAGCAGGCCGGGATTGGCAAAATGACCGAAGCGGAAGACCAACCCGGCTACCGTGGACACCTGACTGAAAATACCGTAACGCTGGCGGAAGTGCTCAAAACCGCTGGTTATCAGACAGCGATGACCGGTAAATGGCACGTTTCGAATACCAACGTGCAGAAAGATCCGAAAGAGCAACTGGCGTGGCTGAACCACCAGAAAGACTACGGCGATTTTGCCCCCATCGACCAATACCCTACCAGCCGGGGGTTTGACCGGTACTTTGGCAACATCTGGGGCGTCGTCGATTTTTTCGACCCGTTTAGTCTGGTGAACGGCACCAAACCGGTCAAGGCCGTTCCGAAGAACTACTACCACACAGATGCCATCAGCGACACAACGGTGGCTTATATTCAATCTTTTGCGAAGGGATCGGCACCGTTTTTTCTGTATGTGGCTCACACGGCCCCGCACTGGCCGCTCATGGCGCTGCCCGAAGACATTGCGAAATACAAGGATACCTATAGAGTGGGCTGGGATGTGATTCGCAAAAACCGGTATGAGAAAATGGTCAAACTGGGCCTGATCGATCCGAAGAAAACCAAACTCTCCGACCGCTGGCAGAATGATCTGACGTGGGAAAACAACCCGGATAAAGAATGGGATGCCCGCGCGATGGCCGTTCATGCCGCCATGATCGACCGGATGGATCAGGGCATTGGCCGGATGCTGAAAGCCCTGCGCGAAACCGGTCAACTGGACAATACGCTGATTCTGTTTTTGTCGGACAACGGAGCCAGTCCCGAAAACTGTGCGGCTTACGGCCCCGGTTTCGACCGGCCCAACCAGACGCGCGATGGCCGACCGATTGCTTACGACCTGAAAAAGCAGGTCATGCCGGGCGCGCAAACGTCCTATGCCTCGATTGGTCAGCGTTGGGCCAACGTCGCCAACACGCCGTATCAATTCTGGAAAGCCGAATCTTCAGAAGGGGGCGTTCATACGCCTTTGGTGGCGTTCTGGCCCAACGGGATGACGGCAAAAAAAGGTAGTTTCAGTGCGCAGACGGGGCACGTGATGGATTTCATGAGCACGTTTGTCGAACTGGCCAGTGCGACGTACCCCAAAATGCACCAGGGCCACGCGATTACGCCGACAACGGGCGTTAGTCTGGTGCCGTCTTTTCAGGGAAAACCGGTGGTGGGGCATTCAACCTTGTTTAACGAACATTTTGGCGCGCGGTATGCCCGGTCCGGAAACTGGAAACTAGTCTCGGCCAGCCGCGACACCACCTGGCGGCTGTTCGATCTGGCAACGGATCAAACCGAAATGAACGATTTGGCGGCCCGGTATCCCGACAAGGTGCGTGAACTGGAGAGTTTATGGCGTCAGTGGGCGAACACCCATCAAGTGTTTCCAAAACCGGGGAAGAAAACGAATTGATTACTCAAACCGGGGCAGATCGTCCAGAAAATCAACGGTTTGTAGTTGGTAATCGACGCAGCAGCAGTAATGCGTCAGGCCGTTGGTAACCACGATGTACGGGGCCTGATGGATGTGGTTGTAGCGGCCAATCTGGTCGAAAACCTGCTGCGTGACGGTCACCTGGGGCGCTTTGCACTCCACGAGCAGAAATGGTTTCCCAAGCCGGTCGAACACCAGAATGTCCGTTCGTTTCCGCAATTGATTAAGTTTCAAACCGCCTTCACTCCGAATCAGCGATTTCGGATAGCCATACTGATTCAGCAGCAGATGCACGACGTGTTGCCGCACCCATTCTTCCGGGGTAATGAGCACATACTTCTTCCGCAACACGTCGAAAATATACGGTTTCCCCTCGATCTGCTTCGTATTGTAATCAAAAACCGGTAGGTTTAACGATTCCATCCGTCAAAAATAAGCAATCTGGCGGAGTAATTGATCCGTTGATCACAGCTACACTTCAAACCATGAAAACCAAAGATGAAATTGTCCAAAACTGGCTTCCCCGGTATACCGGAACGCCCATCGAGCAATTCGGAGAGTACATTCTGCTGACGAATTTTATCAACTACGTCGAGCTATTCGCCAAAAAATACGATACGGAAATCTACGGTCTGGGCCGGGCCATGCAAACGGCAACTGCCGACAACATCACGATCATCAACTTCGGAATGGGCAGCGCCATGGCGGCAACGGTCATGGATTTGCTGACGGCGGTGAGTCCCAAAGCGGTGTTGTTTCTGGGAAAATGTGGTGGTTTGAAAAAAACGCTGGTCGGTGATCTGGTTTTGCCGATAGCGGCCATTCGGGGCGACGGCACCAGCAACGATTACATGCGGCCCGAAATCCCGGCCCTGCCGTCGTTCCGGCTGCAGCGGGCGGTTTCGTCCATGATCAAAAAACACGAACTGGATTACTGGACCGGTACGGTCTATACGACGAACCGGCGCATCTGGGAACACGACGAAGTGTTCAAGGAATATTTGCGTGAGATTCGGGCCATGGCGATCGACATGGAAACCGCCACGATCTTCATCGTCGGTTTTGCCAACGCCATTCCGCACGGTGCCCTGCTGCTGGTGTCCGACAATCCAATGGTGCCGGAAGGCGTCAAAACCGAAGAAAGCGACAAACGCGTCACCGGCTCCTTCGTCGAGAAACACCTCCAGATCGGCATCGACTCCCTCCGCGAACTAGCCACGTCGGGCGAGTCAGTCAAGCACCTGCGGTTTGAGTGATGGGAAATTAATGATGAGTTATGAATGATGAACGATGAATGCTTACTGGCGAAGCCCGTTCATCGTTCATCATTCATCATTCTAATTATCGTTCATCATTCTAATTACAGTAATCACTAATCGCCTTATACGACGGCGTGTAGCCGAGTTCGCCGGATTTGCTGAGGTCGAGGCAACCGCCGTTTTCGTCGCCCAGACTGTGGCGGATGATGCCGCGCACGTAGTAGACTTCGGCGTATTTCGGATCAAGTTGAAGTGCGCTGTTGCAGTCCAGAATCGCCCCTTTCTGGTCGCCCTGCTGCGAGCGGATGAGGCCGCGGGTGAAGTAGGCTTCGGAATAGGTAGGGTTCAGTTCGATCGCCTTGTTCAGATCGGCGGTGGCTCCTTTGATGTCGTTGGTTTTGCTTTTGCTGATGGCCCGGTTGAAATACGCTTCCGAACGTTCGGTCGACAAGGCATCGATGATGTTTTTCTGCTGCACGGCGTTCCGCAAATTGTCCAGAACGGCCCTTGAAATTTTGCCGTTGTAAACCACTTTCGATTCTACGTTGGCATTGTTGATTTCAATGGCCGTATTGTAATCCTGAATGGCTGCGCGCTGGTCGCCCAGTTTGCCACGGCAGAAGGCCCGGCCATAAAAGGCCCGGTAGTTGGTCGCTTCCAGAACAATGGCGCGGTCATAGTCATTGAGCGCACTTTTGTAATCTTCCAGTTTGCTTTTGGCAAAGCCCCGGTTGTAGAACGATTCGCCATCTTCGGGTGCCAGTTCAATGGCTTTATTGAGGTCCTCAGCGGCTTTTTGATACTGACCCAGTTGCACCAGCGACGCTCCCCGACCGGCATAAGCCTGCGCCCGTTTGGGATTCAGTTCAATCACCTTCGAAAAGTCGGCCAGACTGCCCGCATAATCGTCCAGTTTCTGTTTGGTGATGCCACGGGCATACAGCGTCTGCACGTTGTTGGGGTCCAGTTCGATGGTTTTGGAGAAATCCTGTAAGGCACCCCGGTATTGTTCCAGGCGGCTGCGGCTCACGCCCCGGTAATAATACGCCTGGACGTCGTCGGGCGCCAGTTCGATGGCCCGGCTGAAGTCCATGAGGGCCGCGCGGTGGTCGTCCTGTTTGCTCTTGCTGACCCCGCGACTGAGGTAAGCCAGGGCATCTTTTCCGTTTAGTTCAATGGCCCGGTCGTAGTCCAGAATGGCGCCCCGGTGATCTTTCAAGTTGGCTTTGGCCAGTCCGCGGTTGTAATAGCTGGGTGCGTTTTCGGGATTGGCCCCGATGGCCATACTGAATGCCTGCAAGGCACCCATGAAATCGCCCGATTTACTTTTCACAATGCCGGTTTCAAAAAACGTGGCCGCGGTCTGCTGCGCCTGTAGGATCGTGGTACTGAGTAAGACGCAAAAAAAGAAGGATAGAAGACGGTAATACTTGAACATAAGTAATAGTACGGTTGAGAGGGAGGTACAGAAGGCTAAAAATAAGATTTGATTGTCGATGCATCAACTATCAGTTGCATTAAATTTCTTGCTTACTCATACTGAAAAGCCATGCTGACCTTTTTGTGTCCGTATTTCCGCTCCATATCCCGGACTTTTAATCCGTAATCGTCGGGCCTGAACAGGTAATTAGGGAACAACAGGGGCGAAAGTCCGCGGTGTGGAGCAGTCTCTCAGACAAAAATGCTGATTGAATAAGACAAAATGTCATTATTTTTTTTCAATATACATAATTTTAGTGACAAAATGGCTGATTTGTGTTCTATTTTTGGATTGGTACACAAGTTGAACAAAGGGAGTTGTAGTTCAGAAATTAAAAAGATAACCAACATAAAGCCATGAGAACCTTAGTCCAATACAACCAGTTACCCTCGTTTTTTAACAATTTGGTAAACCAGGAATTCAACCGTCATTTCCACACGCCAGCGGTTGCTAAAGCGGCCAGCTCGGTTGTTCCGGCTGTGAATGTGAAAGAAGATGAAACCGCCTATCACATTGAACTGGCAGCCCCCGGTTTGAAGAAAGAAGATTTCGCGATCAATCTGACCAACAACCAGTTGACCATCTCGGCCAAACTGGAAGAAGCGAAGGAGGAAACAACCGAAAAGTATACCCGGAAAGAGTTCAGCTACAGTTCTTTTGAACGGAGCTTCCGCTTACCGAAAAACGTAAATAACGAACAGATTCAGGCTGCCTACACCGACGGTATTCTGAAAATTGATCTGCCGAAAGTTGAAAAACCGGTGATCGAACCCAAACAAATTGCAGTAGCGTAAGGTGAGTCGACGCATAGAAAGAAAACCCCGGCCCGTTTGGTCGGGGTTTTTTAGTGTTTAGCTTCGGTGGATTTGGGTGAAAAACCGCGTCAGTTTATCCGGATCCAGCTTTCCATTGGTTCGAACTCCGCTGCAAATATCCAGACCGAAGGGCTGCACGGTGTCGATGGCCTGCCGGATGTTCTCCGGGTTCAAACCACCGGCCAGAAAAACCGGCACCCGGCTTTGCTCCACAATCCGGCGGCTCAGCGTCCAGTCGTGCCGGCGACCCGTTCCGCCCAACTCCTTCACGGCCAGTTTCGGATTGCCCGAATCCAGCAGCAACGCATCCACTTCCTCCGCCGATGCCAGGGCTTCGTCGATGCTGACCTCGTCCAAAACGTGAATCACCTGCACGAGTTTTATGCCCGGTAAAGCCGCCCGCAGTGTCCGGTAACTCCCCGGTGGCAGGGCGTCGACCAACTGAATCGTATTGGTGAAAGCCCGGCGGTGGTGTTCGATCACGGCTTCGGCGGTGGGTTCGCTCGTCAGCAGAAACGTAGCGATGGGCGGGGGAACGGTTTGCGCAATCGTTCGGATGAGGTCATCCCCGATCACGCCCGGCCCGCTGGGCATCCGCCCAACCAGACCCACCGCCGACGCCCCGGCTCCAACCGCCATCCGGGCTTCTTCCACACTGCTGATGCAACAAATTTTAACATGCATAACCGATTCTTTTGAAAGACGTTAAAAAGGACGGCGGGTAGCCCGGTCGTGGGTTGGGGCTGCTCGGCGGCTCATTTACAAAAACAAAGAAATGACAGTTCCGCTTAATAATCAGCAGAATCCTGATCGAACCGTTATTTTTGCCGTATGAATAAAAAGGTTGACACCTACGCAGCCCTTCGTTATCCCGAATTTCGCTTTTTTGCTGCCAATAGCTTTCTGTTTACGGCCACACTTCTGATTCAGGAGGTTTTGTTAGGGTATGAATTGTACAAGATGACGCACGATCCGCTGGCGCTGGGCCTCGTTGGCCTGGCCGAAGCGCTGCCGTTCATCGCCATGTCACTGTTTGGCGGTCACCTCGCCGACCGGCGGGAGAAGCGATCCATTTTGCAGGTCAGCCTGTCGGTGATTATCCTGGGGTCCGTCATTCTGTACCTGGTTTTTCAACCTTCTGTGGTCGGCCATCTGTCCAAATCTACGCAGTTGGTGGTGATTTACAGTGCGTTCGTGCTGATCGGAACCGCCAAAGGATTTTATTCGCCCACCAGTTCGTCGCTGAAACCGTTCCTGGTTCCGCGGGAATTATACGCCAATTCGTCTACCTGGAGCGGTTCGTTCTGGCAGGCCGGGGCCATTGCCGGGCCGGGCATTGCCGGTTTCCTCTACGTCTGGCTAGGATTGGATTATTCGTTGCTGGTGGTCATCGGTTTGCTGCTGGTTTGTCTGGTATTGATTTCGATGATTAAGAAAAAACCGGTTCCGGTGACGGAAGGCCCGAAAGACAGCCTGTGGAACAGCCTGCGCGAAGGCTTCCGGTTCGTGTTCAAAACCAAGATCATTCTCTATTCTATTTCGCTGGATCTGTTTTCGGTTCTGTTCGGTGGCGTGGTGGCCATGCTGCCCATTTTTGCCGAAGACATTCTGAAGGTAGGCGCACAGGGGCTGGGTATTCTGCGGGCGGCACCTGCTATCGGCGCCATCGGAACCATGCTGCTCCTGACGCGGTTTCCGCCCACCCACAACGCCTGGCGGAACATGCTCATTGCGGTGTTGGGCTTCGGGGTTTTCACGCTGGTGTTTGCTTTCTCGACCCACTTCTGGCTGTCGGTTTTTGCCTTATTCGTAACAGGCGCGTTCGATAGTGTGAGTGTAGTGATCCGAAACACAGTTCTGCAAATTTTCCCACCCGATCACATGCGGGGCCGGGTGGCGGCTGTCAACGGTATTTTTGTTAGCTCTTCCAACGAGATCGGCGCTTTCGAGTCGGGGGTGGCGGCCCGGCTGCTGGGCGTGGTGCCCTCGGTGGCACTGGGTGGCGTGGTCACGCTGTTCGTGGTGGCTTACGTCTATTACAATTCCAAGGAGCTGTTTGCCGTCCGCTTAAGTTAGCGCGCTGTACGGTAACAAACCGGCCAAACCGTTGGAATAACGGCAACCGTGTCGTTACTTACAAGGTAATAATGACAAAACCATCTGCTCCCGAATTATGCGTTTGCTAAATCTACTGTTAAGCGGCAGTATTGTACTGACCGTTGCCTTGTCGGCGTTTGAGTCGCCGAAAAAAGAGAAGAAACTCGTGAAAGTCTGGGAAACCGACTCCACGCTGCGCGTGCCGGAATCGGTGCTTTATGATCCGAAAGGGAAAGTTCTCTACGTAGCCAACATCGTCGGCAAATCCGACTCCCTCGATGGCGATGGGTTTATTTCGAAAGTCTCGCTCGACGGCAAAATCGAAAACCTCAGGTGGACCACGGGCCTGAACGCGCCCAAAGGCATGGGTATCTACAAAAACCGCCTGTATGTCACGGATGTGTACCGGCTGATTGCCATTAATCTGTCGAACGGACAGGCCGAGCAAACCTGGGATGCCACGGACAAAAAGGCGTTTTTGAACGACGTGACGATTGATAAAGAGGGGGCGGTTTATGCGTCAGACAGCCGGAACAGCAAGATTTACCGCCTGAAAGACAGCAAATGGGAGATCTGGATGGATGGGGGCGAGTTGAACAATCCGAACGGTTTGCTGGCGGTCGGAACGAAGAAAATGATGATTGGCAGCACCAAAATCGGGGCTTTGCAATCCATCGACGTCGAAACCAAAGCCATTACCAAGGTTGCCGATGGCATGGGAAACACCGACGGTATTGTGGCCGTCGGGAAAGATTTCATCGTTTCGGACTGGAGTGGCCGGTTGTTTTACATCACTGCCGACGGACAGAAACAGTTGATGCTCGATTCGCGGCCTGAAAAAATGAATACCGCTGATATTGAATACGTTCCGGGCAAGAAAATGATCGTTGTGCCGACGTTTTTCAAGAACAAGCTGGTTGCCTACCGGGTTGAATAATACAAAATGCAGCGGACGGTGTCAGGCTTTCCAGCCTGACACCGTCCGCTGCTGCTTAGCGTATAAATCGGCCCCGTTGGAAGAAGGCCCATAGCCTTAATCCCGAAAAAAACGTATTGCAGTTGACGCGATTTATCCCATCGGCTACTATGCCTTTTTAAACGGCTGTAAAAATGTTCCTCTACCGGTTTCTCCTGCTATCCGTGATGGTGCTGCTGCCCGTCCTGTCAGCTTTTGCCCAGTCTGATATTTTCTACAAACAGGATATCAAAACGGGAATATCACTTCCCGCAGAGGCTGATCAGAATGTACGCAAACTCTTTCTGTCTGAGAAAAGTATCGTTGCGGTTACATCCAACGGCGTCTTTCGATATCGGGATGGCCTATGGAAGGGAAAAAAACAGGGGACCGATTGGATGACCGCGGCACAGGATTCAAAGGGTACGATATGGCTCGCCAGTCAACGGCTGGTGTTGGCAGAAAAAGAAACGAAAGGGTTCGTACAACCGCCCGTTTCAGAAAAAGACTCCATTTCGTGTTTATACTGGGATGAAAAGAAACTATTTGTAGGTACCACTACCGGACTGCTGATCTGGGATGGAAACTGGAACGTTTTTCCGGGCATGAAAGGCGCATGGGTTACCGCCATTACCAAAGACAGTCGCGGCTGTCTGTATGTGGCGACGAACAAAGGACTGTGGCATCGGGACACCGAGAAATGGATCAACCTGGATAAAACCCTGATGGCGGTGGGGAATCAGGAAAACTATCATGCGCTGGCTACCACAAATGGGGGGCGGGATCTGCTTTACAGTAGCCCGTGGTCCGTGGGCTGTATCGCAGCCGATGGCGACCATTGGGTAATCACCGGGGCGGATGGACTCCCCTTTGGCCCTGTAACGGCTATACGCCCCGGTAACGGGTATACCTGGATGGGGACGAAGAAGGGAGCGATCAAAAAAGACAAGGGCTGGCACTATTACCTGGGAAAGCGCTGGCTGCCTGATGATCAGGTCAATGACATCCTAATTATTGATTCATTGACGGTATGGATTGCCACACCAAAAGGAATTGTTCAGATCAGGCAGCAGGAGATGACGTTGGCACAGAAGGCTGACTCGATAGAAAAAGTCATCGCGTTACGCCACAACCGGCGCGGGCTGATCAATCAATCGATGTTAAAACTGCCGGGAGATTTGACGAGCAGCTACATGCAAAACGAAGACAATGACGGATTATGGACCTCCTGTTATCTGGCTGCGGAATGCTTTCGGTACGGTGTTACCAAAGATTCAGCGGCAAAGGCAAATGCCATCCGAACCTTCGAAGCGCTTGAAAGACTGGAAACTGTGAGCGGCATTCCGGGTTATCCGGCACGTTCCTATGCGGCAGCCACCGACCCGATCACGCAGTCCCGATCACCGCATCCCAAGGTATGGCATCGATCGGCTGACGGGAAATGGTATTGGCTGGACGACACCAGTTCGGACGAAATAACCGGGCACCTGTTTGTTCTTCCCCTATTTTTCGATCTTGTTGCCGATGCTGCGCAACAGGAAAGGGTGCGACAACTGATCGGACGCATTGCCACTCATATTATCGATAACCAGTATCATCTGATCGATTTTGACGGGAAGCCGACGCGCTGGGGCATCTGGCATCCCGATTCATTGAACCACTCCCCAAACTGGATGTACGAGCGGGGTTTGAATTCACTACAGATTCTTTCTTTTATGAAGACCGCCTACCAATTCACAGGCGATCCGAAGTTTGAAAAGCACTATCAGGATCTGGTCAGCAAGCACGGATATGCGCAGAACGCACTGGAAGCCAAAAAGTACGGACCATTTGAAACCAGCCACTCCGATGATATTCTTAACTTTTTCCCGTACTACAATCTTCTTCGGTATACTCAAAATGATCCGAACCGGAATCTTTATCTTAAAAGCCTTATTAGAAGTTGGAATGCGGTACGCAATGACCGGATGCCGGTATGGAATGTGTTTGCCAGTGCTCTGCTAAACCGGGATTGCGACTTGTCCATCGCTTTGGAGGAAATTCAGCAATATCCGGTTGATCTGATCAACTGGACCATGGAAAACAGCCATCGGTGGGATCTTCCCAAAGACCCATTGCTGAGTCGATCGGGAATGCTTCAGTCCACCCGGCCCATTCCCACTCCGGAAAACAATATTTCTCGATGGAACACCAATCCGAAACATTTTCTGGCAGGAAATGGTGGTAAAACGGAGGACAGCGGCACCTATTTCCTTTTCGCCTATTGGATGGGCCGGTTTAATGGATTCTGGAAGTAAGGATACAAAATGGGAATCTGGTTGCCACTACCAAAGCAATCAGATTTGTGGTGACAAACTATAACCTATCATTACAAGCTTAGGACTACCCTTCTTGTATTCAACTATGTCTATTTAGTTAGCAACGATTCAATTCTTCAATCCCGGTTCAAATCCTGCCACCATTTATCAATACGGAATGCCTTCGTCTTCGAGTATTTTCTTTACGTTCAGAACGCAGCCCTCCATAATCGGGACATCGTTGCCCCAGTCCGTAAAAATCCAGTCCTGATCGGGTATCGCTACAAACACCCGACGCGGTTTGCTCAACACCCAGAATACTTTTTCGACGCCAAAATCGAACAGTCGCTGTGTTTTTTCGGCAATGTATTCCATCTCCGCGCCCGGTCGTTCGCTGACATCGGCTTTGATATCCACCTCTATGACTATTTTGGGAGGTGTATTAAAGTATTTCGTCGTTAGTTCGAACGTCCCTTTCTCGTAGATGGCAATATCGGCGGCCAGATTGTCATTCATCTCAAGATGAAGGCCTGCTTCATTGGTGAATGGAACGTAGCGTTTTTTATCCCGGTTGTTGAGAATAAAGCCGTAAATAAACGATACCAGAAACGATTGAAGCGAACTACTGCCCATAATAGCGTTGAAATCAAGTTTTCCCGCCAGTACATCCCGGTACCCCCGGTAATAAACCGGCTGTCCGTTCAGCACTTCGTAAATCAGGTACGAAGGCACGGGCGGAGTTTCCGGTTTTGTCTGCACGGTTTCTTCAGTTGCTACCATAATCGTTAAGCAGATTTGATAACCAATATAGGCAAATTTTTAGAAAAATTAAAGCGCTTATGCCAGAAGTCGTTCCACGGCTTCGGCCACAGTCTCCGCGCCAAATCCCTGCATGTTTGCGTCCATGTGCTTCACAATCTGGTCGTTGCCCAAATTGCCAAGGCTGCCTTCGTGCGTGTGGTGCAGTTCGCGTGACGCTTTATAAGTCCCTTCTTCCACTTCGGTTTTGACCATCAGATACGCTTCCCGAAACGGAACGCCTTCCAGCACCAGCGCGTTGACGCGTTCGACGCTGAACATCAGATCGTATTTCGGATCGTCCATCAGATTGGGTTTCACTTGAATGTTTTCGAGCATAAAATCCGTGATTTCCAGGCAATCCAGCATTTCTTCAAAAGCCGGCATCAGGATTTCCTTCAGAATCTGCATGTCGCGGTGGTAGCCCGACGGCAGGTTGCTCATCACCAGCGTCACCTCCATCGGCAGGGCTTTCAGGCGGTTGGTTTTGGCGCGGAGCAGTTCGGCCACGTCGGGATTTTTCTTGTGCGGCATAATGCTCGAACCGGTCGTCAGGGCGTCGGGCAGCGTCAGAAAACCGAAGTTCTGGCTGTTATAGAGGCAGATGTCCATCGCCATCCGCGAGAGCGTAGCGGCCACGGCAGCCAGAGCCGTCAAAGCGGTTTGTTCGGTTTTTCCGCGGCTCATCTGCGCATACACCACGTTGACGTGCATGCCTTCAAAGCCCAGCAGTTGGGTGGTTAAGGTGCGGTTGAGTGGAAACGAGGAACCGTAGCCCGCGCCCGAACCGAGCGGATTCCGGTTGGCAAAACGGTAGGCGGTTTGGAGCAGCAGCATATCATCAGCCAGGGCTTCGGCGTAGGCACCAAACCACAACCCAAACGACGACGGCATGGCAATCTGCAAGTGCGTGTAACCCGGCAGCAAATCGGCCTTGTGCTGCTCCGAACGGGCAATCAGCCGGTCGAACACCTGCCGAACGGCTTCGGTCACTTTCCAGAGCCGGTCGCGGGTAAAGAGTTTGAGGTCGACCAGCACCTGGTCGTTGCGCGACCGTCCGCTGTGAATTTTCTTGCCAACGTCGCCCAGTTTGCGGGTCAGCATCAGTTCCACCTGCGAATGAACATCCTCCACGCCCTCCTCAATCACAAACTCCCCGGCTTCGATTTGGCGGTATATGGTTTTTAACTCATCACTCATCATTCTTAACTCATCACTCGAAAGAAGGTTGATGGTTTCGAGCATGGTGGCATGAGCGAGGTTGCCCAGAACGTCGAAAGGAGCGAGGTACAGATCCATCTCGCGGTCGCGACCGACCGTAAACCGTTCGATTTTTTCAGCCGCCGTAGAATCGGCGGTTGCTTTGGAATTAGGGTCGGTATTTGCTTTTTGCCAGAGTTTCAAGCGCGTAAGGAGTCAGTTAGAAAGCCGCGAAATTAAGCGGTTCTTCCCGGACTATTTAGTAAATTTGTTAAAAGAGCGGTTTTATTCACCTGAACTGCGATCCACCAGAATAGGCAGGCCGAGGCCAGGCAAAATCCCATCACCACCACCCAGAGCGTCGGAAAACCCGCCCAGGCGACAATCTGCGACCCGAAAGCGGGTGCCGTAATTTGGGCGACGGCATAGGCCATCGAATACAACGCCAGGTACTGCCCCCGGTTTTGCGGATTGGCCCGTTCCACCGTGAACGACTGCATGAACGGCATGGCCAGCATCTCTCCGAATGTGTTGATAAAGACCGCAACAATGGCTAAAACCGGCCACAAACCGGTATTCAGAAGCAGGTATGACAAGCCGACCAGCAACGCGCCAAACCCAATGATGCGGACTTTCAGGTGCGCATACCGCTTTTCTACCGCGTAAACCAGCGCCATTTCGATGAAGACGATCATCAGGCCGTTCATCGTCATCAGCAACCCGATCTGGGTTTCTTTTAGGTGCAACACCTGTTTGAAATAGAGTGGAATCATGCCGAACAACTGCCAGAAGCCGATCGCAAAAAGAATCGTAGCCCCGACAAAAATCAGAAACAACCGGTCACGGTAGGCTGATCGGATGCCTGCTACGGGTGCGTCGGTTTTGGCAACCGTTGGACCAGACCGGATGGGAACGGGCAGGTACGCCCGCAACACGATCGCGGCCACGATGCAGGTGACGCCATCGACCCAGAACAGAAGCCGGTAGTCGATGCCGGCCAGATAGCCGCCCAAACCGCCCCCGAGCGACCAGCCGAGGTTGATCGCCAGCCGGTTGAGCGAATAAGCGCGGGTGCGGTTTTCGGGAACACTGTAATAGGCAACTGCCGACGAAACCGCCGGACGAAAGGCATCCCCCAGCAGCGTGTAGATGAAAACGACCCCACACATGGTGTAAAAATCCTGCGCGAACTGCAGGAAAATCAGGAAGAATCCCGAAATCAACAGGCTCAGAAACTGAACCGGGTAGAAGCCAAACTGGTCGGAGAGCCGCCCGCCCAGAAACGTCCCGACCAGCGCACCCGCCCCATAAACCGCCATCACCAGGCCCGCTTCCGTCACGCTGTAGTGCAGGTGTTGCGTCAGATACAGCGTCAGGTAGGGCAGCACCATCGTGCCGCTGCGGTTGATGAGCATCACGCCCCCCAACAACCACACGGGCGCGGGCAGACCCCGGTAGGCATCCCGATACAGACGTAAGCTGCGGCCAATCATAGCCGCAAAGGTCACCGGTTAGCGGGGAATAAAAAAGAAGGATTTCGGGTATGATCGCGATTTGCCGTTATTTCTTCGCCAGTTCCTGCAAACGGATGTTGCGCCAGCGTACTTCCATGGGCCGCTGCACTTTGGTGCCGTGAACCTGCAGGGCGATAAACCCTTTGGTCGCCAGCGTGTCGGTATAGTCGGTGGTTTTGACGCCATTCAGGAAGATCTTGACGGTTTTGCCGACGGCTTCGATCCGGTACTTGTTCCAGTCGAATTTTTTGAAAGCCTGCCGACCTTCGGGGTTGTTTTTCAGATCCACCAGCCAGCCGCGCCGGGCTTCGTCGTATAAACCGCCACTCCAGGCGCGGGCCGCCGGATCAATTTCGGCCTGGTAGCCATGAACGCGGCCGTTTTTGAAATCCGGGCGGCTTTCACTGCGAAACTGAATGCCGGAATTCATGCCCGTATCGACTTTTACTTCCAGTTCCAGAATGAAATCATCGTAATTTTTATTGGTACAGAGGAAGGTGTTCTGGGAATTGGGTTTCGAAATTCCGACGATTTCGTCGTTCTCGATGCGGTAATCATTCTTGACCTGTTCCCCGCGAATGGTCCAGCCGCTGAAGTCTTTCCCGTTGAACAATTTGACCCATTTTTCTTTCTGGAACGAGCAGAAAGCGAGGGTGAAAGAAATGGCAATGATGAGTTTTTTCATGGAAATTCAAAAGTTGTTTCGCAGAGTTTAGCGGAGTAAAAAGAGGTAAGCGGAGTTTATTAAAATTCTCCGCGAAACTCCTTTTACTCCGCTAAACTCTGCGAAATAGCTCTTTCTACTCACTCCGGAGTTACAAAAATCTTCGGATCGGAGATTAACTCCCGGTGTTCTTCCAGAAACTGCTTGAAAAGCCGGATTTCTTCGAGCTGTTTTTCAATCGGATGCGTGAGGGAATAACTCTCGACGTACACCTCCTTAAAATCCGTGATCAGGTATTCCATCAACCGGATGCCGCGTTTTTTCAGCGCGTGGAGATACAGATTCTGGTGGTTGAAAGTGAATCGGGGATGTTGATAGGATGCCGTGGTTTTGATATCGACGGCTTTGTATTTTCCGATCAGATCGACGTAGCCGTAAAACAGCACGTCGTCGATCTCGTACTGGCAATAGACCTGGGTTTCGATGATGGGCCGGGGCAAGTGTCGGCGGAATTTTTCCAGAATGTCGGCGTTAAACCGCTCCTCGTCTTCGCCCTTGATCACGGCATCTTCAAACCGGCTGCCGCGCTCCTGCGCCACCGTCGTTGGGGCCGGAACCCGGTTGATGGTATCGAGCAACTGCTGCATCGTGAAATTACCCCCGGAAAGATACCGGGAAAAGGTGTTGAGCAGCGTGGGGTAGAAGCGGTATTTGACCATGCCTACTGAACACGGATTCGATCCCGAATTGTTCGTTATTCCTCAATTCTTTACCACCAGCACAACCCCCAGCACGATCAGCAGAACGCCTACCAGTCGCCACAACGTCAGACCGTGTTCTTTAAACCCGAGCAGACCGTAATGATCCAGCACAACGGCTGCCAGCAATTGACCGGCTACGCTCAGACTGAGCAGATTTCCAGCCCCAATCCGCGGAACGGTTATGATGACGGTTGTTACATAAATGGCCCCCAGCAAACCGCCCGTCCATTTCCACCAACTGATGCCCCGCATGGTTTCGAGAGCCGGTATGGGCGTCCGGAACGCCAGGCACATCAACGCCAGCACTACAAAACCGGAGCCAAACGAAATGAGAGCGGCCAGAACCGGGTGGGCAATGCTCTGTCGCAACTGGGAATTCACGCCCGATTGAATGCTCGTAGCCGTTCCAACCAGAAAGGCAAAAATGAAGTAGAGAAAATTCATAAGGAATGATGAGTGAAGAATTAAAAGTTAAGAGTTAAAATAGGACTTTCGCTTTTGCCCCTAAATCCCCTAAAGGGGACTTTTAGCATCCGGAGGATTCGCGTCCAAGTCCCCTTTAGGGGATTTAGGGGCAAAAGCGAAAGTGTAAATAATTATCAGACGTAAGTCCTAAAATTAAAAGTAACCTTGATATGCGTCAGCCTACTTTTAATTTTTAATTCTTAACTTTTAACTCCTTCAGGGAACGTAGGATTCCAGAACCGTCATGTTGCCGTTCGGGAGCAGGGTTACCTGCGTGGTTGAAGCGGGGAGCAGTGCGCATTGGCCCGTTTTCAGCGGGATGCGGTAGCCGTCTCCGGTTTCGACCGTCAACGAACCGTCTACACAGACCAGAATCACGAACGAGTCCAGGTGGGTATAATCATGCATCACTTCCTGATCGAATTTCAGCACATTGGTGACGAAATAGTCGCTGGTGACGGCATTGACGCTCTGATTCGGCTGGGAATCATACGGCGTTTTGTATTGATCATAGTGCGTATAATCAATGGCATCGACGGCCAGCTCCGTGTGGAGTTCGCGTTTCTGCCCTTTGTCGTCGGTGCGGTCGAAATCGTAAATCCGGTAGGTGATGTCGGAGGTCTGCTGGATTTCGGCCAGCAGAATGCCTTTTCCGATGTAGTGAACCCGACCGGCGGGCAAAAAGAAGACATCTCCGGCACTGACCGGTTCGATGTTCAAAATGTCCATCAGCGTGTTATCCGCGACGGCTTTTACGTACTCGTCTTTGGTCACTTCCCGGTTAAAACCGGAGTTCAGCGTGGCTCCTTCGTCGGCTGCGAGGATGTACCACATCTCGGTTTTTCCAAAACTGTTGTGCCGTTTTTTGGCGAGTTCGTCGTTCGGATGAACCTGAATCGAGAGGTCGTCGTTGGCGTCGATGAATTTGACCAGCAGCGGAAATTCGTTGCCAAACCGCTCGTAAACGTGTTTGCCAACCAGTTCGTCTTTGTAATGCTCCAGCAGTTCCTGCAAACTTTTGCCTTTCAGCGGTCCTTCGGCCACCACCGAGATATTGCCCGAAACGCCGGAAATTTCCCAGGTTTCTCCACAGTTGGGCAGGGGAGCAAAGTCTTTGCCCAGAACGGTTTTGATCTTCTGGCCGCCCCAGATTTTGTCTTTAAAAATCGTTTCAAACGTGAGTGGGTGCAACATGATTTACAGGATTTGTTCTAACATTCGGATATATAACTCAATTCCCTGTTCAATTTCCCGCAAATAAATAAATTCGTCGGCGGTGTGCGACCGCTCGGAGTGGCCGGGACCGCATTTCAGCGACGGGCAATCGAGCAAAGCCTGGTCAGAAGTGGTCGGCGAGCCGTAGGTCTCGCGGTTCAGGGCCATACCGGCCTGCACAATCGGGTGGTCCAGCGGAATGCTCGACGGTTTGAGTCGAATCGAACGCGGCTGAACCGTCGAGCGGATGTTTTTGCGAATCGTCTCGATAATTTCTTCCAGCGTATATTGTTCCGTAGCGCGCACATCGACCGTAAACGTGCAGGTGTCGGGAACGACGTTGTGCTGCGAGCCCGCGTTGATGATCGTCACCGACAATTTGACCGGCCCCAGCGTCGGCGACACTTTCGGAAACGGATTACTGGTCAGCCATGCGATGTCTTTGATGGCGTAATAAATGGCGTTGTCGCCTTCGTCGCGGGCGGCATGGCCAGATTTGCCTTTGGCCGTACAGTCCAGCACCAGCAACCCTTTTTCGGCAATAGCCAGGTGCATCTGCGTGGGTTCGCCCACAATGGCAAAATCGATGGGCGGCAATTCGGGCAGAATCATCTCCAGCCCTTCGCGACCGGATATTTCCTCTTCGGCCGTGGCCGCCATCACGATGTTATAGGCCAGGTCTTTTTTGTCGTAAAAATGGCAAAAGGTGGCGATGAGCGACACCAGACAGCCCCCGGCGTCGTTGCTACCCAAACCGTAGAGTTTGCCTTCGCGTTCGATGGGCTGAAAGGGATCGAGCGTCCACGACGCATTCGGTTTGACGGTGTCGTGGTGTGAATTGAGTAACAACGTTGGTTTGGCAGGATCGAAAAACCGGTTGTGGGTCCAGACGTTATTTTTGGTCCGCTTGTAGGGAATGCTACGCTGGCGGAAAAACTGTTCGATGAGAGCCGCCGTACGGTCTTCCTCCCGGCTGAGCGAGGGGGTTGCAATGAGCCGTTTCAACAGGTCGATGGCCGCTTCCGTTTGCGTCTCCAGCGAATACGCCGTGAGTGGTTTCGACTTTGTGCCTATGGACCGGTCTTTGGGGGCGTTATTCTTCATAGTATTTAATTCTCAAATCTCGCAGGAACTTCTTGATGATGTCAACGTGAACACACTGGCCAACGTTCAGAAACGGGTAATTGGACACGCGGGTCTGGCGGCCGTTCACAATCACATCCCGGTCTTCAATGTCGAAACCGAGGTGGAGGTGGCGCGTGGAACTTTGCATACCGTAGATAATGCCGCTGGTATCGAAAAGCGGGCCACCGCTTTGTCCCCGCAAACCGGGTGTGCTCATTTCAATGCCGACGATTTCGCCGTTTTCGGCCCGCAGCCGGGTCACGATGCCGTCGATGGGAAAACGCGGGGTGTTGCTGCGTCCGTCGGCGGTCCACTCGATGTCGTCGAGGTCCGGGTTGAACCGGTAATTGGTAAATTCCGGGAAGGGATACCCCAGGCGGCACAGGCTCCGGCCCTGCTTGATTTTAGTGCTATCGCGCAGAAAAACCGCACAGGCGTTGTACTTAATCTGACTGTATCCTTTAAACTGAATAACGGCCAGGTCCTGCGTGGGGTGGAGGTGGTAGGTGATTTCCGAAAACTGATCGACCGAGTTGACAAACTGGTTTTTGATCCGGATGATGCTTTCCCGGCGCAAGTTGTATTTATTTTCCAGGTCTTCCAGCCGCCGGGTCTGGTTTTTGTCCCGCGGGATGGAACGGCGTTCGCCCTGAAACTGGATGTAGTTTTGGTGGATCGTATCCGAACTGATCAGTTGTTCGGCCACGTGCTTGCAGGTGACGGCGCAGGCTTGCTCATTGACGAAAAACATGGTTGAACAGGCCGGAATCACTTCGCTGCTGCCATACCGCCGGACAATCGATAAAATAGGACGTACAAAAGGGTCGACCCGCTCAATGGCTTCAACAAACATAAATTGGGAGGTAAAACGGTCGCGCAAGTTAGCAAATCCGTTGATTTTACGGTTCTGATTTTTTATCGAGCAGATTCAGGAAACCTTCGAACTTATCCCGGTAGGAAGCACCCAGCGGAATCTTGGCCGTACCCACAAAGATTGTCCGATAATTGTAGCTGTTGATTTTGGATAAATTTAATAAGTAGGATTTGTGAATCCGGAGAAATTTGTGTCGGGGAAGCAGATTTTCCAGATTGGAAATTATTTCGTTCACCACCACCACTTTCTGATTGATAAACACCTTGCAGTAGGTGCCAAAGGCTTGTATGTACTCAATGGCGTCGTAATCGAATCGTTGCATGGCGTGGCCTACTTTTAAAAAG
This sequence comes from Larkinella punicea, assembly GCF_003334855.1. Classification (GTDB taxonomy): domain Bacteria; phylum Bacteroidota; class Bacteroidia; order Cytophagales; family Spirosomataceae; genus Larkinella; species Larkinella punicea. The sequence continues at coordinate 133,784 of NZ_QOWE01000013.1, forward strand.
ATGAAACGATCCTCTGTCAGGCTGTTTTGGGCCAGTTGAACCCCCAGGGCGCGGTTGACGGCCCGGATAAACCGGTTGAAAGAAAAGGGCTTGAGCAGGTAATCCGCCACATCGAGGTCATAGCTCTCAACGGCAAAATCGGGATTAGCGGTGGTAACAATCACCGACAGGGGTTTGGAAAACGAGCGTAACAAATCCAGTCCTGTTTGGTCTGGAAGGCTAATATCCAGCAAGATAAGGTCAAAATGCTGCTGTTGGAGCAGACATGTTGCATCCCGTACGGTTCCGCTGACCTGGGGAGGCATAAAAAAGGGGAGCCGTGCCAGATACTCCTGCAGGATGGCTACCGCCGAATCGGAATCGTCTACAATCAGACATTGACGATATTTCATGGAATTGAGCTATGGTGAGTAGAGGACTTTTGTTACTGGGTAACGATGTGATAGTAAATATAAGTAAACAAGTTTTTTGAGCAAACAACCCACCGGATATTCACAGGGAAGTTTTACTCATTGTACTTTGAGGAACATTCATGCCCTGAAAAGTCCTATTCGACCACTATTTAGTGACGAGAGTACTCAATATTGGGTCTAGAAATGCTTTACAGCAAGTTGATAAGCCCAAATATAAGTATTTATACTCTGCAGGATTCGGTTTATAACGTTAATCTATACGTTCATAGTGTTATCCCCGCCACAAGGCCCGGCTGGCGGGGTAATTGTATTTAACAATCATGTAAAATCAGTAACATCACTGTTGATTTTTGAGTCTAAAATCAACGCCATTCCCGGAGTTGCCGGATTGGGAGGACCTGTTTCTGTCGGACCTAAACGTAACAGTTCATTATTGAATATTAATTTTCTCTGTCTTATGAAACGTGTATTGAAAGACGAAGAACTCATCGGTTCGTATCTGAACACCCGCCGGGCGGATTGTTTGGAGACTTTGTACAAACGCTATGTGCATAAAGTGTATGGTAGCTGTCTGACATTTACCCGCGATCCGGTCAAGGCGGAAGATTATACGCACGACATTTTTCTTCAGGTTTTCATCAAGATTGATCAGTTCCAGGGACGTTCCGCTTTTTCGACCTGGCTGTTTTCCATTTCACAAAATTATTGCCGTCAAAAAAGCCGGGTGGCAAACCGCATGGTGGTGGTGGCCATGGATGAAGTTGATATCGACAACATTCCCGATTCGGAAGGCAGTGATACCGCCCATGCCATGCTGAGTCAAATGGCGGTGGTGATGGAAAAAATTTCGCCGGACCGAATGGCGTTGCTGCAACTCAAATACGTGGATAATATTGACGTTACTGAAATTGCCCGGCAGTATAATATTAATCACAGCGCCGTCAAGATGCGGTTGAAACGGACGCGTGAACAGGTAATCGACGCGTATCAAAAGCAGTTTATGATGGACTGATTGTGGAGCCACCGGGTGGTTTTAAGGCAAGGCCTGTTCAAACCGTTTGTACACCGCCTGATACCGCCGGTGACGTTCGGCATCCGGCTCGAACGTCTGGCCGAAGCCGACGTGGCGGGTGGCTTCGGCCAGCGACGAAACCCGCCCGGTAGCTTTCATTGTCAGCAAGATAGCGCCAATGGCGCCACTTTCGTTGCTCTCGTTGAGCCGAACCGGAACGCCAAAAATATCGGCCATCATTTGCACCCAGAACGCGGACTGGGCAAAACCGCCGTTGGCGTGAATTACTCTCGTGGGGCCCGTATGCCGTGATAAAATGCGCTCGATGCGGAGCAAATTGAACAACACGCCTTCCAGCGCGGCCCGCACAAAATGCGCCCGTCCGTGGTGCCAGTCGACATTCAGGTAAGAACCCCGCACGCCCGCGTCCCAAAGCGGAGCGCGCTCACCCTGTAAATAAGGCAAAAACAGCAGATCGTCGGAACCGGCTTCCACGGTGGCGGCTTCGGCCAGAACATCGGTGGTTTCGGTTTGCGTCAGTTTTTCGGAAACCCATTGCAGGACATTGGCCCCGTTGTTGGTTGGGCCGCCGACCACGTAGTAATTTTTATCCGTCGGATCGCTGACATTCAGGATATAACTGAATAACCGCCCTTTTTCATCGCGCAGTGGCCGTTGAACCGTCCGGCGGATGGCTCCACTTGTGCCAATGGTGATGGTGGTAATCCCGGATTCAATGGCCCCGGCTCCCAGGTTTGCCAGACAGCCGTCCGACGCCCCGATGTGCAGAGATGCTTCCGCCAGGCCATCAGTAACGGAGTTGGGGAGGGTGGAGTTCGTGAGCTTGCCGGCGTAGGTGGTGGGCACCGGTTCCGACAATTGTTCGATCCGAATACCGGCAAATTCGAGCGCAGGCGCATACCATTCCTTCCGCTGGCTGTCGAACAAACCGGTGGCCGTGGCAATCGAATAATCGATCTGGTACTTTCCCGTCAGCTTGTGCCAAATGTATTCCTTGATTGAAATCCAGCCCGTGGCCCGGCGCAGCAGCCGCAGATTGTGTTCGCGAAACCAGGCCAGTTTGCAGAGCGGAATCATCGGGTGCAGGGGCGTGCCGGTTCGCTCATAAATGTCTTTGCCGAGAGCGGTCTGTTCGTGGCGCAGGGAGGCCGCCTGCTTTTCGGCCCGGTTGTCAGACCATAAGATGGCGTTGGTGAGTGGTTTTCCGGCGTCGTCGACCCCAATGCTGCTGTGCATGGCCGAACTGAATCCAACGGCTTCGATGCGTCCGTTTTGCTGCTTCACTTCCCGGCAAACTTCGTCCAGCACGTCGATCAGGTTCGTCCAGACTTCCTCCGGGTCCTGTTCCGCATAACCGGGTTGGGGGTGGAGCGTTGTCAGGGGGGCGGAAGCGTGGGCAACAATATCGCCGGTTTCCGGCTGAAAAGCGAGTGCCTTAACGTTAGTCGTGCCGATGTCGACGCCGAGAATGCAATTCATCATAGAAGTAAAGGGCGGCTAATGCGGTGCAAAGAAATGGGAAAAAGTAATAGCGATTTCGGAAAAGGTCAAACGGCGGTCTGCCACCAGTTGAAAAACAGGCGGTTTTGTGATAAGTTTGTTCTGTTTTTTATCATACGATGTCTTTCAATAGATCAATTTCGTTTTTCGTCTATTTGTTTTTTGTGTTTTGGGTAGTGGCGTGTAATCAAAGCCCCAGGTCGACCACGCCAACCGAACCGTCAAGCTTAAGCGGAGAGGAACTAGCCCGGCAGTCCTGCACAGGCTGCCACGCTTTTCCATCACCGGAGTTGCTGGAAAAAGACATCTGGAAACGAAAAGTGTTGCCGCAAATGGCGCTTCGGATGGGCTTTTCGGCCGATTCCCTCTCGCCGTTTCGGCAGTTGAGCGATCCCGACGAAATACAGCGGGTGCTGCAATCGACAGCCTTTGCCAACGCGCCGATGGTGCATCCCGACGATTGGCAGAAAATTACCGACTATTACGTAAAAAACGCGCCGGAAAAACCGTTGCCACAAGCCCCTCGCCCCGCAATTTCGTACGATTTGCCACTTTTCAAAATCCGCAAACCCGCCCAGCCCGTCGATAATCTGGTAACCCTGCTGGCCTACCAGCCGGTGAGTCGGCGCATTGCGGTGGGGAGTCGGCGCGGGAGGCTGTATTTTCTGGACAACACCCTGCAAAAAGTCGATTCAGTGGTGACGTTTTCGCCCCCTTCCAGCCTGCGCACCCGGCCCGACGGCAGTCTCGATGTGCTGGCGATGGGAACGATGGACCCCAATGACCTTGTCAATGGCGAACTGCTGCACATCGACCGCAACCCGGCGACGCAAAAGATTGATCGGACTGTCTTGTTGAAACGGCTGCAACGCCCGGTCGATGCCACGTATGCCGATCTGAACGGCGACGGAAAAGAAGATATTCTCGTGAGTCAGTTCGGGTTTTATACCGGGCAGCTCACTTGGTTTGAAAATACCGGATCGACTTATACCGAACACGTTCTGGAACCGGTGCCGGGCGCAATCCGAACCGTGGTGACCGACATGAACGGCGATGGCAAGGCGGATATTGTCGTTTTACTGTCGCAGAGCGACGAACAGGTAGCCGTCTTCAACAACGAAGGCGGGGGGCGATTCTGGAAAAAAACCGTGCTGCGTTTTCCGCCGGTATTCGGGTCCAGTTATTTGGATGTGGTTGATTTTGATAAGGATGGAGACATGGATCTGCTGTATACCAACGGCGATAATGCAGATTATTCCAACACGCTGAAGCGGTATCACGGCGTCCGGCTGTTCCGCAACGACGGCAATTTTAAATTCCGGCAGGTCTGGTTTTATCCCCTGCACGGGGCCACGAAAGCCCTCGCCCGCGACTTCGACGGTGACGGTGATCTGGATGTTGCGGCCATTGCGTTCTTCCCGGATGTGTCGCGCAAACGGCTGGAGAACTTTGTGTTTCTGGAAAACCGGGGCAACAACCGGTTTCGGCCGAAATCATTTCCCGATGCGGATCAGGGCGCGTGGCTGACGATGGATGCCGCCGACGTCGATCAGGATGGCGACGAAGACCTTCTGCTGGGGTCGTTTGCCTTCCGGGTGACGCCCACGCCGAAGGCGTTGCTAGACCGCTGGCGGCAGTCGAAAGCCGGGGTGATTCTGCTGGAAAATCAGTCGAAAACGAAGCAACAGATCGACTGATTGCCTTCAAAAAGCCATCCAGCCGATCTATTTTGATGTCGGTTAACTCACCACGTAACGGCTTTCAGTCGCACGCCCTGCGGATTTTCAGCATCCGAGAGTTTGAGGGCGGTTTTGCCACTTTCGACCTGGTAATTCATGGTTTCCTGCTTCAGTTCTTCCTTACGAGCATCGCGGTTGATGTTGCTCTTGGGTGCGCAGCCGTAAAAGCCCCGGTAATTGCCGCTGGTGGGCGTAATCACAAAGGAGCGGTTTGCCTCATTAACCTTAACGGTTCCTTTAAAAAACGTGTAGGCTTCTGTCCGGCAATTGTAGCTTGTGGTGGAGTTGACGATGTACTCTTCGTAAGTACCATTCGCGTGAAATTCGAACACCAGGGCCTGCTCATAGGCGTTGCCGGTGTATTTGCCATTGTAATCCCAGAAATTGGTCGGCGAAAACGTTCCATACGACCATTTGCCGACGAGTTCTGCCGGTATTTTACCGGTTGCCGGGGGCGGATTACCGGAATTCGGATTTTGGCCGCTTCCGTCGCCGGATGAATGATCGGTCGGATCAACGGATTCATTGCCACCTTTTTTACAGGCAACCGAAAGGAGTACCAGCGCCAGCAGCGCGAGAAAACGCATTTTCATGGTTCAGTAGTTTTTGTTGTTTTGCTATTCTGTCTCCCAGAATGGGTGCAAAGCAAGGCACGCACGCGGCAGTACCCAAAAACCGGGTGACTCAAAAGGCGAAACCGGTGACTGAATTGCTGAAAAACATAACTGAATTGACTAGCGGTCAAAAGAAAACAACGGTGCTGGTCGCGATTGCAAATCGCGACCAGCACCTGACTCATCTCGATCAGCGGTCAAAAAAAAGTCAACTTTTTTCAAAAACCACTAAGGGTAAAATAGTGCAATAAAGTCTTTAATTCGTTTTAGAGATCTGCGCTAATGGCTACCTTTACCCTGTTGAATCCTTCTATATCGCCCGAAAACCGCCCTACGCCTTCCATCGCCGGAGAAAAACCGGTGACGACGGTGTATGATTCCGAGCTTTTTTTGCGGAAAGCCTTTGAACAGGAACCGCGGAAAGGGTTTGAACTGCTGTTTCGGCACTATTATACCCCGCTCTGTAGCCATGCCGTCCGGTTCGTCTACTCCCGGCAACTGGCGGAAGACCTGGTGAGTGAGGTGTTCTACCAGTTCTACCGCACGGAAGCGTACCGGAAAGTACACTCGTCCTTCATCAGCTACTTGTTCACGGCGGTTCGGAACGAAGCCTATACGCACCTGCGCAAAGAGTTTGGCAAAACCGATTCCATCGACGCGACCACCGAAAACCACCTGACGGGGAATCAGCCGCAACCCGATTCGGAAGTCCACTTCAACAACCTGTTTCTGGCCGTCAATGACGCCATCAGCCAGTTGCCCGCGCAGTGTCGGCGGGTGTTTCTGCTGAGCCGGTTCGAGAATAAAAAGTACGAAGAGATCGCCACCGAATTGCAGATTTCCCCCCGAACCGTCGAGGTGCATATTTCCAAAGCCCTCAAACACCTGCGCCAGACCCTGCGGGAAGAATGGGCGGTGCTCATCTGCCTCATCAATCTATTTTTCTGCTGAACTAAGGGGAAAAGTAGCTTTTCAAGTCTCTCGTTCAAATGCCACAAACATGAATCATTCGGTATCGAAACATACCCTGTTTACCTATCTGGCCGGACAGGCAACCCCGATCGAGCGTCAAACCGTGGAGGAATGGCTGAAAAACCCGGCCAACACCCCAACATTTCACGAATGGCTGCTCGAATGGGAGATGCGCTCCCTGCAATTTGTGCCGGATCAGGAAGCGGCCTTTGAAAAAATGGTTCAGCGGCTGGACCAGACCGAAAGGCTGGAAGCAGACGAAGAGCCGATGCCTGTTCGCAAACCGCTCTTCTTTTGGGGCGGCTGGAAACCGTATCTGGTGGCGGCCACGGTTTTGCTGGCGCTGCTCATTCCACTGCGGAATAAACTGTTTTATCAGACACACTATACGGCCTACGGGGAAACGAAAACCCTTCGGCTGGAAGACGGAACCGGCGTGGTACTGAAATCCAATTCATCCTTGCAGGTGCCCCGGTTTGGCTTTTACACGAACATCCGGGAGGTGCTTTTGACGGGCGAGGGCCGGTTTTCGGTGACGCACAAACCCGATCATCAGCGGTTTGTGGTCAAAACGTCCGACCAGTTTCAGATTGAAGTGCTGGGTACCGAATTCACGGTTTATGCCCGGAAGCAAAGCACGAATGTGGCGCTGGGCCGGGGAAAGATCCGGGTCGATTACAGCCAGGGTGCCGATAAACACCAGTTGACGATGAAACCGGGCGATTTGCTGACGCTCAGCCACCAGGGCAATCTCCATCTGCGCCAGCTTCCGGCGGTTCCGCCGGCCGAAGCCCGGGGCAAAACCGGCCTGACCTTCAAGGAAACGTCCGTTTGGGAGGTTTGCTACCTGCTCCGCGAAAAATTTGGCCTGAAAGTGGAAATTGTCGACGACTCGCTGGCGCAACGGACCATTTCCGGGAATTACCACGCCGATAATGCCGATGAACTGCTCGACGTCCTGACCGAGACCCTCGAAATCAAAACCGAGAAAACCGGCACGGGTCTCCTGTTAAAAAACAACTGATTATCCCTATTCCTTATTATTTCAGATCAAATGAAGAAAACTGTACACCACCTGGGTCTGCTAGCGGTGCTATTGATCGGCTATCCGGTTACCGGTTTTTGCCAGACACTGGCGTCTGCCCAACACCTGCAACGCTCCGCCAGCCGAAGCACGCAAACGCAACTTAAAAACATTTTGCTCGATTTGCAGCGCCATTACCGCGTTGAAATTGTGTTTGAAGACCGGATCATGGCCGGGAAAAATGTGCCTTCCGAACCCGTCAATCTGAATGTTTCCGTCGAGAAAAATCTGCATAATTTGCTGAAAAATACGGGTTTGCGGGTGAAGAAAATCCGGAAAGATACGTTTGTGATCACCGAAGAGCGGAAAACGAAAAACGACCTGTCGAACCGAACCCCTGAAACAGAGTCGGAAGCTTCTTCGCCCGCTGCCACGCCAGTCGACGAGCGCACCGATGGCAATGCGACCGAATCCGTCGCCAACCACCAGCCCGTTGTGGCCGACCTCAGCATCAGTGGCACGGTTATCGACGAATCCGGGGCGGGATTGCCGGGCGTCAGCGTGGTGTTGAAAGGCACGACCCGCGGTACGACCACCGACAGCAAAGGATTCTATCAGGTGAATGTTCCCGACGAAAAGGCGGTATTGGTCTTCAGCTTTGTCGGCTACATCTCTCAGGAAGTGACCGTCGGAAACCGCTCTACGGTGGGCGTTAAACTGGAAAACGATACGAAGTCGCTCTCGGAAGTGGTCGTGGTGGGTTACGGCACGCAGAAGAAAGTAAACCTGACGGGGGCCGTATCGTCCATCTCGAACGAAGAACTGGTGCGACGCCCCGTGGGCCAGACCTCAGCCGCTTTGCAGGGCATGATGCCGGGCGTAACGGTGACGCAACGCTCCGGCCGACCGGGTGCCGATGGCGGTTCCATCCGGATTCGTGGGGTTGGAACGTTGGGAAATTCGGACCCGCTGGTGCTCATCGACGGCATTGAAGGTTCTATGAACAGCATCGATCCCAACCTGATCGAGACGGTTTCGGTCCTGAAAGATGCGGCTTCGTCCTCCATTTATGGGTCGCGGGCGGCCAACGGTGTCATTTTGATCACCACCAAACGGGCCAAAGGAAACCGGATTTCGGTCAACTACAACAACTACATCGGCTGGCAAACGCCCACGAATTTGCCCAAAATGGCCAACGCCATCGACCACATGCTGCTCACCAACGAAGCATATGTGAACGTGGGCCGTTCCCCGCTGTATTCCGACGATTTAATCCAGAAATACCGTACGGAAGGGGCTTCCAACCGCGATTTGTATCCCGATACGGACTGGCAGAAAGAAGTGTTAACGGGTTCCGGCCTGCAACAGAGTCACTTTGTGAGCATCAACGGCGGGAGTGATAAAATCCGCTTTCTGACGTCGGTGGGCTACTTTGACCAGAAAGGCGTCATCGAGAATTCGACGTTCAGACGCTACACACTCCGGAACAACGCTGATATTCAGCTTTCTAAAAAATTCAGCGCGCGGGTCGATCTCCAACTCGTGGCAGCCACGACCCTCGAACCGGGCCGGGGTTCCGAGGAAGTATTCCACTGGATGAACCGGATTCCGGCCAATCAGATTGGGATTAACTCCAACGGAACCTGGGGCGACGGCTGGAACGGCGACAACCCGATTGCGATGTCGCGCGATGGCGGAACCCGGAAGAACAACAGCCCGTACGCTTTTCTGAATGCGGCCCTGGTCTATAAACCCACCTCGTTTTTGACGGCTGAAATCGCCTATGCGCCCAAGTATGCCTTGTCGATCGACAAGAATTTCAACAAAGCCATTCAGGCGTATAAACCCAATGGTGCATTGAGCTTTCTGGCACCGGCCCGAAGCACGCTGACTGAGGGCAACAGCCGGTCGATGTATACAACCCTGCGCGGAACGTTGACGTTTGATAAAGCGTACGGCGACCACGGACTGAAAATTTTAGCCGGTTTTTCCCGGGAAGATTTTCGCAACGACAATGTATCGGCTTACCGGGAGGGCTTTCTATTGCCCGATTATCAGGTGCTGAACGCCGGAGCCTCGGACATCCAACGGGCTTCGGGAGGAGCCTCGGAATGGGCGTTGCAATCTGTTTTCGGACGAATCAACTACGATTACAAACAGAAGTATCTGCTGGAGGCCAATGCCCGCTACGACGGATCTTCCCGGTTTGCGACGGGGCGTAAATACGGTTTTTTCCCTTCGGTATCGGGCGGCTGGCGGATTTCACAGGAACCGTTCATGCTGCCGATTTCCAACGTGGTCAACGAACTGAAACTAAGGGCTTCGTGGGGACAACTGGGTAACCAACTTATTGGCAACTATCCGTTTATGTCGTCGCTGCAATTCGGCCCTTACACCTTCAATAAACAGATTGTCAACGTCGTAGCCCTCAACACGCTGGCGAACGCGGATATTTCCTGGGAAACCACCGAAATGACGGATATTGGTCTGGACATGACGCTGTTTTCCAACCTGTCGATCACCGCTGATTATTTTTCGAAACGTACCAAAGATATTCTGTTGGAACTGGATATTCCGGCCATCATCGGCTTGGGAAAACCTTCACAAAATGCTGGCGTGGTTGAAAACAAAGGCTGGGAACTCGGCATCAATTACAAAGGAGCCGTCCGGAATTTTCGCTACGATGTCGGATTCAATATATCGGATGTTAAAAACAAGGTGATCGACATGCGGGGTGTCAACCTGACGGGCCTGACTGCCAACCGGGAAGGCTACCCGATCAATTCGCTCTTCGGTCTGGAGTCGGAAGGGTTTTTCCAGACGGCCGACGAAGTGGCCGCCCACGCCCAGCAATTCGGGGTGATCAAACCGGGTGATATCAAATACAAGGATCAGAACGGCGATGGTCTCATTAACAACGACGATAACGTGGTTTTTGGAAACACCATTCCCCGCTTCACCTACGGCAGCACGCTGAACGCGTATTACAAAGGGTTTAGCTTAAACATTGTTCTTCAGGGCGTTGGTAAAGCTGACGGCTATCTGAATGAGCAGGGAATCATGCCGTTCTTTCTGGGCGGAACCGTGCAGGAGCAGCATAAAGACCACTGGACCCCGGAAACGCCCAATGCTACTTTCCCCCGGCTGGCGTTCAGCGAAGCCAACAACGAAAAGAACTCCAGCTTCTGGATGCGGAATGCCGCTTATATGCGTCTGAAAAACATTCAGATTGGCTACACGCTGCCGACAAACCTGACCCAGCGCGCGGGCATCAACAACGTGCGGGTTTTTGCCAACGGCCAGAATCTGCTAACCTGGGACAAGTTCTGGGACGGCTACGATGTCGAATCGCCGGTTGGTTCGGGCCGCAGCTATCCGCAGGTCAAAATGGTCAGCTTCGGACTTGATGTTAGCTTCTAAAAACTTTGCCCCCAACCCCCTAAAGGGGATTTTGCTCTGCCAGTTTTAAAAGTCCCCTTTAGGGGGTTGGGGGCAAAGGCCCTTGTTACCAATGTTTTAACGAACCTCACTCGAATGAAAAAGATACACTACTGGTTTTTGTCCGTCTGCCTGATCCTGAGTACCACCTCCTGCGAGGATTACCTGGAACGCTTTCCGCTGGAAGGCCCCGCCGACCAGTCGTATTTTGCCAACGCCAGCGAACTGGAACTGGCCGTCAACGGCTGCTACAAAGGCATGAATTTTCACCCCAGCGACGGGATGCCGACCCAGCTTTTGCTGGATGTTTGCACCGATATCAACTGGGACCGGAACAACAGTGCCATGCAGCAAATCGGCAAAGGAAGCCACGACAGCAACAACGGTTTCGTGCGGTCGGTCTGGAATGAGTCCTACAAAATTATTGGCCGCTGTAATTTTATCCTGGACAACATGAACAAGCTGGACGGCAAAATGGATGCGACGCTGTATGCCCGCTACCAGGCCGAAGCCCGTTTCATCCGCGCTTACCAATACGGTTATCTGATCGAATTGTTTGGCGGGGTTCCGCTGGTGACCAAAACGCTGGGTCTGGCCGATGCACAGGTTCCGAAAGGCACCAAAGACGAATGCGCCACCTTTGTCATGAACGAACTGGACGAAGCGGCCAAGGCGTTGCCAACCAGCTACGATGCCAGAAATACCGGTCGGGCCACCCGGCAGGCGGCTCTGGCTACCAAAGCCCGGACAGCCTTATACAACGAGAAATGGGACGTTGCGGCCACCGCTGCCAAAGCCGTCATGGATTTGAATATCAATAAATTGCATCCAAATTTCGGGGAGTTGTTTTCGTATAAAGGCCAGAATTCCAGTGAAATTATGTTCTCGTTGCAATACCTGAAAGGAACGCTGACACACAGCACCCCGCAGAATTTTCTGTCGCGCAACGCGCAGGGCGCTTCCAACAAGGTGCCGGGGCAAATGCTGGTGGATTCGTACGAATGCACGGATGGACTGTCGATTGATAAATCGCCCTTGTATAACCCGAAAGATCCGTTCAAAAACCGCGACCCGCGCCTGGATTTCACGGTGGCCGTACCAGGTTCCAACTACTTCAATTTCAAGTTTGAAACCCACAAAGACAGCGTCAAAACGATCAATTATGCCACGGGCGCGCGGGTTGACAACCAGGACGCCATTCACGCCTTTGCGACGTATACCGGCTACTGCTGGCGGAAATATACCGACCTGACGGACAAAGACGACCGGAGCAATTCGGAACTCAACATCATCCTGATCCGCTATGCCGAAGTGTTACTGATTTACGCGGAAGCTAAAATTGAAGCCAACCAGATCGACCAATCGGTTTACGACGCCATCAATGCCGTGCGGCAGCGGGTCAACATGCCGGCCATCAAAACGGGCAAAACGCAGGCCGAACTTCGCTCCATTATTCGCAAGGAACGGAAGTATGAATTGGCCAATGAAGGCTTTCGTTTATTTGACATCCGTCGCTGGAAAATCGCTGAAAAGCTGATGAACGGGAATTTCCTGGGCCGCATTCCGAAAGGGTTGCTGGCGACAGCCCCAGCGATCGACGCCAACGGAACGCCGGATTACAGCAATGTGCCTAACAAAGCCGACATGCGGGTGGTCGAACTCCGGATTTTTAATCCGAACCGCGATTACCTGTGGCCGATTCCGTACATCGAAACCGTTACGAACAAAGTACTGACTCAAAACGCTGGTTATTAATACTTCTCATTTTGCCCCTCAATCCCCTAAAGGGGACTTGTACACAGCTTAATCTGGATGCCAAAAGTCCCCTTTAGGGGATTGAGGGGCAAAATGAGAAGTAGAATTTTCACTAATTATACCCAATGCCTGCAACCCGACGCCACTTTCTGAAAGTTTCCGGCCTGAGCGGTTTAGCTCTCACCGCCGGACTCCCCGAACCTTACGCCAGCACAACCGCTCCGCTGGCGGAGACTGAGTATGATCTGATCATTGTTGGGGCCACGCCCGGCGGGATTATGGCCGCCGTTTCGGCTTCCCGGATGGGTAAAAAATCGTTGATTCTGGAGCGGACGGCCTACATCGGCGGTTTGCCCGCCAACGGACTTGGTGCCACCGACATCGCCACCCGCGGAGCCACGGGCGGTTTGTTCCTGGAGTTTGTTCAGCGCATCAAGGCCTATTACGTCGAAAAATACGGGGCGGATTCGCAGCAGGCCACCGACTGTGCCAATGGCTACCATTTCGAGCCGTCGGTAGCCGCCAAAATCTTCGATGGCTTTTTGAAAGACAGTCCGAATGCGACGATGTTGACCCTGCGGCAGTTCGATTTTGAACCCGAAAACCTGACGATCGAGAAAAACCGCATTCGGGGCATTCGCGTCATCAACCGAACGACGAAAAAAACGGAAACCTATCAGGGGCGGTTTTTTATCGACGCGACCTACGAAGGTGACCTGATTGCGGCTGCGGGCGTTCCGTTTTTTCTGGGCCGGGAAGGCAAATCGGAATACAACGAAGTGGGAGCCGGTCGGGTGTATAAATACTGGGCCGGGCCGGAAGGCGAAGGTTCGACGTTTCAGGGCGACAATGCCGTCCAGTCGTACAATTACCGCCTGTGCGTGACTAACGATCCGAAAATTCGGGTCAAAATCCAGAAACCGGCGCGTTATAACCGCGAAGAATATGCCTCGCTGATCAATGATGTTAGAACCGGTACGTATACAGGCGTCGCCATGACGAAACTGACCGATGCCCAGAAGGCTGAAATTCAGCGCAAGACGAAAGCGGGCATGTCGCCGGACGTTCCCGGTATGCCGAAAGGCATCGCCTGGCTGACGAATATGGTCAAGTTGCCGAACGGGAAAAATGACGGGAATAACCAGCACCACGCTTTTATTTCCACCGATTTGCCGGAAGAAAACTGGCCGTATCCGACCTCGGGCTGGGAGTGGCGCGACCGGTTTGCCCAACGGTTGCGGGAATATACCGAAGGACTTTTTTACTTCGCCCAGAACGACCCCGAATTGCCCGAGTGGTTTCGGAAGGAGTGCGCACAATGGGGCTGGGCTAAAGATGAATACACCGATAACGGAAATTTTCCCCGGCAGTTGTATGTTCGGGAAGGCCGCCGGATGAAGGGGAAATACATCTTCAAGGCCCAGGACGCGCAGCCGGTCAAACCGGGCGGCCGACCTCCGCTTCATGCCGACAGCATCACGGCAAGCCATTACGCCCTCGACTCGCACGCGGTTCGGAAACGGGAAGCGGGCAAAATTCACCTGGACGGTTTTATCAGCTATCCCTCGGCGGTGTATACGGTTCCGTTCCGGGTCATTGTGCCGGATTCGCCTTTGGAAAACCTGCTGGCGCCGGTTCCGGCTTCGGCTACGCACATCGGTTTTTCGACGCTCCGGATGGAACCGTGCTGGATGGCCCTCGGGCAAGCCGCCGGAACCGCTGCCGCCCTGTGCGTCCAGAAATCGCAGTCGGTGCATGACCTGTCGGTGCCGGACTTGCAGAAGTCGTTGTTGCAGCAAAAGGCTATTCTGGTGTATGAGAAGGGACTTTCAGCATCCGACCCGAATTTTGAAGCCAACCAGTTGGCGGCTTTGCAGGGAAAATGAGTTTTAAAAAGAGTTGTATCGCGGAGTTGAACGGAGGTAAAGGGAGTTTAGCAGAGTTTTTTTAAAGTACTCCGCTAAACTCCCTTTACCTCCGCTCAACTCCGCGAAATAATAATCCCAAAAACATGCGATACATACTACTTTGTCTCAATCTTTTGTTATTCACCTCCGCCATTGCCCAGCAACAGGTGGACGTCTGCGTCTACGGCGGCACATCCGGGGGTGTCATTGCGGCTTACACGGCCCGGAAACTGGGAAAAACCGTGCTGCTGATCGAACCCGGCAAGCACCTCGGCGGCATGACCTCTGGCGGTTTGGGCCTCACCGACATTGGCAATAAATATGCCATTACGGGCATCTCCCGCGACTATTACCGGCGCATCGGACAACACTACGGCAAGTTCGAACAATGGATTTTTGAACCGCACGTGGCCGAAAATCTTTTCAACGACTACGTCAAACGCGGACAGGTCGATGTGCTGTTGTCGCACCGGCTTTCGAGTGTCAAAAAGACGAATGGAACCATTCAGGAAATCGTTTTGGAAGACTCGGAAAAACCGGCTGCCAAACGCACCGTTCGGGCTAAAATGTTCATCGACTGCTCGTATGAGGGCGATTTGATGGCGAAAGCCGGTGTTTCCTACACCGTTGGGCGGGAGGATAATTCGAAGTACAACGAAACCATCAGCGGGGTGCAGCTCATGAAAGGCCACCAGCTTCCCGACGGCATCGACCCCTACAAAACCCCCGGAAAACCGGAATCCGGCTTGCTCTGGGGCGTTAGCCCGGCGAAACTGGAACCGGATGGAACCGGCGACAACAAAGTTCAGGCGTATAATTACCGCATCTGTTTGTCGTCCGACCCGGCCAATCAGGTGCCCATTACGCGCCCGGCGGGCTACGATTCTACAGTGTATGATTTGCTCGCCCGGCTGATTGCGGCCCAGCCGCAGAAGCGTACGCTCAACGACTATTTTATCTGGAGCGGAATGCCCAACAAAAAAACCGACATCAACAACCGGAACGGTTTTTCAACGGATATGATCGGGATGAATTACGAGTATCCAGACGGGAGCTACGACAAACGGGCGCAGATTATTCGCGATCACGAGCTGTATACCAAGGGATTACTGTACTTCTTCGGCCACGATTCGCGGGTTCCGCAGGAGCTTCAACAGCAAATGCTGAAATGGGGGTATCCCAAAGACGAGTATACCGACACCGGCAACTGGTCACCGCAACTTTACGTCCGGGAAGCGCGCCGGATGGTCGGTGCCTACGTGATGACACAGGCCAATTGCCAGGGAAAAGAGGTCGTGACCGACGGCGTCGGCATGGCGGCTTACACGATGGATTCGCACAACATTCAGCGGATTGTGATCGAAAAAGACGGCAAGAAAATGGCGAAGAACGAGGGGAACGTCGAGGTGGGCGGTTTTGGGCCGTACCCGATTGCCTACCGCGCCCTGATACCGAAAGAAACCGAGTGCCGGAATCTGCTCGTGCCGGTTTGTTTGTCGGCGTCGCACATTGCCTACGGGTCGATTCGGATGGAGCCGGTTTTTATGGTGCTGGGCCAATCGACGGCCTTGGCGGCTGTGATGGCCATCGATGCCAAAACCAGTGTACAGAAAGTGGACATCGCCAAATTGCAGCAGGAACTGAAAATGAATCCGTTAGCGGATAAAAGTACACCCGAAATTCTGGTCGATAATGACGACAAGGCGTTGACAACGGTCACCGGCCCCTGGCGGCTGGAAAGCAAGAGCAAGGGCGGCTATGGTCCGTCGTATCTGATTCACGAAGGACAGGGCGCCGAAGCTGCGTCGGTACGGTTTACGCCGAACATTGTCAAAGCGGGGAAATACCGCATTTACACCTATTTCCCGCGTCTGGCTAAAAGTGCTTCCGAGTTGGGAATAACGGTTTCGGACGGAAAAACTCAGAAGGTTATTCCGATCAAACCTGCTGATATTGTGGTGGTTGGGCAAACGTCCGGCGAGTGGGTGTCGCTTGGGGAATATGACCTGCCGAAAGGGAAAACGGCCTCGGTTGAAATTGCGGTCAAGCAAACTGACGGCCCGGTGGTGGCCGATGCGGTTTTGTTCGTACCGGCGTTTTAACATCCGTGGGTACGTTTAATTTCAATTTGGTGGTTGGTTGACAGTAGAGGAAAGCCTGATCGGAGCTTTACACGGTTAGCAATCTTCATTTTATTCCTTCATGATTCTTGATCTTTTCTCCCTTCAGGGCAAAACGGCGCTGGTAACCGGCGCGAAACGCGGTATTGGGAAAGCAATGGCCATTGCGCTGGCCGAAGCCGGTGCCGACATCATCGGGGTGTCGGCCACGCTCGAACCGGGCAGCGAGGTGGAAGCCGCCGTAACCGCGCTGGGTCGTAAATTTTACCCGTTTCCGGTCGATTTTACGGATCGGTCCGCGCTGTATACGTTTCTCGAAACCGTCCGCGACGAGTGTCCGCCCATCGATATTCTGGTCAACAATGCCGGGAACATTCGCCGAAAACCAGCCGCCGAACACCCGGACGAATATTGGGACGAAATCATCGACATCAACCTCAACGCCCAGTTCATCATCAGCCGGGAAATCGGTCGCGAGATGCTGGCCCGGGAGGTTGATTACAACCGGAAAATCATTTTTACGGCTTCTCTGCTGACGTTTCAGGGTGGCATGACGGTGCCGGGCTATGCGGCCAGCAAAGGCGCCATCGGGTCGCTGACCAAAGCACTGGCGAACGAATGGGCGTCGAAAGGCATCAACGTCAATGCCATTGCGCCGGGCTACATCGCCACCGACAACACAGCCGCGCTCCGGGCCGACGCCGACCGCAATCCAGCCATTCTGGCGCGCATTCCCGCCGGACGCTGGGGTGAAGCCGACGACCTGCAGGGTGCCGTCGTTTATCTGGCCTCGCAGGCTTCCAACTACGTGCAGGGAACGATTCTGACCGTCGACGGCGGGTGGATGGGCAGATAAATCGACCGAAAACCGTAAACATTCGGATTCGTTTCGCAGTTATGGATGGAAACAACCCTCACCATGATGGACACGAACGAAAACGAAAATCAGGAAACATTTAACCCGCAGGCACGGGACGACTCATATTATTCTAAAAATCCGTATCAGCACGGCACTTCCGATTACGGGAAACCGAGCGAAGGTGTAGGAACCGGCGAAATGGTGGTTCCGTCGGCTGATGGGGGCGAAGTTGCCCACGACATCAGTGCCGACCGGGAAGACAACCGGGGAAGCCATCAACAGGAAACCCGCCCGGATAGCCACGGGTCGACACAGGAATGGGACGTTGATCCCAATGTGATTGCCGAAAACCGCCAGGATGCGGCCCATGCGCCGGATAGCGTCGAAAGTGGTTTGCCCAGCAGCATTGAAGGGTTACCGGATAATCCGTCGGACGAAGCACTGTTTGTCCGCAAAGGTGCAACCTATCTGGAAGAAGGCGATAAACCGTCGGAAAGCTACGACCCGCACCACATGGGGTATGGCGATGGCGACGATGATGAGAAAAAAGATAAGTCGTAAAATAAAGTTGAATCTTTGCAAAAACGGCCTGCTGATCTTAGCAGGCCGTTTTTTTTGTCATAATTCGGACGGTGAACGCTGCGTCAACTGACGGGCGTCTTTCAAAAAATGGGAGAAATCGGTGTAGCCGACCTCTTCAAACGGACACCGGCTTCCGTGTTGTTTGTAAAGCCGAAGTCCGTGTTTGAATCGAAGCAGTTTCTGGCAATATTTGGGCGAATAGCCGAGGGTTTCGTTGAAATACCGGTGTAGCGAAGGGTACGAAACGCCCAATTCGCGGCAAATGAGCCCCAAATGAGTCCGGTTGATGGCGGGTTTCTCAAATTTCTGCAAAGCAGCTTGCACGATTTTCTGCCGGTGGTCGATGGTCACGCGCTGAATTTTGGGGAGCAAAACCGACTCCATGAGTCGCACCCGTTCGCCGAACGACGGAACGGTTTGTAAGTGGTCCTGTAGTTCGTCCAGTCGGGTAAAGGAAGACAAATCCGCATTCAGGTTTTCTACTTCAAGATTGCTGAAATGAAACAGGTTTCCCAACATCGCCGGTTTGAATTTGACGTAAAATTCGTGCACACCACCGGGGTAGATGGACGTGTGCAGATCTGTCAGATTCCCGAGCAGCCGGGAACCGTGTACGGTTTTAATCGCGCCGGTTTTCTGGTTGATCGACAGCCATTTTTGCGGATTCAGACTGATGCACAGTAAATTTGAAAGGTTCGGTAAACCATTCAAATACAGTGGATTTGATAATGTAGCGGGTTGATGTACTTCGAAATAATATTCGATAAAAACCGTCAGTGCCGGGCTGGGGTAGGCCAGCCGGAAATGCGGTTCTGCTTCGTCTTCGTATATCACCCGTCCTTTGTTCATGACACCAATCGAAACAGCAGTTCGACCCCCAGGCCGGTGATCAAAAACCGCTCTTTTTTATTTTGTAACAATTGCTGCGTCCAGTCGACAAAACCGCCGTCGCCAATTTCGTAGTCCTGACCGCGAACCGTAACCAATACCTTGTATTGCAGCCCTTTGTAATAGCGGTTTTCCCGGTCGGGCGTGGTTTCGGTTTCGATGACAAGGTCGGGTCGCAGTTGCAGGAGATGGTCTTTTACCTGTTCCAGCAACCGACCATCATCACTTCGTTGAATGAGTTTGAACCGCAGCGTATCCATTCGCAGGGCGTCGCGCAAAACGGCTGTCACCACGGCCAGGTGTTCGGCCAGACTTTCGCGCTCAAACTGAAAACTGCCGGTATCGCGTCCCGACGAGACCAGACAACCGATTTTAAAGTGTTGGGTATGCCCCGCAATGGCCACTTTCGGTGTCCGGACATGCCGCTGAATGGTGCTGAACCGGAGTTGATCGGTGGCGAAAACCGGTTTCCATTGTCCGCTTTTTTTCAGATCACTAACGTGCAGCGCGAGCGCGTTGGTGGCGTCGGCCAGGACTTCGGTGCCGCGCAGGGCCGACAGGATTTTCTGCTGATCGGCGGTTGCCACCACCGAGCAGGAACCCAGGGGGGCCACCGGCGACAGTTCGATGGGTTTGAACTGAAACGTCTCGAAAAGCTGTAAAAGCTTGGTTTCCAGCTCGCGTAAAGCCAGGAAATCGGTGTCGGCCGGTTTGACGAAGCGGTTTTTCTGGTAGTGTTGCAGCAATTCCGCCGGTGTCAGTCGCCCGGTTTGCCGATTGAACACCTCCAGCAGCAACGAGTTCAGTTCTGAGGGTGTCAGTTCGTCCGACAGCACTTGTAGAAGGTCTGGCCGGTTGATTCGGTTCAGGATTTTCTCGACAATGGTCATGACAGCAGCGCGGTTAATTTCTCCTCATTGACGAGGCTATACCTGTATTCATCCACGACTTTACCGTCTTTGTAGACAGCCGCTTTCTGAATGACATCCAGCGTAAATCCATTTTTTTCCAACACCCGCATCGACGGTTTGTTGTGGGCCATGATGCCCGCAAAAAGCCGGATCAGCCGGGTGGTTTCGAACGTATACTGAACGAGGTGACGAATGGCGACCGTTGCAATTCCTCGACCCCAATACGGCTCGCCGAGCCAGTAGCCAACTTCGCCCGACAATTGATGAATGTCGGTTTGCGGAATCACGCCGGTAATACCCGCCAGCTTTCCGTCCAGATAGATGCCTAAAACCAGGCCCATAGCACCGTCCTGAGCGGCTTCGATGAAGTACACCGCGTCGTTGAGCGAATACGGATGCGGAAATGTATCCCGCAAATTGAGCCAGATGGCGCGGTTGTTGGCCAGTTGGGCAATGGTTTCGGCATCCCCGGCTTTCAGGCTGGCCAGCGTGATGCCATTTTCGCAGTCAAGTTCGATTCGCGTCGTCATACCTGCAAAGTTGGTGGCAATCCGGATGAAATCAGGTGTAAAAATCTATCATCTTGTAAAAAACGCATTTTATGGAAGCTTTTTACCAAAAAAGTTGCCGCATCGGTCCCGGTTTTCTAATATTGTTGCGTTGTAGCTTTACAGCAAACCAATCGTGAACTCAAATTACATTTTTATGAAGATTACGCTCAACGCGCTGGCCCGGGTGGTCTTGTTGGCTCTGGTTTTAAACGTCGTCAATTCGTCTCAAACCGACGCATCAGGCCCCAAAAAAGGAAAATGGGTCAAACTTTTTGATGGAAAAACATTAACCGGCTGGCACAGCTACCTGAAAAAGGAAGCGTCTGACAAATGGCAGGTGGAAGATGGGGCTATTGTGTTAACCAGCCGGGGCGGGGGGGATCTCGTAACGGACAAAGAATACGAAAACTACGAACTGGAACTGGAATGGAAGATTTCGGAAGGCGGCAACAGCGGAATCATCTACCGGGTTCACGAAGATCCGAAATACAAGAGCACGTATAACTCCGGGCCGGAAATGCAGGTGCTTGATAACGAGCGGCATAAGGACGCCAAGGCGGGTAAAAACGGAAACCGTACCTCCGGATCGCTCTACGATATGCTGCCGCCCTCGGATTTTTCGGCCCAGAAAGTGGCCGGTGAATGGAATAAGGTTAAATTGGTGGTCAACAACGGAAAAGTCGAGCATTACCTGAACGGCAAGAAAGTGGTTGAATACCGCACCAGCGGCCCGGAATGGGATAAAATGGTGAGCGAAAGCAAGTTCAAAGGCTGGGAGGGTTTCAACCAGTTCAGCAAAGGCCACATCGCCCTTCAGGATCACGGCGACAAAGTATGGTATCGGAATATCCGAATCAGAGAACTTTAAACCTAATTGTGAATGAGTGAATAAAGCAGCCGGATTCTCTGCAAACTATTCACTCATTCACTCATTGAAACTATGAAAACACCTTCCCGCCGTTCGGCCCTTAAAACCCTGGCCGGAACCGCCCTGACCTTTTCTGTTATCGACTCTTTTGCCGCTCAAATGGAAGAAACCCAGAAAACCGTTTTCCCGGCCTTGAAAGGCCGGATCAACCATTCCGCCTGCAAGTGGTGCTACGGAAAAATTCCGCTGGAAGACTTTGCCAAAGCCGCCAAAGAAATCGGCCTGACCGGCATCGATCTGCTGGGACCCAACGAATGGCCGATCGTTAAAAAGTACGGCCTGACCTGCTCGATGGCGCAGGGAGCCGGGAAGGGCATCAACGACGGTTTCAATGATCCGAAACTGCACGACGAACTGGTGGCCAGTTACGAGGCCATTTTCCCGAAGCTGAAGGAAGCCGGGCTGAAAAACGTCATCTGTTTTTCGGGAAACCGACGCGGTATGGACGATCAGAAGGGCATGGAAAACTGTGCAGTAGGCCTGAAACGACTCATGAGCAGTGCCGAAAAGCACGGCGTGGTGATGGTGATGGAGTTGCTCAACAGCCGGGTCGATCACAAAGATTACATGTGCGACAAGTCGGCCTGGGGCGTTGAATTGTGTAAAATGGTCGGCTCCGAAAATTTCAAGATGCTGTACGATATTTACCACATGCAGATCATGGAGGGCGACATCATCCGCACCATCCGACGGGATCACCAGTATTTCGCTCACTACCATACCGGCGGGAATCCGGGTCGTAACGAGATCGATAACGGGCAGGAACTGTATTATCCGGCGATTATGCAGGCCATCGTCGACACGGGCTACAAAGGCTTTGTGGCGCAGGAGTTCATTCCCAAGCGCGATCCACTGACGTCGCTGCGGGAGAGTATTGCGATTTGTGACGTGTAGCGGGTTTGTTCCATCATAAAAAAGGCTGCCCAATCACGGGCAGCCTTTTTTATGATGGAACGGATTTATGTTCATTCCTGATCAAACTGGCTATGTACCAGCAATATGCCGTTCCCGAAGCGTTACAGCCCTATGTTTCGTTTTTCTATTCCATGGAAACCCGCCAGACCGGGCCGGTTCTGGAACCGGAATTGCTGATGCCGTCCGGCACCTGCATTCTGGGCATGCAATATAAAGGCAACTGGAGGGTGATTTCACCGGCATTCAACGCCGTACTGACTCCTTATTACCTTTGTGGGCAACAAACCCACAGCTATTCATTGATCCCTCTCGAGCCAGTTTGCGGAATTGTGGGCGTGAGCCTCAAACCCACGGCTTTGTGGAAGTGGTTCGATATACCGATCCATCGGCTCACCAACCATGCCATAGCAGCTTCGTCCTTATTCGGAGTCCGCTTCAATTCCCTGATTGCCCGGTATGAACGGTTAACCCGCAATGAAGAACGGGTGGCGCTTCTCACCGATTTTTTACTCGATTTTGTGGCCGAAAAGTCGTTTCGGACCACGGTGGTCGATGCGGCTCTGGATGAAATTTACAAGAGCAAAGGATGTCTGACGACGGCCGAAATTTGCCGGCGCATACCAGTGAGCGAGCGCTATCTCCAGATGCTTTTTAAAAACCAGGTAGGCGTTTCACCGTCCGCTTATGCCCGCATGATCCGCTTTAGCCACATTTTTCTGGAATATCGCCAACAAAAAGAAGAAAACGATCTGGTTTTTATAACGGCGCTGTACAACTATTACGATGCGTCTCACTTCAATAAGGATTTTAAAAAAGTCTTCGGTGTTGCTCCCACAGCCTTTCAACTCCGGCAGTTTCGACTCCTGCTGGAACTGATCGATAACGGCCCGTATCTGACGATGGTCAGTGCTTCCGAACGCTAAAAAGAAAGTCGTTTTTTTCGGTTTTTTACAACTGCATTCTTTCCCGCCCGATTACCTTCGGATGCGTTTCATCGTGGATTTAAATCTCCCACATGCAACCTGTAAACGGGGTCAGCACCCTCTCGCTTATGGAAAAAATGGCTTCTTTCTTTCTCCTAACCATTTTTTTGTTCTCAACGGCTTATTCCCAGAATGTCTTGAAAAGGGTTGAAAGAGCGGGGAAAAGGGGGGCGGAACGTACCCTCGAGCGAAGAGTGGAACAAAAATCAGCTCAGAAAACGGATGAAGCCCTGGATGTCATTCTGGGTGATGGTCCGAAAAAGCAAGTTCCTACCCCCAAACCAGCGGCCAATCCGGAAGCCGGCTCCCGGGGGTCTGCCTCGCAAAAGCCTTCAGCGGTGGCCAGACCGGTTGAGACTGACCCACAGGAAACCAGGAATCCGCTCGTAAAGCCATCAGAACAGGATTCGGCACTGAATTACATCGGAACGGTTCTTTTTACAGATCACTTTTCCAAAACGCCGAAAGGCGATTATCCGGGGACATTTGTGAGCAGTTCGGGCGGGGAAGTGGTGGCCCTGAACCCGGGAAGTGGCCTGTGGCTCTATCCGAACAGCAATACGGTGCCGCAATTGAAACCGTTGCCGGAGCATGTCGCTCTGGAATTCGATCTGACGCTGCAGAATGTGCCGGCAAGTCTGTATAATACCTATTTTAACGTCTATTTTCAGACACTCAGCGGACTGAAACACAACGATCCGAAGAATCAGTACGGGGCGTTTGGGTTCAGTTTGTGGGGCGATGCCAGGGAGCATCAACTTGATCTCTTCAATCGAAACACGTCGTTGGGGGTGAAGGAGAAAATTCCGTATGCCATTGCCGATCAGGTGATTGGTAAAACCACACATTGGGTGGCGCTGGTGAATAAAAGCCGGTTGCGGTTGTTCATAAACGGGACGAAAGTGGCCGATTCGCCTAACCTGCTATCGGGCATTCAGCCCACTTCTATCAATTTTCGTCTGAATGGCACTAAAAAAGAACAAAACCAGCGCTTCATTCTATCGAATGTAAAAATTGTCGCCATTGAAAAAGACCTGCGGATTCAATTGATGGAAGAAGGGCGGTTTATCACTTCCAACATTCTGTTTGCAACGGGGTCGGATCGAATCGAAGCGGAATCATTCGAATTATTGGATAAAATAGGACGCGTGTTGGCCGGTAATACGGCGTCCCGGTTTTCGATTGTCGGACATACCGACAGCGATGGCGATGTGGCAGCCAACCAGAAGCTGTCGGAGCAGCGGGCATTGAGTGTGCGAAACTACCTGGCAAAACAGTTCAATATTCCCGAAAACCGCCTGGAGATCATCGGAAAGGGTGAAAATGAGCCCATCGCAGACAACGGCACGGCCGAGGGCAGGCGGCAAAACCGGCGGGTAGAATTCAGGAAACTGTAGCACCATAAAAGACATTCTGAACCCTCAAGATACTATTTTTTGCACGTGATTTTACCTCTGCCGGGACGATAAGATAACCGCAAATCGCTATTTTTACGTTTGCCTCATTCTATTGTTCTCAATGATTGCAGCCTATTCATCTACTAAATTTTTCCCCAATCAGGAAGAAAATACCCTTTTAACCAAGATAGAAGGCATTTTTCGCCATCGGCAGATTCACTTCTTCGATGCATTGGTGGGTTACTTTTATGCTTCGGGCTATTTTCGGGTCCGTCCTTACATTGAACGGGCGGCTGAGGTGCGGGTTCTGGTCGGCATCAATGTGGATAAACTGGTGCATGAGGCTTCACAGCAAGGCGTGTTGTTTACGGCCGATGCCTACAAGTCGCAGGAGGATTTTTTTCAGGTCGCTAAAAAAAACATTCAGCAGGCGAAATACAGCAAAGTTGTTGAAGACGGCATGCTGGGCATGATTGACGACATCGCATCCGGCAAGCTTCAAATTCGGGTGCATCCGAAGCAGAATATCCACGCCAAGGTGTATATTTTCCGGGAACAGACCTATCACCCACATGGATACGGAGCCGTTATCACCGGATCCAGTAATCTGACCGAACCAGGTTTAGAGCGCAACTTCGAATTCAATGTTGAACTGCGCGACGATGCCGATATTCAGTTTGCGAATGAAACTTTTGAAAAGCTTTGGTATGAATCGGTTCCGGTAGCGGAAGAGTTTATCGCTCGTTTGAAAAGTGAAACGTTCCTCAACGATCAGTTCACGCCTTACGAGGTCTATCTGAAGTTTTTGATCGAATATTTTGGTAAGAGCATCGATTATGATCCGAACTCGGAAACCGACTTACCCAAAGGCTTTATGCCGTTGGTGTATCAGGCCGATGCGGTCAATGACGGTTACAATAAAATGGCTAAACACGGCGGTTTTTTCCTGTCCGATGTCGTTGGCCTGGGTAAGACGATCATTGCAACCCGCATTGCCAAAAAATTTTACTTCAAGAACGGTTTTCCGGAATACCGCTCTCGGACGCTCATCGTCGTGCCACCCGCGCTGAAACTCAACTGGGAGGAAACCATCGATAAATTTAGCCTCGACGGCGTGGATATTGTCACGAATGGGAGTCTGCATAAAGTTCGTAATCCGGAGAAATATGATTTGGTCATTATAGACGAGGCCCATAAGTTTCGCTCGGACACCGCCGACGCCTATAATGACCTGCAAAAAATCTGCAAAACCCCGACCCGACGCCGAAAGTCCGACGGTTCACGGTATCCCAAACGGGTGATGCTCGTATCGGCAACGCCCCTGAACAATTATCCGCAGGACATCGCGAATCTGGTTTATTTGTTTCAGGATAGCAAGGATTCGACCCTTGAAATAGGGAATCTACAGCACTTTTTCCGGCAGCACATCGATGCCTACCGCCGACTGAAGCATGAGCCCGATCCGCAAAAAGTAACGGAAGGAGTCCGGCGAATTTATGAACAGATTCGGGTAAAAGTGATCGAACCGCTGACCGTTCGGCGGACCCGCACGGACCTGAAACTGCATCACCAGTACAAAGACGACCTGGCCGCGCAAAAGATTGAGTTCCCGGATGTTCGGAAACCGGAGAAAATACTGTACCAACTCGCTCCGCACCTGGAGATTCTCTACGATTATACCATTCGCCAGTTAACGCACCCAACGGAGGGCTTAACGTATAATCGATACCGGGCCATTGGGGCCTTGAAACCGCATAAAAAACAGAAGTACAAAAAGGCAGATCTGATTTCGGCCCAATTGGCCAAGATCATGAAAACCATGCTCGTGAAGCGAATTGACAGCAGCTTTTTTGCATTTCGGCAGTCGATTCGGCGGTTTTGTGAGGCCAATGGTGCGATGGTGAAGATGTTCGAGAGTGACCGGGTGTATATCGCTCCAAACCTGCCGGTTTCGGACATGATCAACGATGGGCGGGAAGATGAACTGCTTGATCTGGTCACGAACCTGATGGACACCGAGCAGGAGGCTGCCCCCGCCACAATCGATATTTGTACGGCGGACGATTTTGAGCCGGGTTTTTACGAAGGCTTGCTCCGGGATCAACTCATTCTGAACGATCTCTCAAAATCCTGGGACGCGATCGGTGAAGATGACCCTAAGCTGGATACGTTTGTCGGGTACATCCAAAAAACGTTGTTCGGTCCGGAAAACCGGGAAAAGAAGTTGGTGGTCTTTTCTGAAAGTAAGGAGACGGCCGAATACGTAGCCCGTCGACTTCGGGATGCAATCGATTATCGCATTCTAACGGTCGACAGTCATACGCGCAAAGATCGCATGCCGGTGATTCGGGCCAATTTCGATGCGAACCTGCCAATTGATCAGCAAACCAATGAATACGATATCATTATCTCGACCGAAGTGCTGGCGGAAGGCGTCAATTTGCACCGGGCGAATGTTATTGTCAACTACGACACGCCCTGGAATGCGACCCGCCTGATGCAACGGATCGGGCGCGTAAACCGAATTGGTACAAAAGCAAAAGCGATATATGTCTACAACTTTTTCCCGACCGCGCAAGTAGACAACGATATTGAGTTGCAGAAAAAGGCCATGATGAAATTGCAGGCCTTTCATACCGCGCTGGGTGAAGACAGCCAGATTTACTCGCCCGATGAGGTGACAGAATCGTTCGGTTTGTTCGACAAAGATCTGGATGAAGAGCGCGACGAGAAGCTGGATTACCTGATGCAGATTCGGGAATTGAAAGAAAAAGACCCGGATTTGTTTAAACACATCAAAACCATGCCGTTGCGGGCGCGGGTAGGGCGCAAAGACCGGATGCAGCACCAGGCCACCATCGCTTTCATCCGTGATCAGAAACGGGATGCTTTTCTGTATATCCGTGCCGATCATACCGCGGAAGAATTGACTTTTCTGGAAACGGCCAAGCGGTTTCAGTGCATGGTGCATGAGCGGGCGGTGAAGCTTCATGCCATGCACCACGAGCAGGTGCAGATGGCTGTGGATCGGTTTCAGGCGCAGGTGGAAGCCGAGAAAGCACAGGATAAAAAAGTGGATGTATCGCAAGGCCCCAATGAAAAGAAAGCCCTGATGTTCCTGGATGCGTTTGTCTCGTTGCCGTTTATCAGTGAAGAAGAAAAGACGCTGGTCGGACTGGCGAAGGACGCCATTCGGCGCGGGCGGTTTCAGAATTTGCAGCGCGACATCAACAAACTCCAGAAATCGCAAACGAAAGTGAAAGTACAGGCGGCCGTTTTGCTCGAAAATCTGGTGAAAATCCTGAACGGTTATCCGTTGAGTCAACCTGCCGACGATCTGACCGCAACGCCAGTTATTCCGTTAGTTGTTGCGCCGACCGAACCGGCGATTATAATTTCGGAGAGTTTTAGCGCCTGAATGAGCCAACGCGAACCGTTGCTGATTGCCATCAATCCCACCAGCCATGAATAGTGACCATCAATCGACCCATTACGAAACCTTGCTGAGTGAAATCAGTAAGCAGATTCTGCAAAGCCGCTACCGGGCTGCCAGACTTGTCAATCGCGAATTGCTGTTGCTTTACTTCGCTGTCGGTAAGCGATTGTCTGAAAAAGTTGCTGCTGAGAAGTGGGGTACAAAAGTGTTGGAGCAGTTATCCGCCGACTTACAAAAGCAACTGCCCGGCTTGCGTGGTTTCTCGCACCGAAACCTCAAAAACATGCGGCAATTTGCCGAGGAATATGATCAGTTAATTGGGCAGTCGTCAACTGCCCAATTACAAACCTGCTGCCTGACCCGGAAGCGTTGACGAAATTACTGGATTGACACCACCGATACCATGACCGAATCCAATCTAAAATCTTTCCTGCAAGAACGTTTCTCACCAGCTAACCAGAAAACGCTGCTTAACCATCTTTTCAGCGATGGGCTAACGGTATTTTCTCAACCGAAAATCCTGATCGAAGCTGCCGACAATGTCCAACTGGCGCAGCAAATCGGTTCGGTGTCCTTGTCGGACGGGCGTAATCTGGCCATTATGGATGTGGTTGTAACTGACGCCGTTCAGATTGCCCGTAATCGTAAAGGGTTGCGCGATATTGCCGCTAAGTACATCGATCAGAACATTATTCACGGGGCACTGGTGTTTTTTCATAGTCCCACTCAGGTTGATTATCGGCTGACGTTTATTGCTCGTTATTCGGCGTTTGATCTGGATACGCTTGAACTTGTTCAAAACGAAACAGCTCCCAAACGCTTTGCTTTTGTGCTGGGTCCGAATGAACCCTGCACCACTGCGTCGCGTCGGTTGATGGAGCTGATCGAAAAGCGAACAGTTGATTTGAAAGCATTGACGGAGGCTTTTGCTGTAGAACCACTTAACAAAGAGTTCTTTAAGCAATTTAAAGACGTTCATTTTAAAAAGATCTGGACGTACCTCGCTGAATATCACTGGGCTGATTTTTTGGGAGATGAACCCGTGCCTACTGATCCCAAGGAGAAAGATAAGAGAGCAAAACCAATCCGCGACTTTGCCAAGAAGATGCTGGGCCGTATCGTATTTCTGCATTTTTTGCAAAAGAAAGGTTGGATGGGTTGTTCCGAAACCTCGGTAATATGGGCTAACGGTGATAAACGATTCATGCAAACGCTGTTTGAACGGTTTACCTTTTCCGACCAGTTTTACAGCCGTTGTTTGACTAAACTATTTTTCGATACGCTCAATAATCCTGATCGGACAGACTCTTCTATTTTTGAAATTGATGGTCTGAAAACCTGTCGGGTGCCGTATCTAAATGGGGGATTGTTCGACCGGGATATTCGTCCTGACGGACACTTCGTTACTGATGCAATTGACCTACCGGTCGATTATTTTCGGGATTTATTCCAGTTTTTCGACCAGTATAACTTTACCATCGACGAAAATAGTCCCGGTGATTACGAAGTGGGAATCGACCCCGAAATGTTGGGGCATATCTTTGAAAACCTGCTCGAAGAAAACCGCGAAAAAGGAGCCTTCTACACACCGAAGGAAATTGTGCAGTATATGTGTCAGGAAAGTCTGATTCAACATCTGACCTATCATCTGACTATTGAATTAGGTGATTCTCAACGCCCGGCCATTCAGGAAGCGATCACTGAGCTGATTCGGGCCGGGAGCCGGGGCGATGAGAAAAACCGTCATAACCTGATTCTGCAACATGCCCCCCGCATCGAGGAGTTACTGGATGATCTGAAGATCTGTGATCCGGCGATCGGTTCCGGGGCGTTTCCGGTGGGAATGTTACAGGAGATTTTTGCGGCTAAAATGACGCTTGACCTGACCCTAAACCGGGCAGAGGTGAAAAAACGCATCATTGGCGAAACCATCTACGGCGTCGATATGGAAACCGGTGCCGTTGACATTGCCCGGCTACGGTTTTGGCTATCGCTCGTCGTGGATGAAGACGAACCGCAGCCTTTGCCTAACCTCGATTATAAAATCATGCAGGGCGATAGCCTGCTCGAATCATTTGAAGGCATTCGGCTCGACAAAATTTTGCAGCAGCAAGAGGTGACGTATGTTGTTGAGAACGGGCAGATCGACATTTTTGGGCGAATAGCCGACCCGCAGATTTCGATGCACTTCTCAGACGAGAAAAAAGAAAAGCTGCGCGACTTACTCCGGCTCTACTACGACCCCGAAGCGCTGAAACGACGCGGTCTGAAAAAAGAGACGGTGAAAGCCCAGATTGAAACCATTGTTCACGATCACCTCGATTCTAGTTTTGAGTTGGCCGAACGATCGCTCGAACGGCAAACCGGTGATCTGAAAGCCGAAATCAGAAGCATTGAAACGGCGATGCGGAACAATCCGAATGAGCCAAAAGCCAAACGAAAACAGAAGGAAGACCAGGTTGTTCGTAAACAGAAAAACATCGACGGCCTGCAAACGCAATTAGCCAGCGTGCGGGCCAGCCAGCAAAAACTTTCAACCCTCGACTCCGCCAGCAAACCGTACTTCCTGTGGCATCTGTTCTTTCCGGAAGTATTTGATCGGGCGCAAAGCGGTTTCGACATTGTGATTGCCAACCCGCCTTACCTTCAGCTATCACGCATTCCGACCGAGGCCGCACAATACCAGCGGGAAGGATACCAGACGTTTGAGAAAACCGGCGACATCTACGGTCTTTTCTACGAACAGGGTATCCGGCTGTTGCGGCCGGGTGGAATGTTAAGCTATATTACCTCCAACTCTTGGCTGCAAACACAGTATGGCAAACCCTTGCGCCAGCTATTTGTGGAGCAAACCAACCCGCTTACTTTGCTGAATTTTGCCGACACGCGCCTGTTTGAAACCGCTGTCGTGGAAACCAATATCCTGCTGGCCCGTAAAGCGCCTTGTCAGTTTCAATTACAGGCTGCCACGGTGGGAGCCGATTTTGATAAGGATAAGGAAAATTTGACGAGCTATATTTCTCGTAACGCTTTTATAATCACCGATCTTCCAGCCGAAGGTTGGGCTGTGGGCGATGAGCAAGGCAGTCAATTGAAAAGGTTGATGGAAGAGAATGGGAAGAAGTTGGGGAATTGGCCTGTGATTATGAATTATGGTGTCAAAACAGGTTATAATTCAGCTTTCGTAATAGACGGTAAAACCAAGCAAAAATTAATTGCTGAAGAGGGTAAAAACGCAGATATAATTAAACCAACTTTGAGGGGGCGTGATTTAAGGCGATACAACTTTGTATCAGCGGATCTATGGATAATTTTTATTCCTTGGCATTTTCCATTGCATAATGACCCAACTATTACAGGAGGTTCCAAGAAAGCCGAAGAAGCTTTCAAACAACAATTCCCAAGCCTCTACGCTCATCTATTAGTTCATAAGGAAGGACTATCAAAGCGAAATCAAGCAGAAACTGGTATTCGCTATGAGTGGTATGCCTTACAGAGATGTGCAGCTTCGTATTTTGAAGACTTTAATAAGCCCAAAATTATTTGGGCAGAACTTTCAGATATACCTAAGTTCGCTTACGATGAAAGCAAAATGGTACCTGATAAAACAACTTTCATAATGACTGGCACGAACCTCAAGTATTTACTTGGTGTGCTAAACGCAAAACCAGCTTTATGGTACTTTAATCAAATAGCAACAACGACAGGAATGGTCACCACAATGTGGTCGAAGTTTAAGATGGAGCAATTACCCGTACCGGAACCGGACGCCGAAACAGAGCAGCAGTTGGAGAAGTTGGTTAATACGGTGCTCGCACTGAAAAAGGCCAACCCGTCGGTTGATACCTTGTCCTACGAAGCGCAGATCGACGCGCTGGTGTTCCGGGCGTATGGCTTGAGTGAAACCGATATGCTGTACGTGCTGGATCAATTTCCTTCGGTCAGTAGCCGTGAGCGGGAGATGATTCAGAATAATTTTCGGAACTTGGCGCGGGGTCACTTTACCGCACTAGCCTAACCTACTTCACATGCAACCGCTATATACAGAAGACCCCGAGAACGTTGAACACACCGATGAATCGGAAGTCGAAACCGATATTAAGGAGCCATTCGACCCGAAGGACATCAATATCACTGTAGAGCCAAAGACGATGGATAACCTTGTGCAGCGGCTCAAATACGGAGAAATTGACCTTGACCCTGACTTTCAGCGCAAAGGAAACCTTTGGGCGATGGATGTGCAAAGTCGCTTGATTGAATCGCTGATGCTCCGGTTTCCGTTACCCGCCTTCTATTTTGATGCCGAAAGTGAGGACAACTGGTTGGTGGTCGATGGGTTGCAGCGGCTCTGGACGCTCAAAAACTTTGTAGTCGATAAAACCGAGAAACGGTTAAGGTTGCGAGGGTTGGAGATTTTGAAGCAATATGACGGTATGACGTTCGATGAGTTGCCCCGGCCCATGCAGCGTCGGATTATGGAAACACAGGTGACGGCCTACATCATTAAACCCGGTACCCCCCGGCCCGTGAAGTACAATGTGTTCCGGCGTATCAATACGGGTGGCCTGATGCTGAATCCAATGGAAATTCGACACGCGCTGAACCAGGGGCCAGCCGCTGAATTTTTGAAAGAAGTGTCTGAAAGTGAGCTTTTCAACGAGTTTATTAGTGCTTCCGACAAACGCATGGCCGACCGGGAGCTAGTGCTCAGGTATGTAGCCTTTCGGCTAACTCCCTACCCACAGTTTGAGAAACCCATGAGTTCGTTTTTGGATAAGGGTATGGAAAAGCTTGGCAAACTAACTGATGCTGAACGGCAGGACTTAGAGTACGGTCTCCGGAAAGCACTAACGGTTAGTCATCATTGGTTTGGTAAACATCAGTTCAGCCGCTCCTATGGCCATGAAAAATCCCGGCTGTTACTGAATGGAGCCCTGTTTGAAGTTTGGACAGCGCAGATTGCCCAGTTGAACAATTTTCAGCTTGACTCCATAGGGGAGCAGCTTTCGGCGTTTCGAGCGGATTACAGACGGCTGTTTACTTCCGAAACATTTGATAATGCGGTAACTCGTGCCACATCCGATTACAACGCTGTACAGGCCCGATTTGGAGCCATTGAAAGCTTGCTAAAGAAATATAGCCAATGATCACCCGCCTGATTATCGAAAACTTTAAAGCGTTCCAGTACGCAGAACTGAACCTAACAGAATTGAACTTACTGACCGGAATCAACGGGGTAGGTAAATCGAGCGTATTGCAGGCGTTGTTATTGCTTAGGCAGTCAAGAGGTACAGATGGCCTATCGTTAAAAGGTCCGTTAGTGGATATTGGGCTAGGCCGTGATGCATTGAATGCTCAGGCCGAAAGTGACCACATCAGGATGGAGCTTAGTTTTGGCAGTGAAGGCGTAGTGCATTTTGATTTTCGAAGTATTTCAGATTCTGACTACTTGCCGGGTATACCGATCGAGAGCCCAGCTTTCAACCCCAATCAGTCTTTGTTGATTGATGGGAATTTCCAATACCTGAACGCTGAACGAAAATCACCCACCGTAATTTTTCCAACCTCTAACTATCAGGTTCAACAACTTCGCTCAGTTGGGAAAAACGGTGAGTTTGCCGTGCATTTTTTGGCGCAGTATCAACGTGAGCCAATTGTTCTCAAATCAGCCCGGATTGCCGAATCGAACACCTTACTGGATCAGGTCGATGCCTGGTTTCAGCGAATTTCGGCGGGTACGCGTCTAACCACTACGTATCGATCCGATCTGAACGTAGCAACGCTGACTTACCGGTTTGAAATGGGCGAGAATGTAACTCCCGACTTCACGCCTGTAAACGTCGGATTTGGGTTCACGTATGTACTGCCGATAATCGTGGCCGTATTGGCCGCCCGCCCCGGCGATTTGCTGTTGATCGAAAATCCGGAATCCCATTTGCACCCACAGGGACAGGCTCAATTGGGTACTTTACTAGCATGTGCCGCTGCAGATGGTGTTCAGCTTATTGTAGAAACCCACAGCGACCATCTTATTAACGGGGTAAGAGTAGCAGTCAAGGAAAAAAATATTAGCCCTGAACAAGTGTCGGTTTATTACTTTGAACGCGATCCTGATGCCGACGAGCATGTCACCGAAATTGTACAACCGACCATCGATGCGAATGGGCGACTTAGCCAACAGCCACGTGGTTTTTTTGACGAATACGCCCGCCAGTTAGACCGTCTTCTGCAATAAGCGATGGATTGTATCTTTAACGAACTATCCGCTCAGCCGGTTATTGATCTTGTAGACGCTCACAGCGTAATGGCGCATTTTGTGCAAAGCGTTGTATCGGCTCAAAGATTTGGATTTCGTCGGTTAAGAATACCGGAAGAATTGGGGCAAAACATGTTTTCCTTATCACTAACTCCCGCTTATTCGGTTGGCAGTTGGTTGAATGATGAACGTGTTGACCAAGTGTTGCGCGACCGATTCCGGGCTATAATAGCTAATCCACCTTTACTAACTGCCGATGAAGTGGAAGCCATGTCTGTTTTTGAACGATCTGTCTTTAGCTTAACCGAACCAGCCGGTAAACCGGAGGCTAAAGGTTTTGGAGCAGCTTATCTTGGTGGTATGCTACTGCTTAGTTTATTAACGCATAACCAGTGGAACTCACATCAATTAGATGGCTGGCATTGGTATTTGGAAGCCGACGGGCAAGAACAATCAGCTGTTGTCACTGTACCTCACTTTGCAACAAGTGCTCATTTTGAGTTACACAGACCCAGACTTCAACAACAACAGGATGAACAACTACAACGCAGTATTGATGTGTGGGAAAAGCGTATCGAATTTTTTCCCAACTTGATACTATGTGGCGATGTTAAACGTCAATTGAAGAACGCTGGAATGTCAAACTATTTATCACAGATAATTGAACGTCTAAGAACGTTAGATTCTTTTGCCGCTGACTGGAAAAATGGAGACTTTGACTTAAAAGGGTTAAATGCACAAACTAATTTACGAGTGTCGGGCGAAAGCGATTCAACAATGCGGCTATACAGTGGCCAACGAAAATTTAAGTTACCTGATGGGCGAAGGGAAACATTTGAACTGCACATTAAAATTGGCGATTTACGATTTCATTTCTACCCCGACAATCAAGAAAAGAGAGTATATGTCGGCTACATTGGCCCACATTTGTCAATAGTAACTGGCTGAAAACTTATAACAAACACAACACCGGCTTCCCCACGCATGAGGAAGCCGGTGCTGTAAAAGTAGAATTGTTGTTTACTGCGCATACGTTATAAACCGCTGCGACTGTACCGCGGGCAACGAACCAATTTCAATCTGACGAACGATTTTCTGGTTGCCGTCGCTGATTTCCAGGTAGTAAACGCCGGTTTTCATGCCCTCAAAATCAAATTTGCGCCAGTGGTTGGCGGGTGTTTTGCTCAGGGCTTCCCGGTAAAGAACCGTGCTGTTGGCATCTTTCAACCGGATGGTCACTTTTCGGGGCTCCCGAACGGCCAGCATCACATTAATCTTCTCCGGGCTGCCGAGGAACATGTTCACTTCAAAGGCCGACTGGCTGGCCTTTGGATCGTTGGCTGCGGTTACCTGGGCATTCGATACCGTTACGAGTAAACCGACTAAAAGTGTCATCAGTATGTGTTGTAAAAGCGTTTTCATGAGTCTGTGTTGTTTAGTTTCTGTGACAAAGGTGCAGCGTTTTGGAATATTAGCAAAACGAATTATTTTTGTCGAAATCATGAAAATTATTCATCATGGAAATCCGGCATCTGCAAATGGTGAAAGAGGTGGCAACCTGCGGCAACCTCACCAAAGCCGCCGATCGGCTGTACCTAACCCAGTCCGCACTGAGCCATCAGTTGAAAGAAATTGAGGGCTTTTTTAATACCCAGTTGTTCATCCGCGACAAAAAGCAGATGCGGCTGACGGATGCCGGAACCGTGGTTTTAGAGGCTGCCGAGAAAATTCTGCGGGAAGTGGCCGAAACCAAAGCCAAAGTCAAGTGCCTGACCGACAAGGACTCCGGCGCGGTGCGGCTCTGCACGGAATGCTACACCTCCTACCACTGGCTATCGGGATTTCTGCGGGCCTACCGGGATATTTACCCGAAAGTGGATGTGAAAATCGACATCGAAGCGACGCACTACGCCGAGCAGCACCTGCTTGAAAACAAGATCGACGTCGCGATTCTCGAAGATTCTGAAAATCCGAAACTGAGTTATACGCCCCTTTTTCAGGACGAGTTCATGGTAATCGTAGCGCCTGACCACGAATGGGCGGGGCGCGATTGGGTAGAAATCGATGAATTTGCCGGTCAGAATTACGTCATGTACAACATCCCGGAAGAGGAAAGCTCCAATTTTCAGATGATCTTCAAAAACTGCCGACCCCAGCGGCTCTATAAAATGACGTTGACCGAAGCCATTCTGGAGATGGTCAAAGCCGGCATGGGCGTGGCCCTTTTGCCCAACTGGATTGTCAAACCGTACCTGAAATCCGGCGAATTGTCCGCTGTTTCGCTCACCCGGAAACGGTTCCTGCGGACGTGGTATGCTGCGACGCTGAAAAACAAACAACACGCCCCGTATACCGACGCGTTCATTGAGAAACTGGCGTCGTATATGAAAGAACTCGACGGTTATGCCGTCCTTTGCCCGGCCTAAAGCCAGCCGGTTTTTGCCCGACTCGGGTTATTTTATCAGACAACCGATTTCTTAATCAACCTGATTGTGTCTACTTCTACTGATTCGACGCCCTTGCCCCGACGGCTGGGATTGTGGCAAGCTACGGCCTTAAATATGATCGACATGGTCGGTATCGGCCCGTTTGTGGTGCTGCCCCTGGTTATTCACATCATCGGTGGACCGCATTTCCTCTGGGCGTGGATTCTGGGAGCGGTTATTTCGCTGATCGACGCCCTGGTCTGGGCCGAACTGGGAGCGGCTTATCCGCAGGCCGGGGGGAGTTACAACTTTCTGAAAATTGCCTACGGTGAACAACGCTGGGGCAAGATGCTATCCTTTCTCTATGTCTGGCAAACCATGATCCAGGCCCCGTTGGTGGTGGCTTCGGGAGCCATCGGTTTTGCGCAGTATGCTTCCTATCTTCTCCCACTTGAGGGGTGGGAACGCAAAGCGGTTTCTGGAGGTGTGGTGATCCTGATTACGATGCTGTTATACCGCAAAATTGAATCCATTGGCCGAATCAGCATTCTATTGTGGGTCTGCGTGCTCGCAACACTCGGCTGGATCATCTGGGGTGGTCTGACGGGTGGGCAACAGACGGTTTCGTTCGCGTTGCCGTCGGGCGAATCCCTATCCGGATTGTTTGGTGCCGGTCTGGGAATTGCTTCCGTGAAAACGATTTATTGCTATTTAGGCTACTATAATGTGTGTCACCTGGGGGGCGAAATCCGCAATCCGTCGCGCAACATTCCGTTGAGTATGTTGATTTCGGTGGTCGGCATTGCGGTTTTGTATCTGTCCATGAATTGGAGCGTCGTCAGTGTTATTCCCTGGCAGGAAGCCCAGCACAGCGAGTTCATCATCAGTGCCGTGATCGAACGGCTCTACGGCTCGCAGGCGGGTACGATCGCGACGTTCATGGTATTAATCGTGGCATTTTCGTCTTTATTCGCGGTTTTGCTGGGGTATTCGCGGGTTCCCTACGCGGCAGCCGCCGACGGGCAGTTTTTCCGCATTTTTGCCAAGCTGCACCCCTCCCGGCATTTTCCGTACGTCTCGCTGCTGTTTCTGGGTGGGCTGGGTTTTGGCTTCAGTTTGCTGTTTCGCCTATCCGACGTCATCACGGCCATTCTGGCGATGCGGATTGTGGTGCAATTTATCGGACAGGCCGTTGGCTTGTTGCTCTTGCATAAACGCAAACAAACTAGTGCGTTTCCGTTCAAAATGCCACTCTATCCGTTGCCGGTTTTACTGGCCATTGCCATCTGGACTTTCATCTTCATTTCCACCGGCTGGACATTCATGCTGTCGGGTCTGACGGTTATTCTGTTGGGAATTATCGTCTTCCTGATTACGGCTCGCATCCGAAAACAGTGGCCGTTTGGGGCGGTGGATCAACCCGCTACGCCTTTGGGGGATCCGACGGAATCGTAATCCGCCCACGCCAGAATTCACGGCTATACACCCGCAGGAACGGCCAGTTTTTCATTTGTAACGCAAACGGCGTGTACGCGTGAGCGTCTTTGAGCGTGCTTTCGTAGTATAAATCGTCGTCGGTCAACACGAGTCCTTCGTACAAATCGGCGGTTTTACGGGTCAGGTCGGCAAAGGGCAGTTCTTCGACCAGACCGGTTTTGGTGTCTTTTAGCTCATCTTTCAGCAAACGCGCCCCCGGAACGCGTTCGGTTCGGCGGGGTTGCGGGGCGTAAGAACCGTCTGCCACGGAGAGGGCATACTCGAGGTACTGCTTCAACACTTTCGGCCCTTCGTTGGCGGTATTGTCAACGGAAAGCTGTTGCGGATATATGCTCGTGACTACGTAAATCCGTTCCCTTGCCCGCGTCACGGCCACATTCAGGCGGTTTTCGCCCCCTTTGGCGTTCAAACTGCCGAATTGCGCCGACAACTTCCCGCGAACATCGGGCGCGTAGCCGATGGAAAAAATAATCACATCGCGCTCGTCACCCTGCACGTTTTCAATGTTCTTGACGAAGGTCGTTTCGGTGGAAGTGGGGGATGCTGATGCAGATTTGGGTGCTGCGTTTGCTGATGCAGATTGCAAATCTGGAACAGCGGGTTGCAAACCTGGAACAGCGAGCCCAGCCAGCGCGTGTTCCTCCAGCAACTCCTGAATCAACTGCTGCTGCTGGAAGTTAAACGTCACCACGCCGATGGAACGCCCCGGTAACTCGTTCGCCAGTTGATCGATCAGGGCAACCACGGCGCGGGCTTCGGTTTCGTTGGTGTTATTTTCCCAGATTCCTTTGACGTTCAAATACCGGATGGCAGGCTCCCGGCGGTTGAGCTGGTGGAAATCGGGGAGGAGATGCAGTGAATTTTTGTAGAATAACCGGTTTGAGAAATCAATCAGATCAATCGAGCGACTGCGGTAATGGCCGCGCAACTGCGTTTGCGGGAAATAATGCGTGGCCAGATCGAGCAACGATTCCACTTCCAGCGCAGCGGGCGTTTCTTCGCCGGGTTCGGTTTCAAACCGGATGCGGTACAAATCGCTCGGTTGAAGCTGCTTACTGTCGCCGGTGATGACCACCTGCTTGGCGCGATACATCGCCGGAATGCCATTTTCGGCAAAACACTGCGACGCTTCATCGAAAATCACCAGATCGAAAAGCCCCGGTTTCATCGGAAAAATGGCCGAAACCGACTCCGGCGACGCCATCCAGCACGGAACCAGTTGAAAAACTTCATCCGAGTGCTGCTCCATCAGTTTCCGAACCGGCCAGATGTTGCGTTTTTTGGTCACCTGATGGCTCAATTCCCGGTACGTAACGAGGTTGTTCAGGCGGTTGAAAGCCAGATTCTGGTACGCCTTTTCACGAAGTTTAACCAGCAAAATCTGGCGGCTCAGCGTCTGCTTTTTTCGGACACTTTCCTGTAAAGCGGTTTCTAACTGGCTGATTTTTAAAGATGAAACACCACGTAGAATGGGGTAGATACCTTCAAGATGTTCAATCCAGGCCAGGTGCAGACTATTTAAAAAGAGCCCAACTGTTCCCGTATCGCCCAGCCGTTGCACAATGTCCCGTTCCGAAACCGTAAAGTTTTCGGTCAGCCGATCGGTTTCAATCAACAGGTCGATGTCCCGTTCCAGGGTGCGAATCAACGCATCGGTTTGGGTCGGTTCTTGCCACAATCTTTGGATTTGCGATTCGCTCAAAAACGATTGCCACTGGCTGCGTTGAGCCGCCACACGACGACCAATTTCCAGCAATTGCGCTACGGTTTTTGAAAAAACGCCGATGGTTTCCAACCGGGATTCGGGCAGGGCGTTCAACCACGAAATGGCGTTTAACCGGCGGACCGCTTCGAGCGCCTGGCGGGCCAGACGAACGGTCAGAACGGCATTTTCGGCGGTAACGTCTTGATCGACATTCTTTTCGATTTGCTGACGAAGAATCTCAAAGCGGATTCGACGCTGTACTTTTTCGAGCAAAACCGGCAGCGTTTCGTCGGAAAGGGGCAAGCCGTTGGTGGCTGCGAGTTGCTGCAACCCGGTTTTGTCCTTGCTGAACCAGCCCCAAACCGTCCGTCCGACAAACGACGAATGGCTTTGAATCGCTTCCTGCAACCGCTGGACCATGTTGGGCAGGTCGGTAACCGGGAGACTTTTTTCGATTCCGGTTCCGCCCAGGCAGTTCGTTAACTCGGCTTCCATTCGTTCCAGTTCCTCTGGTCCTGTCCGGAACAGCGGATGGTCGGGCTGTTGCTGCAACCGCCGAACCCACTGCCAGCGTGGGGTCGAAGGGTCGGCATTCAGCAAGGTCAGCAAAGCGGTGGTTTCCCATTCGTCTTCCTGCACGGTTTCCCAATCGGCCAGCGAAAAAGTGTGATGGGCGAGCGTTTGCGCCTGTTCGGTTATGGTTTTAACGAAAACTGGTAGGTCGCCCAGCATTTTTTTGAGTGCCGGGAGTTGGCCAAATGAGAAGGGGGCGAAGGAAATTCGGTCGGCCCACGGATGATCGGAACCCAGCCGGGTTAGGTAAGCGCCGTATTCCCGCAATTTTTCCACAAAACCGGCCACCGAATCAGGCCGAAATTGGGTATACACATCGGCAAGTGGAATGGTTTCGGCGGTGGGATCGCTGCTCAGGTACAACTGTTTGACCGAAATTCCCGCTTCTGTTTCGTCGAATAGGGCTTCTTTGAAGGCTTGTAATTCGGCCAATGTCTGATCGATCCGGCGGCTTTCCTGATCGAAATTGCGTTCGAGCAAAATCGCATCCAGGCCGTAATTCTGTTTGCGGTATTCTTCCACCCGCTCGATCTGTCCGGCAATCTGGTCGTAAAGTGCCTTGCGGTCGTTTTTGAAATCGTGAATCAGGGCCGAAAAGGGCTGCATGCCAACCTGACGCAGTCGCTCGTAGACCACATCCAAAGCCGCCCGTTTCTGACAAACCAGCAAAACCCGCTTGCCCTGTGCGGCAAAATCGGCCATCAGATTCCCGATCAACTGCGACTTGCCGGTTCCCGGAGGGCCTTGCACCACCATCGACTCCCCGGCTTTGATGCGCCGGATGGCTTCCTCCTGCGATG
Organism: Larkinella punicea; assembly: GCF_003334855.1. Lineage (GTDB taxonomy): Bacteria > Bacteroidota > Bacteroidia > Cytophagales > Spirosomataceae > Larkinella > Larkinella punicea. The sequence continues at coordinate 175,006 of NZ_QOWE01000013.1, forward strand.
CGTCGAGGGCCAGGGGCGTGTGCAGCGTTTCTTCCCGAACGGAAACCGGTTTCTGAGACGTGTTGAAATCGGGGAACAAACCGGCCATCGACTCTTCGCTGGTTGGCTCCGGCAACTCGTCGGTTTGCAGAAACTGCAATGCTTCGCCTTCCAGCAACACCTCATAATCGGGTACCAGATACGAACCCGCCTGCGGAAAAATGCCCAGCACGGCTTCGGGATACAGCTTTAATTCGCCGTTGCGCTCCAGTTTATCCAGATCGGTTTTCTTGACCGGATCGAACCACTGGAGCTGATCGGTAAAAAGATTCTGATTGAAATTGATTTCTAATGGACTGGCTTTCAGCCATTCGTAGAGCTGGGTGCGAAAAACCGTAGCGTCTTTGTCGTACTCATCCAGCGTGTGTTCCAGAACCGCATCGGGCAGAATGAACTGGTTGTAGTAACCATACGCCATCAGAAAACTGCGGTTGAGCATGATGGACTCATCCGCCCGGCGAACGAGCATCCATTTATTTCCCTGGGGTTCGAGGTGAACCGGGAAGAAAACCAGCGGCCCGTGAATCACCGTTCCGTCGGCCAGCTTGCCACGCACGAAGGGATATCCCACGTACAAATCTTCCGAACCGCGTTCTTCTTCGATAAACCGGTCGGTTCGGGCAATTTTCCGGAGTTTTTTGCTCACTTCGTTGCCTTTCTCCAGCCGGCTGTCCATCACATCGCAGAGCGGGATGGCCGGACGACGGGCGATCAACTGGCGGACGAGATCGAACGACGGTTTGTTGTCCAGAAAATCAAGCTCGTGCAGATCCAGAAACTGCTCGACAGGCAGGTTGGTCAGCAGCAGCGACCGGTTGCGGCTGCTGAGGTTGGTCAGGCGTTTGAGGTAAGCTTTAAGAACCGTCGGGGATAGCATACGTACCCACGGATTTGAATCCGTGTTTTGTCCGGGAAACTTGCTGAAAATAGGGATCGAATGAAAAAGCCACCGAAGAGTGAATGCACCTGGTCGTGCTATCAAACGAAGCACCTTCCTCCCCGCTGCCCTCACAAAACTACCTAAAAAGCCGTAAAAACACAGGGGCCTCAACCAGGCTGCCCGGCTTAAACGATCAGGGTTGAGGTTCGCCCTGATTCGTCAGAAATTCCTCAAGGCTTCATTGTGGTAAAATCGTACATCAAGTGGCTATAAATGTATATTAAAACAATAAAATATTAGTATAATATTGCAATATAGTTATATAAGTGGCATTTGTTATCATAGATACTATACACTTAAATTCATTTTAGGATCCTACAAACGGGTCTTTTTGACGTGTGGACGCACCGATAACGCAATGGCTTCGACTCATAAGCATATGCCTGGTGGAATGATCCGGCGGTTCCCGAAGACCGACGAGGCTCTCTATTTACAGTATCGACCGGTTTCCCTCAAATTTTGCGAGTCCCTGATTAAAAACAAGGCGGAAGCGGAGAAAATGGTTTGCGCTGTTTTCAACGAGCTTCGGGACAATGGATCAGAACCCCAATCTGACCCGGAATTTAAATCCTGGTTATTCCTGAGGCTGCGGAACCAGGTTGTTACTTACCTGAAAACCCGCGCAAAAAGCGAGTTGTCCGGCAACCCGTCCGATTCCCAATTCAATGGCAACCGGACCAATCAGTCATTGATCCGGTTGTGAATCTCCTCATCGGGTCGAAATCTTCCTGAAAGTTTGTTCGAAACCTAGACCTGCACTTCCTCCGGTTCCTTCTTTTTTTCCGGAATCAGCCAGGACGCCAGAATACTTACGCCCAGAATAGTCAGAATGACATAGAGCGAGTAAACCGTCTCGAAACCGTGATCTTCCAGCCAACCGTGAAAAATCATTTTTAATCCGATGAACGTCAGCAAGGCCGCCAGACCGGTTTTCAGGAAACGGAACTGACTCATGATGCTGGAGAGGAAGAAGAACATCGACCGCAGCCCCATGATGGCGAATACGTTGGAGAAAAAAACGATGTAAGGGTCTTTGGTGATCGAGAAAATGGCCGGAATGGAGTCGACGGCAAACACCAGATCGGTGAAAGCAACCACGATGACGACAATGAACAGGGGCGTCACGAAAAGCTTGCGGTCGGTTTTCCGGCGGACAAAAAAGTGGTCGATGACGTTCCGGCGGTAGACGTTCAGGTATTTGGCCGTCAGCTTCACGACCGGGTGGTTTTTCGGTTCCATCTGCTGATCTTCGTCCTTTTCGAAGAAGAGTTTGATCCCGGTGTAGACCAAAAAAGCCCCGAAAATGTAGATGATCCATTCGAACCGCTGCAGCAGCGCCGAGCCGACGAAAATGAAGATAAACCGCAGGACGATGGCCCCCAGAATGCCCCAGACCAGAATCTTTTTGTAGAACTTCTGACGCACGCCGAACGACGCGAAAATCATGATGAAGACGAAAATATTATCGGCCGACAGGGAATACTCGACCAGATAACCGGTGATGTATTCCAGCGCCATGTTGTTCTGGAAAATGGCCAGACTCTGCTCGAAATTGCCCGGAATCAGTTTGAGGTGATCGGCATACAGGCTACGCACTTCTTCCAGCCGCGCCATGTCGGTGATGCCGTGAACGAGGTAACCGAAATTTTTAATGAAAAAGTAGAAGCCAATCGACAACGCCACCCAAACCGCACTCCAGGTGCCGGCTTCTTTAAAACTGACAATATGGCTTTTCTGCTTCGTAAATGCCCCCAAATCGAAGGCCATCACCAACAGAACGAAGAGCGCAAAGCAGATAAAAAATATAGTTTCGTAACTCATGAGTCGAAAAACAATGAAATTTAGCGTATAACGAGTGTTTAAGTAGAACTGTTTAATTGGACTTTGGCACAAAATTCGCCGGAAGATCGGAGAGTTGTAGAACCAAACAAGTCGAATTGCAAAACTGATTGCAATATAGCTCTATTAAGTAACAGGTTATGATTTCGGTTGATTCCTTATTTTTGCAAATATGTATCATGATAAGAAAGTCGTAGTTGTATTACCGGCCTACCGGGCCGCCCTGACGCTGGAACGTACCTACCGGGAAATCCCGTTCGATATTGTTGACGAGGTCATTCTGGTCGATGACGCCAGTCCGGACAATACCGTCGATGAAGCAAAGCGCCTGGGCATCCGGCACGTGATCCGGCACGAAAAAAACAAAGGCTACGGCGGCAATCAGAAATCCTGCTACCGCAAGGCGATGGAGCTGAAGGCCGACATTGTTGTGATGCTACATCCTGATTATCAGTATACGCCCAAGCTGATTGTGGCGATGGTCAGCCTGATTGGCAATGAGTTGTACCCGGTGGTGTTTGGCTCCCGGATTTTAGGCAAAGGGGCGTTGAAAGGCGGCATGCCGCTGTATAAATACGTGGCCAATCGCTTCCTGACGCTGACGCAGAACGTGCTGATGAACCAGAAACTGTCGGAATACCACACCGGCTACCGGGCGTTTTCTGGCGAAGTGCTGCGCGGTCTGGATTTTACGCACAACTCCGACGATTTTATTTTTGACAATGAAATGATCGCCCAGATTTTTCACAAAGGCTTCGAAATTGCCGAGGTGACCTGCCCGACAAAATACTTCAAGGAAGCGTCATCGATCAATTTCCGGCGCAGCAGCATCTACGGGTTGGGCGTTTTGGCGGTGTCGATGCGCTACCGGCTGCACCGCTGGGGGCTTATGCGTTGGAAGGTATTGCAATAGATTCGGCTACTGCCTGATCGTTGACCGGCAGAACCGCCGGTATAATTTCCAGAATCATCGACTCCAGGGTCAGGCCCGGCCCGAAAGCGCAACTCAGGATGTTGCCCGCCCCCGGCTTCGAAAGCAGGTGGTTCCGGATTTCTTTCAGCACAAACAAAACCGTCGCCGACGACATGTTGCCGTATTTTCGCAGCACCTCGTAGGCAAAGCGGTTTTCGTGCGGTTCGATGCCCAACTGCTGCTCAATCACTTCCAGAATTTTGCGTCCGCCGGGGTGCATGGCATACTGCGTGATGTCTTCAATGGCCAGTCCACTGCGTTCCAGTAGGCGGGAAAGCGCCTGGCCAATGCCCTGCCGGATCACCGTCGGTACGTCCGACGTCAGCGTCATTTCAAAACCGTGGTCGTTGATGATCCAGCCCATTTCGTTTTTTCCATCGGGCAACAAATCGCAGAAGAAGGTCCGCATCCGGAAGGAGGGAGCCGGTTTTTCCCGGTTGGGTCGACCTTCCACCAACACCGCAGCGGCTCCGTCGGCGAAGAGCGCGTTGGACAGCAGATGATCCTCGTCGGTTTTTTTCTGAAAATGAATCGTACACAATTCCAGACAAACGACCAGCACGCAGGCCGACGGATCGGCGCGGACGAAGGCGTCGGCGGTTTTCAGCGCATTGAAAGCGCCGTAGCACCCCATAAAGTTGATGGCAGTGCGTTGGGTGGTGGTGGGCAGCCCGAGGGCTTCGATCAGGTCGATATCCAGCCCCGGCGCATACATGCCCGTGCAACTCACCGTGATCAGGTGCGTGGGCTGAACGGTTCGTTTTTCGTCGCGGTATAAATCCTCAATAGCGGCCACCGCCAGCGGTAGGGCTTCTTTGCGGTACAATTCCATCCGGGTTCCGACGGTCGGAAATGGTTCAAGATCAGGTGTATTCGGAAAAAATGTATATTCACCCGGCGAAGCACCGTAGTCGGGCAGCACCGAATGCCGCCGGTCGATGCGGGTCAGTCGGTAGAGGGCCTGCAATTTTCGCCGGTTGGGTTCATCGAGCCGAAGAGCCTGCGCCATGAACGAAGCAATTTGCAACTGCGAGAAGCCGTATGGCGGAACGGCCGTGCCGATGGCGGTAATATAGCTATCCATTTAGTCCAATTCAGGGTTGCCGGAGCGATCCGGACTTTTCTATAACCAAAGGTTCACTTGAATGTTAGACTTTGCCTGATGAAATCTGTACCCTCTATCCTTCCTCTCCCGGTATGACCTTTCGGACCGTCTGGCTCCATTTGCGGGTGCCGTTTTCGTTTTTTCTGTTGCCGGTTTTTCTCTTTGCGCTGAGTCAGTCGGAAAGTCTTCGTCAGGGTACGCTGGATTGGGGGCGGGTGGCCGTGATCGGGGCGGTTATTCACCTCCTGCTCTATCCGGCCAGCAATGCCTACAACAGTTATTTCGACAAAGACGAAGGCAGTATCGGTATTCTGGAAACACCACCGCCGGTCGATAAAACCTTGTTTTACGTCGCCTGGGTGCTGGATCTGCTGGCGTTGGTGATTGGTGTCTGGATCGGGTGGCCATTCGTGGCCTATTTACTCATTTACGGATTGATTTCCAAAGCGTATAGTCATCCAATTATTCGCTTAAAAAAGTACCCCATTGCCAGTTGGCTCGTGATCGGCTTGTTTCAGGGCGGTTTTACCTACCTGATGTCGCTGCAAGCCATCGATGCACTACCGGTTTTTGATATGCTAACCTTCCGGCCTCTGCTGGCGGCATTGCTTTGTACCTTGAATCTGCTGGCGATTTATCCGATCACGCAGGTATATCAGCACGAGGAAGACGGCCGTCGGGGCGATTTGACGATGAGCCGTCTGCTGGGGGTTCGCGGTACCTTTCTGAATACGCTGATTTGGTTTACGCTGTCGCTGGCCGGTTTTTACGCCTATTTCCGGGGTGAGACGGTGTTCTGGCTGTTACCCGTCTGTTTGTTGCCGGGGGTGTTGTATTTTCTGGTCTGGGCAAACCGGGTTTTTCGGGACGAACGGCAGGCTGATTTTCGGTCGGCGATGACGATGACGCTGCTGGCAGGCACGGGGCTGAATGTTTTCTTTCTTTTTTTGTTGGTTTTAACCGATTCATAATCAGAATCTAAGTGGCGTTATTGACGATAATGCTAATTTTTTTTCAGGAAAGTACTTGCCAAACAGCGCAGACCCCTTATATTTGCATCCACAAAACGCCAACGTTCTGGCATAGAACGCGAAAGTAGCTCAGCTGGTAGAGCGCGACCTTGCCAAGGTCGAGGTCGCGGGTTCGAACCCCGTCTTTCGCTCAAAAGCACCCACAGCGGTGCTTTTTTTGTAGAATGTGGTTGCTACCACGCCGGGATGGCGGAATAGGTAGACGCGCAGGACTTAAACAATTTGAGTGCCCAGACAGAAATGTTTGGAGTAGAACCGCTTAACGTCGGGGAAGCCTTCCGGTTGGAAACGACTAATGGTAATCCCGAGCCAAGTTCCAGTTTTTTGGAAAAGGTGTAGAGACTTGACAGGCGGCATCTAAGTTCTGATGTTCTTCAGAATACGATGAAGAGAAAGTCCAGACCACAAATCCCGTAAAGATTCGGGAGCAGTGAAAACTGTAGTTGGTACGAAAATCCTGTGAGCAGTAATGTTCGTGCGGGTTCGATTCCCGCTCCCGGTACTGATTATCAAAAGGTTATGCGAATTATCGTGTAACCTTTTTTTATTGAATCAAATCCAAAAGTTGTGGAGGACGTATCCGCTGGGCCAGGGCGTGTATTTCGGAGATGCTTCATCCATACATCCTTTAAACAAGCCAATATTTCTACGGAATAAAAACATTTCTTTATATTTCAAAACTTTTTGACTCCATTAACTACTGATGTGGCTGCTCCAGAAAAGGACCATCAACTTTGGCATGACCTCAAATCGGGCGATAAATCGGCTCTCGAGCAGATTTATCATCAGCACTTTGAGGCATTAGGCAAGTATGGCCTTCGGATTATTCCGGATGCAGAGCTCGTCGAGGACGCTATTCAGGATGTCTTTCTCAATCTTTGGCGACGAAAAGAACACTTGAGTGATGTAGTGAATATAAAATTTTACCTGTTTAGAACCTTACGGAATCAACTCAGCCGAAACATTCGAAATGATATTTTTGAGGGTTCCGAAGACGTTAATAACTTCCTCGACTACCTGTCTACCATTTCTTCGGAACAGCAATCCATCAGCAACGAAACCCGGGAAGCAACGACCCGAACGATCCAGCATGCGCTTTCTCAGTTGAGCAACCGGCAGCGTGAAGCTATTCACCTGCGCTTTTATCAGGGGCTGAGTCTGGACGAAACCGCTGCTATGATGGATGTATCCAAACAGGTCGTGAAAAATATGCTGGGTCGGGCCTATGCGGTATTACGAATCTCCCTGCGTACCATGATCTCCCTGATGATTTTTCTCGGTTTCAGACTGTAGGCTCCCTTCTTCCAGTCCACGTATCCCGGTCCGGATCGCCATTGATGAGGCCTGTTTAGCGGTCGGAAAAAAGAATTTTTACATTCGATCAAAAAATAGTTTAATCGAAATGGTTACTATTTCCGAAAAGGTGTACCTGTATGGTTGTAGGCTCTTTTCGACTTTCTGTCAGGATGGATAAACGGTATACCCAGGTACAAGATTTTCTGAATGATGACCAGTTCGTTGAATGGGTGGTATCCGGTCGTAATGACCGGGTCTGGCAACAATTTCGGGCAGCGAATCCGGGCAGTGAGCTGCTGATGGAAAAAGCCCGGCAACTCATTCTGGAAATCAATGAGGCAGAAGACCGGGATCTGCCCTCCCTGAATCCGCAACGGGTCTGGGAAAAAATCCGTCATACGCTGCACGATCCGGCCGACGAAAACCAGCCGATCCCCGTTCCGCTATGGTCCCGGCACCTGCTCCGGTGGGCCGCCGGCCTGGTTTTGCTCCTCGGAATCGGCTGGCTGATCCAGCAGCGGCTTACGCCTAAACCCATAACCTATCAGGAGCTTATTGCCCGGGAAGGGGGCGAAAGCCAGCGGATCGAAAAAGTCAATCAACGCGATACGCCGGTCCGGATTACCCTGGAAGACGGTAGCCTGGTAACGCTCTACAAAAACAGCAAACTGAGCTATCCTACGCATTTTGAAAAAGACAAAAGAAACGTCATACTCACCGGCGAAGCGTTTTTTGAAATTGCCAAAGATGCCAACAAACCCTTTTACATCTATTCCAACGAAGTGGTCACCAAGGTGTTAGGTACGAGCTTCAGAATACGCGCTTTCGGCGACAGTAAACAGGTGGTCGTTCAGGTACGGACCGGGCGCGTATCCGTTTACAGCCAGCAGAAAACCCATCTGAAAGATCCTGAAACGAGCGGCCTGGTCCTGCTGCCCAATCAGCAGGCGATTTATAGCCGGACAGACGAAAATCTGAGCCGCAAACTGGTCGATGTGCCGGTTCTGCTTGGGGCGCATAGTGCCAACCCATCCCCCATACGGTATGACGAGGTTCCGGCCACTGTGGTATTGAAAGATCTTGAAAAAACGTATGGAATCAGTATACTCTTCAACGAGGAACTCCTCAATGAGTGCCTGATAACGACGGCACTTGGTAATGAGTCTTTATACGATAAGCTCGACCTGATCTGTAAAACCATCGGAGCTTCGTACAAGGAAGTAGACGCCCAGCTTGTGGTTGAGTCCAAAGGCTGCCAATAGCTTTTGCGAAACGAACTTTTTACCCAATCAATAAAAAGGAGCAATGTCTCACCATTGCTCCCGAATTTTCCGCCTATGCACTGGACATGCAATCGGACGGAACCGTTTTGTTTTATTCCACAAAAACAACCCAAGTTATGTCAGAATCATTTACCAAAAAAGCGTTTTTCCGGCTTATGAAAATCTCGTTACTCCAGTTTGTTGTGATGGGTATTGTAACCGGGGTGTGTTATGCTCATCCGGCCCGGGCCCAGGAATTGCTACAGGAACGTATTACGCTAACCGTTAAAAACGGAAATCTCAAAACCGTACTCCAAAACATCGAAAAACAGGCACATGTCATCTTTTCGTACCAAAAAGAGGTCATTTTGGAGGAAAAAGTCACGGTTCAGTTTGTCAACGAAACGCTGGAAAGCGTGCTTGGTAGCTTGCTAACGCCCAGAAAGATTGATTTTCAGCCCTTTAAGAATCGTCAAATTGTGCTGCGCCGTCTTAAAACGTCGGACAAACTACCCGACCCGTCCGACCCTTCTCCGGCGGAAACCACCAACGTCCGGCCAGCCGAAGTGAAACTTTCGGGAACCGTTACGGATGAAAAAAGCGTGGGTATTCCGGGGGTGAGTGTGGTGCTGAAAGGAAGTACCGTGGGAACCGTTACCGACATCGACGGCAACTATACGCTGTCGATTGCCGACGGTCAGGGAACGCTGGTATTTTCCTACATCGGCTACATCAGCCAGGAAATTACGATCAATAACCGCACCCTCATCGATGTCGCCCTGCTGCCGGATGTCAAAGCCTTGAGCGAAGTGGTGGTGGTGGGATATGGCACCCAGAAGAAAAGCGATTTGACCGGCTCCGTCGTCCGGGCCGACATCGAGGCTTTTCGTGAATCGCCCAACGTAAATATCGCTCAGTCCCTGCAAGGAACCGTCCCCGGTCTGAATATTGGACAGGTCAGCACCGCCGGCCAAAATCCAACGATATCCATTCGGGGCCGCACCACCATTAACGGTAACCAGAATGTGTTACTGGTCGTGGATGGGATTATTTTCACCGGCAATTTAAGTGATCTGAACCCGGCCGATATTGAATCGGTTGACGTGCTGAAAGATCCAAGCAGTATGGCGATCTACGGGGCACAGGCGGCCAACGGCGTCATTCTGATCACGACTAAGGGTGGAAAAAAGAATTCAAAGCCCGTGTTTAATTATTCGGGCAGCTACACCACGCAAAATCCTGTCAAGTCCCTGACGCTGTTCGACCGTGAGGGCTACATTGCCAAACTGGCCGATCAAGACTGGAAGAACGCGTTTCTGGCCCCGGATTATACGACGCCCAATCCGAACTACAACATCCAGAATTATATCAGCGATCCGCCGATCAGAGAAGGCTATACCAACGGGACAAACTACGACTGGTGGGGCAACACCACCAACCCCGGCTTTATCACCGCGCACAACCTGAGCGTAACCGGATCGAGCCAGGACTGGTCCTACTTTCTGTCGGGTGGATACACCGATCAGAAAGGGTTTATCATCAATGATAAATTCAAACGGATTACTACCCGGATCAATGTGGAAAATACCATTCTGAGCTGGTTAAAAATAGGGGCGCAGACGTTTGGCTCCTTTTCTGACTATTCCGGTATTTCACCCAGCCTCGGTGGCATCTCGATCATGTCTCCGCTGGTGACGCCTACCGACGCAAACGGTAAGTATATTCAAAATCCGCTGGGCACCAACGTCACGAATCCATTTCTGGTGGCGTTAGCCGATGATTTCGATAAACAGAATAACCTCTTCGGTAATTTCTACGCCAACATCAATGTCCCCTTCATAAAAGGCTTGACCTACCGGATTAACTACGGCCATAATTACGCCTGGGAACGGCATTATAGCAGCAATCCCTACTCAAACGGGGGGACGGGAGAAGCGTACAAGATTAACGCGAACTCCTACGACTGGACGTTTGATAACATCGTCAATTACAAAAAGACGTTCAAGAATGTGCATAGTATTGATGTAACTCTGGTGGCTGGTCGCCGGGCCAGAAACTTTGAAGAATCCAATGCGACCGGTACCAATTTCAACAGCCTTCAGCTCAGCTACAATGACCTGAGTCAGGCCACGATTCAACGAATTACGTCCTCGGCCTGGAAGGAGAGCTATCTGTATCAGATGGGCCGTATCAACTATGAGTTTAACTACAAATATTTACTCACTGCCACGTTGCGTCAGGATGGTTTTTCCGGCTTCGCCGAAAACAAGAAAACCGCCTTATTCCCGTCAATCGGTTTTGGCTGGGTGTTGAGTCAGGAAGATTTTCTTAAAGTGAGCGCCATCAATCTGCTCAAACTAAGGGGATCGTACGGGACAAATGGCAACCTGGTCAATCGATACTCGTCGCTGGCCCGGACGAATATTTACCCCGCCTATGTGTTTGGAGACGGCGGTTCCACGGCCTTTGGTCAGCAGATTACTACATTAGCCAATCCCAACCTGTCGTGGGAAACGACGACTGGATTCAATTTTGGACTTGACTTTTCGCTGTTAAAGAACCGGATTTCCGGCAGTGTCGACTATTACCGAACCACAACCAGCAACCTGATATTCAACGTGAATATTCCGGTCGTGACGGGATTTAACCAGATTATATCGAACGTCGGCAACATTGCAAACCGGGGCGTTGAGTTTGTTCTGAACGGCAAGGCGATTACCGGCAAAAATCTCAACTGGACGATCAATGTTAACCTGGCGGCCAACCGGAACCGGATCGTATCGCTGTTGGGACAGGATAATGACCAGAATGGCGTCGAAGATGATTTAGTCGCCAACGGGTTGTTTATCGGCAAATCCATCGGGGCGATTTATGATTACGAATCGGGGGGGATTATTCAGTTAGGGGAAGAAGCACCCAAGGGTTACTTTGTGGGTACGCACCGGATTATCGATCAAAACGGCGATGGTTTTACCGATGCCAATGACCGGGTTATTCAGGGTCGAACCGAACCGGCCTATAATTTCGGTATTCTGAATGAATTCAGCTACCGCAACTTTACCCTCCGATTTTTCATCAATTCCATCCAGGGGGGCAGAGACGGTTACCGGAAAATGAATATGCCAACCGCATTGGGGGTTGGGGACAACATCCGACGAAATAATTTCTGGAGAGAATTCGACTACTGGACACCTTCCAATCCGGGGGCACGTTACCGGGCACTTGACCAGGGTGCAGCCATCGAATACAACTACTATGGCGACCGTAGCTTTGTCCGGTTGCAGGATGTTACCCTGTCGTATTCGCTTGGCCAACCGTTAACAAAAAAGATGGGCATGCAGGGTGTCAAGGTATTTGTGAGTGGGAAAAATCTGGCCACCTGGACCAAATGGCAGGGCTGGGACCCCGAAACCGGAGACGGATTATTAGTCAACGGACGACCGATTATGAAAGGTGTTTCTGTGGGTCTGGATGTACGTTTTTAACCCCTAACTTTTATTGTGATGAAATTCATATCCGCTATTCATAAAGTTTTGATAATCTTTACGTTGTTGCTGTTTAGTTGCGATGAAAAGGAGATTTTAAAGGAAGTGCCACTGGATTTTGCCAGTCCCGAAAACTCCTTCATTAGCATCGGCGATTTCAATTCAGCCATCAATTCACTCTACGACCTGACCCGGGGAACCCTGTCGAGTGGAGAGTTCCGGCCGCTGGATTATGTCTATGGTACTGACATTGGCTACAATGGTGCGCAGCAGTTGAATGAGCGGTTTGGCAGCTATCCCGCCACGCTAACTCCCATATCAGAAGTGGCCCTGTTTCACTGGCAGCAGTATTACAAGATCATTTCGAGTGCCAACATCATTCTGAATCGGATGCAGAAATCGTCCCTGAGCCAGACTGAAAAAACCGCCGTAGAGGCAGAAACCCGCTTGTTCAGGGGACTGGCTTACCGGAATCTGGCTCATTTATACGGTGGAGTGCCCATTGAACTGGAAGAGGTCAGTTCGCCCAAAACGAATTATACGCGTTCGAGTCGGGAGCAAGTTTACCAGCAGGCTGCTACTGACCTGGAGTTTGCCGCAGCGAACCTGCCCAACATCAACCAGGTAAAAGACGGCAAGGTATCGGTTCAGGCGGCCAACCACCTGCTCGCCGAATCGTATGTTTGTTTAAAGCGGTACGACGATGCGGTGAAAGCCGCCACGGCTGTCATTACCAATTCGAATCTGGCCCTGATGAAACAACGGTTTGGGTCGTTGGCAAAAGAACCGGGCGATGTCTATTGGGACCTTTTCCGCCGGTATAACCAGAATCGAAGTGCGGGCAACACCGAAGGCATATGGGTGTTCCAATACGAAGTGGATGTACTGGGGGGCGTGGTGCGGTCCTCGGCCCTGGCTGGACCCATGCTGGAACGGGACCATGCTCCCCGGCCGTATAGCTTTACCTATAAAGACCCTACGGGTGTTTATCCATTTTTACAACTGGCCGTTTCGGACTATACCGGTGGCCGGGGAATTGGCCGGCTAAGGGGTACCAACCATCTCAACTATGGAATCTGGAAAGATGACTGGAATGATATGCGTAACTCGGAATACAATTTTGTCCGGGATGTAAAATTCAATAATCCGGCGTCCGTCTGGTACGGCAAAAAACTCTCGGAGTTCCGGGCTACTTTCCGCAAAACACTGGACGACACCATTCGAAATTTCTACCCGTACCAGTCGAAGGTGACAACGCCGGGCCAACATCCCGCCGAGCTGTTTATTGATCCGGTTTTAAAAACCCTGAACGGTTCAGCGGCCGGTACCACCTACAGCGATCAGTACTTTATCCGACTGGCGGAGACGTATCTCCTGCGGGCTGAAGCCCATCTGGGTAAAGGAGATCTGGCCAGCGCGGCTGCCGACATCAATGTGGTTCGCGCCCGGGCCAATGCCAAACCGGTTGCCGCTGGAAGTGTCACGATTGAGTATATTCTCGATGAGCGAATGCGGGAACTGGGTGTCGAAGAGAAGCGACGACTGACCCTAAACCGCCTGGGATTGCTTTATGAACGAACCCGGAAATATTGCAACGGCCACCCGACAGCCGCCAAATTTGGGGTAGATGTCGAGCCCCACAATAACCTGTTTCCCATCCCGTACAGCGAAATTGAGCGGAATACCGGAGCCGTTCTCGAACAGAATCCGGGTTATGCAAAGCGTTGATTACCGGACAATTTTCAAGCTCGTTCAGTGGCCTTTCCGTTCACCGCATAAATCAGACCGTATGATACCCGTTTCATTAAATCCATTGGCTAAACTTGCCGGCCTTCTCACGCTCTCTGTTATACTGTTTTCCGGCACCCAATCAGCACCGGGAAGTGCCGGGAACGCGAATCCGTTGACCGAAGAGCGAAAACCAAACATCCTTTTCGTTATTTCCGACGATCAGTCCTATCCACATGCTTCTGCTTATGGCTACAAAGCCGTCAGTACGCCCGCCTTCGACCGGATTGCGCGCGAGGGCGTACTTTTTACCAATGCTTTTTCGGCATCGCCGGGCTGCAGCCCTTCACGTGCGGCCATTCTGACGGGAAAAAACTGCTGGCAACTCGAACACGCCGGTACACATGCCAGTTCTTTTTCAGCGTCGCTGAAAACCTATCCGGACCGGCTTGAAGAAGTGGGCTATTTCATCGGATTTACCGGAAAGGGCTGGGGGCCGGGTGACTTCAAAGTATCCGGACGTTCCCGGAATCCGGCAGGACCCGCTTTCAACGGGCAAACGATGGAAGCCCCCAAAGGCATCAGTACGAACGATTATGCGGCCAATTTTAATAAATTTCTTGCCGACAAACCCGCCGGGAAGCCCTTTTGCTTTTGGTTCGGTGCCCAGGAGCCCCATCGGCGCTATCCGACCGGAATCGGGAAACAAAGCGGCATGGATATGACGAAGGTACAGGTTCCCGGTTTTTTACCCGACCATCCGGCAATCAAGTCCGATCTGCTGGACTACCTCTATGAGATCCAGTGGTATGACCGCCATCTGGGGCGAATCATCAAAATGCTGGAAGAGGCCGGTGAACTGGACAACACCCTGATCGTTGTTACCTCCGACAACGGGATGCCTTTTCCCCGGGCCAAAGCCAATGTGTATGAGTATGGCATCCATTTGCCACTGGCAATCCGCTGGGGAAACCGCGTCAAGGGGAACCGAACCGTAGCGGACCCGGTGAGCCTGATGGACCTGGCCCCGACGTTCCTGGAAGCGGCCGGTGTTCCTTTTGATGCCGGAGACATCCGCGGACGCAGCTTATTGAACATTCTGACCAGTTCGGGGCAGGGGATCGTCGACAAAAGCCGCGATGCCGTCTATGCTTCCCGGGAACGGCATTCGTCTTCCCGCTGGAACAACCTGGGCTATCCGCAACGCTGCATCCGGACCCGGACCCATCTGTACATCTGGAATGTAAAACCGGACCGCTGGCCGGCCGGCGATCCGCAGGTGTATGACGAGCAGGGGAAACTGGGCAAGATGGACCATGCGTATTTCGATATCGATGATTTTAACGAATCCTATATTTTTTTACAGCGACAAAAGCCGGAGGTGGCTCCTTATTTTCACTGGGCTGTTGACAAACGGCCGGAGGAAGAATTATATGATATTGTGAAAGACCCGGCTTGCCTCACCAATCTGGCCGGAAAGCCTACCCACCAGAAAATCCGGCAAGCCCTGAGCACCCGGCTGAAATCCTACCTGACCGAAACCAACGACCCCCGAATGGGGAGCAACGGGGAAATCTTTGAAACCTACAAGCGCTATAGCCCCCTACGGACCTTCCCCTCTCCCCAATGAAAAACTAAAGGATTTTCCTGAAGATGTTCCGAATACCGATGAAGACCCAAGCAATCAGGTGAAGGAGGAATTGCTACCCTCTTATCCTAAGCCGATTAAAACCGCTCAAACCGATCAGTTTGATACATCGAAATGCATGATTTGGCCGGTGAAAAACCGCAGGAACGGCTCCGTCTGTATACGAATTGGGCAAGTAAAGTTGGGGTAGAGAATTAGAAAAGCCCGTCTCAGATCACCTGAGACGGGCTTTTCCGAAACGTTACGACTTTGATCAGGCTAGATCAAACCGGTCCAGGTTCATCACTTTGTTCCAGGCCGCAACAAAGTCCCTGACAAATTTGCCCTGCGCATCGGCACTGCCGTAGACCTCGGCAATGGCTCTCAGTTCGGAGTTGGAGCCAAACACCAGATCGGCACGGGTGGCGGTCCATTTGGGTTGACCGCTACTCCGATCGCTGCCCAAATACAATTCCCGGTCTTCGGACATGGCTTTCCACGCAGTGTTCATGTCGAGCAGGTTGACAAAAAAATCGGTGGTAAGCTTGCCCGGGGAATGCGTAAACACACCGTTTTTGGAACCATCGAAATTGGTGTTCAGGACCCGCATCCCGCCCACCAGCACGGTTAACTCAGGGGCCGTCAGGGTGAGCAATTGCGCCTTGTCGATCAGCAACTCTTCCGTAGAAGCCGGGAATTTTGCTTTGCGGTAGTTGCGGAAACCGTCGGCAACCGGTTCCAGATACCCTACCGATTCCACGTCGGTTTGTTCCTGCGACGCATCCATGCGACCCGCGGTGAAAGGAACGGTGATGGGGTGTCCGGCATCGTTCGCTGCTTTTTCAACACCCGCGCAACCGGCCAGTACGATCACATCGGCCAGCGAAACTTTTTTGCCGTCCGACTGCGTCCCGTTAAATTCCTGCTGAATGCTTTCCAGAATACCCAGCACTTTTTGCAACTGCACGGGGTTGTTGACCTTCCAGTCTTTTTGGGGAGCCAGGCGAATGCGGGCGCCATTGGCACCCCCGCGTTTGTCGGAACCCCGGAAGGTAGAAGCCGAAGCCCAGGCGGTGGAAACCAGTTCCGATACGCTCAGACCGGAGGCTAATATATTCGCTTTCAAGGCCGCTATGTCATTTTCGTCGATCAGGGCATGGTCTACCGCCGGAATGGGGTCTTGCCAGATCAATACTTCGGCCGGCACATCAGGGCCCAGATACCGGGCGCGTGGGCCCATATCGCGGTGGGTTAATTTAAACCAGGCCCGGGCAAAAGCGTCGGCAAAGGCGTCGGGGTTTTCCAGAAAACGGCGGGATATTTTTTCGTAAGCTGGATCGAACTTCAGTGCGAGGTCGGTCGTCAGCATGGTTGGTGCATGCTTTTTGGAGGGGTCATACGCATCGGGAATAATGTTCCCGGCGTCTTTCGCCACCCATTGGTGCGCACCACCCGGGCTTTTCGTCAATTCCCACTCAAAGCCCAGCAGGTTTTCGAAGAAATTATTGCTCCACTGGGTCGGTGTTTTCGTCCAGATGACTTCCAGCCCGCTGGTAATCGTGTCGGCCCCTTTGCCGGAACCATAGCTGTTGCTCCAGCCAAATCCCTGCGATTCCAGATCGGCAGCTTCCGGCTCTTTGCCTACGTGCTCGGAAGTGGCAGCGCCGTGGGTTTTACCGAAGCTGTGCCCACCGGCGATCAGGGCAACGGTTTCTTCGTCATTCATGGCCATACGGCCGAAGGTTTCGCGAATGTCTCTTGCGGCCGCTACGGGATCCGGATTGCCATCGGGACCTTCCGGATTGACGTAGATCAGGCCCATGTGGGCGGCACCGAGCGGTTTTTCCAGGTTGCGGGAATGAATGTTGCGCCCCGGATCTTCGTCCGATGACACGACACCATTGTCTGCAACCCCGGGCGAACCATCGGCGTAGCGGTGGTCGTTGCCCAGCCAGGTGGTTTCGGCACCCCAGTAGACGTCTTCATCCGGCTCCCAGACATCGGCCCGTCCGCCGGCAAAACCAAAGGTTTTGAAACCCATCGATTCGAGGGCCACATTACCGGTAAGAATCATCAAATCGGCCCAGGAAAGGCTGCGGCCATATTTCTGTTTGATGGGCCAAAGCAACCGGCGCGCTTTATCGAGGCTCACGTTATCGGGCCAGCTATTCAATGGAGCAAAACGTTGTTGTCCGGCACCGGCACCACCCCGGCCATCGCCCACGCGGTAGGTTCCGGCGCTGTGCCAGGCCATGCGGATGAACAAAGGGCCATAATGTCCGAAGTCGGCCGGCCACCAGTCCTGTGAGTCGGTCATGAGGGCGTGAAGGTCGCTTTTTACGGCTTCAAGGTCGAGGCTTTTGAAGGCTTCGGCATAGTTGAAATCTTCACCCATCGGGTCGGATAAGGACGAGTGCTGACGCAGGATGTTGAGCTTCAACTGGTTGGGCCACCAATCACGGTTTCGGGTGCCACCACCGCCCACGTTGTGTTTCAGACTGCCATTGTGAACCGGGCACTTGCTGATGTCGTTTGATCCTTTTTCCATTTCGATACGTTCTGTGTTAAATCGATAGATGCCTGCACCGGATTGGGTGCAGCGGGATAAAATTATGTTATTGGGAGAAATAATACCAATCGATAAATTCTATATTTACATAGGTAAAATCTATTACGGCATTTGTCCTGTCGATTCTAAAGAAGCAGCTAGCGGAAGTGAGGATTTTTTTACGGCAAAATGGAGGACGAAACGCGTCACCAGCCTGCTGCTGCCGGTTGAACGGTATTCCCAATTCGTTGTATAGCCGCCCGGGAAAACTTGGTATAATTCTATTATTCGTGCCAATAAGAAAATTTTTTTTCAAAAACATTAATTGTCTTATTGACAATTAAAAAATAAACGTCAACTTTACAGTTATTAAATTACGTTCGTACGACACCTTTTACTCATGCTAAATTTTCCGCTTCAACAGGATGGGGCTGCTCACCATCGGATGATTTACCGGAGTTCCCGGATCGACTGGAAATCTCCTGTGGGAAATTTGACACGTGATACGGGTGAGGTCGCCAC
Source organism: Larkinella punicea (assembly GCF_003334855.1). Classification (GTDB taxonomy): domain Bacteria; phylum Bacteroidota; class Bacteroidia; order Cytophagales; family Spirosomataceae; genus Larkinella; species Larkinella punicea. The sequence continues at coordinate 193,401 of NZ_QOWE01000013.1, forward strand.
AGTACGATTCAGCTAACCCGTTTTGTGCTTTATCAGTCTTTATTCCAGTAAGCTCCATGACTTCTCAGGCCCAGGATCAAGCGTTATGGCAATCCTTTCGTGAGGGAGAAAAACAGGCCTTGGGCCGGTTGGTCGAGTGCTATTATGGCGCGCTGAAACACTATGGGCTGAAATTTATGGTGGATGAAGCCGTGGTTGAAGATTGTATTCAGGAGCTTTTTCTGCAACTCTGGCAAAACCGCTTGCAGATCAATGAGACGGACTGCATCAGGCACTATCTATTGAAGGCCCTCCGGAACCACATCCTTCAGTATTTACGGGTTCAGAAACGCTGGAAATTCGAAGAGTTGGATTGGGACAACTCCGGAATTGACGAAGTAGATTCCGAAACCTTACTGATTCGTCAGGAATCACTGGCTGGTATGACAAAGACCATTCAGGATCAACTGGCTACCTTACCCGCCCGTGAACGGGAGGCACTGTATCTGCGCTATTACGAGAATTTATCCATCCCCGAGATTGCCGAAGTGATGCACGTAAACCGGCAATCGGTCTCCAATTTTTTGCAAAAAGCACTCGGCAAACTTCGCAATCGGTGGTTTGTCCAGCTATGGCCGTGAGATTTTGTATTTTTTCTCAAAAAAATTCGCTTTGAGGAGGGTATCGGCGCGCCAAGTCTTCATACTATCAATAAAAACAGCCGAATAGTACCAATGCACTTTCCTTTCGAACGTTTTTCGACCGTTGAGGATTTCCTGGAAAGCGACGCTTTCCGGCGCTGGATGCTGGAAAAACAACCGGAAGATCAGGCTTTTTGGCGGGTGTGGCTGGCTCAGAATCCGGATAAACGGGAACTCTACGAGCAGGCCGTGGCTACTTTTCTGGCCATTCAGGGCAAAACCGCGGTGCCTTCGCGGAAACAGGCCAAAGAGAAAGCGGACGAAATTCTGGATCAATTGCCAGACTCTTCCCCGGTTATCAAACCGCTCTTTCGCGGACGCTGGGGGCGCTGGGCAACCGCAGCGGCCGTGGTGATTTTGCTGGTCTGGTGGCAATTGGATCAACCCGTCTTCCAGACAGGCCGCTTGATCAGCAGGCAGGAAAAACAGCCGGTAAGTGGGGATGACTGGAAACTGGTGAAGAATGGTACGGAGCAGTCGCTGGTGGTTGTGTTGCCCGATAACTCGTCGGTTTTGCTGTCGCCCGATAGCCAGATCCGGTTTCGCAAACAGACGCATTCAGCGGTTCGGGAAGTGTATCTTCAGGGTGAAGGCTTTTTTGAAGTGGCCAAAAATCCGGCGAAACCGTTCATCGTTTACACCTCCAACCTAACGACCAAAGTGCTGGGAACCTGTTTTCAGGTACGGTCTTTTGATAAGGAGTCTACGGCGTTTGTCAAAGTGAAAACGGGTAAAGTTGCGGTTTCTTCCGTTAAATCGCCGGGAAAAACCGTCTTGCTAACCGTAAACGAAGAACTTCGGCTGAATGCCAGTGCGGAGAAGCTGGTCCGGCACGAACACTTTTTGGAGAAAGAACCGCCATCTGCCCCGCTGGCTCAACCATTTGCGTTCAATTACACGCCCGTTACGGAGATCTTTGATCAGTTGGAAGCGAGTTACCACATGCCCATTCACTATGACCGGAGCCTGCTGAAAAACTGCACCTTTACCGGACAACTCAATGATGTGCCTTTCCTTGAAAAAGTTCGGCTCATCTGCTTAACGACGGCTTCTACTTTTGAACTGGTAGACAATCAGGTGGTCATCCACAGCCAGGGTTGTAATTGATTTTTTAACTCTTAACCAAAGCCAGGTAACATGAACTAGAAACCCATCTCTTTCCTGCCAGAAATAGGCGATAGTGCTTCCAACACCATCGCCTGTACGCTTCCCAAATCATGTGCGTTCCACCACACATTATCCCTTTTCGAGAGGGGTCGGGAACACTTTTGCCATTCCTAACTAATTGAAGAACAACAAAGCACGCAAACTTATGCATTCCTATTCTATAAACCGCAATGCTTGGGTCAGGATTATGAAATTTTCAAGCCTACAACTATTGCTTGCGCTCGCCTTCATTCACATCAGCGTAGCGTTCGATGTGCGGGGCCAGGAAATCCTGAACCGACGAATCAGTCTCTCCGCCAAAAATCAGGACGTCGAGACCGTGATTAAACGCATCGAAGAACAGGCCGATGTGCAGTTTCTGTTCAGCCGGGAGATTATTCAATCCAAACGAAAAATCTCTTACCAGGCTAAGAATGAGCAGCTTCATGTGGTTCTAAACCAGATCCTTACGCCACTGAATGTCAGCTACGAGATCGTCAATCAGCAGATTGTGCTCAAAAGAATGTCGACGCCACCTGGGCCGCTCCAGGGCAAACTTTCCGGCGAGAACGACGTCGAGACCGTCCAGGATGTACAAATCACGGGGAAGGTTACGGCTGAAAACGGGGAAGGGTTGCCGGGCGTAACGATTCAGATCAAGTCGGTTACGCGGGGAACCACCACCGACGGCAATGGTGATTACCGGCTTTCGGTGCCGTCGGCCAATGGCACGGTTCTCATTTTTTCCTACATCGGTTATACCACCAGGGAAGTAACCGTTGGGAGCCAAACGGTTGTCAATGTCGTTTTGGCTGCAGATGATAAAACGCTGGAGGAGGTCGTGGTGGTGGGCTATGGCGTTCAGCGGAAACGCGATGTGACGGGTTCGGTGGTTTCGGTGAATGAAACCACACTGAAAGAGGTTCCGGCACCCAACCTGGTGAATCAGTTGAAAGGCCGGGCGGCTGGGGTTTCCATCATTAGCAACGGCTCTACGCCGGGTGCTCAGGGGCAAATCCGGATTCGGGGAAACCGGACGCTGACGACGAGTTCCGGGTCGAGCGACGGGCTGGATGGCCCGCTGGTGGTGGTCGATGGAATCCCCTTCGGCGGACTCAATGACATCAACCCCGATGACATCGCCAGTCTCGAAATTCTGAAAGATGCTTCGGCAACGGCCATTTACGGGTCGCGGGGATCGGGGGGCGTCATTCTGATTACCACCAAACGGGGTAAAGTCGGAAAACCGGTATTCAGCTACGATGGCTATCATGGGGTGACCAACATCATGGGCAAATTTAACGTCATGAATGGGCCGGAATATGCCCGGTTTAAAGACGATGCGACCAAATACAACCGCACCAGTCCCGGCACAACCGCTTATCCGCTGACCCAGAAAGAAAAAGATGCCCTGGCCGCCGGTGTGTCAACCGACTGGCAGGATTTAATTTATAGACCCGGTTTCAACACCAACCACCAGTTGAGCATGGTCGGCGGGGTTGAAAATACGCAGTATTCGCTGGGTCTGGGGTATTTCAATGAAACCGGCATCATTCCCAGTCAAAAGTTTGAACGCTACACCATTCGGGCGACGGTCGACCAGCGGATTGGCAAGCACATCAAGATTGGTTTGAACACCTTGAATACGCTGACCTATACGAACACGCCGGGTGGTGGCGGTATTCCGGGCGGTTTGGTGCGGCAAACGCCACTGGCAGCACCTTACAATGCCGACGGTTCCGTCAACCTGTTCCCGGCCGAAGGCTCCATCGATGCCGCCGGGGTGAGCCCGTTAACAATCCTGACCAAGAAAGATTCGTATCTGGGCCGTACGCGGGCCTTGCGAACTTTTAACAGCTTATACGCCGAGGTAAATATTCTGCCCGGCCTGCGGTATCGGATGAATGCCGGGTTGAACTTCAGCCAGTCGAACTACAATGGCTACAATGGCCCACTGACCTATTTTAACAGCGCCACGGTTCAGTCGTCGTCCAATGCCGAAATCAGCAATACCGAGTACTGGGACATCAATCTTCAGCACTTGCTATATTATGACAAGACGTTTGGGAAACATAAAGTAGGCGTCACCGGGCTGTATGAAATTACGAAAAACCACTCCCTGGGCAGCCGGTTTACGATCACCGGGGTTCCGGCCGATTACATCAAGACGTCTAATTTCTCGCTGGCTTCCGGAACGCCGGTTGCCAACTCGGACTTCGGTAACTCGTTTTCCGAAACCGGTCTGCTTTCCTACATGGGTCGGGTGAATTACAGCTACAATGACCGCTATCTGTTGACTCTGACGCTGAGACGCGATGGTTCTTCTACTTTATCGCCTGGTAACCAGTATTTTAATTATCCGGCAATTGGCGCTGGCTGGAATATTATCGAGGAGGGATTTATGAAAGGTGCCCCGTTCATCTCGAACCTGAAACTACGGGGTAGCTGGGGTTTGTCTGGAAATCGAAACGTGGGGGCCTATGCGACGCTGGGTGCGTTGTCGGCCGGGTATTACAATTTCGGTACGGGAACCGCCGGCCAGCAGTTGGCCTACACGGTGACCAGTCTGCCGGCAACCGGTCTGGGTTGGCAGTCGACCTCGCAGGTGGATATCGGTGTTGACTTTGGCTTCCTGAATAACCGCATTACGGGTTCGGTGGATTGGTATCACCAGCAAACGAAAGACATTCTGCTGTCTGTTCCGCTGCCACCGAGCAACGGAGCCGGTTCGACCCTGAAAAACCTGGGCCGCACGGAAGGCAAGGGACTGGAAACCGCGCTGACGTTCGAGATTTTCAGAAACCCGAAAGGCTTCAACTGGAGCGCCGATGTGACATATTTCTTCAACCGGGAGAAAATTACGCAGCTTACGACGCCGACCGAACTCGCCAATTTGGGGGCAGGGTGGTTTGTGGGACAACCGCTTTCGGTCATTTTCGACTACAAAAAAATCGGTATCTGGCAAACCTCGGACAAAGAAGATGGCACGCTGGCCAAACAAACCTCTCCCACGCAGTTTCCCGGCCAGATCCGGGTGGAAGATCTGAATGGTGATGGGAAGATTGATGCGGCTGACCGGCAGATTCTGGGCAATTTCCAGCCGGCCTGGGAAGGCGGCATCACCAACCGGTTCAGCTTCAAAAACTTTGATATGTCTATCGTAACCTTTGCCCGGATGGGCATGAAGGTGATCGTACCGTATCTGACAGGGAATTCTACGGGTTCGGGCGGTTTTGCTTTCTTCAACCAGGGACGGGTCAATCAGGTGAAAACCGATTACTGGACCGAAACCAACCCGACCAATGCCTTCCCCGCACCGGATGCCGGTAGTGCGGTCGCCTATTTCGGCTCCACGCTGGGCTACTACGACGGTTCGTTCATTAAAGTCCGAAGCATCAACCTGGGCTATACCTTTTCCAGTCAGTTGATCCGGAAAATCGGCATGAACTCCGCCCGGGTTTATTTCAACGCCACCAATCCGCTGATCCTGTATTCGCCACTAGTAAAAGACAATCTGGCCGTTGATCCGGAAGGCAACAGCTACGCGAGTGGTTCGGCGACCCTGAACCCGCAGGGGGCCAGCGAGCGCGGAACGCCGGAGCGTCAGATTTCCGTCAACCTGAACAACCCGCCCGTACGGCAATTTACGCTGGGGGTAAACTTTAAATTCTAATCCTGGATCGAACCATGAAAACGATAAAAATCTGGTCCATCATTGGCCTAACCGCATTGCTCAACACGGGCTGCGAAAAAATATTAGAAGAGAATCCCCAATCACAGATTGTTCCTTCCTATTTCAACAGTCCGTCGGGGGTATTGGGCGGTATTGCCGGGGTCTACAACGACATTCGGGGCCAGTGGGGCACCGAAGGGTTTACGGTCGAAATGCAGGCCGGAACCGATGAGTTTTTGCAGGGAGCCAGCAGCGGAGGCTCTCCGACCTATACGTACAACGGCCTGAACAGCAGCAACTTCGGCTCAGCCTGGAGCATTGCTTTTCAGGATATTAACACGCTGAACGGCGTCCTCCAATACGGCCAGACGATCGATTTGCCGGAGGCTACCCGCAAGCAGTACCTGGCACAGGCCAAATTTTTGCGGGCGTTCTGGTACTTTTATCTGGTGCAAACCTATGGCGATGTGCCACTGAGTACCGAATTTATTACAGTTCCCTCGCAGGCCGCTTCCCGCCAGCCGGTTGCTCAGGTGTATGAATTAATTATCAAGGACCTGACTGAAGCGGCCACCGATTTGCCCAACCAGCCAACCGCCCCATTTCTGGGGAAAGCCGCTACGAAACCGGTGGCGCAACTGCTGCTGGCCAAGGCGTATCTGACCCGGGGCTGGCTCAACAATACGGCGGCTGATTTTACGCAGGCGGCCACCATTTGTGCAGACATCATTGCCAATAAAGCAACGTATGGTCTCGATCTATGGCAGGATTATGGCGATGCGTTTGTCCCGGCTAACGACTATGGCAAAGAAACCATGTTTGTCAGCGATCACGTACTCGACCCGAAATTTGGCTACTATACTGTGGGTAGTGGGGCCAGTGGTGGTGCCGCTCAAAATCTGACGCCCTGGTTTACCAACTGGAATTACCCCAACAACACCGGTATCAATTCCTACAAAAGCGCTGCGGGGGCCTACGTGAATAGTGGAACCTCGTTGATGATCCGGGATTCGCAGTATGGCCGGCCTTATACCCGGATGCGCCCGAACAGCTACAAATGGCCGTCAGGCCCCAATGCCGGCAAGAACTACTTTCTGGATCAGGCGTTTACGAATCGGAATGTCGATTCACGGTTTATCAATTCGTTCTATACAGTTTACATTTCCAATACTGCCGTTACCAACACCGCTACGGCCGCCAACAACAAACGCGGAATCGGTTATACCACCGTGGTGGGTGCGGATACGGCCGTTTGGTTGCCCGACTTTGAGGTAGAAGGTGCGCCACAGTTCATCGGTACACGGCCTTTCAAAGGGCTGGTCGTACCGCCCAGCTTGTGGGATAACGGCATTTTTCCGGCGCTGAAGAAATTCATGGACCCCAGCCGGGGTGCCAACTTCAACGATCCGTCGACCCGCCCCTGCGTGCTCTACCGTTTTGCTGATGTGTACCTGACCGGGGCCGAAGCCTACCTGAAAGCGGGCGATGCGACGAAAGCGGCTGCAATGCTGAATACGGTTCGGCAACGCGCGGCTTTCCGGAAAACCAACACGGCGGCTCAGAACGCGGCTGCCGCAACGGCCATGACCATTACAGCGGCCGATGTAACGGTTGACTTTATCCTGGACGAGCGCACCCGCGAACTCTTTGGCGAATGGCAACGGTGGCATGACCTGGTCCGGACGCGTTCGCTGGTGCGACGCGTGAAAGCCTGGAATCCGGAAGCGGCTACCAATATTCAGGATTTTCACATGCTGCGTCCCATTCCTCAGGCGCAAATTGACCGGGTGGTGGAAGGGCCGAAGTTCCCGCAGAATCCGGGTTATTGAGTAAAAAAAGTTGGTAGATAAATTGCGTAGACGTAAGAGGCTTTTGACCTCTTACGTCTCTTTAACGTTACGATAAACCACCCATGACTGAAGAACACACTGCTTTTGCGGCCCACCAACCTGGCTATTGATTTTAAGATTGCTATGAAAAAGATGAAAAACGTTCTCTCGGGTGCTTTGATAGCACTTGGTTTTTTTTTGAGTCACTTCCTTTTCGCTCAGACAACCACCCTGGTCAACCCCATCCTGACCGGTTTTTACCCCGATCCGAGCATCGTGCAGGTTGGCACCGACTACTACCTGGTCCACTCGACGTTTTCCTATTTTCCCGGTATTCCGGTTTTTCACAGCAAGGATTTAAAAAACTGGAAGCAAATCGGGAATGTCATCGACCGGCCTACTCAGATGGATTTCATGGGTGAACGGCTGACGCGGGGCCTTTTTGCGCCGGCCATCAGTTACTACAAAGGCACCTACTACCTCACCTGCACCGACATCGACCACGATGGTAATTTTGTGGTGACGGCCAAAAATCCGGCTGGCCCGTGGAGCGATCCGGTTAAAATCCCGCAGGTAAGGGGCATCGACCCCTCCATCTACTTTGACGAAGCGGCCGACAAAGCCTATATTCTCTACAACAGCGATGCGCCCAACAACAAACCGTTGTATTCGGGACACCGGACCATCCGCATGTATGAATTTGATTACCAAAACTTAAAAGTTGTCGGGGAAGAAAAACAACTGGTCAACGGGGGCGTGGATCTGTCTAAAAAACCGGTCTGGATCGAAGCCCCCCACATCATGAAGCGGAACGGCTGGTATTACCTCTACGCGGCCGAGGGCGGAACGTCGGTCAATCACTCCGAAGTGATCTTGCGGAGCAAAGACGTCTGGGGGCCGTATGTGCCTTTTGAAGGCAATCCGATCCTGACGCAGCGGGAGTTGCCGGCCGACCGGAAAGACGCCATTACGTCGGCGGGCCACGCGCAGTTTGTGGATGGGCCAGACGGCAAGATGTATTGCATTTTTCTGGCGGTACGGCCCTACGAAGGCGATTATTACAACACCGGCCGTGAAACGTTCATTGCACCCGTCACCTGGACCAACGACTGGCCCATGATCGAGCATGGCGAGAAGGCAATTTCATACAGGTATCCGGTTAATTACAAAGAGGTTAAACAGAAAGACGCGTTGCCCCAATCGGGCAATTTTGCGTATACACTGACTTTCGATAAGGCACTGGACCCGGCGCTGCTGTTTATGCGCACCCTCGATAAAAGCTGGTATTCGCTGTCGAAAAAACAGGGACTGACGCTGAAACTGAAGCCCGAAACCGTCATGGAGTTGGGCAATCCGGCGTTCATCGGCAAACGCCAGCAGCACTTGTTCAGTACGGCTGAAACCGAACTGGATTTTAAACCGACATCCGAAAAAGAAAAAGCCGGGCTGATCATTCTTCAGGATGAGGGCCATTTCTACTTTCTGTGTAAATCCAGATCGCAGGACAAAGACGTGCTGCAACTCTACAAAAGCAAACCGCGATCCCAAGAGATGGAACTGCTGACCGAGGTGCCGCTGACCGGAAAACCCGGGAAAGTGGGTCTGCGGATCGCGTCGCAGGGGGATACTTATCATTTTCAGTATTCCACCGATGCTAAAAACTGGAAGCTTCTTCAGGACAAGGTGGACGGCAAATTCCTGAGTACCAAAGTAGCGGGCAGCTTTATCGGCTGTTTGTACGGTCTGTACGCGACGTCGTCAGGAGACGCCAGCACGAATACCGCTTCGTTCCAGTACCTGAAATATGCAGGGGATGATCCGATGTTCAAGTAATTGATTGAATACCAGGACTTTCGCTTTTGCCCCGGCCTTTAGGGGAACGGGGCAAAAGCGAAAAGAATTATCAGACGTAAGTCCTAAATACATTAAGATGAAAAGGACGGTTTTTCAGGCGGTTTTATGGGTGGTTACCCTGTTTTGGGCGGTATTCGCTTCGGAAGCCCAAACCGCCCAAAACCCGATCATTTTTGCCGATGTCCCCGACCTGTCCATGATCCGGGTGGGCAATACCTATTACATGAGCAGCACCACGATGCACCTCAGTCCGGGTTTGCCGATTATGAAATCGAAAGACTTGGTGAATTGGCAATTGGTTGGCTATGTGTATGATACGCTGGCAAATGTGGATGCGTTGAACCTGACCAACGGCAAAAGCACCTACGGACGAGGGTCGTGGGCCAGCAGCCTGCGCTACCACAATGGCACTTACTACGTGACCACTTTTGCCCAAACCACCGGCAAAACCCATGTTTTTACGACCAAAAATATCGAAAAAGGGCCGTGGAAAGAGACGTCATTTAAACCGTCCTACCACGATAATACCCTGTTTTTCGACGATGACGGTCGGGTATACCTGATTTATGGCGCGGGCAAACTCCGGTTGGTCGAACTGACTGCCGATGCCTCGGGCGTGAAGCCCGGCACCACCGAACAGGTCCTGATTGAGAACGCCAGCACGCCATCCGGCACGGGCGGTGGTCTGCCCGCCGAAGGCTCGCAACTGTTCAAGGTGAAGGGCAAATACTATCTGTTCAACATTACGTGGCCGCGGGGAGGCATGAGAACCGTGGTGATTCACCGGGCCGACAAGATGACGGGGCCGTGGGAAGGGCGAATCGGTTTGCAGGATTTGGGTGTGGCGCAGGGCGGTTTGATCGATACGCCGGACGGGAAATGGTACGCTTATCTTTTCCGGGATTCTGGCGGAGTCGGGCGCATTCCGTATCTGGTTCCGGTGACCTGGGAAGACGGCTGGCCGGTTTTGGGCGTTAATGGAAAAGTACCCGAAATGCTCGATTTGCCTGCCAGCAAAGGCCTGATTCCGGGCATTGTGGCCTCGGACGAATTCACGCGGAAGAAAGGAGATTCTGCGCTGCCGCTAATCTGGCAATGGAACCACAACCCGGACAACCAACTCTGGTCGGTTACGGAACGGAAAGGGTATCTGCGGCTGAAAACCGGACGCATCGACACCTCGTTTGTGCTGGCCCGAAACACCCTGACGCAGCGCACCATCGGCCCGGCATGTACCGGATCAACATTGCTCGACGTGACCAACCTGAAGGACGGAGATTTTGCCGGGCTGAGTCTGTTACAGAAAAACTACGGTCTGGTGGGTGTCAAACGGGAAAACGGGAAAAATTTCATCGTCATGCTGAGCGCGTCTTCCGGAAAACCAATTGACATTCAGCGGGTTCTGCTGGCGCAAAAAAACGTCTATTTAAAAGCCGAATGCAATTTTAAAGACCGGGCCGACAGCGCTCAGTTCTTTTATAGCCTGGATGGGAAGTCGTGGCAATCCATCGGTGAGCGGCTGAAAATGCCCTACACCATCCCGCATTTTATGGGTTACCGGTTTGGTCTTTTCAATTATGCCACGCAGCAGACGGGCGGTTTTGCTGACTTCGATTATTTCCGAATAGAAGACAAAATTTCGCAATCCTCCCGAAACTAAACCCGTTATGAAAAAGACTTTTTCTGCCATTACGCTTCTTCTTGGCTCACTACGGTGGAGCCTCAACGCTTCGGCACAGGATAAAAATTTTTACATTTACCTCTGGTAGATTGAAACTTACCTACTATACCGATGCGCCCAGGCTGTTCAAAATCGGATGCTTTCATCCACTTTAAAAAGATGATGCAAAAACTTTTTGCGATCGGGTTAATCCTGCTGTTCCATCAGACGGGATTTGCCCAACCGACACCGCCCCAACCCGTTGGCCCGCTCCCCAGCGAAAACCAGTTGCGCTGGCAAAAAATGGAATATTATGCCTTCATCCATTTTTCGATCAACACCTATACCGACATGGCCTGGGGCCTCGGCAACGAAGATCCCAAGTTGTTTAACCCGACCAAAATGGATTGCCGCCAGTGGGCCCGAATTTGTAAGGAGGCTGGTATGAAAGGCATCATTTTTACGGCCAAACACCACAGCGGTTTCTGCCTCTGGCCTTCCAAATACACCGACTATTCCGTAAAAAATGTGCCCTGGCGAAACGGGAAAGCCGATATTGTACGGGAACTGGCCGATGCCTGCAAGGAATACGGGTTGAAATTCGGGGTATATCTGTCGCCCTGGGACCGCAACCATGCCGACTATGGGAAGCCCGAATACATCACGTATTTCCGCAACCAGTTGCAGGAGCTTCTGACCAACTACGGCGACATTTTTGAAGTCTGGTTCGACGGAGCCAATGGCGGTTCCGGTTATTATGGCGGAGCGAATGAAACCCGTAAAATTGATTCTAAAACGTATTACGACTGGCCGAATACGTACAAACTGGTGCGCAAACTCCAGCCCAATATGGTCATCTGGAACGACGGGGGCGACCGGGCCGACCTGCGCTGGGTCGGTACCGAAGCCGGGTATGTGGGCGAAACCAACTGGAGTTTATTGAATGCCACCGGCGACGTGCCGGAACAAATGCTGCGCCACGGCGTCGAGAATGGCGACACCTGGGTACCCGGCGAAGTAAACACCTCCATCCGTCCCGAATGGTTTTACCACGAACGGGAAGACAAAAAGGTGAAAACCTTGCCCCAACTGATGGATCTTTATTACAACTCCATTGGTCGAAACGGGACGTTGCTGCTCAATTTTCCGATCATGCCCAACGGGCTGATTCATGAGAAAGATGAGAAAGCCGTCCAGGAATTTGCCAAAGCCACCAAAGAAGCTTTCGCCATCAATCTGGCCAAAAATGCAAAAGCCACGGCCTCACAAGTACGAGGAAAAAATGCGGCTTACGACGCCGGTAAGGCCATCGATGCCGATCCGGAAAGCTATTGGGCCACGGACGATGCCGTTCGAAACGCATCGTTGACGCTCCAGTTTGCGAAACCAACGGCCTTTAACCGGTTTCTGGTGCAGGAACCCATTCGGTTGGGGCAGCGGGTCAAGTCGTTTACCGTCGAAGCCTTCGTCGACGGGAACTGGAAAGAGATTGCCAAAGAAACGACGATTGGGTATAAACGCATTCTCCGGTTTCCGACCGTCGAAGCCACGCAACTGCGGCTGACGATTCTGGATGCCAAAGGTTGTCCGTTGATTTCAAACCTGGAGGTGTATAAAGCCCCGCTGATTTTAACGCCCCCCATCGTTACGCGCGATCAGGCTGGCGATCTGCACATTAAGGCTGGCGATACCGAATCGGAATTGTATTACACCCTCGACGGAAGTACGCCAACCGCCAACACGAATAAGTATACGGCTTCCGTGAAAACCGGTAACGGCAAAGTAGACATCAAAGCGATTTCCTACAATCCGTTTACGAAACAAAGCAGCATTGTCAGCGAGGAGAAATTTGACATCGCCCGCAACGGCTGGAAAATTCTGAATACGGAGGCCAAACCGGCGTATCAGGTTCTGGATGGCAATCCGAATACGTCCTGGCAACAACCCAAAAGCCAGTCAATGCCCGCGGACCTGGTCATTGATCTGGGGAAAGAAGAAAATCTGACCGGTTTCCGGTATCTGCCTGCCCAGAACTGGTGGGAAGAGGCCAGCATCATCACCCAGTATCAATTTGAGGTGTCAGCCGATAACGTCACGTGGAAACGGGTCAGCGAAGGGGAGTTTTCGAACATTAAAAACAGCCCGGTCTGGCAAACCAAACCGTTCGAACCTACCAAAGCCCGGTACGTCAAACTCCGGGCCTTGAAAAATACGCAGGAAGGTTCGGCATCGGGTTACGCGGAAGTAGACATCATTACCCAGTGAACTTTGAATCAACCTGCAAGGTCTTCAAGACCTTGCAGGTTTTTATTATATGCAGGTTTATATACGCCTAAATCTTAACTACTGATGAACCAACAACTAACCAATCGATTGCGGCTATTTTTCGCCCTAATCTGCCTGTACACAGGAGCAATCGCCCAGCCGCCACGCGGCCCACTGGTGGTGTCACCCCAGGTGAACGCTGACAAAACCGTCACGTTCCGTTACCTGTCTCCAACCGCCAAAGAGGTTAAGTTGAGTGGGCAGTTTTTGAAAGCGCCCATCGAAATGAGCAAGGATGCCCAGGGCATCTGGAGCGTAACAACGGAGGCCGTCAAGCCGGATATTTACCCGTACAGCTTTCAGGTGGATGGCATTACGGTGATGGACCCTGCCAACGTTGCGTTTTTCCCGAACGAGCGGTTTAAAGCCAGTCTGGTCGACGTGCCCGGTGATTCGCCGTTGATCCACGCGATGAAAGACGTGCCGCACGGGTCGATCAACTACGAATACTATCCGTCGCTGGAAGGCACAACCGGCTCGCTGGTGGTGTATACGCCACCGGGCTACGACCAGAATCCATCGAAAAAATACCCGGTTTTTTACCTCATCAGCGGCACGACAGATACGGAGGAAACTTTCTTCAAAGTCGGAAAAACGAATCTGATTCTGGACAACCTGATTGCGGAAGGCAAAGCCAAACCCATGATCATTGTCATGCCGTATGGCAATCTGGCCGCCCGGGTTGCCGAGCAGAAAGGGGGCGCCAAACCCGCCGACCCGACGGTTCGGGATGGGGTCGATGCGGTCAAACGGGCCAACGATTTTGCGACGGATCTGGTGAGCAAGGTCGTTCCGTATATCGAGAAAAACTACCGGACAGTGGCGAATCGGGAAAGCCGGGCCATTGGCGGTTTTTCGCGCGGGGGTGGGCAAACGCTCCGTACGGCATTCAGCAACCTGGACAAATTTGCGTGGGTGTGCAGCTACAGCTCGTATCTATCGCCCGCCGAAATGGACCAGAATTTTCCGCAAATAGGCGGCAAGCCAGAAACTACCAACAAGCAATTGAAACTGTTCTGGGTGAGTGTGGGCAGCGACGATTTTCTGTACAAAGGTACCGTCGAATTTATGGATTACCTGAAGGCGAAAAACGTGGCTTTCAAAAGCCTGATCACCGACGGCGGTCATACCTGGATGAACGTCAAGAAGTACGTTGCCGAAACCACGCCTTTACTTTTCCAATAAGACCCACCCGATCCCATGAAACGTAGTATCTACCTCTTCCAGGCTTTTCTTTTGTCGGCTATTGCGGTAATCGCCCAGCGGCCGCCGTCCATCAGTTCGCCCGCCGTGCATCCCGACCACAGCATTACGTTCCGGTATTTTTCCAGAAAAGCACAGAAAGTGACCCTGAACGGCGAGTTTCTGAAGGCTCCGGTCGCCCTGACGAAAGATACGTCGGGCATCTGGAGCGTGACGGTGCCGCCCGTCAAACCGGACATCTATCCGTACAGTTTTCGGGTGGACAGTGTGGAACTGGCTGATCCGAACAATACGTACATTTTCGCCAACGAGCGCTTTAAACGGAGCATCGTCGATGTGCCGGGCGATCAGCCGCTGATTCATTCGCTCCAGAACGTACCGCATGGCAAAGTCAGCTACCGCTACTACAAATCCGGTACGTTGGGCATTACCCGGCAGCTACTGGTTTATACTCCGCCCGGTTTCAATCCGAACAGTAAAACCAAATATCCGGTGCTGTACCTGATTCACGGCGGCTCCGATACCGAAGAAACCTGGACCAAAGTGGGCCGCGCCAACCTGATTGCCGACAACCTGATTGCGCAGGGAAAAGCCAAACCGATGATCATCGTCATGCCGTACGGCAATGTTCGCCCGGCACCGATGCCCGACTTTACCAAGGATATGGTCAATGACATTGTGCCGTTTATCGAAGCGAATTATCCCGTCGGCAAAGACAGCAAAAGCCGGGCGGTGGCCGGTTTTTCGGTGGGCGGGGGCCAGACTTTGAACATCGGACTGACCAATCCCGACAAGTTCGCCTACGTATGCTCATATGCGCCGTATACCGCCACGGAGGAATTCAAAAAGAACTTCACCGACTGGTCGCCCAACGCCGGGCAGATGAACGGACAATTGAAGCTGTTCACGATCAGTGTTGGCACTGACGATTTTCTTTATGAATCTGTGAAACAGAACATTGCCCTATTTAAGGAAAAGGGCCTGAAAGTAGAACCGCTCATCGTGCCGGGTGGCCATACCTGGATGAACTGCAAACTTTATCTGGCCCATACGTTGCCTCAGCTTTTTAAGTAAAACCTATTATCTCTATTATACGCTAAACTACTAACCAGATGACAAACAAGATGATAGCGGTTTTGTTCGCAGCCGCGTTGACCAGCACAACCTGTTTTTCGCAGGCCACCCAACCGGTGGTGGCCGAGGATTTCAAACCCTCTACCCTAAACCAGCCGGGGCAGGAATATCCGCAGGTAAACTCCCAGGGGTACGCCCGGTTTCGGATCAAGGCGCCCAAAGCCGATAGTGTTCGGGTGAGCCTGGGGCTGGGCGGACGGGGCGGAACCAAACTAACCAAAGGAGACGATGGTTTCTGGACCGGCACCACGGAAGGACCGATGGACGAAGGCTTCCATTATTACCACCTTACCGTCGACGGCGGCACCTTCAACGATCCCGGCGCTTTGAACTATTACGGATCGGTCCGGTGGGAGAGCGGTATTGAAATTCCCGCGCACGATCAGGACTTTTACGCCCTGAAGGACGTCCCCCACGGCAACGTGCAGCAGATTCTTTTCCCGTCCAAAAGCACCAGCACCTCACGCCGGGCGTTTGTGTATACGCCACCGGGTTACGAAAAAGAGAAATCGAAAAAATATCCGGTGCTCTACCTGCAACACGGCTGGGGCGAGGACGAAACCGCCTGGAGCAACCAGGGACGCGCGAATCTGATCATGGACAACCTGATTGCGGAAGGCAAAATCAAGCCGTTTCTCATTGTGATGACCTACGGCATGACCAACGAGGTGAAATGGGGCCGGATGAAAGATTTCAAAATTGAACATTTCCAGACGGTGCTGGTCGACGAACTGATTCCGTACGTGGATGCCAACTTCCGCACCCTGGCCAACAGAGACAATCGGGCCATGGCCGGGCTGTCGATGGGCGGCATGGAAACCCACGCCATTACGCTCAACAAACCGGATGTTTTTGGATCGTATGCCCTCCTCAGCGGTGGCATCTATACGCCGGAAGAACTGAAAGATAAGTCGAAAGCCAAACTGATCTTCCTGAGCTGCGGCAGCAAAGAAAATCCGGATCGCGTGAACAAGGCGACCGCCGATTTGAAAGCGGCCGGTTACAACGCGGTTTCGTACGTCTCCGAAAAAACCGCCCACGAATTTCTGACCTGGCGTCGCAGTTTGCATGAGGTAGCCCCGTTGCTGTTTAAATAGTTACATTACCCCCAACCCCCTAAAGGGGGCTTTTTGATCCGGATGTTTAAGCCCCCTTTAGGGGGTTGGGGGTAAGACAGCCCCAAAACTATCTAACACATGAAGCATAATTTATTTCTAAAAAAAGCATTGATCGCCATTGTAGTGGCTCTGTTGAGCCTGTCAACGGCCCATTCGCAAACCATCGAAAAAGAAATGCCCAAAGGCTTCGATCAGGTGCGCGAGGGCATTGCTACCGGCAAAATGGATTCGGTACAATACGAATCCAAAACCGTCGGCACCACTCGCAAGGCCCTGATTTACACCCCGCCAGGGTATTCGAAAAAGAAAAAATATCCGGTGCTGTATCTGCTGCACGGCATCGGGGGCGATGAGAAAGAGTGGCTCCGGGGGGGCAAACCGCAGGTGATTCTGGATAATCTGTATGCCGAAAACAAACTGGAGCCGATGATTGTGGTCATGCCCAACGGCCGCGCCATGAAAGACGACCGCGCCGTTGGCAACGTCTTCGACAAAGACAAAGTGGAAGCGTTTGCGACGTTTGAAAAGGATTTGTTGACCGATCTGATTCCGTTTGTAGAGAAAAAGTATTCCGTCCTGAAAGACCGCGAACACCGGGCCATTGCCGGACTGTCGATGGGCGGAGGGCAATCGTTGAACTTTGGTCTGGGTAATCTGGACCGGTTTGCCTGGGTGGGCGGTTTTTCGTCGGCCCCCAATACGAAAAAACCGGAAGAACTGGTGCCTAACCCGGAGGAAGCCAAAAAACAGTTGAAACTGCTCTGGATTTCGTGCGGGGATGCCGATGGACTGATCACATTCAGCAAACGCACCCACGATTACCTCTACGAAAACAAGGTTCCGCACGTGTATTACATCGAACCGGGCGTGCACGACTTCAAAGTCTGGAAAAACGGGTTGTACATGTTTTCCCAGTTTCTTTTCAAACCCGTCGATGTGGCGTCTTTGACAAAATTTACGATTCTGGGTACCCCCGCTTCGACCAACATCCGGTCCGCGAAATACCCGCAGATTCTGCCCGATAACCGGGTTGTTTTTCGGGTCAAAGCGCCGGAAGCTCAGCGGGTGCAGATCGATCTGGGTAAAAAGTATGCGATGGTAAAAGACACGAGCGGTTTCTGGACCGTCACAACGGATTCCATCAGCCGGGGTTTTCATTATTATTCCCTGCTGATCGATGGCGTTGCGGTGGTCGACCCGGCCAGCGAAACCTTTTATGGCATGGGACGGATGGCGAGTGGTATTGAAATCCCGGATCGGGACGGCGGGTATTACGCCCTGAAAGACGTGCCACATGGCGAAATCCGGATCAAACGCTACCTGTCAAAAGCGTCGAATGCCTGGCGTGAAATGTACGTTTACACCCCACCGGGTTATGATCAGTCGGCGGAGAAATACCCGGTTTTGTATTTGTTGCACGGCGGGGGCGAAGACCAGCGCGGCTGGGCCACGCAAGGCCGAACGGGGATGATTCTCGACAACCTGATTGCTGAACAGAAGGCAAAACCAATGGTAATTGTAATGCTGGATGGCAACATGCCCAACGCGGGCGGTCTGGCCGGTTTTAACGAAAACGTCCTGCACGCTTTTGAAAACGAGTTGAAACAGGGAGCCATTCCGTTTGTCGAAGGCAACTTCCGGGTAGCCACCGACGCCAAAAACCGGGCGTTGGCCGGACTCTCGATGGGCGGTTTACAGACGTTGTACGCGGGCATCAAGAACACCGATCTGTTTTCATCACTGGGCGTGTTCAGTTCGGGCTGGTTTGCCAACAATCCCAAGCTGTCGGATCCGCAGTACGAATTCATGAAAACCAATGCCGCAACGATCAACGGCAATCTCAAAAACCTCTGGATATCAATGGGAGGAAAAGAGGATATTGCGCATCAGAATTGCCAGGTCATGATGAAAAAGTTCGACGACCTGGGCATCAAATACCAGTACAGCGAATACGCGGGCGGTCACACCTGGCCGGTCTGGCGGCACGATCTGTTTGGATTTTCGCAGGTGCTGTTCAAGTAAATGGGCGTTTCAGAACCGGGATGCCGCAGTTTATTTTTTAACCTTATACGAATATGATGAAACGAGCCTACACAATGCTATTGCTGACGGCCCTCATGGGTTGTTCACTGACTACCTTTGCGCAAACCAACGGGGGCAAAAATCCAATTTCGCAGCCATTGGTATCGCACATTTACACGGCTGACCCTTCGGCGCACGTTTTCAACGGCAAAATTTACATCTATCCCTCCCACGACATTGATGCGAAAGACGTCAAAGAAGATGACGAAGGGGGCCATTTTGCCATGCGCGACTACCACGTCCTGTCGATGGATAAGATTGGGGGAAAGGTCAAAGACAATGGGGTTGCGCTCAGCCTCGAAGATGTTCCCTGGGCCGGTCGCCAGCTCTGGGCACCCGATGCGACGTACAAAAATGGAACGTATTACCTGTATTTTCCAGCCAAAGACAAACAGGATATTTTCCGGATTGGGGTAGCCACCAGCAAAAGCCCGACCGGGCCGTTCAAGGCCGAACCGGAACCCATCAACGGGAGCTACAGCATCGACCCCACGGTTTTTCAGGATGCCGATGGCAAAGCGTATTTGTACTTTGGGGGTATCTGGGGTGGTCAGTTGCAGCGCTGGGACAACAATCAGTATGACCCGAAAGGGGCGTTGAAACAGAAAAATGAGGTGGCTTACCTGCCCCGCGTTGCCCGGCTGAGTGATGACATGAAGTCCTTTGCCGAGCCGGTTCGGGAAGTGCAGATTCTGGATGAAAACGGGAAACCGTTTCTGGAGAAAGACAACGACAAACGGTTTTTCGAAGCGGCCTGGCTCCACCAATACAACGGCAAGTATTACTTCTCGTATTCGACCGGCGATTCGCATAATCTCTGCTACGCCATCGGCGACAACCCGTATGGGCCGTTTACCTACAAAGGTCTGGTGCTGAAACCCGTTCTGGGTTGGACCAATCACCATTCCATCGTGCAGGTTGATAAAAAATGGTATTTATTCTACCACGATGTCCAGCTCTCCGGCAAGACCCACCTCCGGAATGTGAAAGTAACCGAACTGACCCACAATCCGGACGGTACGATTAAAACCATCGACGCTTACAAATAAGATTTCTTCATTACTTGGAACCGAACTCGCCCAAACCTACCTGTAAGGTCTTTAAGACGGGGTCGCCCAGATCTTACAGGTTTTCTTCGGTTTTATCAACAGTACGAACCCATGATGACCATGCGTAAACTAAGCTCCTGTGTGTTGATTGCCTTGTCGGTCGGCTTCGTGGCTCCCGAAAAAGGGCTAAAGGATTATTACAAAGACTATTTTCCGATTGGCGTGGCCGTGAACCCGCGCATGGTGCAGCCCGGCCCGGATGCGGAGTTGATCAAAGCCCAGTTCAACAGCATGACGCCCGAAAACGCCATGAAGATGGGCCCGATTCATCCCGAAGAAAACCGCTACAATTGGAAAGATGCCGACGCCATCGCCGACTTTGCCCGGCAGAACAACATCAAACTGCGGGGGCATACGCTCTGCTGGCACAACCAGACGCCCCGCTGGTTTTTCACCGACTCAACGGGTAAAACCGTGAGCCGGGAGGTGTTGCTGGCCCGTCTGAAACGGCACATTACCGACGTCATGGGCCGGTATAAAGGGAAAATCTACGCCTGGGATGTGGTGAACGAAGCCGTTCCCGATACCGGAAAAAGCCTTTACCGCCCATCGAAATTCTACGAGATCATCGGCGAAGACTATATCGAGAAGGCATTTCAGTACGCCCATGAAGCCGACCCCTCCGCGCAACTCTTCTACAACGACTACAATACCGAAAATGCCTCGAAGCGGGAGCGGATTTACCAGTTGCTAAAGAAACTCAAAGCGAAAGGAGTGCCCATCGACGGGGTGGGGTTGCAGGCGCATTGGTCTATTTATGAGCCTACCAAACAGGAGTTGGAGGAGTCCATTACCAAATTTGCCAGCCTGGGGCTCAAAATCCAGTTCACGGAGGTCGACGTGTCGGTGTATCCCAAAGAACACGAGCGTCGTGCCAGAAAAGATACGGACAAAAGCGAATTTACACCGGAGATGAACGACAAACAGGCCGCTCATTATAAAATGCTGTTTGAGGTGTTTCGCAAGCACCGCGACAAGATCACGGGTGTTACATTCTGGAATCTGAGCGACAAGTACTCCTGGCTGGATAACTTCCCGGTTCCGGGCCGCAAAGATTATCCGTTGCTGTTCGATCAGAACGGCCAGCCGAAGAAAGCGTATGAGCGCGTTGTACAATTCTAGAAGATTATCAACGATCCTGTACGTAGTTGTAAGGGCTTTACTTGTCTTTAGGCAGTCGAATGCTTCCTATGACATGTAAAGCCCTTGCCCTATTCACCTCACTCCGTTTGTAGACGAACTCGCTGTCTGCTCCTGACGGGTCGCTACGCCTGGCGCACCGGAACATCCACGACCCACGCACTCCGAATTAACGGTTCAAAGGAATCACAGGAGCAAGTAAAAAAGCCACTGCCTTTTCTTCCCTACAAATGAAGACTACACGCAGAACATTTATACAAACCGCCGTCGGACTCGCCGGGGTGGCCACGTTGGGCTTGACGGTCAAAAAAGCCAAACCGCGCCTGGCATTTTCTACCTTGGGTTGCCCGACCTGGCCGTTGTCGAAAATCGTCAAAACCGCCGTTGCCGAAAAGTACGAAGCCATTGAAATCCGGGGATTGGAAAAAGAGATGTTCCTGCCCAAACGCCCGGAGTTCAGCACGGCCATTGCCGAAACACGCCGGTTGTTTGCGGATAATAACCTTAAAATCTGCAATTTAGGCTCGTCGGCCAATCTGCATTGGATGGATGCGGCCAAACGGCAGAAAAACCTGGACGAAGCCAAACGGTTCATCGACCTGGCCCGGCAACTCGCCTGCCCGTACGTTCGGGTTTTCCCCAACGATTTACCCAAGGATCAGGATCGGCAGCAAACCATCAACCTCATTAGCGAAAACCTGCTGGAACTGGGAACATACGCCAAAGATGCCAACGTAACGGTGCTGCTGGAGTCGCACGGCGAGGTGGTTTGGAAAGACGTCTTGCTTGAGATTATGCAAAAGGCCGGGCATCCGAACGTTGGGCTGATCTGGGATATCTTCAATATGTGGTCGATCACCAAAGAGCCACCGGCGGAGGTGTATCAGACGCTCAAAAAATACATCCGCCATACCCACATCAAAGATGGTCGTATGGTGGCCGGAAAACCCGCCTATACGTTTATTGGCAAAGGCGAAGCCCCACTTGAGGAAGCGATCGATGCGTTGAAAGCGGGCGGTTATTCTGGCTATTACAGTCTGGAATGGGAAAAAATGTGGCATCCCGAAATTGCGGAGCCAGAACTCGCCTTTGCCGATTATCCGAAAGCCATCCAGCACTATTTTTAGCACACGAAATAGCCTTATTTCCTAAACCATCCGATGCAGAAAAGACTACTGGCCCTGGGAGGCTGTCTGGCGTTTAGTGCCGCGCTGGCTTTTCAACTGGCCGACGTCACGACCGACTGGCCCGAATACAATGGCGATGGCTCCCGGAGCCATTACTCGCCACTCGACCAGATCAATCGGACCAACGTCAAGCAGTTGAAAGTTGCCTGGACGTATGCGTCGGGTGGGGCCGATACAGTGCGCAATCGCACCCAGATGCAATGCAATCCCCTCATCATCAATGGCATCCTGTACGGCGTGTCGGCGAATACCCAGGCGTTTGCGGTGGAAGCCGCTACGGGTAAACCCATCTGGAAAACGGCCCTGACCGATAACGGCGGCACCACCAGCCGGGGGGTTACGTACTGGGCCGATGGAACCGACCAACGGATTTTCTTTGGAGCCGGTTCGTGGCTACACGCGCTGGATGCCCGAACGGGCAAACTCATCGATGGTTTCGGGGATCACGGACGGATCGACCTGAAAACCGGCATCGAGCGACCCGGCGCCGATCACTACGTGGTGTCCAATACGCCCAATACGATCTACAAAAACCGCATCATCGTCGGTGCCCGGTTTTCGGAAAGCGAAACGGCTTTGCTGGGCGATATTCGGGCGTTCGACACCCGGACGGGCCAACTGGTCTGGACGTTCCACACGATTCCGATGAAAGACGAACCCGGTTATGAAACCTGGTCGCCGGCCAATCCGCGCCAGCGGATTGGGGCGGCTAACCCCTGGATGGGGATGGCGATCGACCGCGAGCGGGGCATTCTTTACGCCCCAACCGGCTCGGCGGCTCACGATTTTTACGGGGGTAACCGAAAAGGCAATAACCTGTATGCCAATTGTTTACTGGCACTTGATGCTGCTACGGGCAAGAAGCTCTGGCATTATCAGCTCGTCCATCACGACATCTGGGACCGTGATCCGCCTGCTCCGCCCAATCTGCTTACCATCACGCAAAAAGGCCCCGACGGACGGCCCCGAAAGATCGACGTGGTGGCCCTGGTAACGAAGCAGGGCTTTACGTTTGTGTTCGACCGTGTTACGGGCAAACCCATTTTTCCGATCAAAGAAACGCCCTTTCCCCAGGAAGTGGTTTCGGGTGAACAGGCGAGCCCAACCCAGCCCATTCCGCAGCGACCCGCCCCGTTTGCCCGTCAGTCTTTTACCGAAAAAGAAATCAATTCGTTTGCCGCCAGCCGCGATTCGCTGGTGGACGTGCTGCGGAAAGCCAATACTGGTCCGTATGTTCCGCTAACGGGCAAGATGACGGTTTTTTTTCCGGGAACCGACGGCGGGGCGCAGTGGGGCGGGGCGGCAACCGACCCCGAAGGCATATTGTACGTACCTTCGAAAGAAGTGCCGGTTTATACGTCGCTCATTCCCCGTCAGCAGCCGTCGCCGAACGCGGGTCAGCAAGCCGTGGCGGGTAACGCGCAGTATCAGTTGTATTGCTCGGCCTGCCACGGAACGGACCGCAAAGGCAACCACGATGGCTCATACCCGTCGCTGGTGCAGGTGAGCAACCGGCTTTCGCGCGATCAGGTGGTGCAGGTGTTGTTGAAAGGGCGGGGCATGATGCCCTCGTTCTCGCACATCTCGCCGGCCGAACGCGACGCTGTTGTCGATTTTCTGTTCAACAAAACCGCAGAGAAACCGGTCGTTTCAACGCAAAAAGCGGTGATTCCCTATCAGCACACGGGCTACAACCGCTGGTATGACCGCAACGGCTATCCGGTTAGCAGTCCGCCCTGGGGAACGTTGACGGCGATCGACCTGAACACCGGCGAACATCGCTGGCAGGTGCCGCTGGGCGAATATCCCGAACTCACGAAAAAAGGCGTGCCGATTACCGGAACCGACAACTACGGTGGTCCCCTGGTTACGGCGGGTGGGCTGGTGTTCATTGCGGCCAGTCGGGATGAAAAATTTCGGGCGTTCGACAAACAGACCGGTCAGGTGGTTTGGGAAATGAAACTGCCAGCCGCCGGGTATGCCACGCCCAGTACCTACGTGGTCAATGGCAAACAGTACATCGTGATTGCCTGTGGCGGGGGCAAACTCAACACGCGCTCCGGTGATCGATACGTGGCTTTTTGCCTGAGCGACTGATCCGGCGCTGGCGGTATGCCTATGGGAACACGCCCGAAGGTCGCGCCCAGATGAAAGCTCTGATGGAAAATGGCGGTACGGATAAAGGGGGCGGCACCATCAATGAACAGGGTGTACGCGGTCCGGCGTTGGCCGGAGCCGACACGTATCTGGAGTTTAGTTTTGCGGAGAGTCTGGGAAATCTGGAACCGTCGAGTTCGACGGGCAACATTCGATACCGGATGTCCGGCATCTGAAACTTCTGAAACAGTAACCGAAAATGATGCGCTACACGATTGTTTTTTTGTTGGTATTCGCCTGGGAAACCGGGTTTTGTCAGGCAAAGCGAAATCTGCTTACCGGGAGCTTTTCGCGCAAACAGGTCAGTACATCGGTCGTGAAGGGGGCTGAATGGGTAGACTTTCCGGCCTATGGTGATCGACAGGGCTGGGCCAGCCTTCCCGACGCGGTGAAAACCCAGGCCATCCGGGAAGGTGAAAAATACCTGGGCTATGGCTGGCCCCTCACGAAGGCATCGCTCTACCTGACCTACAGCCGAACCGGCAACCGCGAGGCCGCCGATACGGTGAATCGGGCTAAGCTCGACGCGTTGCGGTCGCTGGCGTTGGCCGAACTGGTCGAAGGCAAAGGGCGGTTTCTGGACGATCTGATCAATGGGGTGTTTGCCTACTGTGAACAAACCGTCTGGAGTTCGCCCGCCCATTTTTACATGTACGGTTACGAAGGCCAGATTGCCAACATCACCACGCTGTTGCCCGATAAAAACAACCCGATCATTGACCTGGTGACGGGCGATACGGCCGCTGATCTGGCCTGGATTTGGTACTATTTTCACGAGACGTTCGACCAGATTAGCCCCATCATTGCGCAACGACTTGAGCAGGAATTACGCGCCAAAGTGCTCGAACCGTTTTACCAGCGCAACGATTACTGGTGGATTACAGGCTGGGGCGAGGGCCGGGTCAATAACTGGACGCCCTGGTGCAGCTACAACGTGCTGACCTGCGTGCTGCTGCTGGAAACCGATCCGCAGAAACGCGAAGACGGTATCTACAAAACCATGCAGACCGTCGATCTTTTCATCAATTCGTATCCCGAAGACGGCGGGTGTAGCGAAGGACCGGGCTACTGGGGAGCGGCCGGAGGACGCATGTTCGATTACCTGTCGCTGTTGCAAAAAGCCAGCCGGGGCAAAATTGACATTTACGGGAATGAACTCGTTCGAAATATGGGGCGGTACATCTACCGGGTCTACGTCAGCCAGGGCGAATACTACGTCAATTTTGCCGATGCCCAGGCAAAACTCCGTCACGATGGCGGACGGATCTACCGGATTGGCAAAGCCATTCAGGACCCGGTTATGCAGGGATTTGGGGCGTATGTACTGAACAAAACCAGTCCGGTCGAAGCAATGTTGGGCGGTCGGTTGGAGAGCAATCTGGTGAATCTGTTCAGCCCCGCCGACTGGCGCACGGTTTCGCCGGCCGAACCGTTGTTGAAGGAATACTATTTGCCGAACCTGGACGTAGCGATTGCCCGCGAACGCGAAGGTTCCGCGCAGGGATTTTATTTCGCGGCCAAAGGCGGCCACAACGGCGAACAGCATAACCACAACGACGTGGGTTCGTTCATCCTGTTTTATAACGGCAACCCGGTTCTGATCGATGCGGGCGTAGGCACATACACCCGCGAAACGTTCAGCAAAGACCGCTATAAAATCTGGACGATGCAGTCCGACTACCACAACGTCCCGCACATCAACGGTTTTGCCCAGCACGAGGGGCGAAACTTTACGGCCCGGCACTCGATTTTCTCTCCCACAAAAACCGGTGTTCGTTTTTCAACTGACATCGGCGGAGCCTATCCGAAAGAGGCCGGGGTAAAAAGCTGGGAACGCGCCTATGAACTGGAACGCGGTAAAAAGTTTGTCGTCAGCGATGCCTACCAATTAACGGCCCGAACGGGCGAAACCCGGCTGCATTTTCTGACCACCTTGCCCAGCGAGCAACCCAAACCCGGCGAACTGGTGCTGAAGGGCAATGGGTTTGACCTGCTCATGCGCTACGACCCGAAAACCCTGTCGGCCACCGTCGAAAAAAAGGAGATCGATGATCCAAAATTGAGCCGGTCGCTGGGTAATGTCGTGTACCGCATCGTGCTGGAACTAAAATCAACGGCTTTGGCGGGGAAAAACACGTTGGAAATCGTAGCCAGGGAGAAATAAATGAGAGCCATGAAACCAGTCATTCTCCCGATTTTGCTGTGCATCAGCCTTGGTCTGACCACGTTCGTACGGGCGCAGGACGACCTGGCCGTATTGCCGTACTGGAAATACTATCATGGTCAGCCGGGCGCGCTCTACCGGCATCTGTGCGAACAGGCCTTCGGGCAACTGGAACAGCGCAAAAAGATGGTTCAGGCGTTGAGAACGCAACAGGACTGGCAGAAGCGGCAAACCGTAGTCCGGCAAAAATTGCAGGAAGCTTTTGGGACCTTTCCCGAAAAAACACCCCTCAATCCGGTCGTAACCGGCAAACTCGAACGGGATGGCATCACGGTCGAAAAACTCTACTTCGAGTCCCTGCCAAAGTATTACGTGACGGCGGCTTTGTTCATGCCTGCGGGGAAACGCGAAAACCTGCCAGCCATCGTATTTTGCAGTGGGCACGGTGCGCCAGCCTTTCGGAGCGGGGTCTATCAGCAGATGATTCTCAATTATGTCAAAAAAGGCTTTGCGGTTTTGGCCTTCGACCCGATCGGGCAGGGTGAACGAATTCAATACGAAAAAACGGAAGGAAGACGATTTGCCGGACTTAAACCCACACTGGAACACTCGTATCCCGGCGCGCAATCCTTTGTGGCCGGCGTAACACCGGCGATGTATTTCGTTTGGGATGGCATCCGGGCCGTAGACTATCTGCTGACCCGCCCCGAAATTGATGCTACGCGGATTGGCGTAACGGGCCGGTCGGGGGGAGGCACGCAGAGTGCGTATCTGGCCGCGATGGATCCCCGGATTCGGGCGGCTGCGCCGGAGTGTTATCTGACGACCTACGATAAATTGTTGCGTTCCAACGGGCCGCAGGACGCCGAACAAATCCTGACCGGGATGCTGGCGAAAGGACTGGATTTGGGCGATCTGGTCGAAGTGCGCGCTCCGCGTCCGACGCTGATGGTAACGACCACCCGCGATATGTTTAGCATGGACGGTGCCCGCGAACTGTTCGACGAAGCCAAAAAGGCGTATAAAGCCCTCGGCGCGGAGTCGAATCTGGGCATGGTCGAAGACGATGCTCCCCATGCTTCCACGCAAAAAAACCGGGAAGCGACGTACGCTTTTTTTCAGAAACACCTCAACAATCCCGGCTCCAGTGCCGATGAGAAAATTCCGGCGTTTCGGGCTGAAGAACTCAATGTGACACCGACCGGCAACGTATTTGCCGCCCTGAAAGGCGAAACCCTGTTTTCGTTAACCCAAAAACGGGCGTCGGCAGTTGCTCCCCAAAGTATTGCTGGTAACTCATCGCAAACTCTTGTCAAGCAAGTAATTGCGTTGACAGGGTACACACCGCCGACCTTGGGCGAAGTGATTTTTTCGGGTAAGTTTCCGCGTGATGGATACGATCTGGAGCGGTATTTGGTGAAAGGGCCGGGAGCGTATTACCTGCCGGTTCTGTGGTTTAAACCGGAAAAAAGTATCGGTAAAACCGTGCTTTACATCGACTCGAAAGGCAAAGCCGGAGCCGCACAAAAAGGCGGTGTGGCCGATCAACTGGTACAGGCCGGTTACGACGTGGTGCTGCCCGACCTGAGCGGAGCGGGTGAACTGGCCCAGGCGGATCTGCCCGGTGGTGATTCGGAGCTTGACAGCACATCGCTGAACCTGTGGTTTGCGGGCATCCTGACCCGGAAAAGTCTGGTCGCCGTTCGGATGGAAGAGATTCAGTTGCTCACCGAATTTATTAAAAGGAAAACCGGCACTACAACGGTTTCGGCGGTGGGTGTTGGCACGTTTGTGCCTGATGTTCTGCACGCTACCCTGCTGACACCGGCCATCGGTCGGCTGGCGCTGCTTAACGGGTTGGGCACGTATCGTTCCCTGATTGAGCAGGAGCAGTATCTGCCCCGGTATGTACCGTCGGTTGTGGCCGGTGCGATTAACACCTATGATCTCCCCGATCTGGTAGCAGCCCTCGCGCCCCGTTCCGTCTGGCTGGCCGGTGTCGTGAACGGAGCCGGGCAGCCGGTTTCTACATCGGAATTGGAGCGATTATATCCGTCGAAGGGAAAACACCTAAGCCTGTCGTCAACGGCTGAACGTGCTGCATTGCTGGCGTGGTTGGGACAGGAAAAGTAAGCATGCAAATCGAAACGGATGGTATCATTCAGAAGTCTCTTTTAACGGCGATTGACCGGAGTGGCAAAGGAAACAAGAGTGGGTTAACCAATTTACACACAGAATACTAACTTTTTCCGATATGCAACGCAGAGACTTCTTAGCAACAACCCTGGCTGCTGCTTCGGCCTCGTTACCCCTTTCCGGTTTGTCGAAGACCGTCCATGCCCCGGCCGCGAATACACTCAGCGAACCCGCCCGCGATATTCCGGTGGTCGATGCGTTTGACGTCATTGTTTGCGGTGCCGGACCCGCCGGAATCCACGACGGCCTACAACCGGGGTA
Organism: Larkinella punicea; assembly: GCF_003334855.1. Taxonomy (GTDB): domain Bacteria; phylum Bacteroidota; class Bacteroidia; order Cytophagales; family Spirosomataceae; genus Larkinella; species Larkinella punicea. The sequence goes on from NZ_QOWE01000013.1 coordinate 222,319, forward strand.
CTACCAGCAAACCGTACGATATTCCGGTGCGGGCGTTGATCGCCAAAGATGTGCAGGGACTGATGATGGCGGGTCGTTGCATCAGTGGCGATTTTGTGGCCCATTCGAGCTACCGGGTCACGGGTAATGCCGCCTACATGGGCCAGGCTGCCGGTCGGGTAGCGGCACTGGCGGCCAAAAAGAACCTATTGCCGCAGGATGTAAACTGGTCGGAGGTCGAGTGGTCGGTAGAGTAGAGAGGTTTTTGAGACATTACGAGCCTGTTTCTCGTGCATTCACGGTCTTTATTTCCAGATAAGTAGCCGGATCATCATGGATGCGGCTGTGATGATAACAATGCCTGCAACGTCGAGCAGCAACCCGGCATTGCGCATATCAGCCGCACGGATCCGCCCACTGCCAAACACGATCGTATTGGGCGGGGTTGCTACGGGAAGCATAAACCCGAGCGACGCAGCCAGCGCGGCAGGCACCATCAGCATTAATGGGGGCAGGTGGGTTACTTTTTGAATGGCTATTAAAATGGGCAGCACCAATTGGATGCAGGCAACATTGGAAGCCAGTTCGCTAATGACACAAACGATAACGCAAATGCCGGCGATGACAACAACGGGGGACGCATCCTTTAAAAAAAGCAGTTCCTGGGCCAGCCAGGTGCTTAGCCCCGACTGATCGCAGCCTTTTGCCAAAGCAAAACCACTGCCCAACAAGAGGATGATGCCGATCGGAAGTTTCTTCGCTTCTTCCCAGCTCATCAGCATTTTTCCTTTCTCATTTTTCGAAGGGATTAGAAATAGTAAAAATGCCATTCCGATAGCCACCGTGCTATCCGTAATAAACGATGCCTGTGTCCCCAAAAGATGGCTCCAGCCGGTTATGTGAAAAGAGCCAAAATCAATATCTTTTCGGCCAAACCACAAATAGGCGGTCATCACAAAAACCGTCAATACGATCTTTTCTTCAAAAGCCATGTTGCCCAATTGCCGGAGGGAGGCAATGAAGTAACTGCGGTCGAATACCACTTTTTTGGCATGGCGTAGAAAGGAGAATTTCAGTATAAAAAACGCTGCGGTCAACAAGAGTACGGCAATAGGAAAAGCCAGCACAAACCAACTGACAAAGTTCATGTCGTGGGCATCCTGGTAAGCATCCAGATATATTTTGTAGAAAGCAAGATTCGTGGCCGTTCCCACCAGGGTGGCCATGCCACCAATGGATGCCGCGTAAGCAAGCCCCAGCAGCATGGCTTTGGCGATCGCATTTTTTTGAAAAGGAGATAGGTTGTGTTTTTCGACCTGAATGATAATGCCCAGCACCGCAGAGAGCATCATCATGACGGTAGCCGTATTGGACACCCACATCGAAATGAAAAAAGTAGCGCCCATCACGCCCGCCAGCATGGTGGCCGGGTTGGTTCCCAGTTTCGATAAAATGGACAAGGCAATTCGCTGATGCAGGTTCCACCGTTCAATGGCAAAAGCGAGCAGCACACCCCCAATAAATAAAAATATGGTTTGATCCATATATTGGGCCGCCACCGTTTGCGAATCGGCTATGCCCAGGATCGGAATGAGGATGAAAGGCAGCAGGGCCGTCACGGCCAGGTCGGTTGCTTCGGTGAGCCACCAAATGGCCACCCATACGGTCACCGCAGCCATTCTGGTAACCTCGGGATGGCCGGGGTTTAGGTCAGCAAAAAATAAAACCAGAAAAAACGCAGTTGGTCCGGCTAGTAGCGCACTAAAATGGGCAGGTTTCACAGAATGTCGGTTCAGGCCGTAAAGCACGTCAATAATTAGGTAATAAAGCGCTATTCTTTTGGACTTAAACTGAAAGAAGGAATAGTTCAGAACCTAATGAAGAGAATGAGCTAAAAATCGCCTTTTACGTACAAAATGATTTGATTATAAAGCCTGTCTACAGCTTGAATCAGAGCCCTATTGACGGAAAGAAAACGACTATTAAGCCGACAAAAATCAACACATCGGTTTTGATTTTTTTGCTCAAAGCGAAATACCCCGACATCTACGGCGACAAAGCCACATCAGGCGCAAACAATCATTCGGGCCACGGCTACACCGTACCGCGTTCGACCGGCTTCTCAATTATTGAGAACGGCGTTACCGAAGCGTTTCCGTTGCTCGGAGCCGATCCGAATAGTTATCATAAAGACTACTAAGATAAAACCATGTATAATGCAAGTTTCTGATAATCAATAATATAACTTTACTTTGCTTGTTCCCGCGAAAAACGTAATGGATTATGTATGTTTGCAATAGGAGGATAAGCAGACAACATGAGGAATTTTAAAAACCGCTCCGCTTCGAATGTTGTCTGTATCTGCAAGACTATCAATTAGTTAAATAGCATGTTTGAACAGACGTTTAAGAATATCGATGACATCTTGCATAAAGATGCCGGTTGTGGTAGTGAGTTGGATTATGTGGAGCAAACTTCCTGGGTGCTGTTCCTAAAGTACCTTGACGATTTAGAACAAGACAAACAGACGGTGGCCGAACTTTCGGGTCGAGCCTACCAGCCGATTATTGGCCCCGAATTCAAATGGTCGGTTTGGGCGGCTCCCAAAACACCGCTCGGAATGCCCGACCACCAAGTTGCGTTGACCGGCGACGATTTGCTCGATTTCGTGAACGAACGACTTTTTCCATACCTGAAAAAATTCAAAGCCAACGCCGAGCACCCCGACACCATCGAATACAAAATCGGAGAGATTTTCAGCGAACTGAAAAACCGCCTGCAAAGTGGCTATAACCTGCGTGAAGTGATCAACCTCATCGACCTGCTGCGGTTTCGGACGCACGCTGAAAAGCACGAGATGAGCCATCTCTACGAATCCAAGATCAAGAACATGGGCAACGCGGGGCGCAACGGGGGCGAATATTACACACCCCGCCCGCTGATTAAAACCATCGTCCGGGTGGTGGCTCCGGTGATGGGTGAAAAAATTTACGACGGCGCGGTGGGTTCAGCGGGTTTTCTGGTCGAAGCATTCGACTATCTGAAAACCGGGCGGAACCTGACCACCAGCGACCTCGAAACGCTCCAGAAACGCACCTTCTATGGCAAGGAAAAGAAATCGCTGGCCTACATCATCGGCACGATGAACATGATTTTGCACGGGATTGAAGCGCCCAACATCGTGCATACCAACACCCTGGCCGAAAACCTGAGCGACATTCAGGAGAAAGACCGCTACGACGTGGTGCTGGCCAATCCGCCCTTTGGCGGCAAGGAACGGGCGGAAGTGCAGCAGAACTTTCCGATCAAAACCGGCGAAACCGCTTCGCTTTTCATGCAGCATTTCGTCCGGATTCTGAAAGCCGGGGGCCGGGCGGGCGTGGTCATTAAAAACACGTTTCTGTCGAATACCGACAATGCCTCGGTGAGCCTGCGCAAACTGCTGCTCGAAAACTGTAACCTGCATACCGTGCTCGATTTGCCGGGCGGCACGTTTACGGGCGCGGGGGTGAAAACCGTCGTGCTGTTTTTTGAGAAAGGTGCGCCGACGCAGAACGTCTGGTTTTACCAGTTGAACCTCGACCGGAATCTCGGCAAAACCAACGCCCTGAACGAGCGCGATCTCGCCGATTTTGTGACCCTGCAACAAACGAAAGCCGACTCCGAAAACTCCTGGACGGTGAACAGGGCCGACATCAACCCGATTACGTACGACCTCTCGGCCAAAAACCCGCACAAAAAAGAAGAAACCGCCTTACGCGAACCGCAGGAAATCCTGGCCGAAATGCGGGCCCTGGACGAAGAAAGTGCTGACATTTTAAACGGTATTTGGGAACTGGTATGAAGACGGGATGGGAAGTAAAACAGCTAAACCAAGTTTGCGAGAAGATCACTGATGGTACCCATCAAACACCAACGTATTTTCAGGACGGTATCGTTTTCTTGTCATCAAAAAACGTAACAAGTGGAAAGATTGATTGGATCAACGTAAAATACATTGATGCCAAACAGCATGTCGAAATGCATAAACGGGTTGCACCTCGTTTAAACGATATTTTGTTGGCAAAAAATGGGACTACTGGCGTAGCGGCAATAGTTGATAAAGATGTAGTTTTCGACATATACGTAAGTCTTGCTCTTTTGAGGGTTAAAGAAGAAGTACTCCCTTCATTCATGTTGTATTTCATCAATTCTCCTTTGGCAAAAAAACAATTCAATAGGAGGTTGAAAGGAATAGGTGTACCAAATCTACATTTAGAGGAAATAAGAGAAGTTGAAATTTCATATCCCAAATCGCTTCCCGAACAACAACGCATCGTAGCCATTCTGGATGAGGCTTTTGCGGCTATTGATCAGGCGAAAGCCAATGCGGAGAAGAATCTACAAAACGCCCGGGCGTTGTTTGAGTCGTATTTGCAGTCGGTTTTTGCCAATTCGGGTGAAGGGTGGGAATTTAAAAAAGTTAAAGAGGTAGCGAAGCATTCTCTAGGCAAAATGCTCGATAAAGCTAAGAATCAAGGGATTCCGCAGAGATATCTCCGAAATATTAACGTTAGATGGTTTAAAACAGATTTGTCAGATTTATTGGAAATGCGTTTTCGCCCAGAAGAAACCGAAAAATATACGGCTCAAAAAGGTGATGTTTTAATATGTGAAGGTGGGTATCCAGGACGTGCTGCAATTTGGGAGGAAGACTATCCAATATATTTTCAGAAAGCTATTCATCGAGTGCGATTTAATAAACAAGAATATAATAAGCTATTTGTTTACTTTCTGTATTTATCCGATAAAAATGGAAATTTAAAAGATTATTGTTCAGGTGCCGGTATTCAGCATTTTACTGGTGAAGCATTGGGCCGTTTTATTATGCCGTTGCCACCATTATCAGAAGCCAAATCCATCGTCGCCAAACTCGACGCTCTTTCCATCGAAACTAAAAAACTCGAAGCCATTTATCGGCAAAAGCTGGCGGATCTGGACGAGTTGAAAAAAGCCATTTTGCAAAAAGCCTTCCGGGGCGAACTCAAAACCGCCCAAGCCGCCGAACTGGTATGAACGAAGCCGAAACCCGGGCCGAACTGATCGATCCCAAACTGACCGCCAGCGGCTGGGGTGTCGTCGCCAATTCCAAAGTCCTGCGCGAATACCACATCACGGCGGGCCGAATTCAGACCGGGGGCGTGCGGGGCAAAAAGCTCACCGCCGATTACGTGCTGGTCTACAAAGGCATCAAACTGGCCGTGATCGAAGCCAAAAGCAACGAACTGCCCGTGGGCGAGGGCGTGGCGCAGGCCAAAAACTACGCCGACCTGCTCGGCCTCGACACCACTTACGCGGCCAACGGGCACGAGATTTACCGCATCGACATGAAAACCGGTCAGGAGGGCACGGTGGCGGTTTTTCCGACACCCGACCAACTCTGGAACAAGACCTTCGACACACCCAACCACTGGCGTGACCAGTTCAGCGACGTGCCGTTCGAGAGTGTCGGCGGTTCCAAAGACGCCCGGTATTACCAGGAGCGAGCCGTCAACAACGTGATGGCCGCCATTGCCGACAGCAAACCGCGCATTCTGCTGACCCTGGCCACCGGCACCGGCAAAACCTTCATTTCGTTTCAGATTGCCTGGAAGCTCTTCAAAACCCGCTGGAATCTCCGGCGCGACGGTTTGCGCCAGCCCCGCATCCTGTTTCTGGCCGACCGCAACATTCTGGCCGACCAGGCTTTCAACGCGTTTTCGGCTTTTCCCGACGACGCCCTGGTGCGCATCAGCCCCCACGAAATCCGGAAACGGGGCAGCGTGCCGACCAACGGCAGCATTTTCTTTACGATTTTCCAGACGTTTATGAGCGGGCGTGATGCCGATGGCAACCCGGCTCCTTATTTTGGCGCTTACCCGGCGGATTACTTCGATTTCATCATCATCGACGAGTGTCACCGGGGCGGAGCCAACGACGAAAGCACCTGGCGCGACATTCTGGAATACTTTTCGCCCGCCGTTCAACTGGGGCTGACGGCCACGCCCAAACGGGACGTCAACGCCGATACGTACCGGTATTTTGGCGACCCGGTTTATGTCTATTCGCTCAAGGAAGGCATCAACGACGGTTTTCTGACGCCTTTCAAGGTGAAGCGCATCCAGACCACGCTGGACAACTACCTGTATAGCCCCGACGATGTGGTTGTGGAAGGCGAGGTTGAAACCGGCCGGGAATACACCGAAACCGACTTCAACCGGATCATTGAAATCAAGGAGCGCGAAGCCAAACGGGTTGAGATTTACCTGAAAGAAGCCGACCAGCGCGAAAAAGCCATTGTCTTTTGCGCCAGTCAGGACCACGCCCTGGCGATCCGCGACCTGATCAACCAGCAAAAAACCAGCCGGAACCCGAATTATTGCGTGCGCGTGACGGCCAACGACGGCGCGCTGGGCGAACAATACCTACGCGAGTTTCAGGACAACGAGAAAACGATTCCCACCATTCTGACGACCTCCCAGAAACTGTCGACCGGCGTCGATGCCCGCAACATCCGCAACATTGTGTTGCTGCGGCCGGTCAACTCGATGGTCGAATTCAAGCAGATTATCGGGCGGGGAACGCGGCTTTTCGAGGGCAAGGATTTTTTCACGATCTACGACTACGTCGGAGCCTACAAGAAGTTCATCGATCCCGAATGGGACGGCCCGCCCGAAGAACCGGAAGCAACGGCTGAACCAAGACCGTATAAACCGCTGCCGAAACCATCGGGGGTTGAAGAACCTGAGCAGGAAGGTGTTGGAAGACCCCGGCTGAAAATCAAGCTGCGGGATGGAAAAGACCGCGAAATTCAGCACATGATGGCGACCTCGTTCTGGAGTGCCGACGGACAGTTGATTTCGGCTGAGGAGTTTTTAAACGCCCTTTTTGGCACCCTGCCCGACTTCTTCAAGAACGAAGACGAACTGCGGGCGATCTGGTCGAACCCGATGACGCGCAAAACGCTGCTTGCCAACCTGGCCGACGCCGGTTACGGGAAAGACGAATTGCGGGTATTACAGCGGCTGATTCAGGCCGAGAACAGTGATTTGTTCGATGTGCTGGAATACATTTCGTTTGCCAGAAAACCCATCAGCCGCGCCGACCGGGTTGCGGAGGCCGAATCACACATTTTTGCGTTGCTCGACCCTCAGCAGAAAGAGTTTTTGGAATTTGTGCTGGACAAATACATCGAAAGCGGAGTGGAAGAACTGGATCGGGAAAAACTGCCTGGCTTGCTGATGTTAAAATATCACTCGATACCCGATGCCGTAGCTAAGTTGGGCGGGACTGCTGCTATTCAATCTACGTTTATTGATTTTCAGAAGTATTTGTATCAGCAGAAGGCGGCTTAACGGTAAGACTTTTGCTTACCATTCCTACATCCCAAAGCGACGGCCTTCAGGCTGGGACGACGCTTTGGGATTTTTTGCATCCGCGTGGGCGCAGTCAACGCTCACTTTAATGAGGGAGTTGGTTGTTTTTTTACTGGTTGTTCGATATTTTTACCTGTTCGTTTTTATCAAACATGAAGTAATGTCGAACATGAAAGCTGAAAGACAACTTTTACAGGAAGGTTTAGAAGCACTGACAGAGTTACTACCTACGTTCAGCATCGAAATTATTCCATCAGATTTAAAGGAAAAGCAGTATGATGCTGTGATCCAGGTCCTACGGGGCGGATTTAGCGTAAATCTGACAGTCGAAGTCAAGCAATCAGCGCAACGTCTGGTTTGGGGACAACTGTTGAACCAGCTTGAAAACGCCAGTAATCCGACCTTGATGACCGATTATGTGAATTCCGTACTGGGTGAGAAATTAAGGCAGCAAGGGATTAACTACATCGATAGGGCCGGCAATGCCTACCTGCGCATAGAAAATGCCGGTTTCCCGGTATTCGTCTGGATTGAAGGGCGAAAGCCCCTGAAGCGAATAGGGGAAAAGACCGACCACGCCTTTACCCGGGCCGGTTTGCGCGTTACGTACTGGCTGATTACGCACCCCGATTTGATCAATGAAACGATCCGAACGATAGCCCAGCAAGCCGGAGCCAGTCTGGAAACGGTCCATCGCGTAAAGATCAGCCTCCAGCAACGCGGCTTTCTCTCCGAAATTCGAACCGGGGAATGGAAGTTAAGCAGCCGAAAGACCTTGCTGGATAAATGGATCGAGGCCTATGCCACCCGATTACAACCGGGTTTGTTGATCGGACGCTACCGGTTGTTGAAGAAAGAATCGATCGGTAACTGGGAAAATCAGGTGCTTGAAATGCCCCTGACCCAGTGGGGCGGAGAACCTGCTGCGGACGGCTATACCGATTTTTTACGGCCCGCGGAATGGATCGTATATACCCGGCAGTCCACCCGGGAGGTCATGAAACAATTGCGGCTTTTACCTGATCCGGAGAACGGCCCGATACGGGTTTATAAGAAATTTTGGCCGACGGACGAACCGGGGCAGTTGGTTCATCCACTGCTAGTGTACGCCGACCTGTTGATCAGCCGGGATTCCCGCAATGCGGAAGTGGCCCAAAAAATGTATGAAAAATATGTACAGTGTCTCCTTGACTGAATTTCACCGGCAGCGGTTCAAACCCATCTTTGCGCACCTTGAGCAAGCCTGTGAACAGACTGGGATCGACTTTTATCTGGTAGGTGCTGTGGCACGCGACCTGACAATGGCCGTCCACGGATTGGAAGCGCCCCGGGCGACACGCGATCTGGACCTGGCGGTGCTGGTTCCTGAGGAGTCTGACTATTACCGATTAAAAGATACGTTGCTGGCCCAGGGAGATTTTGCCGAAGTTCGGGGAATGCCTTACACGCTAAAATACGCTGGGCAAACGGATGTTGATTTGCTCCCTTTTGGCGGTATGGAGTTAACGAATCACGTTCTGCTCAATCGGGGAGAGGGTGTAGCCCGACTGGCGGTAACCGGCTTTTCAGAAGTGTACGAACATGGTACGCAGCTAATCAGGCTGGATGATCAGTTTACGTTTCGGGTGTGCAGTCTGCCAGGCATGGTAGTGCTTAAACTGATTGCTTACGATGATCGGCCGGAACACCGGGTAAAAGACCTGACGGACATTGCCTTTATACTTAAAACTACCTGGAGATTATTGAAGAAGATCTCTACGATCAACACGCTGGCCTGCTGGAAACGTCCGTTTCGCTGGAGCAGACAGCCGCCCGGATTCTGGGCCGACACCTGCAGCCTTTGCTGATACCATCGTTCCCCTTACAGGAACGCATCATTACGATAATCGACAGCGCAATTGCTGATGGACCAGAAGGGGCCGTTGTGCGAAATCTACACGCGGCACAGTACCAACGTTTTCCTTTGGACCATGTATGTTATCTGCTTCAGAACCTTAGACAAGGGCTGGACGACGAGCTAACGAGGATCAAGAGCAAAAGTTGTGGAGCATCTTGGTTTAAGCATATAACTGCGTTAATCGATAAAGGAAAAACTCGACGTTTCTTACCCCTCTGAACTGAGCCCGGAAGGCTTTGATCTTGGCATTGAAG
>NZ_QOWE01000014.1 GCF_003334855.1 Larkinella punicea
ACATAGGTAACGGTGTCAGGCACCTAAGGCACTGCTGTTTTTATCCATCCCCCACCGCTTAGCCGAGTGACTACCAAAGATAATTCGGTTAATGGTAATCAAAGAGGGTGTCGAACAAAGGTATGAAAGGCACGCGGGAGGAACCGGGTAGTCTTTTCGTTACAAACATCCGTCCGCTACGCGGCCAACCACCCCTCATTCGCGTTACAGTATCAGAAAAAACCATTCTAAAGATCGTTCTACGCCAACAGCCAAAGAGGGTGGAAAAAAATGCATCTTTCGTACACTACTGATGTAAAATGAGGAATGCTGAATGTAAAAGTGAAGAGCGCAAAGCTACTTTATCATTTAGCATTCCTCATTTTACATTTAAAATTCTATCCTTTTACTGAAACCGGTATTTTGCAGGCAAATTACCCCGGTTGGCAGAACTATTTTTGAGTCGGCGTGGAGTTCTTCCAATTTTGATGCAAGTTTAAAACCAGACTGTTCGCATCATGAAAAAGCTCCTCTTCCTCGTTTTCCTGCTTTCCCTCCACCCGATTTTTGGACAGCCCAAAGGCCCCATCAAAGACAAGGCCTACCGACAAGCCATCCAACGGGCTGAACACTTTGTCGATTCCCTGCGAAAACGGCAGGACATTCCGGGCCTCTCGGTGGCAGTTGGCACGGGCGACAAAATTCTGTGGGCGGAAGGCTTCGGCTTGGCCGATCTGGAAGCGCAATTGCCCGTAACGATCAATACGAAATTCCGCATGGGTTCGGTCTCGAAATCAATGACATCACTGGCGGTTGGAAAACTGGTAGAGGCTGGAAAGCTGGATCTCGACGCACCCGTTCAGCAGTATGTGCCGACTTTCCCGGCCAAAAAATACCCGTTTACCAGCCGACACCTGGCAACGCACACCGCCGGCATCCGGCATTACCGGAACAGCGATCCGCTGGCGTGTCCGAAACGGTATGCCACGGTGCAGGAAGGCCTGGTCATTTTCAGTCAGGACAGTTTGCTGTTCAAACCCGGTACGGCCTATAACTACTCGACCTACGGCTATTCGCTGCTGAGTGCGGTGATCGAAGGCGCGAGCCAGACGGATTATTTGTCGTACATGCAGACGGCGGTTTTCAACCCGCTGGCGATGACCAACACCGGTGCCGATTACAGCGACAGCATCGTGACCAACCGGGTGCGGTTTTACGAACACCGGAACAAGAAGCTGGTTCATGCTGCGGCTGTAGACAACAGTTACAAATGGGCTGGTGGCGGCCTTCTGTCAACGCCCGTCGATCTGGTGAAACTGGGCGCAGGACTGATCCGGAATACTTCACTTCGGAAAGAAACGGTGACCTTGCTCTTTGCCCCGCAACACCTGCTCGATGGCCAAAACACGCAGTACGGTTTGGGCTGGCGCAACGGCACCGACCGGCAGAACCGGAAGCTCATTCACCACGGCGGACTGATCGACGGAGGCCGGACGTTTCTGCTGCTGTATCCGGAAAACGATCTGATTGTGGCCATTACCGCGAATATGAGTGGTGTCAGCATCAATCTAGGCGAAGCGGAAGCCATTGCGGGGTATTTTTTCGCCACGAAGCGATGAGAAAGTCGACGGTTATTCTCCTGCACGCGGGCTATTGGCTCCTCTACGCGGTGGTGGTTTCGTTGCTTTTTGCACTATCCAACGAGACGCCCGAATTGGCTTTCAGGGATTGGGAGGACTGGCTGACCATCCTGGCTATTTCGCTGCTCACCGGATTGATCAGTTTCTACGCGTTTTATTCGTGGCTGGTTCCTCGTTATCTGACGACCCAGAAGATACAGAAATTCATCCGTTGGGGGCTGGTGGTTACGATTGCCATCACCGGGGGAATTATTGCATTGGTTGCCGTGGCTCTTTCGGTCCTGCTTTCGGTGGTCTTTGAAAATTTTTTCCTCATCAGGCTCTCCGTGAATGATCTGCAAATCCTGTTTATCATCCTCTCGTTAATTGCGCTGGTCAACGGCATTCTGGGCACCACCATCCGGGGTTTCATTACCTGGTATGCCGATATTCATGTGAAAGAAACGCTGGCAAACAAGACGTTGCGAACCGAACTGGCTTTACTGAAAGCGCAGATCAATCCCCATTTTCTGTTCAATACCCTGAACAACATCGACATCCTGATCGAACACGATGCGCCCAGGGCGTCGTTGTACCTCAACAAACTCTCTGATCTGCTGCGGTTTGTGTTGTATGAAACCCAGGCCGATTTGATTCCGTTGACGCAGGAACTGGACTACATCCGAAAGTACATCGACTTGCAGAAAATCCGAACTACCAATGAACGCTTTGTGAAACTGCAAATCGACGGCCCAACCGATGATGTGCTCATTGCGCCGATGCTTTTTGTGCCGTACCTTGAAAACGCGTTCAAGTATGCGACCAACAAGAAGGTCAGCGACGCGATCCGCATTCAGATTTCGATTGACGGAACGCAGATCCGGTTCCAGTGCGTCAACGTCGTCGACCCCGGCACAACCCGGTTAGATACGCCCGGCGGTTTGGGCAATGACCTGATCCGGCAGCGGTTAAGCCTGCTGTACCAGGATCGGTATACGTTGACGATTCAGACGACGGAAAATGAATACCGCGTGAACCTGTTGTTACCCGTAAAAGCGCATGAACTGTCTGCTCATTGAAGATGAACCCCTGGCGATGCTGCGGCTCAAAGCGTATGTGCAACGGGTACCGTTTCTGATGTTGAGCCATGCCGTCGACAACGGCATGGAAGCCATTCCGATCCTGCAACGGGAACCCATCGATCTGGTCTTTCTGGATATTGAAATGGACGGTTTTTCGGGACTTCAGTTGCTGGAAGCCCTCCCCAAACGCCCCGCCGTGATCCTGACCACGGCTTTCGATCACTACGCACTCAAAGCCTTTGACCTGCAAGTCGTTGATTATCTGTTAAAACCGTATCCATTCGACCGGTTTTTGCAGGCCGTAACCCGCGCACAGGCAGGCTTGAAAACCGCCCCAATCGAAAACCACCCGCCGTTTCTGTTTGTCAAAACCGAATACCGGCTCCAGAAAGTTGCTTTTGATGACATTCTGTATATTGAAGGCATGCGCGACTACCGGCGCATTCACCTGCGTACCGAAAAAATTATGACGCTGGAAACGTTCGGCGATCTGGAGCGACACCTGCCCCGACACCGGTTTTGCCGGGTGCATAAATCCTGGCTCGTTGCCCTCGACAAAATCGAATCCATCGAACGCGACCGCATCACCATTCAGCAGGCCCTCATTCCGGTTTCGGATACCTACCGGGAACGGTTTTATCAGGCAATTGGGCGGGCAGCGGGGTAAACCGGTTTTCGAATCCGGTTTACCCACTGCGACTTACCGGCGAATCAGAATCCGTTTGCTGCGAACCTTCGTCCCCTGCCGCAGCACCACGATATACGATCCTTTTGCACCCGAGAGATGCACTTTTTGCCGCTGAAAACCAGTGCCTTTCAGACTCTTGCTGTACCAAGACCGGCCCAGTTCATCGACCACCGACAACTCGCTTTCGGTGGTTGTTTCGGTATAAAAACGCACCTCGAACTCACCCTGAGCGGGGTTTGGCGTTACGAACAGCCCTTCCGCACCGGTACTTTCATCTTCTGCCGACACCACACTCAACCGCGCTGCGGGCGCACAACTCAGCGGTTTGGGCGATCCTTTCAGGGTATACGTGCTGTTCTTTACATTGGCAGTGATCTGAAAAGTCTGACCGGTTTTCACGACATCGGGCGTGGTGAATTGGTAAACGTGGGCGCCATTGCCTTTGCCAGCCGCCAACAGATCCTGCCGGAACATATCCGCTTTCGCGGTACCGATCGAGAGGCCGTTGGCAAAAAACTCGACGGTCAGCGGCTCGTTGGGTTTCCGGCGATCCCAGACCCACCCCCGAATCGTGCCGCACTCCACTTTATCCAGAAACCCTTCAAAATCGCCGGTTACGGGGGTAGCCGGTTGCTCAACGATCAGCGAAACCGTTGTTGCGGTCGTGTTCACGCCGTCGCTGGCCCCATAAGTCAGGCTCCAGGTTCCGGTGGCGGTGGGCGTTCCGCTCAGGGTTCGCGTATCGGCCGCAAAGCCCAGACCGCCGGGCAAACCCGTCAGCGTGTAGGTCAGCGAAGGGGAATCCGGGTCGGTAAAAACCGGCAGGGTGACCGAAAACGCAACGGAAACGGTCGCCAGCAGGGGATCCACGGAAACCGGCGGCAGAGGGGGCTGGTTGACTCTGGGGCAGGTCAGCGATTTAGGCGATTCCTTCAAGGTATACGTGCTATTCCTGACTTTGGCGCTGATCGAAACCGCCTGCCCGGTTTTGGCCTCGTTAGGTGTGGCAAATTGGTAGACGTGATAGCCATTCCCCTTGCCGGCCGTCAGTAAATCCTGCCGGAAAATATTAGCATCCGTCGTCCCAATCGGCTGCCCGTTGGCAAAAAACTCGACGGTCAGCGGCTCGTTGGGCCGGTTGCGATCCCAGACCCACCCCCGAATTGTGCCGCATTCCACCTTGTCCAGATACCCCTCAAAATTCCCGGTTACGGGAGACGACGATTGCGCTTCCACCACAAGGGAGACGGTCATGACCGTCGTGTTCGTGCCATCGCTGGCGGCATAGGTCAGGCTCCGGGTTCCGGTGGTAGTGGGCATTCCGCTCAGGGTTCGCGTATCGGCCAAAAAGCTCAGACCGGTGGGCAAACCCGTCAGGGTATAGGTCAGCACCGGCGAATCCGGATCGTAGAAGGTCGGCAAAATGGTGCTAAAGGGCGCATTGACCGTCGCAGACAGGGGCGCAACCACGGGAGCCGCCGGGGCCTGGGCCTCGGAAGAGAGGGGCACCTTTGCTTCGCAGATCAAGCGCTTCGGCGAATCCCTCAGCACATACGACGTTCCGTGGATCCGGACGCTGATTTGATGCGGTTTGTTGTCTTTTACGGTTTCAGGAACCGCAAAAATGTAGCTGTGGCTGCCGTTTCCTTTATTGGCGTCTTTCAAATCCTGCCGATAAATACCGGCAATCGTGGTTCCGATCACCTGCTGCCCGTCCAGAATGTCGACCGAAACCGGCGTGTTGGGTTCGGTCTTATCCCAGGCCCAGCCCCGGATAAAACCGCAGTCGATTTGTCCCAGATACCCTTCATAATTGCCCGGAAGCGCATTGGCCGCAAACACACTGACGGACGCTGAAGCTGAAGACGCGCTTTCACACCCGGCAGCCTGGCGGCACTTCGCGCTGTAGCCGGCCGTTTCGGTGGGTTTGATCACCACGACCGTACCGGTTTGTCCGGTATTCCACACGACGGTATGGTCACAGCCGCTGGCCGTCAGCACCACCGACTGGCCGCTGGTCACCTCCGTCAGACTGGCCTCGACGGATGGAGCCACCGGTGGACCCGGGCAACTGTTCGCTCCAATCTGGAGGAAGGCGGTATGCGTAAAACCGTTCCCGGTTACGATTTTCAGCCGGTAATAGGCCCGGGAAGCACTGTTCGCATGTGTGAACTGGTAGGGTTCATTCGGGCTGCTACCCGTTACCTGCCCAACATAGCTGAAACTGGTGCCGTTGGTGCTGTGTTCCACCTCGACTTTCTGAACACCTTCGGCCTGGTGAAAAGACCAGCTTAGTTTCTTGCTGTTTCCGACAGTTTCTCCTTGAAAATAAGCCAGTTGAACGCCGGTCATTTCTTCCGGGAAGAGGGCAAAATAGTCATCCAGAAAAGCCACCCGGTTTTCGATCCAGGTGTTCACCTTCGGAAAATCATCCGGTCTGACAGTTCCCGGCCACTTCATGCCTTCACGCGCATACGCGCCTTCGGAAGTCAACAGATTGAAATTACCCGAAATCGTTGTTTTCAGGGCTTGCAGCGACAGCGTCGTTTGTCGTAAAGCAAACCACCTTTTCCGCATTTTACTTTTAAAACCGTTGGGATCGAGGGCTAATAAGCGGTCGAAAAGACCATTGCTATTCATCCGCCGGGTCTCTTCGGATCGGGAGCCCGTGGGCGTATAACCGAAGGTACCATCCAGATCCCAGGGAATTAAAAAGTACGGTTCATTTTCTTTATAACGGGCAACAAACTGGTTATTCCCCCAGTGATCAGTGGCATAAATCAGGTTTAAGAAAATGAAATAATCGATCAGATTATCGACTTTAAATTTTTCAGAAAGCTTCGCCCGGAATTCATTCGCAGGCGACTTCACCGCGTAATTCAAGAGGTCATACAGGTTGTTCCAATAGGGATCCGGATAATCCATTTCAAAGAGATCCCACACCTCCGCATCTGGATTGGTCGGCGGGGCTGGCAGGGTATTAAATGCCGTTGCTTCCGATGCACCGGCGGTTTTATACAACTCTCCTTTTACCTCGCCGTTAGAACCCGTCTTTTTTAATTTAAGCTGTTTTCGATCCAGATCTTCGGCAAGCATATAAATACCGGCGTAGGAATCGTTGATAAAAACATCGCAGTAGTTGGTGCGAATGGCGGAATTGGCATCCGGTTCTTTGTCTATATAATAGAGCTTATGCAGGTTGAGCCAAAGGTTTTGCGATGCCGCATTGTGGAGTCGCAACGGCTCGTTATACATCGCCATCAAGAGCCATTTACTGTCTTCCCGCAGGTTTAACAGCGATTTTTCCAGATCATCATCGCCATTCGGGTCTTTCCAGAGATTGATATTATATTGCTTTTTCGGAAAAAGGCGCGACGCATTTCCTCTGATTCGAATGCCCATTGAAGCAGAAAACAGAGGATCGTTTCCGTTGGTCAGGGTAAAGTTCCCCTTGGTTCGGGCGTCGGTGTTACTAATTGCCTGTTTCCCGACTGTGCTCAGTTTAATAAGCGGTAAATTCGTAAAAAAAAGGGTATATTCGGCAGCCCCATTCTTTATTTTATACGCTTGACCGACCTCAAAAGAAGCCACCGTCTGGGTAAAAGTATAGTCTTTATCAAACCGAATAACCGGCAGCGATTGACCGGCAGGAAATGCCGGTGTCTTGTGACAAATAATCAGCTTCAGACCCGCATCGACCTGGTAACGTTCAGGGGAAATTATAACCGGTTGTGTCTGACCAAAGGAAACCGATATAACAAAAAACAGGAAAACAGCGATAGCCGAAAAAAGACGGGAGAGGACGGAAATGTGCTTCATGGTGTCGGTGGAAGTTACTATTAGGCTGAAATCAGTAACACAAATAACAGGAATTTTTATCAAATTTTATTCCAATTAATTCGCCTTATCAGCCTAATTTTAACCGCATTCTAACTTTTTGGATAGCAAGCGGTCAGCATCAATCGATACAGGAGCCGAGGTCTCCTATTTTTACGTTAAAATCTTCACAGACCGTTCTCCCCCAACGGGCTGGAACCCACCCAAAACCAGCGATAAAATCGCACACTTCAGGTTTATTGAACGAGAACTATGGAATTTTGTCCTTGCCTACCAGTTGTTTAAGTGCCAGCGTCACGTGATGTTTATAGCAAATCGAACCCCTCCGGGGTCAAAAATCCTATAGTTCGCGTTTTATTTAGTATTTTCAGACGGTTTTTGTCTTTTCTGAAAAAAGCACGAAGCCCAATACTTTCTCGATTTATGAAACCACTCTTCCGACTAAGTATTGCCCTGGTTGTCCTGCTCACCCTATCTTCCGTAGTGTGGCTTACCGTCCGGGAAGATCGCGTCGATTTCAACACGCAAATCAAACCGCTGCTCAACAAAAATTGCATTGCCTGCCACGGTGGCGTCAAGAAAGCATCGAATTTCAGCCTCCTCTTCGAACGCGAAGCCCTCGCAGCCGCCAAATCCGGCAAACATGCCATCGTTCCCGGAAATGCCAACGCCAGCGAGCTGATTCGACGGCTCACGCTCACCGACCCGGACGAACGCATGCCGCTGGAGGCTCCCCCACTGAAAAAGGAAGAAATTGAGTTGCTCCGCGACTGGATCGATCAGGGCGCCGAATGGGGCAACCACTGGGCGTATCAACCCGTTGAGAAACCGGAAGTACCCGAAATCGGAACGTTCTGGTCGAGGCTGGGACTGGTTGAAAACGACGAGGTAAAGTGGGCGAAAAACGAAATCGATCACTTTGTACTGAATAAGGTTTCGCAGGATAAAGAATTTGCTCCGGTGCTAAAACCGTCGCCCGAAGCCGACCGCGCCACGCTCATCCGCCGGGTGTCGCTCGATCTGACCGGTTTGCCGCCGACGGAACAGGAAGTGACTGACTTTCTGAAGGATACGTCACCAGATGCCTACGAAAAAATGGTGGATCGCACCCTGAGATCTCCGGCTTACGGCGAACGCTGGACCGGCATGTGGCTCGACCTGGCCCGCTATGCTGACACCAAAGGTTACGAGGCCGATCTGGCGCGGCCCATGTGGCGGTATCGCGACTGGCTCATCAAAGCTTTCAACCAAGACAAACCGTTCGACCAGTTTACCATCGAACAACTGGCGGGCGATTTGTTAACAGACCCCAACGGAAAAACCGATAATAACGAATCGTTAATTGATAATCCGTTGATTGCGACCGCCTTTCACCGCAACACGATGACCAACGACGAAGGCGGAACGCAGGATGAAGAGTTTCGCGTGGCTGCGGTTCTGGACCGGGTCAACACGACCTGGGACGTCTGGCAGGGCACTACCTTTGGCTGCGTGCAGTGCCACAGCCACCCCTACGATCCGTTTACGCACGAGGAGTATTACAAATACCTGGCGTTCTTCAACAACACCCGCGACGAGGACGTGCCCAGCGACACACCGACTTTGCGGTTTTACAAGGAAGCCGATTCCGTCAAAGTGCAGGAATTAAACGCCTGGGTCAGTCAACACGCAACGAATCCGCAGCAGGTGAAAACCGCCAATCGGTTCACGCGACTCACCGAACCCAAAGTCAATTCGCACAGTTTCGATCAGTACGTGAAGGCGTCGCTGATGGGTGCGATGTATACCGCCATTCAGGACGGCGGTTCGGCGCGGATCAAAAACATGGACCTGAACGGAAAAAACCGCCTGATTCTGGCGTGGGGTACCAAGGCCGAAAATGCCGTGATGACCATTCGTCAGGACAGCGTAAACGGGCCGGTTTTGACCCAACAGCCGGTTCCGAAAACCGGGAGTCCGTGGCGAGACACCACGCTGGTCTTCGCACTTCCCAAAGTGTCGGGGCGGCATCACCTGTTCCTGACGCTCAACAGTCCGAAAAACCCGAAAGAATGGGTGATGGTCAAGTGGGTTTCGGTGCAGCCCGCCTTGCCGGGTCAGCCGGAAACCGCCCTGGGCGAGATGGATCACAAACTGACCGAAATTCTGAATGCCAAAGCCGAACTGGTTCCGGTGATGCAAGAGGGCGTTGGCGATCAGGTGCGGGAAACCTTTGTTTTCGAGCGCGGGAACTGGCTGGTAAAGGGCAAGAAAGTGCGTGCCGACGTGCCGAAATCGCTGCCACCGATGCCGGCCGATTTGCCCCGAAACCGCCTGGGATTAGCCCGCTGGATGGTGAGTCGTCAGCACCCGCTGACGGCGCGGGTGGCCGTTAACCGATTCTGGGAGCAGTTGTTCGGAACCGGGATTGTCGAAACCGTTGAGGACATCGGCACGCAGGGCATTCCTCCCTCCCACCGCGAGTTGCTCGACTGGCTGGCCGTGGAGTTCATGGAAACCGATCACTGGAGCGTCAAAAAACTGCTCCGGCGCATCGTTCTTTCCGCCACGTATCGTCAACGTTCCAGCGTTTCGCCCGAAGCGTTGGCGCTGGACCCCTGGAACAAAATGCTGATGCGGGGACCCCGCGTTCGGCTGACGGCGGAGCAGGTGCGCGATCAGGCGCTGGCAACCACCGGGTTACTGAGCAAAAAGCAGTTTGGCCCCAGCGTCATGCCCATCCAGCCCGACGGCATCTGGCAATCGCCCTACAGCCCGGAAAGCTGGAAGCTGAGCCAGGGCGAAGACCGGTACCGCCGGGCCTTGTATACGTACTGGAAACGGACGGCACCGTATCCGTCGATGATTACCTTCGACAGTCCCAGTCGGGAATTTTGCCAGTTGCGCCGGTTGCGGACTAACACGCCCCTGCAGGCCCTGGTGACGCTCAACGACCCGGTGTATGTGGAAGCCGCCCAGCACCTGGCCGACTGGATGCGGTATCAGGGAAAAACACCGGAACAGCAGATTCAGGCCGGTTTTCAGCGCATCATGCTCCGACCGCTTTCCCCTGCCAAGCTGGCCGTGCTCACCCAGTTATACCGCACGACAAAAACGCATTACCAGCAACAGCCCGAAGAAGCCCGGAAGCTGCTGGCCTGCACCGACGGCACGCCCGAACTGGCGGCTTTGGCAGTTACGGCCAACACGATGCTGAATCTGGATGAGGTGGTGACGAAGGAGTGAGAATAGACGTGAGAGCAAAGACAAGAGAGTAGAGACCGGAAATTAGTGATGTTTCGATGGTTTCTATTCTCTTGTCTCCACTCTTTCATCTTTTTCGATTCAACAACACCTGCTCCACTTCGTCCTTGTAATTTCGCCCGACGGGAATCTGGTTTCCGTTCACCACCAGCCGGTTCCGCTCGATCCGGGAGATTTTCGATACGGCCACGATGAACGATTTGTGAACCCGCAGAAACCGGTTTTTCGGAAAAATGTCGTACATGAATTTGATGGAGCCTTTCAGGACTATTTTGCCGGTGTTGGTGTAAATAATGGCGTAATCTTTCAAGCCTTGAATGTGGGTCACTTCGTCAAAGTTCAGCTTGATCCGCTGCACCCCACTTTTCACAAAAACCGACCCCAGCGGGGCTTCTGCCGGGTTTTCTTCAATGTTGGCATTTTGGTCTTTCAGGGCCAAAAAGTCCCGGATCTTTTCCATGGCGAGCAAAAACCGGGGGTACGAAATGGGTTTCAGCAGAAAGTCGATAACACCCAGTTCGAAGCCTTCAAACGCATAATCGCGATAGGCCGTCGTAAAAACCGTGATGGGTGGGTGGGGCAAGGCCGCATCGGCGATCCGGTTCAGGAACGCGATGCCGTTCATTTCGGGCATTTCAATATCCAGAAACAGCACATCGGCTTCGTGGTTTTTACAGTACGCCAGCGCAGCCCGGGCCGTTTCGAAGGGGTGGATCGATCCAACGAAGGGCAACCGGCGAAGGTAATCTTCCAGAATGCCACGCGCCAGCGGCTCATCATCGATCACTACGCAGTTCAGCATAAGATATTGCCAATCAATTAACGATCCGGTTTAGGGTATAGCTCAAATACGAATCCCCAACCCTGAAATTTCGTTCCTGATCCAGCACGAACAACACATGGTCATCGCCTTTCAACAGATAAACAGACACCTCCGGTTTATCCGAATCCAGTTGGTACACAACCGCTTCCGGGTCGGTTTTCGTGCCGTGCACCAGCGCCCATTTTCCCTCCCGAGCCGCCGACCGGTCTAAGGTTCCGCGGAGTTTGTAGGTGGTTGGCTGGCCGGTTTTCGGGTCTTGAAACAAGGTGAGACTCCATTTTACTTTCGTACATTCCGGGCCGACGGTCACCTTCCAGTCTTTCGCAATTTCGGCGCAGGGAAACCGCCCGTCAAACCGTCCGTATACCGCCGGTCCGCTGTCCACCGGGTTACGAACACTCGCTTTGGTCGGAACGTTGGTGGCCCGAGTTTCCTGAGCAATGACGCGGTTTGGCTGGCCTGCAAATCCAAGCAGAAACAACAATAACACTTTAACTTTCATACCTACAACGATCATTTTCTGTTTAGTGTATAGCTCCAGCCCGCGTGTCCGATCATCAGATTCCCTTCCTGATCCAGCAAGTGAAGCAGCCTGTCATCCAGCTTTACCAGAGAAATGGGGGCATCGGGTGCCGTTGGCGTCAACCGGTACAGGTCCCGGTTTTTGCGATCCTTTACCAGGCTCCATTGGCCCTCTTTCACGCCCCGTGTTCCGTCATTCATCAGGGTCTGTGTCGAGGGCTTCGAAATGCCATATGCGTAGCTGAGTTTGTAAAACGTGGGTGCCTGATTGCGCGGATCCCGCTGGAGCGCCAGGTTCCATTGGATCATTTCACAGTCGGCCGTGGCCGGAATCGACAACCACATTCGGGGAATGCCGTCGCAGGGGGTGGTGGCGAAATAAACCGCCGGTTCCGGTGAAGTCGCCTGCATAAACCCGGCTGCCAGAACGATCAGAATGCTCTTTTTTAGCAGTTTCAAATGAAGCCGTGTTTTCATGGTTTTCAAGTTTTAATAGATTACACCTGTAAGGTCTTGAAGACCTTGCAGGTGTGGCCAGCTCAATTTATCGCAGAAAATACAATACGCAGTGACGCCTTGTAGCTCTCCGGTCGGTCTTCAGTCTGAAACGTATACCGACCGGGGTACAGCAGTTCCAGTCGTTTGCGAAGGTTGTCCAGACCAATACCGCCTTTTTCGGCTTTGGGACTGGCCGCCGGTTTGCTGTTCTCCACCGTAAATTGCACTTCGGACGGGTTGACGTACAGCGTGCTGTGTAACCGGGCGTTTGCAGCCTGTTTGCCCACACCGTGTTTGATGGCATTCTCGACCAGGGGCAATAGCAACAGCGGGGCGATTTCCTGGCCGTTGGTGTTGCCGTCGATTTTCAGGCTGATGTCCGAATACTCGCGGTACCGGATGCGCTCCAGGTCGATGTAATTCTGCAAATAGCTGATTTCCTTTTCCAGCGGCACGTAGGCATTATCGCTGTCATAAAGCATATATTCCATCATTTCAGACAATTTCAGCACCATTTCCGGGGCCAGCTCGGATTTCTTGAGCGTCAGGGCGTACAGATTATTCAGGATATTGAACAGAAAATGCGGGTTCACCTGCGACCGCAGAAAGTTGACTTCGGCCTGTAGTTTCTCGACCACGATCCGCTGCAACATCCGCTGCTGTTCATACCAGTCGATGCTCAGTTTCAGGGCCACCATGAGACCCAGATACCAGAGCGTACTGAAAAAATTGTAGGACAGCGTTTCCACCCAATTGCTGTTGTGCATCGGCCCGAGCACGTAGCCGTAGAGGTAATAGTCGAAAAGCCCTTGAAAAATCAGGTAGCCAAGGATGGAGAGCAGCACCATCGAAAAATACCGGGCATAGCGTTTTTTCAGCAAATAGCGGGGCAGGAAATAGTGCAGGTTCAGATACGCAATGCCAATTAGCAGACCGATGCGGACGACGACGCAAAGGGCAAAATACGACAGACTGGCTTTGTAGATCAGGTACCTTTTTTCGTAGAGAAAAAAACCGGTAATCAGGATCCAGTACCCCGCATGAACCAGCGCATATTTAACCGGAACCGTTCGGTTGGAAAGGGGTAGTTTGATGGATCGGTCCAGAAAGTCCATGCTGAAAACGGGTCTTGACGGGAAACCGCCGGGTGGTAGTCGACTGTAAATGAATACAAAAGGCAAGTGGTTTAAAAATTATATCGACCAACGACCCAAAAAGTAGAGGAAAGGATTTGGCCCTGCGGTTTGTCTACTTTCCCGGTCGTTGCTCTACTATTTTTTAGAATGACGGATTGATCAGGTTGTTTTGTGTCACAATCAGTCACCATTCCGCCAAACGACCATGAAAAAACTGCATTTCCCGCTATTCATCATCCTTTTCAGTGTTCTGAACGCGTTCAGCCAAACGGCCAAAGTGGGCGGTCCCTGCGAAGGCTGCGAAGCGATTTACGAAAATCCGGTACCGTTCGACCAACTCGACAGTGTTGTCAAACTCCCCGACGCGACCTGGGAGGGCAAAAAACCGCTGGGAATCAACGGAACGGTGTACAAAGCCGATGGCAAAACCCCGGCTCCGGGCGTCATTCTGTATATTTACCACACCGACGAAACCGGACATTATCCCAGGAAAGGAGATGAAAAAGGCTGGGCCAAACGACACGGTTCCATCCGAGGCTGGATACGCACCGACGAAAAAGGGGCCTACAAGTTTGTCACCCTCCGCCCGGCCCCCTACCCCAGTGCCAGCGATCCGGCGCACATCCATATTTTTCTGAAAGAACCGGGCCTGACCGAGTATTACATCGACGAATTTCTGTTTTCCGATGATCCGCTTCTGACCGCCGACAAACGCCAGAAGCTGGAAAACCGGGGTGGCAGCGGCATTCTGGTGCTCAAGGATGTCGGCAACATGTACAAGGCCGAACGGAACATCTACCTCGGCAAAAACATTCCGAACTATCCGGTGATGCCTTAATCACCGACTGGCTTTTTTCGATTTCAAAACGGGTTCCGGGGCTTTCAGCAAAGGCTGGAGTTTGGCCGCGAATTGCCGGTAGCCTTCCGCGTTGGGATGCAACCCGTCACTAAAAAGTGCCTCGTCGATTTTGCCATCCGGTTTCAGGAACACCAAACCGGGCTGGGCAAAGTGAATGTTGGCTTCCCCGGCCATTTGTGCCAGTTCTTCGTTAAGAACCGTGAGTCGTTTTTCTTCATTCCGGCGCGGCAGAATCCCGATCAGCAGAATATCGGCCGTGGGTTGCCGTACTTTGATGGCCTGCACCAGAAACTTCAGACCGGCGGTGATCTCCGCATCCGAATTGTGTTGCAGGTTATTCGTTCCGATCATCAGCACCACCTGAGCAGCCGAATAACCATCCAGTTCGCCGTGATATACCCGCCACAGCACATTTTCGATGCGATCCCAGCCGTAGCCCATGTTCTGAACCCCCAGCGGTTCCAACCCGGTTTTCCAGGAATCGGCACCAGCCGCGCGGGGCGCAATGGATTCGCCACCCCAGTAGTGCGTGATGGAGTTTCCCAGATAAACGATTCGGGGCGGGTGGGTTTTCAGCCGGGCCAGAATTTCGTGGTGGCGGGTCTGCCAGTCATAAATCCGGGAATCGCGGGACTGGGTGCGCGGTTTTGTGGTCGAAACCGTTCCGGACGGTTCGTTGAGAATACGGCGCAGACTCCGCTCGTAGGCTTCGGCGTATTGCTGCATGCCCAGATCGGACGGGTGTGTACCGTCCACCATCGCGTCCGAATCCAGGTTGATTTGTGATTTGGGCAACAGATACAATTGATCGATGCCCTCCCCTTTCAACTGCGTGAAAGCCTTGCGCATCACCTCATTGACGTCCGTGTAATATTTCCGACGGAGCGGACTAACGCCCCCGTCGGTGTAGCCCGCGTGTTCGACCAGCAAAATGGGCGTCGTCGGCTGTTTGCTCCGCAGGTTTCTAACGGCGTCCACAATGAGGGTATAAACGTCGGTGTTGGACACCAGGTTGGGCAGGCAATCCAGGACGTAGATTTTGGCTTCGATCTGCGCCACCCGGTCCACCACTTCTTTTTCCAGCCGACCGTTGCCGGAAAAGGCCAGATTGATCAGGGGCCGGTCCATTTTACGCCCCAGAATGGACGTCCAGGCCATACCGGCCCGCGAGGCACAACCGCCCTGCGCAATGGAAGTTCCGTAGACCACGATGGGTTTATCGACCCGCACGGGCAGGGGCGTGAGCGTGACACCTTTCGGAACACCGATTTCGAGCCACTGAACGGAATTGTAAAGCGGCAGATACAGGCGGTATTCGCGGCCTTTCTGGTGGTAGGCATCATTCGGCTCCAGGTTGGCAAACTGGTACTGGATCGTGTCGCCGAATGCATATTTTCCGTTGCACCACAGCCAGTCGCCGTCGCTGTTGCCAGCATACAGATCGACGCCACTAACGCCCGTTGCAGGCATATGGGGCATGCTCTGTTTTCCCTTGACAACGTAGCGGACCGTGATCCGGTCGGTGCTGGCCCGGAAACGAATCATCAGCCCGGCGGCATTGCGCGACAAATCCCAGACGGCTTTCCGAACACTTTTTCCGGCTTCAGCGGGTAACCGGTCGTAGGGACTCAGGATGTCTTTTCCCCGCCAGGCCTGTCCTTCGATCACCGGAAAGTCGGATTGGGCGGGGTTCCACCAGACGAAGTCGGCCGACGTTTGGGCCAAAACCGCAACGCCATGCAGGGAAACGAACAAGCAAACGAAAAGAAGCCATTTTTTCATAAAGGGTCAGGGTGTGCGCGAGGGCAACGGAAGGGTGAAATCTTCCAAAAATACGCAGGAAGTTGACAAAATAAACACCCCGACCCCATTTATGACATTGCTACCGACTACGGCCCGACGCTTCCACCAACCCTTGTCACCATACTGCTCGTGGTAAAGGTGGTAGATTGCGTTCCCAGGGTGTAAGTTCCGCTCGTATATAACCCGTTTACGTTGGTTCCACCGGCTACGCTCCCGCCCGAATATACCTTGTACGACTGGCCGGTTTTCAGTTTCGGACTCGAAAACAGCATGGTCGTGTACGTTTTCGGAATCAGGAAGGTCAGCACTTCGGCGCCCTCGCCCGACTGAATGTGCATCAACTGGTTGGCGGTTCCTCCGCCGAGCAAGACCGAGGGCTGGGTGCTGACACTCGCCGTTGGCGTACTCGTTGCACCGGCCACACCGACCGC
Source organism: Larkinella punicea (assembly GCF_003334855.1). Classification (GTDB taxonomy): domain Bacteria; phylum Bacteroidota; class Bacteroidia; order Cytophagales; family Spirosomataceae; genus Larkinella; species Larkinella punicea. The sequence continues at coordinate 16,521 of NZ_QOWE01000014.1, forward strand.
AATTCCGCCGGTTATTTTGAACGTACTGCGGTCACAGTCGAAGCTGCCTTCCGGCGAAGAGGCTCCCACGGAGACGGTTTTTCCTCCGGTAATCGTGATCGGGCCGTTCGAGTCAATGCCGTCATTCGAGCTGCTGTAGGCATACACCGTGCCGCCGTTGATGTAGATGAACGTGCCGGCATTGATGGCATCGTCCTTCGTTTTGGCAATGATGTTCCCGTTATTGATCGTCAGAACACTCTTGCTCTCAATTCCCTCTCCGGCCGATGAGTTGATCGTAATGGTTCCGCCGTTGATGGTTAGATACGGATCGATTGTCGTGTCGGTGTCGTAGGAAGCCGCGATGCCTTTATCCACCACATTGATCGTGAACGTGCCGCCGTTGATAACAATGTATCCTTCTTCACACTGAATTCCGTCGCCCAGCGTGGTCATGGTAACCGTGCCGCCGTCGGCAATAAACGCGTCATTGGTATGAATTCCGTCGGAGGCAGCACTGGTGATGGTAATGGTTCCGCTAATCAGCCGGATGTAATCATCGCTGGCAATGGCGTGTTTGTAATTCCCTTTCAGGCTCAAACTTCCATTGCCGCTGAAGATCATCTGCCCTTCGCTGAACACCGTCGCTTTCATGTCTTCTGTACCGCTGGCGGTATACGTCGCGCCGTCGGCCAGGGTGTTGGTGGTATTGTCGGTCAGGACAATGAAGGCTCTTTTCTCGGATTGAATGTTGATGGCGGGGCCGTCGGCATTCGTGATGTTAACGCCGTTCAGCGTCAGTTTGAATTTCTTATCGGAGTAAATTTTGACAGAACCGTTCGTCGTCGTTCCGGCCAGCACAAAATCGACGCCCGTTGCGGTGGAGGTGATGACCACATCGCCATTGGTCTCTGCAACCGATACGCCATTGCCCGCCAGGGGATTGGTAATGTTGACCGTCGTGCCAAACGTGATGCTAACGGTGGACGAAAACGTCGAGTTCGCCAGCAAATCATCGGCGTTGACCGCCTTGTCGGTATTTCCTTCCGGCGTTGCGGAGGAGGTGGTTGTGCTGTCGATGGCAACGGAGCTGCCGGTGGTGGTTCCGGTTCCGGTAGTGCCCGTTCCGGTGGGCGTCAGGTCTTCGCTTTCTTTGGAGCAGGCCAGCAGCAGGGCCATCAACAGAAGTTTGGAACCCAGGCCGACGATGCGTTTTACAGTGGATTTCTCTACAATTCCTTTTAAAATGGGTTGGTGTCTCATTCGTGTGATTGTGTATAGGAAGACTCACTACCAACCGATACGCGGATCGCTTCCCAAACGTTGCTACAACGAATGCTTTTGAGGTAAATAGGCCGAATGTGTCGGTTTTATCGACACAAGTTGTTTCGTGGAGTTGAGCGGAGAAGAAAGGAGTTAAGCGGAGGTTAAATTTATTTTCTCTCCGCTTAACTCCTTTCTTCTCCGCTCAACTCCGCGAAACAACGCTCAAACTCACAATCCGTAGTGATCCAGCAAGTACACCAACGCCGTCATCGAAGCCGCCCCCAGTTCCAGTTCCCGCTTGTTGATCGCTTCAAAATTGTCGATGCCCGTGTGGTGAAAATCGAAATACCGCTGGGAATCCGGCTTGAAACCAAACAAAACCGTACCCAGTTGCGCCAATGGGCCAATGTCCGCTCCTCCCGAACCCGCACCGATTTCGTGCAGTCCGTACGGAGCCAGCAGCGGTTTCCACGGCATCACTTTGGCCCGTTGTTGAGCCGTTCCGACGATGCCGAAGCCCCGGGGTGTAAAACCGCCGTTGTCGGACTCGACGGCTGCAATGTGTTTCTCGTTGTTCTTTTTGGCGTAATCCGCGTAGCCGACTCCACCCCGCAACCCGTTTTCCTCGTTCATGAACATCACCGCCCGAAGTGTCCGTTTGGGTTTGATTCCCAAAGCCTTGAAGGTTCGCAACACGTCGATGGACTGCACGCAGCCGGAGCCGTCGTCGTGTGCGCCCTGGGCCAGATCCCAGGAATCCAGGTGGCCGCCCACGACGATGATTTCATCCGGTTTTTCCGAGCCTTTGATCTCGCCCACGACGTTGTAGGATTTGGCGTCGGGCAGGGTTTCGCAATTCTGCTTGAAATAAAACGTCAGGTTTGCATTCTCTTTCAGCGACTTACTGAGCAACTCGGCTCCGTTGGTGCTGATGGCCGCCGTCGGAATCAGCGGCACCCCCGTCGCATAACGCATCCCGCCGGTATGCGGATTATCGTCCAGCACGGTGGTCATCGAGCGAACAATAGCGCCCACTGCGCCGAGCTTTCCGGCTTCGTTAGCACCGTTTGCCCGTTGTTCAACCGCCCCGGCATAGGCTTCGAAGGTATTCAGTTTGGTCGGGTCCATAGGGCGGTTGTAAAACACGATCTTGCCTTTTACCTTTTCCGGTCCCAAATCCCGCAATTCCTGAAAGCTCTTCACTTCAATCACCTGGGCCTCAACACCTTTCGGAGCCGTGGCTACCGAACCGCCCAGGGCCGCGACCGGGACGGTTATTTTTTGTTTTCCGTTCCGGATATACGCCACTTCTTTGGCCCCGCGAACCCAGTGCGGCACCATCACTTCCTGCAAAAACACCCGGTCGAACCCCTCTTTTTCCATCAATTGCTTCGACCACTCGACGGCTTTCTGCGCTCCTTCCGAACCGCTCAGGCGCGGACCAACTTTTTGGGTCAACTCACGCAACCATTCGTACGACGGGCTGTTGGTCAGTATCTCGTTGTAGATTTTACGAATGGTGACGGAGTCAGTCGACTGCGCGTGAACACCGGTTGTGAAAAGGCAGAAAGCAAGGAGTAGTTTTTTCATCTGGGGTTGGGGTATCTCCTAAAAAAAGAAAACCGGGCCTGATTTCCAAAGCCGGGTTAAAACTTATGCAATTAATCCAATTGATTGCCAGTGGATTGCTATTCGGTTGACTTTTTAGGAACGGTTTTCAGTAACTTCCTCATCGCGGTTTCTACCACCTGCTGGTAAGAATGCGTTCGGGTTTTGTTGTACGTTTCCAACTCCTCCACGATCGCAGGCAGGTAAATAAATTTTCGATCTTCTATATAATGGGCTTTCAACCGTTGCGCATCGGCATGATTGCCAAGGTTTTGAGCGATTATGATCTCTCCGGCCCGTACAAAGTGTTCGTATAAACAGGCCTTCCAACGGGTGTAGCCCTGATTGGACATGTCACTCTTAATGGGTGCGAAAAGCGTTTCAGTTTCAGTAATAAGTTCCTGGGGGAGCTGGTCGATAGCGGGGTTGACAAAGGAATGACCAAACTCATGGGTACTGAGTTCCAACAGGTGTTTTCTGTCGTCAAAACCCATATCTAAATTGGATTCATTGCTAAAATTTTGAAGTCCGAAAGGACCAAAAACATGAAAAATTGGGGTTTTATCCTGTAAAGTATAGCTGACTCCAAATCCCATACCCGTAGGAATGGTAAGGCTCGGTACTAAGGTATACCGATCAAAACGTTGCCCATAGAAATCTTCCAGTGCGGGAATGAACCGTTTATCCGGCAGGCCTTTTTCCACCTGAGCCAAAGCGTTTGCATACTTGCTTTGACTCTTCCGGAAGTAGGTATCAAAATCTACTTCCCGATAGAGTTGGTTCATCGCTTCAATAAAAAGAGCAACGTTCTTTCTGGCTTCTTCCGGGTCTCTTTTTGCGGAAAACCGGAGATAAGCACTTTCTCTTATCTCGTCTTTCAGTTTGGCATTGGGAAAATCATCCAGTTGGAGTAACAGATGAATCAAATAATCCAGCCAAATGTTCTCGGCAAAAGCAACCACAACAGCCAGGTGTTTGCTGTTCTCGTAGATTTTGTATTGTCGGTATAGACTAAGCCCGTAGCCATACCAGTCCCTTTTTCGGATCGCGCGTCCTTGCAAGTAGGTATCGTTATTTTCCAACTGACGGCCTTCATAGCCCAGGAAGTACGCAAAACCCAACAGCTCTACATTCCGCTGGGTTTGTATTTGAATGGCGGGAACGGTGCGGTCAGGGAAACCGTTGGACTGCTGACCGAAAATAAAGGGCGACCAGGAGAAGGCCGCAAGAAAAAACACGAGCTTTTGCATGATTGAAGCGTGAACCGTTGATAGAAACACAAATCAACTCAGTCCAGCGTCGTCATGCGCTCGGAAACGGTTTTCCGGACGTCCGGAATCGTGTTTTCAGCCATTTTGACCCCTGACATGAGGCCCGCAAGGCTGTTGATTACCCTTATTTTTTAACCAGCAGGAAGTGTGAGGGCGCTTGTCCGGTGTGGTGTTTAAATACCTGATTGAAAGTTGATTTCGAATTAAATCCCGCTTCAAGTGCCAGGGCCAGTAAGGTTTTGTGGTGTTCTGCCGGATCGTTCAGTTTTCGAATGACGGCTTCCACCCGAAAGCCATTGACAAAATGAGTAAAGTTCGTAGCACAACGGGTATTGATCAGATACGACACATACCGGGCCGGTAGCTGGAGCCGTTTGGCCACGTCATCCACCGTCAATTTCGATTGCGTATAGAGGGCATCCTGCCGGAAAACCGTTTGCAACCGTTCCAGTTGTTTCGCATCATCATAGTGAAGAAATTCTGGCTTTTCCGACGATTTTACGTCAGGAAGAGCAGGCAGGGTGAAAAAGGCGGGATTGGCATACCCGATATAGCCGAAGGCAAACAAAGACAGGGTCAACACGATTTCCAGACCCGCAAAAACCGGCCATTCCAACAGGACACCAGCGGCCCAGATCACCGTCGTAAGCAGCAGAAAACAAAACAGGCTATACAGTCTCACAAACAGACCGAATGACAACCGGAAAGCGTGCCTTTTTAATGATCGGTGAAAAAAGACCAGTTTCCGGCCGTAAAACCAAAGGGCGATGGCGGTGCCAAAAATCGGCAGGAGTTCCGTAACCAGAAACCAGCCTGGATTATCGAGCAGCGAAGGTAATGATGCTCCGGTAGACCGACGGTAGAAACTCCAGCCAAACCGCAAGAGCACTTCCACAACCGCAGGCAGGTAAAAGAGCCAGTCTTTTTGCCGAAATGCATACCCAGGCGTCGTCGTTAATTGGGCAAAGAACCAAACCGACGGAGGCAGTAACAGGTACGATTGTAGATTCCAAAACGGAATAGAATCAGGCGAACTATGATACCGCACCTGCATACCCCAGGCGTTGAGCAGTTCGAGCGCAAGGACATAAAGAATCAAGCCCAGGAACAGGTTCGACCGTTCCTGGCGCAATCCTTTCACCACCAATGCCAAACTGAGAAGTAACCCTTGCCCGGAGGCCAGAAGAAAGGCAATCGCTTTCCCGGTTTCCATCACATATGAATCGCCCGGTTATCCGTCGCAGCCAGACACGCTTCTTTGATGGCTTCCGTGTAGGTCGGATGGGCGTGTGAAATCCGGGCGATGTCCTCCGCCGAGGCCCGGTATTCCATCGCGACAACGCATTCGGCAATCATGTCGGCCGCCCGGGCGCCGATGATGTGCATGCCCAGAATTTCGTCGGTCTGTTTGTCGGCCAGCACCTTCACCAGACCGTCCACGTCCATCGAAGCGCGGGCGCGACCCAGGGCTTTATACGGAAACGAACCCACTTTATAGGCCTTGCCTTCCTGCTTCAGTTCCTCTTCGGTGAAGCCCACACTGGCGACTTCCGGCCAGGTATAGACCACGCCCGGAATCAGGCGGTAATTGATGTGCGGTTTTTGTCCGGCCAGGGTTTCGGCTACAAAAACGCCTTCCTCTTCGGCCTTGTGCGCCAACATCGCCCCCCGAATGACATCACCGATGGCGTAAATATTCGGGACTTTGGTTTGCAGATGATCGTTTACGTTGATGCGACCGCGGTTGTCGGCGGCTAATCCGGCGGCTTCGAGGTTCAGGCCATCGGTGTACGGACGGCGGCCGACCGATACCAGGCAGTAGTCGCCTTCAAGCGTAATCTGTTCCCCTTTGGGCGTATCGGCTTTTACGATCACACCTTCACCGGTATTTTCAACGCTGGTAACTTTATGGCTGAAGTAGAAATCGGCGCCCAGCTTTTTGACGGCTTTTTGCAGTTCTTTCCCCATCGTTTTGTCCATCGTCGGAATCATCGAATCGGCAAATTCCACGAATGACACTTTCGAACCGATGCGGGCATAGACCGAGCCCAGTTCGGCCCCAATCACCCCCGCACCGATCACGATGAGGTGCTTTGGCACTTCCTGCAACGTCAGGGCTTCGGTCGAACTGATGATGCGCTTCTTATCGATCTGCATCGACGGAAACGAAGTCGGTTTGGAACCGGTTGCAATGATAAAGTTCTTCGCCGTGATCTGCTCTTCGCTGCCATCGTCTTTCTTGACTTTCAGCGTATTGGCATCAACAAATGACCCGAATCCCTGGTGAACCGTGATTTTGTTTTTCTTCATCAGAAACGAAATTCCGGTCACATTGGCTTCCACGACGCCTGCCTTCCGTTTGATCATCTGGGGCAGATCGACCTGCAAATCCGCCAGTTTAATCCCGTGTTCGGCGAAGGTATGGGCGGCATTGTAGAAATGCTCCGAAGAGTCGAGCAGGGCTTTCGACGGGATACAGCCGACGTTGAGGCACGTACCGCCCAGCGTCTTGTATTTTTCCACGATGGCCGTTTTCATACCCAACTGGGCGCAGCGAATCGCGGCCACATAGCCGCCCGGCCCGGAGCCGATGACGATGACGTCGTATTGCATAAATTTACAGATCTATTTGCAGGTATATTATCGCTATACAAATGTAGGACGGAGTGTAAACCGCCTTGCCAACGAGCATTTTCTGGCTCGAAAGGCGGTTTTACAATCCGTCCTACTACTTATTCTTATACGCCCAGTAAAATCCGGGCCGGATCTTCCAGCAACTGTTTTACGCGAACAAGGAAGCTCACGGAGTCTTTGCCGTCGATGATGCGGTGATCGTACGAGAGGGCCACGTACATGATCGGGCGCACCACGATTTCGCCGTTGACCACCACCGCCCGTTCCACGATGTTGTGCATACCAAGAATGGCCGACTGCGGAGCGTTGATGATCGGCGTCGACAACATCGAGCCGAAAATACCGCCATTGGTGATCGTGAACGTGCCACCGGTCATCTGCTCGATCGTCAGTTTGTTATCCCGCGCCAGACCCGCCAGCCGGATAATTTCCTTCTCGATACCGGCAAAATCCATGCTTTCGGCATTCCGGATCACCGGCACCACCAGACCGCGTTCCGTTGAAACGGCGATGGAAATATCACAGTAATCGTTGTAGACAATCGAATCGCCGTCGATGGTAGCGTTCACATTCGGGAAGTCCTGCAAGGCAATGCAAATCGCTTTGGTGAAGAACGACATGAAGCCCAGACCAACCGCGTTTTTGTCCTTGAATTTATCCTTGTATTTGGCCCGCAAATCCATGATTGGCTTCATGTCGACCTCGTTGAAGGTCGTCAGCATGGCCGTTTCATTTTTCACGGCCACCAACCGGCGCGCAATGGTTTTCCGCAACGAGCTCATGCGTTCACGCCGTTGTCCCCGGTTTCCACCAGCGGGGGCCGGAGCCGAAGCGACCGGAGCCGGGGCGGGTTTGGGGGCTGGAGCAGCAGCCGGTTGCGGAGCGGGTGCTGCCGGTTTTTCGGCTTTCACCGCATCTTCCTTCATAATCCGGCCACCAATACCGGTGCCGTTGACTTCTTTCGGGTCGATGCCTTTTTCGGCCAGAATCTTGGCGGCCACCGGCGACGGGTGATTGGCCGCGTAGCCATCGGCCGGAGCGGCTGCCGGTTGTGCGGCTGGCTGAGATGCCGGAGCAGGTGCAGGTTGGGCAGCGGGTTGAGCCACGGCGGCTCCCACTTCAATCCGGCAGATTACGGCGCCAATGGCCAGGGTTGCACCGGCTTCGGCCACAATCCGGAGGGTTCCGGCGGCTTCTGACGGCAACTCAAACGTGGCTTTATCGGATTCGAGTTCGCAAAGAACCTCGTCCAAAGCGACCTGATCACCGTCTTTTTTATTCCAGGAAGCAATCGTCACTTCCGTGATCGACTCGCCAACCGGGGGCACTTTCATTTCAATGCTTTTCGAGGCTGCGGCAGCAGCGGGTTCAGGTGCCGGTGACGGTTTGGGCGCTTCGGGCTGTGGAGCCGGAGCAGCTTGTTCGGCCGGTTTGGGCGCCGGTGCTTCCGCTTTCGGAGCCGCCGGAGCCGCGCCATTGGACGCACCCGCAGCTTCGATGGTACACAAAACCGCACCAATAGGCAACACATCGCCTTCCTGGGCCATGATGTGCAACACGCCGTCGGCTTCAGCCGGAAACTCAAACGATGCCTTGTCCGATTCCAGTTCGCACAACACCTCGTCTCTCTTCACCGAATCGCCCTCTTTCTTATGCCATGCCCCAACGGTTACTTCCGTAATGGACTCCCCAACCGGGGGTACTTTCATTTCTATTGCCATTTTCTCTTAGTTTTCAGTTGTCAGCTACCCGCGATTGGTAACCGTAAACTCTTATTCAAACGCCCGGCGGATGATGTCGGCCTGTTCCTGAGCGTGAACTTTGGAATACCCGGTTGCGGGCGACGCGCTGTTTTTCCGCGTAATGCCACGCAGTTTCAAATCCAGGGCCGAACGCAGCAAGAACGTCCAGGCACCCATGTTCGACGGTTCTTCCTGTACCCAAACCAGTTCAGCGGTTTTGCTGTATCCGGCCAGAATGGCATCCAGTTGCTTCTGCGGGAACGGATGCAATTGTTCCAGCCGAATGATGGCCACATCTTCCCGCTTATCCGCCTGCTGTTTTTCGAGCAGTTCGTAATAAATTTTACCCGTACAGAGCAGAATCCGTTTCACCTTTTTGCCCGTGGCAAAACCGTCGGGCAGCACTTCTTTGAAACTCCCCTTGGTAAGATCTTCCAGGGGTGAAACTACTTGCGGATGGCGCAATAATGATTTTGGCGACATCACCACCAGCGGTTTGCGGAACGGCCAGGTCAATTGCCGGCGCATCAGGTGGAAGAAGTTGGCCGGCGTGGTCACATTGGCCACCACCATGTTGTATTCTGCCGACAGTTGCAGGTAGCGTTCCGGGCGGGCGTTGGAGTGTTCCGGTCCCTGGCCTTCGTAGCCGTGTGGCAACAACATCACCAGACCGTTCATCAATCCCCACTTCGATTCTCCGGACGAAATAAACTGGTCGATAATCACCTGGGCACCGTTGGAGAAATCGCCAAACTGGGCTTCCCAGATCACCAGCGCGTGGGGCGTGGCCATCGCATAGCCGAACTCAAAGCCCAGCACGCCGTATTCCGACAACAGGGAGTTGTAAATCTGCATTTTCTGCTGACCATCCTGAATGTGATCCAGCAAGCTATACGACTGGTTGGTTTCCGAATCGTGCAGAACGGCATGGCGGTGCGAGAATGTTCCGCGCTGCACATCCTGACCACTCAGACGAACCACCTTGTTTTCAAGCAGAATAGACCCGTAGGCCAGCAATTCCGCCGTACCCCAGTTGACCTGTTTGTTCTCAAAAACCATCTGCCGACGGTCTTTCAGGAGTTTATCGATTTGCTTGAGCGGTTTGAAACCGGTCGGAATCGTAACGAGGGCGTTTCCGATTTTTTCGAGCGTTTCCATCGGCACACCGGTTTCGGGCGACCGTTCGAAATCTTCCGGCGTACTGACCCGCAACTCGGCCCACTCCCGATCCAACCGCAGCGGTTTGTAGGGAATTTCGGCCTTTTGCTTCACCATGTCGAGCCGGTCCTGCAATTCTTTCTTGAACTCAACGTCCATGTTAGACGCCAGTTCTGCATCGACCTCGCCCCGTTCGATCAGGCTTTTGTTATAAATTTCGCGCGGATTGGCGTGTTTTTCGATGATGTTGTACATCGTCGGCTGCGTAAACTTGGGCTCATCCGATTCGTTATGCCCGTAGCGACGGTAACAGACCATGTCGATAATAACATCCCGGTTGAATTTTTCCCGGAATTCGACCGCCAGTTTGGCACAGAAAACCACCGCTTCCGGATCGTCGCCGTTGACGTGAAAAACCGGAGCATCGATGATTTTGGCGACATCCGAGCAATAAATCGACGAACGGGCATCTTCAAAATCAGTCGTAAAACCAACCTGGTTGTTGATCACGAAATGGAGCGTTCCACCGGTTTGGTAGCCGGCCAGTTTCGCCATCTGGGTCACTTCATACACAATGCCCTGACCCGCCACAGCCGCATCGCCGTGGATCAGGATCGGCATAATCTTGTCGAAATTGCCCGCGTATTCTTCATCGGCCTGCGCCCGTACGAACCCTTCGATAATCGGATTAACCGCTTCCAGGTGCGACGGATTCGGGGCCAGTTTCAGGCTGATCTGCTTACCCGTTGACGATTCGATCAGGCTCGAATAGCCCAGGTGGTATTTTACGTCACCGTCGCCAAACACCTGATCGGGAACGTTGCCTTCAAAACCGCTGAAAACGCTTTCGTAGGATTTGCCCAGGATGTTGACCAGCACGTTCAGACGGCCCCGGTGTGCCATCCCGATCATGACCTCTTCAACGCCCAGTTCCGACGCGTAGTTGATGATGGCGTCCAAAGCCGGAATGGTGGTTTCGCCCCCTTCGAGCGAGAACCGCTTCTGACCTAAATATTTGGTATGCAGGAAGTTCTCAAAAACCGTTGCTTCGTTCAGTTTTTTCAGAATCCGTTTTTTCTCCTCAATCGTTGGGTCAAAAACCAGCGCTTCTTTCTCGATTTTGTTCCGAAGCCAGTTTTTGACATCAATCTCGCGGATGTACATATACTCGAAACCGATGGTTCCGGCATAAATTTTCTCCAGCGATTCCATGATTTTCCGCAGCGAACTCGGCCCGATCCCCAACAGTGTCCCGGCTTCAAAAACCGTGTCGAGGTCGGCTTCGGTCAGGGCATAATCTTCCAGACCAATCCGCGGGCTGCGGTCTTTCCGGTTCCGGATGGGGTTGGTTTTGGCCAAAAGGTGCCCCCGCGAGCGATAGGCTTTTATCAGACTGGCTACCGATACTTCCTTTTCTGCGTGTTTGGTGTCAATAACCGGTTTTGCAGTCGTTTGGTCGGCGTTGCTGTGGCCGTTGCCATTTCCATTTTCGCCATACGACTGGGAAAATTCAAAACCTTCAAAAAATTTTTGCCAGCTTCCATCCACTGAGCCGGGGTCTTGTTTATAAGCCCGGTATAAATCGTCGATGTAGGCTGCTTCTGAGTTAGCTATATACGAGAATCTGTCCATAATTCGGGATCACCCATGTTCGAATGGCAAAGTTAAACGATCAAATAGAAAGATGTCTTCTATTTATTCAATTCTTTATGAATAGATAGGCAGTTTTGTTTTGGTAACAAGAGCCGCTCGAAATAAGTTAAAAAAAAGGAAGAAAGCAGGAAACGAAGACCGGATAAAAGGGCCTCCAACGGCCACCTGATCCACGCTTCGATTCCTGCTTTCTTCCTTTTTTCTTTTTCCTGCTTATACCAGATTATTCTTGAAGGCGTAGGCGACCATTCCCGCCGTGTTTTTCGTACCGGTTTTTTCCAGAATCCGCAGGCGGTGGCCTTCGACCGTGCGCGGACTGAGGAAGATTTTCTCACTGATTTCGGCCGTCGATAACCCTTCGCAAATCAGTTTAAGCACTTCTTTTTCGCGCTCCGACAGCAGCACCTTGCTATTATAGAGTGTCGAGGTGGAGGTTTGTTTGATAACGGTGGTGGGTTTGTTCACCATTTTCCGGTGCATGACCTTGGAAACGAAGTCATTCAGGTACACGCCGTCGTCCATCACCCGGTGAACGGCTTTTTCCACTTCGTCCAGATCCGCATCTTTCAGAACGTATCCGCTCACGCCTTTTTCGAGCAAATGGAGCACAAACCGGTCTTCATCGTGCATGGTCAGCATGATGATTTTGACGTCGGGGTGGTTTTCCCGGATGTATTCTGTGGTGGCAATGCCGTCCATCACCGGCATTTCGAGATCGAGCAACACCACGTCGGGCATTCGGCGGGTCAGTTTGTCGATCAGTTCCTGCCCGTTGCTGGCTTCGAGCACCAATTCAAAATCAGGCACCTGGCTCAACACGGAAGCCATTCCTTTCCGGAATAAATTATGATCGTCGGCTAACGCAATCTTGATCTTTTTCATGGTCAGGGTTAGATGGCAAATATGGTTGAATGGTTAAAAATGGTTGGATGGTTAAAAATGGTTAATTGGCAAGCCATGCTTTTTAACCATTTTAACCATCCAACCATTTTAACCATCTATTCTATACCGCTTCCACTTCTACTTCTACTTCCGGCTTCAAATTTTTAACCTGGATGTGTATCCGGGAACCGCGGCCTTCTTCCACGTCGAATGTAACATGCCCGTCGATGACGTTCAGGCGGCTTTCGATATTTCGCAGACCCAGCCCGCGCTTTTTGTCTTTCAGAATTTCGTCCAGATCAAACCCGCGCCCGTCGTCGATCACCGACAGCAAAATTCCGGTGGGCTGGCAGTGCAAATCGATGATGATGTTCTCGGCATTGGCGTGTTTGATGGCATTGTTGATCAATTCCTGCGCAATGCGAAACAACGTCAGATCCAGTTGCGGAAGCAAGGTCGGCATTTTATCCGAACACGACAACTCGACGTGGACTTCGCCGTTGCTGGCTTTTTCGGCCAGTTCTTCGAGGGCCGAAACGAGGCCGAAGCGTTCGAGGGTGGTGGGCACCAGATCGCGGCTGATGCGCCGGACGTTGGCAATGGTTTCGTCGAGAAGCGAGCGGGTTTTCTGCACCAATACCGTCGAACCAGGGTCGTTGTGTTCGACGGTTCGGCCCAACTGATTCAGACTTAATTTGGTGACCGACAACATCGTACCGATCTCGTCGTGCAAATCCTGCGCAATCCGCCGACGTTCGTGTTCTTGCGCCTGAAGGGTGGCAGCCAGGAGCCCCTTGCGGTATTTCTCCTGCCATTCCTTCAGAATCAGTTGCTGACGGATTTGCTTTTGTTGGTAATAGGCAACAAATACGATGATGAAAATCGCCATCACCAGCAAAACGGCCGTTCCTACGGCAATATATAATTTCATGTCCTCGTTCACAGCGAGCCCGAAGCGAAGTGCGTTCCCATACACGGGGAGTGATTAAACCAATTTGCGAAATATAAAACTCTGGCACCAGAACCGCAAGAACGATGTATTAAACGGTCAGGCGGCCAGTCACTCGAAATTCCCGCCGGCGGAGCCAGAAACTGACCAGAAGGACCAGGTAGAAAAAAGCCGAGAACGTTCGGACAATGGTAATGTATAAATAGTAACTGCCATTTGAACTCAGGTCCCCCAACGTCACCTTGACGAACAGAAAAACAAACAACGTGCCAGCCGCATGGACAATGGCACCGGCGCTCACCCAAAACATGGAGTGAATCAGTAAATTTTGGATCTGCATCTTCGTCAGGATGTAATGAAAATACAGAAGTGCATACATAATCATGATGATTCGTTGAACACCGAGGGCTATACCGGCAATATTAGTCCAGCTAAAGTCGTATAGAAATACCAATACATAAATCACAAAACCGCTGAGAACCAGCGACCGGTTTCGCCGGGATTTTAACTCGGTCCAATACGCTACGGCAAAGCCGCTCATTTCAACGAGCGAATTTAAATTGTATAAATATGTGTTATTATGGCGATAGGCCGCATCGTGAATTTGGATCAAACTGATTGCAAATGAAAAAATTAACATTCGCAACAACCATCGGTTTGGCTTGTCCAGAAAAAAATAATTAACCAGACCTGTTCCGATGGCTAGCAAGAGGAACATATCTGGTAAAAATGAATCCGGATACTTGAGTATTAACTTGACGTAAGGATGATCAATCATCGTTTCAACAGACTTCTATTTCCCTACGGATTGCACTCGGGCGGACATATCGGCCCGTCGGCTAACTGCCCTTCACGACCGGACGGCATATCTTTCATTCCGGCTTCTACAGGATCGGTGAGTTCCAGAATTTCCCGGCCATTTTTGTCGATGCCCACCAACACAACGCGCGGCACCAGGTGTTCATTTCCGTTGACGGATTCCCGGCGTTTGGCGTGATAAACCCGGATGCCGATGCAGCCCGGCTGATCCAGAATCTGATGCAAATTATCGCTGCCAAAAAACTCGGAGCGAACCGTATCTTCCTGCGGAATCTGCTGTTGTTTCTTGCGTTCCTGGTAAGCGCCTTTGAACTGATCGGCTTCGTCTTTGGAAATAAAGCGTCCCGCACCGGGGTTAATATTACTCATGATAAAAAGAGGTTTAATGGACTGGATAAGGTTTGAATTCGTTTCCCAAAGTTGCACAAGCTTGTTGTGGAAAGCAATTAGCTTTGAGTGAACGGAAAGGGATGGAGCGACTCTTTTTGGTGGTTTTCGATCTTCCGGCCCTGCTTCTTAATGGGTTATGACACTACACTAATCAGGTATAATTTTCTTTATCGTATTTGCTGACCCAGAAACCGATTGTTGAGAATAGGCAAAAAATTATATACAATATCTGTTTTACTTTCCAATATAAATCAAATATATTACTTTTAGTATGCACACCTATTGTAAATTGACTAAATAAATACATAAAAAAAGTCCCTAGGGAATAAAGAAGTAATCCAGCACTAATCCAAAACATACTGTGCAATAGTATATTAATAATCTTCATTTGTGTTAGCAGCCAGTTAAAATAAAACAAAACTAGTGTTACACATAACAGTCTAAATACTGTATTACTTGCCGATGAGAATGTATCATGAGAATAAAAAAAAATACTAACACAAATACTTATCAACGTGGCTATTGCTATAGTTTTTTTATGAATTTTATTTTCAAAAATCTCATAGTACGACAACCCAATTATTAACACATCTATTATTAGGTAAATATTATATAAGTGAATATTACTCCATTTATTAAGAGAGTAAAAAAGCTGAATGCATTCTTCTAAAAAAGAAATCGAAAAATAAAAAGCTACTAACTTCAATTGATTGTTTAAATACTGCCGCCGATAAATACCAATAGTTACCGGCAGCAGTATAAAAGCATGACCAATATAATCCAATGGATAGTCTCGAATATTGCCAATCAGACGTTCCAGCATTTAACAAATTTCTAAATGCATGAAAATTAGCAGTGCTGAGGACAAGGGTGCCCATCCGCCAGCGCATCACCATCGCCCCTATCCTTCAATCCTTCGGTATCTTCGAAGATATCAGAACCGTCGGCACGGACACCCACCAACACCAGCCGGGGTTTGAGTGCGCCTTCGTCTTTGGTGGTGGGGTCACCATCGGCGTCTTCGTAGCGTCTGCCGTAATACACCCGGATGCCGACACAATCTTTACGGCCCATCAACTTGCTGATGCGGTTGATGCCGAAAAACTCCGCTTTCGTAACTTCTTCGGGCTTGAGTCCCAGCTTCTCTTCTTCGTAAACGCGGTGCAGGCGGGTACGGCCTTTGGCGTCAGCAGCCGTGATGAAGGAGCCAACATCGCCGTGAAATTTGTCGGAGGGTTTACGCGGTTCTTGCATGGTAGAGCAGATTAATTTGCTTTACCAAGTTAAAATGAATTCGATTGGGATGGGTGGAGGGCCGGGAAAATCAGGTATAAATACGTAACCATTCAGGGAATATCCCGTACTTTTCCGTGTTTTGTCACCATCTGGTAAAAAAAAGTATTTCTTCTTTCCCGTTCCTATATTTCTTCTCTACCATTCTTATTATCTTCCCTGCACATTTGCAGAGAGTCGGTGCGTCCTGTCTCCGATAGGATGAGCTGATTTTCTCATCTCATAGGTTAGGTTTGGAAAAGGCCAGGACGTTGTCCAGGCTTTTTTTTTGCGTCTTTCGTCCTCCCCTGAATTGCGGTTTCATGATCCGGTTTTGGTTCTTCGGCCTTCGATCGGTCATCCCTACGGGACTCTAAACTCATTCCATTCACCTCTACCCCGGTTTCAACCAGGGGCTACAAAACTGATTCATCCCTCCGGGATTATCAAATCCGAAAAATCCCGGAGGGATGGTACATCTTGTAACCCCGACCCATAAACGACGTCACTTTAAATCCCGGAGGGATGGCCCATCTTGTAACTCCTGGTTTCAACCGGGGGACAAATTAATGACATGGTTCTAAATCCCGTGGGATGTTGGACAAATTCCGGGAGAACGGTTAATTCTTATCTCCACTAAATCGCCGAAGTGGTACAATGCCCCTATTTCAGCAGATTCAATAAATACTGTCCATACCCGCTTTTCACCAGCGGTTGGGCAATGGCTTTTAGTTGTTCCGCGTCGATGTATCCCATCCGATAGGCCACCTCCTCGATCGAGCCGATTTTCATCCCCTGCCGCTCTTCGATCACCTGCACAAACTGACCCGCCTGCATCAGCGACACAAACGTGCCCGTGTCCAGCCACGCCGTCCCCCGATCCAGAATCCCCACTTTCAGCTTCTGGCGCTCCAGATACACCTTGTTGACGTCCGTGATCTCGTATTCGCCCCGCGGGCTGGGGGCCAGTTCTTTGGCAATCTTGACCACCTCGTTGTCATAAAAATACAATCCCGGCACCGCGTAGTTCGACTTGGGCTGCTCCGGTTTTTCCTCGATCGACAAGGCTTTGTTATCATCATCGAATTCCACCACCCCATACCGCTCGGGATCGTTCACCTTATAGGCAAACACCACCCCACCGTCGGGATCATTGTTAGCCTGCAAAAGCTTCGACAGCCCCGAACCGTAGAAAATATTGTCGCCCAGAATCAGGGCCACCTTGTCATTGCCGATAAACTCTTCGCCGATGACGAAAGCCTGCGCCAGCCCATTCGGCAGCGGTTGTTCGGCATATTCAAACGAACACCCCACCTGCGAGCCATCGCCCAGCAGTTTTTTGAAGTGTGGCAGATCATGCGGAGTCGAGATGATCAGGATCTCGCGAATGCCTGCCAGCAGCAGAATCGACAACGGATAATAGATCATCGGTTTGTCGTAAACCGGCATGAGTTGCTTGCTGACGGCCAGCGTCAACGGGTGCAGACGGGTACCGGAGCCCCCGGCCAGAATGATGCCTTTCATGTTTTTTTCAATGAGTGAATGAGTGAATGATAGAATGAGTGAATAAACAGGACAAGGACCGCTCTTTTTTATTCACTCATTCTATCATTCACTCATTCAAAATTATCGGTTTTCGTACATGGAATCGTAATACTTCTGATAAGCGCCCGAGGTGACGTTTTCGAGCCAGTCCTGGTTGGCTAAAAACCAGTCGACGGTTTTTTCCAGGCCTTCTTCAAATTGCAGCGAAGGCTCCCAGCCCAGCTCGTTCATCAGCTTGTGGGCGTCGATGGCGTAGCGCAGGTCGTGGCCGGCGCGGTCGGTCACGTAGGTGATCAACTGGGCGGAGGTGCCTTCGGCCCGGCCCAGTTTGCGATCCATGATGCTGCACAGCAGATGCACCAGGTCGATGTTTTTCCACTCGTTGAAACCGCCGATGTTGTAGGTCTCGCCGGTTTTGCCGTTGTGGTAAATCGTGTCGATGGCCCGCGCGTGGTCGATGACATACAACCAGTCCCGCACATTCTCGCCTTTGCCATAGACCGGCAAAGGCTTGTTAGTCTGGATGTTATGAATCATCAACGGGATGAGCTTCTCGGGAAAGTGGTTGGGGCCGTAGTTGTTGGAGCAGTTCGACAGCACGATGGGCAGCCCGTAGGTATTGCCATAAGCGCGTACGAAGTGATCCGAAGCCGCTTTGGACGCCGAATAGGGCGACTGCGGATCGTAGGAGGTGGTTTCGGTGAAGAAGTCTTCCGGATTGTGC
The DNA here is from genome assembly GCF_003334855.1 of Larkinella punicea. Taxonomy (GTDB): domain Bacteria; phylum Bacteroidota; class Bacteroidia; order Cytophagales; family Spirosomataceae; genus Larkinella; species Larkinella punicea. The sequence goes on from NZ_QOWE01000014.1 coordinate 34,413, forward strand.
AGCGACCCGTAGACCTCGTCGGTCGAAACGTGGTAGAAGCGTTTGCCGGCGAAGTCGGCCTTCCAGCTATTTTTAGCCGCATTCAGCAGGTTGACCGTTCCAACGACGTTGGTCAGCACGAATGCCATCGGGTCGGTGATCGACCGGTCGACGTGCGATTCGGCCGCCAGGTGGATGACGCCATCGAAGGCATGGTCCTGAAACAGTTGCTCCAGAAACGACGCATCCGTAATATCTCCTTTGACGAAGGTATAATTCGGCGCATTTTCAATGTCCGTGAGGTTGGCGAGATTACCGGCATAAGTCAGTTTATCCAGATTAACAATCTGATAATCTGGATATTTTGTCACAAACAGCCGAACGACGTGTGAACCAATGAAGCCGGCTCCGCCGGTAATCAGAATCTTTTTAGACATACGTTTTTACTCCGAAACGATTGAGTTTTTCAATTGCAAATTTTGTTCCCAGCGCCACGCGTCCTGTAGCCCTTCGGCCAGGGTTTTTTCGGCGCGCCAGCCCATCACGTTATTGACTTTATCGACCTGTGCGTAGATTTTCTCCACATCGCCCGGACGGCGGGGGCCAATCGAATAATTCAGCTTGATGTTGTTCACTTTTTCAAACGTCTGGATCAGTTCCAGAACGGTTTGCCCGTTGCCGGTGCCTACGTTAAAAACATCATAATAACTGGTTTCCTCGCGCGAATCGAGCAACCGCAGCGCCTGAACGTGCGCTTTGGCCAGATCAACCACGTGAATGTAATCCCGGATGCAGGTCCCGTCGACGGTGTCATAATCGCCCCCGTGCACCGTCAGTTTCTCACGAATACCGGCGGCTGTCTGGGTAATGAACGGCACCAGATTACCCGGAACGCCCAGTGGCAATTCGCCGATCAGCCCGGACGGATGCGCCCCCATCGGATTAAAATACCGCAGCGCAATCGATTTGACAGGTCCGCCCGCCTTGACGGTATCCCGGATGATGTCTTCGCAAATGGCCTTGGTGTTACCGTAGGGCGACTGCGCCGGCAGCCGGGGGGTTTCCTCCGTCACGGGCAGGTGTTCGGGTTGACCGTACACCGTACACGACGACGAGAAAACCAGGTTCGGAACGCCATACCGCTGCATGGTTTCCAGTAACAACAAAGTTGAGTCGAGGTTGTTGCGGTAATACATCAGCGGTTTTGCCACCGATTCGCCCACTGCCTTGTGAGCCGCGAAGTGAATCACCCCCCGAAAATTCTCTTTTTCAAAGATCGCATTGAGCGCTTCGGCATCGTTGCAATCCGCTTCATAGAACGGAACATCGTGGTTCAGAATCTGGCGCAGTCCTGCCAATGCCGAGCGGTTCGAGTTGGAAAAATTGTCGATAATGACGGGTTCGAATCCCGCGTTCAGCAGTTCTACGACTGTGTGCGAACCAATAAAACCGGCTCCGCCAGTGACTAAGATTTTCATGAGGGTAATTGCATTTAAGGCGTTATTTCAAACGTTGAGTACGGTATTGAATAGTGCAAAAAACCTGCCGCTATGGTTGAACGATTCGGATTGTCGCTCACGGCGGACAAGAAAATCATTTTTTGTAAAATCGTGTTAAGAATTCGGATACAGCCCGTTTCTTGCGGGGCAAAAGTATAAAATTCAGTAGGTTTCTAAAAATAAGTTTTTATCTTCGGGTTATAGCGTTGCAGCACCGGCCCGGCAAAACCCCGGACCGCAACCCATTGGAGTGGCATGATAAACGACAACGAAATAAAAGCCCTGATTTCTTTGCTGGACGATGAAGACCAGGAAATCACCGAACACGTTGAACAAAAAATCCGCGAATTGGGCGGCCAGTTGATCCCGTACCTGGAAAGTGAATGGGAAGATAGTTTTAGTCCTATTCACCAGAAGAAAATTGAGGAGTTAATTCACGATTTGCAATACCAGTCCGTTCTGGATCGAATTAGACTCTGGAAAGAAACCGGAGGAATCGACCTCCTGGAGGGTTTGTGGATCGTGGCAACGTATCAATACCCGGATTTGTCGCTCGATAAAATCCGGCTTGAAATCAAGCAACTGTACCTGGATGTGTGGCTGGAAGGCAAGTCCGAAATGCACCCCATCGATCAGATCAAAACCTTAAATACCGTCTTTTTTAACAAACTGAAATTTGCCGCCAACACCAAACATTTTCATTCGCCTTCCAATTCGATGATCAATGTGGTGCTGGAAAGCCGGCGCGGCAACCCCATTTCGCTGTGTGTGATTTACATGCTGATCGCCCAGCAACTTGATTTGCCCGTCTACGGTGTAAACCTGCCCAGTTTGTTTGTGTTGACGTATAAAAAGGACCATACCCAGTTTTACATCAACGTCTTTAACCGTGGCCTGGTGTTCTCGAAGTCAGACATTGATCACTACATTGGGCAGTTGAACCTGAAACCGGCCGACACCTACTACCAACCCTGCACGAACCTGGATATTATCCGGCGCGTGCTGCGGAATCTGATGCTGGCGTTCGAGAAAATCGGCGATACCGGCCGCGTGAAGGAAGTCGAGCAATTGCTGGATGCGGTTTACGACGAAGATGCCACCCCGCCCTTGTCAGATTATACGAATAAGTGATCTAAGAGTTAGATCGGCCATCCCTACGGGATTTTAGGCTATACCCAAAACCGGTGGCTACAAAATGCTTCATCCCTACGGGATTATCAAATACAACAGTCCCGTAGGGATGAAGCATTTTGTAGCTTTTCAATGTTCCGACTTAGGCTACTCACAAATAAACAATCCCATAGGGATGAATCATTTTGTAGCGGTGGGTTTGAACCCACCAAAAAAGAAAAGATCTAATCAACAATCCCGTAGGGATGACCGATCTAATGAAACCTAAAAGTCTGTGGGCCTGCTAAAAAGCCACCGCTAACATCCCCGGCCCTGTTTCGAAATAATGAATGGTTAACGCCCGAACATCGTCGGGCAAGCGGACGTGGCCCGTCAGAAGCCCCGCACCATCGGCAAATGGATCGATGTGCAGGTGTTCGCGGAAGGTGAGCTGGCGTTTGCCGTAGAGCTTGTAAAGAGCCTCCTTGGCGCACCAGTATACCGCCAGCCGGTGCAGATCGCCGTTGGCATGGCTGATTTCTGCGTCGGACAACACGCGCGGCACCACCCGGATAAACTGCTCCCGAAACGGCTCAATGTCAATGCCTACGGTTTTGGTATGGTGTAGCACCGCAGCAGCCCAGCCGGAGGTATGCGAAATCGAAACGTGGGCAGCCAGGCCAATCAGATGCGGTTTTCCGTATTCGTCCTTGTACAACCCCGCATAGGTCCAGTGCGCCTGAACCAGCGCCCGAACCGCAGCCCGGCAGGCCAGCCACTCCACACGCTGCGCCGGGTGCGTGATCTGGACCAGTTCCAGTTGCTCCGGCATCGTCAGCGTGAGCAGCGCGCGCAGTTCGTCTTCACTTTCTTCAATTTTCCACAACACCGCCGTACAGTCGGCCCCCAGTCGATGGGTTTGATAAACGGACATACTTTGGATTTAAAATGTAATAATAAATGTAAAATTTCAAATGTCGAATGTTAAAGTGAAAGCCACCAGAACACATTTACATTCGACATTCATCATTTTGCATTTATCATTTAATATTTTCCCTTTATCATTGCAGAAACGATAGCAATGCAAGTCCATAAAATTGACACTTTTGCCGGCCACCGCGACTGCGTGTATACGCTGGATGCCGGAGCCTCTTCGACCGAGTTTTTTTCGGCCGGGGCCGATGGGCTGGTGGTTCGCTGGCAGTTGGACAAACCGGATCTGGGTTCGCTCCTGGCCCGCATTCCGGCTTCCGTCTACGCCCTGGCGTTCGATCCGGAACGGAAACAGCTCTGGGTGGGGCAAAATTACGACGGTATTCACATCATCGATCCCATTCAGAAACAGGAAGTTCGCTCGGCCCAGATCACCCCGGCGGCTATCTTCGACATCAAAATCAGCGAAGGAACGGCCTGGATCGCCTTGTCCGACGGCGTTCTGGTGGTGATGGATGTGGCGGAGTTTGTCGTTAAAAAGCACCTGAAAGTAAGCGATAAAAGCGCGCGGGCCATTGCCATCAATCCGAAAACCCGGGAGGTGGCCGTGGGCTACAGCGACAACGGCATCCGGATTTTTGATCAGGATGGCCTGACCCTCAAATACGTCATTCCGGCACATACAAACTCCGTTTTCACCGTTCAATATTCACCCGATGGGCGGTATTTGCTCTCGGCGGGGCGCGACGCCCACCTCAAAATCTGGGATGTTACCGACCGATACCGCCCCAAAAATGATATTGCGGCCCATTTATTCGCCATTAATCACATTTGCTACAGTCCGGATGGCGCGTTATTTGCTACAGGCAGCATGGATAAGGCCATTAAAGTGTGGGATGCGGAGACGTTCCGGCTGTTGAAGGTGATCGACCGGGCCCGACACGCCGGACACGGAACGTCGGTCAACAAATTGCTCTGGAGTCCATATCAGCACCAACTCATTTCGGCTAGCGACGACCGACTGATCTCGGTCTGGGAAATTACCCGCTAGGTAAATGATTTGGTTACTTTTCGGCTTTTTGACAAATTTCAAACTAAAAAATTGATATTTTCGGTCGGATAACTTTACTTTTAGCAGACAAGTGACCATTTGTCACCATTAACCCTTTCAGTTATGAAAATTACGCCCATCGAGATACGGCAGCATACATTTGAAAAAAAGGGATTCGGCGGCTACCGCCCCGACGAAGTCGATGCCTTCCTGGCATCACTTTCGCAGGAATGGGAACGCGTTACGAGTGAAGGAAAAATGCTGAAGATGCAGCTTGAACTGGCCGAAAAAGAACTCAGCAAGTTCAAGGACATCGAGATGACGTTGTTCAAAACGTTGAAAACCGCCGACGACACCAGCACCCAGATTACCGATCAGGCCAACAAAGCCGCGGAGAAATACCTCGGCGAATCGAAGCAGAAAGCCGATGAAATCCTGGCCGATGCCCGCAAACGTTCGACGTTGATGGTGCAGGACGCCGAAAACCAGGCCCGGTTTATCAAAGAAAATATCCTGAACGACCTGAAGTCGATGGAACACGACTTCAAAGCGATGGAGAAATACAAGGAAGGACTCATCAAACAAATTCGTACACTGGCGGGCAATGCCATCGAAAGCGTCGACCGGTTTGAGAAGAAATTCAACCAGCAGTCATTGCAGGCCAAAATCGATGAAGTGACCGCTCAACACACCGAAGATGAGCCAGTTGCGCCTACCGAATCCGAAACCCATCCTTCCGATACGGAACTGGTAGACCCGGAAACCCTGCACGTCGAAAACACGGACGATGCGCTGCAACACGCGGCCGAAGCGACCGAAACACCAGCGGATGAAGCCGTTGAAGATCCGGTTGCCGCCCAGGGCGAGGAAGCCGCCGAAGCCGGATTGCCCGCAACCGAGCCCGTTGCGGACAAGGAATCCGAAGACGAAGAGACCACCGAACCCCAGGCCGTTCACGAGGAATCGGATTCGGGCGAAAAGAAAAAGAATTCCGGATCATTCTTTGATCAGATTTAACACAAAGCGGACGTCGAGTCCGCTTTTTTGTTCTACTTTTGGGCGAAAATCTAACCGGTTGGAAAGACGGCAAAAAACCGTCACGCCCCTCTTTATGGGAACTATTGCGCTCGAAGGTCTCGAATTTTTCGCCTACCACGGCTTCTACGACGAAGAACAGAAGATTGGCAACAAATACTCGGTCGATATCACGGTCGTGGCCGATCTGTCCGAAGCCGCCCGCGTCGATAAACTCAGTACCACTGTCAACTACGGCGAATTGTACCGCATCGCCCACGAAGCCATGCAGCGCCCCGCCCGGCTGCTGGAACACATTTCCCACAACATCATCACCGAAATCCGGAAACGCTACCCCAACGTCGATTCGGTTGAGGTGAGCGTCTCCAAATTCAATCCGCCCATCGGGGGCGTTTGCCACCGGGCGAAGATCACCCTGCGCGGCTGATTGCCATCATCCATAAAAAAGCGGGAATTTGGCTCCCGCTTCGATTTCGTATATAATGCTAAAAATCAGATTATTAGCGATAATACTTTTCCAGAGCCTTATCCTCCCCTTTCCATTGTGCAATTTTGGCCAGCGCATTCACCAACGGCTCCTGAATAAAACCGGGTATTTCTGGCAGGTAGGTGCCGCTGTAGCCCAGTAACAGCGCCATATGCCAGGGGTTTTTGGTAATTTCGCCTTCAAACTGCCCGTCGTTGATGAGACCATACGCCACCCGGATGCTTTTTTCCAAGCCCCTGGCCGGCATTGTTTTAACCTGGAGGAGGAGAGTCGAATCGGTTGGGTTTGCGAAATAATGCCATTCTCCTTTCTTCGCAGTGGCACTGTCGCCTTCGTTTATGATGTACTCGTTTTCGTTTAAGCCCACCTTGGCCTTGCCTTTCAAAACCGTAAAATATTCGTCGAACGACTTGTGATAGTGCCATCCATTACCACCTTTCGGTTCTACTTCTACCTGAATCAACTCATAAGTCCCCCCGGTTTCGTGGGCGGTTTTCAGGAACGTTGATTTGTAATTGCCCTCGCTGTTAATAACGGTACGGTCAGCGCGGTTGCCGACACTCAGATCAAGCGGGGGCAGAAAAAAGGCAAAACCGGTAATAGCCAAATAGATAAAGGCCAGAAAAAAAGGAGGAAGGCCTACCAATGTGTAGAGCAGTCGGACCCAAAGCGGATGATTGCCTTTCCAGATCCGGAGGACGCCGGTTGGGTAAAATACGAAAGAGGTCCATTTCCGAACGCGGGCTTTGTTAGCCGCTTGCACAGTTAGATTGTTCATGTTGCTTATTTGTTGTTATTTTTGTTGGGGCAAATTTCCACAGTAAACAAGCCGGAGCGTTATCGATAAACGGATTATGATTGTGGCAAAATGGATAAAATTGAAAACCACAATTGGGGGACTATTTTCAGCGACATTTCACAGCGGGAAGTGTTTCACAATAGCCATTATGCCGAAGTAGTCACAAATTTCAACGAGCCTGGCTTAGCCTGTGCCAAGATTACGAGCATCCAGACCGCCGGCATTGAGCTAATTCAAGCCAGTTTCGCGACCGAACGAAAGTTAGTGTTGGTTGATCCTGAAAACTCGGAGAATGTAAGTTCATCGTTTATTCTGGACGGTAACGTTGAATCACAGTTTGCTCTGAACAACCACTCCGTGCGCCATTGGGGCAATACGCACGGTTTTCAGTATACGCCTGATTTTCAGGGCAAACACATCATCCTCAACCGAAAACTCCAGGCTTTTTCACTTTCCTACAATAGCAATTACTTTAAAAGCCTGACGCAATCCGCCGGATCAGCTTACTTAGATCACGTTGTGGATTGCATGGAACGGGGCGAAACATTGCTGGTGCCACCCGGTCAACTGTTACTACAACCCCGCATGGCCGAATTGTTGCACGCCATCGTGCAATGCCGCTTTCAGGGTCTAACCAAATACCTGTTTATTGAGGCTAAAATACTGGAACTGTTTGCTTTGCAAATGGAGCAGCTCAATACCAACGGCGTTGCGAAAGAGTTCTGGAACCCCGCCGACCGCGAGCGTTTGAAAGCCGTACACGATTATATCAGCCAGAATTACCTCGAACCGTTAACGCTGACCGGGATTTGTATTCGCTTCGGTCTCAACGAGTTTAAGCTCAAAAAAGGCTACAAACATTTTTTTGGCAGTACGGTTTTCGGCCACATTTATAAACTCCGTATGCAAACCGCCCGGCAGTTGCTCACGTCGGGGCAAATGAATGTTTCGGAGGTTTCGTTTCACATCGGGTATAACACCGTCAGCAGTTTTTCGGCAGCATTCAAAAAACAGTTTGGCTACCTGCCGGGCACCCTAAAACTGCATTTGAATACCCTGTAAGATTCATTGGGAAGAACTTGCTCCGGCCCCAATTGGATTCCTGCAATTTATTTAAAAAAAAGTACCACGAGCACTTGATTTATTCGCTGCGTAGCTTCTATCTTTGCAAACATTAACTTAGTGCGTTAAGTTGTCGTAGACAAGAGATGAAAGACATGAGATTCTAGACCGATTTTCCCAATGATGATCCGGTCAAGTCTCTATTCTTTCGTCTAACTTCTTTGTTCTAAAAAATGAAAACAAACCTCCGCTGGCTTATTGTCTTTCTGCTTTTCATCGCAACCGGTCTGAGTTTTCTGGATCGGCAGGTGCTTTCCATCGCGATTCTGAAGATTCAGGAAGAGTTCAAAATCACGGATGTTCAGTACGGCATGATCAATACCAGCTTCCTGATCAGTTATGCCCTGATGTTTACGCTCGGCGGCTGGCTCATCGACCGGATTGGCGGAAAAATGGGATTGGCCCTTTCCGTCGGCCTATGGTCGATTGCCAACAGCTTGCACGCAGTGATGACCAGTTTCACGCAGTTGCTGACGTTCCGTTTTTTGCTGGGCATGGGCGAAGGCGGCTGTTTTCCCGGTGCAGCCTGGACGGTTTACCGCTGGTTCGACAAGAAAGAGCGCGCGCTGGCCAACGGCATTGCCATTGGTGGTTCGGCCATCGGCGCCGTCGTGGCTCCTCCGTTAACAATCTGGTTATCTACTCATTACGGCTGGCGGGGCGGTTTTCTGATCCCCGGTTTGATCGGGATTGCCTGGGTCATCGTTTGGCTGTTGATCCCCTGGAAGAAAGAAAATCTGATTACCGAATCGCCGGTTCTTCCTGAAAAAAAGGAAACCGTATCATTTCTGGAATTGCTCAAAAACCGCCCGACCTGGGTGTTTATTCTGGTGCGTTTTCTGCTCGACCCGGTTTTTTACTTCATGATGTTCTGGATTCCGAAATACCTGAGTTCGGTGCGAAATGTGTCTTTTGAGCGAATTGGCAGCCTTTTCTGGATTCCCTTTCTGGCCCTGGGAATTTCCAATATCATCGGTGGCTGGCTTTCGGGGCAACTCATTGCGCGCGGCTACTCGGTGAATAAGGCCCGGAAAACCGTCATGGGCATCGCGGCCGGACTCACGCTGCTAACCCCGGCCATTGAGTGGGTGTCGTCGGTAGAAATGGCCATTGCGCTGATGTCGTTGTTCATGTTCGCCCACGGTTTTTGGATTACCAATTACATCACCTCCATTTCCGACATGTTTGGCCAGAAAGCGACCTCGACGGTGGTGGGTTTGTCGGGAACGGCGGGGGCAGTTTCGGGTTTAATTCTCAATCCGCTGATGGGTGTAGTCATTCAGCAGTATTCGTATCGCCCGCTCTGGATCGCGTCGGGATTGCTGTATCCCCTGGCATTTGTGCTATTTATCTGGCTGATTCCCAGGATTAAGCCGTTGTTCGGAGAATCGCAGTCGGTCGAAGTTATCCCGGAAAGAATCCGGGCTGAATCCTGAATAGTGTCCGGAAAGCCCGGCGGTTTATGTAAACAGCCCGTAGGCTGAATAAAAAACCGGCTCTATTTGATTTAAGACTTTCACTTTTGCCCCTAAATCCCCTAAAGGGGACTTTACAAATCCGGATTAGTCGCGTCCAAGTCCCCTTTAGGGCCGGGCCGTCGTTACGGATTTAGGGGCAAAAGCGAAAGTCCTATGATTAAATCTCTTTTACAATAATCTGATTTCTGATTAAAACCGTGTGTTTTCTAAATTTTTACCCCTTTTAACTTAGTGCGTTAACTAAATAGAAAGAAGATACAACTTAGCAACTATGGAAAACGAATCGTTCAACCACGTGGCTCCCGTACAGGAGACGGGTTTTGAAAAACGAAAAAAAACGCGCCCCCGGATCGGGGTCTTTGGCGTGGGCTACTTCAAATACTGGGGTCAGTTTGACGGCTTGCTGGATGATTTACTGAAAAAACAGGCGGTTTTCATCGAACGCATCGAAGCCCTCGACAGCGTGGATATTGTCGATTTTGGACTGGTCGATGACGTGACGAAAGCCTACGAGATCGTCCCGAAACTCCAGGCCGCCAACCTCGATCTTATTTTCTGCGACATGCTGACCTACGCCACTTCCAGCACATTCGGCGTCATTATCAAAAGCATCGATACCCCGATTGTGCTGGTAGCCCTGCAACCTGATAAAGCGATGGATTACAGCCGGGCGTCGACCTATCTGCAACTCTACAACGACGACATCTGTGCGCTGCCGGAATTTGCCGGTGTTGCCGTTCGGATGGGCAAAAAAGTACCGCAAATGGTGATCGGTACGCTCTACGATGATCCGGCTGCGGAGGCTGAAATTGAGGAATATTGCCGGATTGCCGCCGTTCTGCACGATCTCAAAACCGCCAAAATCGGGCACATCGGCCACCCCATCGAGGCCATGCTCGACATGCATTCCGACTCGACGATGCTGACGGCGCACTTCGGAGCCCACATTGTGCAGTGTGAAGCCCACGAAATCGTCACGCAGTATCAGCAGGCGACGGAAGAGGAGATTGAAGTTGTTCAGGATCGGATTCTGGCCTTTTTCGACACGCCCGACCCGGTTTCAGACCCCATTTCTGAAAAACTGCGGGATTCGGATCTGCGCATTGCCGCTCAGGTGACGGTAGCCCTCGAAAAATTCGTCAAGGCGAAAAAACTGGACGGACTGGCCTATTACTACGACGGCCCCGACGGCAGCGACACGCGGGTGGTGATGTCGAACCTGATCGTGGGGAATTCACTGCTTCAAGGCGCGGGCTTCCCGATGTGTGGCGAGTCGGACCTAAAAACCTGCATCGCCATGCTGATCATGGAACGGCTGGGCATCGGCGGCAGTTTCGCGGAGTTTCACCCGGTCGATTTCAAGGAAGATTTTGTGCTGGTGGGTCACGACGGGCCGCACAACATTGCCATCGCCGACGGCCAGCCCATTCTGCGGAGCCTGAAAAAATACCACGGCAAACCCGGTTTTGGTGCGGGCGTCGAGTTCAAGATCAAACAGGGACCGATTACGATGCTGAGCATCAACTCGACCTACGAGGGAAAAATGAAGTTCATCATCGCCGAAGGCGAATCGCTGGCCGGGCCGATTCCCCCAACGGGTAACACCAACACGCGCGGTTTTTTCAAACCGGACGTCCGGACTTTCCTGAAACGTTGGATCAAAGAAGGACCCACGCACCACTTCGCGCTGGGCGTCGGCCACCACGCCGAAACGATTCAGAAAATTGCCGAGTATCTCAAAATCGAATCCGTCATTATCAATTGATAACATCCGGTAAATCAGAGTACTAAACCCTCTTCCTATGAATCCTAATCTCTTCCATCGTCTGCGACTGCTGCTGGTCAGCGTGTTCGCTATTGTGGTCGCCAGTACCGTTGCCCTGGCTCAGTCGGGTGGCAAGGTAACCATTGGTGGCAAAATAACCGCCGAAGAAGACGGCCAGCCGTTGATTGGTGCCACCGTTACGGAAAAAGGCACCACCAACGGAACGACATCCGACACCGAAGGCGCGTTTAAACTGTCGGTATCGCCCAATGCCACGGTTGTCGTTAGTTTCATCGGCTACACGCCCCAGGAAATACCGGTCAAAAACCGTTCGTCCATCAACATCACGCTGAAAACCGATCAGCAGCAATTGCAGGATGTGGTGGTGGTGGGTTACGGAACCCAGCGGAAAAAAGATCTGACGGGTTCCATCGTCAATCTGTCCAGCAAGGACCTCGTCCCAGTTCCGTCGGCCACGAGTGTCGATCAGATGATGCAGGGGAAAGTCGCGGGAGTGCAGATCACGCAAACCTCGGGCGCACCGGGCGGGAACGTCAACGTCGTTATCCGGGGCATCAGCTCGATCACCGGCGGAAATTCACCCCTGTACGTGGTCGACGGCTACGCCATCGGAACGGGTGGTGGTGGCTCCGATCTGAGCAGCTTCAGCTCCAGTTCCTATTCAGCCAGCAACATTGCCAGCAGCAGCGGAACCAACCGGATTAACCCGCTCAGCACGATCAATCCATCCGACATCGAATCCATTCAGGTCTTGAAAGATGCCTCGGCCACCGCCATTTACGGATCGCGGGGTGCCAATGGCGTGGTGATCATTACAACCAAGCGCGGCAAGCAGGGCAAAACAACGATTAACTTTGAACACTCGACCGGTATTCAGCAACTGGCCAAAAAACTGGACCTGCTGACGCCCCGCGAGTATGCTCAATACGTGGCCGAAGGACGCGACAACGCCTGGGTGTTTGCCGGCGGAAAAGCCACGGACCCCAACAACCTCCGCAGTACGGCCACGCAGGTAAAACCGGGTTTCCGGACGCCGGATCAGTTTGCCAACTCCGGGTATGGCACTGACTGGCAGGATCTTATTTTCCAGCAAGGTCTGGTGCAGAACTATCAATTGGCCGCCAGCGGTACCAGCAAAGACGTCAGTTACTACGTTTCCGGCGGGTATTTCGACCAGAAGGGCATCATCATTGGCTCTGATTTCAAGAAGTTTACCCTCCGTACCAACATCGATGCCCAACTGACTCCGCGTCTGAAACTGGGAGCGTCGTTTTCGGGCGCACACTCGTACGGCGATTTTGCCCGCGCCGAAGGCCACCTGCAACACCGGGGCCTGATTTCGGCGGCTTTGGCCAGCGATCCAACCATTCCGGTCTACGATGCGAACGGCAACTACTATTCCGAGTTTTCCGACCCAACGGGCATCCCGGTCGAACACCCGCTGATTATTGCGGCTGAGTTCACCGATAAACGGAACAATACCAACGTTTTCACCAACAATTACCTGCAATACGAAATTGCGAACGGCCTGATTTTCAAGACGTCGATTGGGGTCAATTATTCCAATAACATCACCCGCCTGTGGAAATCGTCGAAAGTGGGGCTGGCCACCAGCCGGACGGGCGCGGCTACGGCTGGGGTGACGGAAGGCAAAAGCCTGAACTGGCTCAACGAGAATACGCTGAATTACCGGCACCGGTTTGGTGAAAAACACGACCTCGACGCGCTGGTGGGCTATACCGTCCAGAAAAATACCGATGAGATTTTGCAGGCCGGAGCGTCCGATTTCCCGACCGACGACGTTCCGTACCTGGCCGCCGGAGCCGTTACGTCCGGAACCAACTACAAAAGTGAATGGTCGATGATGTCGTGGCTGGCCCGCGTCAATTACACACTGGCTGGAAAATATATGTTTACGGCTACGATCCGGCAGGACGGCAGCTCCCGGTTTGGACGTGAAAACCGCTGGGGGACATTCCCTTCCTTTTCGGCGGCTTACCGCCTGTCCGACGAGTCGTTCATGAAACCGGTCAGCTTCATCAGCGATCTGAAAATCCGGGCGAGCTACGGGATTTCCGGGAACAACCTGATTCCGAATTACGCCAGCCAGGGCCTCCTGGGCATCTCGCGAAACGTTTCCAATGGGCAGGTCATTTCGGGCGTGGTGCCCAGCAGTCTGGCCAATACGGTTTTGACCTGGGAGCAATCGGTGCAAACCAACATCGGTCTTGATCTCTCGTTGTTCCAGAACCGCCTGTCGTTTATTGTGGATGCGTATCGAACCCACAAAAAAGACCTTCTGCTGAATGTGATTCTGCCCGCAGCCTCTGGTTTCAGCAGTTCCCTCCAGAACATCGGCGAAGTGGAGAACAAAGGGATCGAGCTGACGATCAATTCGGAAAACATCCGCAAAGGCGCTTTCCAGTGGAATACCGATTTTAACATTAGCTGGAACCGCAACAAGGTGCTGGCCCTCAACTCCGAAACCGCCCGGATTCAAACGTCTGATTATCAGGTAGCGCAGGTGGGTTATCCCATCTCCAGCTTCCGGCTGCTCAACATCCTGGGCGTATTCCAGACGCAGGAAGAAGTGAACGCCAGTCCGAAACAACACCCCCGGGTGCAGCCCGGCGATTACCGGTATCAGGACGCCGACGGCAACGGAACCATCACCCAGAACGACCGGACCATCGTTGGCAATCCCTGGCCGGATTTCACCTGGGGCATGGGCAACCGCTTCACCTACAAAGGCTTGACCCTGAACATTAGCGTGAACGGTTCGCAGGGAAACGAGATTTATTTTCAGGGGGGCGAAGTGTCGCTGAACGGTGCCGGGGTGCAGAATCAACTGGGCATTATGGCGGATCGCTGGAAATCTCCGACGGATCCCGGGGCGGGAACGATGTCGCGCTCCATTCGGAACGACTACGCCTTCGGATTCAGTGCCGGTACGACCAAGTATCTGTTCGACGGCTCGTTTGTCCGCATCCGGAACGTCAATCTGGCCTACGCGCTTCCCCAAACGGTGGTGAGCAAGCTGAAGTTGCAGGCACTCTCGGTTTACGTCGACGCGACGAACCTCTACACGTTTACCAAGTACCCCGGTTATGACCCCGAAGGTAGCACGACGGGCGACAACATTGCCCGCAGCGGGATCGACTTTTTTGCGTATCCCAACCCCCGGACGTACACGATCGGTTTGCGGGTAACTTTCTAATCCTGTTTCCAGATACTGCCATGAAAAAGAACCTATTAGTCTTCCTGCTCCTGCTCGTTACGGCTACTTCCTGCAAGGATTTTCTGGCCCTAACGCCTGAATACCAGATCAGTGACCAAACGTTTTACAAAAATCAAAACGATTTTGAAACGGCTCTGACAGGCGTCTACAGCACCTTTCGCGGTCTGTTCAACACCAGCAACGCGGTGTATCTGGCGGACCTGACGACGGACAATACCGAAATCCAGTGGTCGTCGCCGTCGGTCAACGAGATGCAACTCGACCAGAATGCGGTGGTTTCGACCAACACGAACATTCAGGCGGCCTGGAACACGTGTTTATACACCATCTCCCGCAGCAATGCGATCATCAACCGCATCGACGGCGTGAATTTCGACCAAGCGACCAAAGACCGCATCAAGGGAGAAGCCCAGTTCCTGCGGGCTTACAGCTATTTTTACCTCGTCAGACTGTTCGGCAATGTGCCGATCGTCAGCCAGGAATTCAGCAGCCCCGCAGCAGTAGCGGCCGCCGATCTGGCCCTGAAACCGGCCGCGCAGGTCTATGAAGTCATTCTGGCGGATTTGACCAGTGCCGAAACGCTGTTGCCGGCTACACTCAATACCGACCGGACGAAGGCATCGCGCCCGACGGTGAAAGCCTTGCTGGGAAAAGTCCACCTGACGCTGAAAAACTACGACCTGGCCGCAACCAAACTGAAAGAAGTGATCGACGCCAAAACCTATTCGCTGGTGCCCGATTACCGAACGCTGTTTACCAACGGCAACAACAACCTGGCCGAGTCGATTTTCGAAATTGAATACGTCGCGGGGCGCAGCATGGGCAACAACTATTCGGCCTTGTTTACGCCGGCCATCACCAGCATGGCGATTTTTCCGGGCAACCTGCAAGGCTCCGGGCGCATTGTGCCGACGCTGGATTTGATCAGAGCCTACGAAACCGGTGATGCCCGCAAGGCCATTTCGGTCAACGACTCGGTTTTGCTGATCAATGGCCGGAAATCGTACAGCCGTCATGGGTTGAAATTCGTGGACTTCAAAGCCATCGACCTGTCCGACGGCACCATTACGTTCACCCAACTCCGGTATGCCGATGTGCTGCTGATGTATGCGGAAGTGTTGAACGAACAGGGTAAAACCGCCGAGGCTTTGCCCTTTATCAACCAGGTGCGGACGCGGGCCAAGTTGCCGGACTTAACCGGTCATACGCAGGCCGGGCTGCGGACCGCCATCGAGAAAGAACGCCGGGTTGAGTTCCTGTACGAAGGCCAGCGCTGGTTCGATCTGGTGCGGACGGGACGGGCACAAACCGTGCTGAACGCGCATTATGCCAGCCTGAATCTGTCCTTTAAAGTGGACGATTTCGAGTTAATTTTCCCGATTCCGCAGAACGAAGTCGATCTAAACCCGACGTTGATCAAGCAAAATCCGGGGTATTGATTAAAATGTTTCGCAGAGTTGAGCGGAGTTAAAAGGAGTTTAACAGAGTTTTATTTTTCTGCGTAACTCTTTTTACTCCGCTTATCTCCGCGAAATAACCCTTTTACTTTACTAGAAAATGCGCTTATTCACCTTACTAACCCTCCTCTTTTTCGGCTTCATTCCCACGGAGACGCCGAATCTGGACAATTCGACCTTACGCGGAAAACCGTTTAACAACATCACGCTGGAAGCCTCGCTCAAGCCGTTCAAGAAAAACGACAAGGCCTATATTCAGCAGGTGGCAACGGAACTCTTCACCCAGTGGCAATCGCTCCTGCGGCATACCGACACGGTTTCGGTGATGCTCTGGACGTCGGACGGATCGGAGATTCTGGACTACAAAGGCGACCTGCAACAGCCGCTGGAGTGGGCGCGGTACATCGGCAATCCCAACACGCAGCACGAAGTCGGGTCGGGGCCGAAGGAATTGTCGCTCCACGAACGCGCTTACCTGTATATGGAAAACCCGCCCCGGTTTACCTACGGCGACCTGAAATTCATCATCCAGACTCTGAAGGAAACCGGGCAAAAAATCACCGGTAAACCCGTGATGATTGGGGCCACGTTCGATCCGGGTCCAGAGTTTGCCAAGTCGGAGTTCAAGTACAAAAAACACCCGGAAATTCTGGGCGGCAACGCGATGGGCCACAAAACGATGGTCAGTTGCTACTCAACGCTGAACGCCGATACGGATTCGTACGCCGGTTTTCCGAAAGGCATTCCGGCCAATACGCCCTTTGGCACGTTTCTGGGTCGTCAGAGTCAACATTTTCTGACCGATCTAGGTTACGATTACATCTGGCTCAGCAACGGTTTTGGCTTTGGCGTTGAAGGCTGGTCGTCCACGGGCGCGACGTTTACGGGCAAAGCGTTTTTGCCGGAAAAGCTCGCGAATACGAAAGAACTGATTGCCGGTTTCTGGAACCTGTTTCGGAAAGAATGCCCGAATTTTCAGATCCAGACGCGCGGGACGAACCTCTCCACCGGTGCGGATCTGGCGCGCGACGGCGTCGATCTGAAGCAGATTTACGGCGGGAAATACAACATGCTGCCTCCACCCAATTCGCCCTGGGCCGCTCTGGACGGCGATTTTGGGCTGGAAATGGTCGGTTATATGTCGCGCATGGCCGAGCTGCCCGACGAGCGGTATCTGTTCCGGTATTACACCCACGATCCGTGGTGGGTCAACAGCCCGTGGCTTGATCGGTACGGGCAGGAACCGCACGACATTTACCTGCCGCTTTCGGTGGCCCGCATCAACGCCAAAGGCGAAATCCGGCTGCCGACGCACCTGAATTTTCTGACCGCCGACAACTCCTACGGCGAGATGCCCGCACAGGTGCCCGACGAGGTGACACCCCACATTCTGAAAGCCCGCTACGATTCGCCCACGGCTCCGGGGCCGCTGGTGTGGGTCTATCCATTTGAGGAATACCACACCTGGGCCTACAAACAACCGGACCGACTGCCGGAAATCTACTACGGCGACTGGCTCATCCGGCAGGCCATCAACAACGGTTTTCCGCTCAACACCATCATTTCGACCACTTCTTTCCAGAAAGTCGTTACCGAAAAACCGGCCTATTTTGACGAATCGATTCTGGTGTCCATCGTGCCGGAAGCCGGTTCTGCGCTCGAAAAAAAGCTGATCGACTTTGTGCAGAATGGCGGCAAACTGCTCGTTTACGGCCCCGCCGACCACGCCGGTGTTGCCTTTCTGAATCTGCTGAATCTTCAGAACACCAAAGCCCTTGAAGGCGAATTCCAAGTCAAATCGACCATTACGCTGGATCAACTGACCAAACCGTACCCTAACAAAATCGTGCATCAGGCGCTGTTTTCTGGGGGCGGTGTGGCTACACAGGTGAAAAACAAAACCGATTCCGGGACCAAAGTGCTGGCAAAAATGACCCAGACCAGGAGCGAACGCGACGTGGTTTGGGTGCGTGAAAACCAGGCGTGGAAAGGCGGAAAAGTGGCCTACGTGCGCGGTACCAATTCGAGCAAGTTTACGGGCGGAAAACTCCTGACGCCCGACAATCCCGAGGAGTTGTTCACGGGGCCGTTGCTGATGCGGTATGTGCTGAACGAATTCGGAATCGATTACCGGGTCGACAAGCGGAATCCCTCGGTGAAAAACCCGGTATTGACCATTTCACGCAGCAGCAACGGTTTTATATTCTCCGGCTATTGCCCGAACACGACCATCACCCACCGGTTTAAGCTGCCGCAGGGCGCGCCCATTCTGACGGGTTACGAAACCGAACTGGCCAATGGGTATTCGGTGTATGCGATGCCCAAAGCCTGGCACCGCGAAAGCCGCTTTTTTGTCGAGCAGGCTGAGGGCATGGTTTCGTGTCAGGAAATGACGTCGGGCGTCAAACACATGAAACGCTGCATGCGGTTGACGGGTCTGAAAAACGCCACGGTGCGGATTTATCCGGACGACGAGGTGACGGAGCAGGGTCTGAACGTCTACACGAATGCCAGTTATCCCTGGAAAAAAGGAAAAACCGCCTTCAAATCCGGCGATAAAAAGTACGGCAAACACTACGTCGTTGAAAACGTAAGCGGTGATTTAGTCGCGTTTTGGTAAAGATTACCCCTAAATCCCCTAAAGGCCGGGCGGCCGGAGCCGGACTTTACGCATCCGGATGATGCTGAGTCCAAGTCCCCTTTAGGGGATTTAGGGGCAAAATACATGATTTCCTAAACCCTTAACTACTTCCTCCCGATGAAATTCACTTCCTGCCTGCTGGGGATTGGGCTTTTCGTTTCACTGGTTTCCTGCAACAAAACCGCATCCGAAACCGAAGCGATCAGCTATTCGACCTTAAAAGAAGGATTCAAAAATCCGCCCATTCAGGCCCGGCCCAAAGTGTACTGGTGGTGGCTGAACGGTTACGTCGATACACTCCGGTTGAAAGAAGAGTTGCTTGCCATCAAAAACGCCGGTTTGGGGGGCGTCGATCTGTTCGAAATCGGCCTGCCGCCCGCCAGCGACCCCAACCAGATCATTCCCGCCGGTCCGGCTTTCATGAGCGAAGAGTCGGTCAAAAACATTCAACTGGCGATTCGGGAAGCCGGTAAACTGGACCTGGAAGTCGGGCTTAATCTGGCCAGTAGCTGGAACGCGGGCGGCAGTTGGGTTCAGCCCCAACACGCGGCAAAAACCATTTACTTCTCCAAAACGACAGTACAGGGCGCGGGTGAACAGGCGGTCAAATTGCCCTTTCCAACCATCACGCCCGATAAAAAAGGAAACCCTAGACCCATTCAATACGGTGCCGATGGCAAACCGGCGTACCACGAAGAAGTGGCCGTCATTGCCTTACCCGCCGGTCAGACGTCCCAACTGGACACCACGAAAATCATCAATGTATCGGCTTTTTTCGATGCCAAAACTGAACAACTGACCTGGAAGGCGCCGGCGGGTGCGTGGGATGTTTACCGGTATGTCTGCTCCAATTCCGGCGAGCAACTGATCCGCCCTACGCCCAATTCCGTCGGCCCGATCATCGACCATTTCGACTCCACGGCGACGCGGATGCACGTCATGTACTTCATCGACCGGCTGAAACCCGGAATCGGCGACTTCAGCAAATCGGCGTTAAAAAACTTGTATCTAGCCAGTTACGAAGCCAAGGAGTTTACCTGGACGCCCACCTTACCGGCGGCTTTCCGCAACCTTCACGGTTACGATCTTTATAAATTTCTGCCCGCGATCTACAACAAGGAATGGTACCAGTCGGAAGTGGCCAACAATTTTCAGTTCGATTTTAACAAAACGCTGTCCGAACTGATGATTAACAACCACTACCGGAAAGCCAAAGAAATCTGCAACAGCCACGGCTTGCAAATCATTTCGGAGTCGGGTGGGCCGGGCCATTTGCACCACATCCCGGTCGAATCGCTGAAAGCACTCGGGGCGCTGGATGTACCGCGTGGGGAATACTGGTACAACCGCGAATTTTTCATGGAAAACGACAAGGACAGTCTGGTAGACAAGATCTGGCTCGTGAAAGAGATTGCGGCCGCTTCGCACATTTACAAACGCGGGATCGTTGAAGAAGAGTCGTTTACGAGTTACTGGGACTGGCAGGAAGGCCCGTCGGATCTGAAAGTGATTGCCGACCGCGCGTTCTGCGAGGGCATGAACCGGCTGGTGATTCACGGATTTCCGCACAATCCGGCAGAAATGGGCCATCCCGGCATCGCCTATTTTGCCGGTACGCATTACAACGACCGAACGACGTATTGGCCGAAAGTCAAACCGTTCAACGACTACCTGGGTCGGATTTCGTACATCCTGCAAAAAACCGCTTTCGTTGCCGATGTGCTGCATTATTACGGCGACAATGTCCCGAACCTGATTCCGCCCAAAAACACCTGGTTTTCGGTTGGACCGGGCTACGACTACGAAGTCGTGAATACGGAAGTTCTGATGCGCGATCTGACCGTCGAAAATGGCGAGTGGGTGCTGCCGGGCGTTGGGCGTTACAAGGTGTTGAGCATCGGAACGGAAGGACGAATCCCGGCTGAGGTTCGGGCGAAACTGAAAAAACTGGCGGAACAGGGCGGCCGTTTGGCGGACCAGAAACCGGCTTTGCCCATCCTGACCGAGCTGAAAATCCTGCCGGATTTCAGTTACGCCGACCAGAAAGCCGACCAGCGGGAAACGCCACTGGATCACATTCATCACCGAAACGGCGATGTGGATTTTTACCTGATTCGCAACACCACGAATCAATGGGTTTCCCGCAATTGCTTCTTCCGTCAGGCGGACAAAACGCCCGAAATCTGGAATCCGCTGACCGGCGAAACTGCTCCGGTGTCGGTGTATAAACAGGCAGATGGACGCATTCAATTGCCGGTTTCGCTGCCGCCGTACGGAACGTATTTTGTCGTCTTTTCCAAAGAACCCGTACTGGCTCACTACAACGAAGTGACGGGTTCCGAGCCTAATCCACCGCATCTGGCCTTTACGCCCAATGGCCTGGCGTTTTTGCAGGCGGGGGCTTTCGAGGTAAAAAAAGAATCCGGTTTTGAGCAAATTGACAACAACCAACCCGCCGTAACGCTCACAGGTCCGTGGCAACTCCGCTTTCCCAAAGGCTGGGGAGCGCCCGAATCCGCCACCTTCCCGAAACTGATTTCCTGGACCGAATCCGATCAGAAAGGCATCCGGTATTTCTCGGGAACCGGCACCTATCAAACGGTTTTTTCGTACAAACCGGCTTTCAAAACCGCTCAGAATCAACGAATTTACCTCGATCTGGGACGATTGTCGAAAGTTGGCGAGGTCTGGCTGAACGATAAACCGCTGGGCATCGTCTGGACGCCCCCCTACCGATTCGATATTACGGAGGTAGTCAAAACCGGTGAGAACACGTTGAAAGTGGAAGTGGCCAACACCTGGTCGAACCGGCTGACGGGCGACGCGCTCACCGGCGAAAAGTTCACCAAAACCAACATCACCAAGGCCAATAAAAATCTGGTTCCGTGGGGCGAACTCCCGCTGATCGAGTCGGGTTTGCTGGGGCCAGTGACGATTCAGACGATCAAGACCATTCGTTGAGTCGCTACCCTGTCAGCGGTCGAAGACCCTGACAGCGGTAGCGACCGCCCTGACAGCGACTCTTCTCAAAGGTCTGATAAAAACAACTCATCGCATGAAAACAGTATTGCTCTCTGTTGCCCTGACGCTTATAACGATCTTAGCCAATGGGCAAACCGCCACGCGTCAATCCATTCGCGACGGCTTCAAAAACCCGCCCCCGCAGGCCCGGCCCAAAACCTACTGGTGGTGGCTGAACGGCAACGTCGATACGACCCGGTTAAAGGAAGAACTGCGAGCCATGAAAACCGCCGGGATCGGTGGGGTGGATATCTTTGAAATTGGTGTTCCGGTCTACAACAACCCCAACAACATGGTGAAAGCCGGGCCGGCTTTTATGGGGACGGAATCGCTGAAAGCGATCGAAATTGCCATTCGGGAAGCGACCCGGTTAAAGCTGGAAGTGGGCCTGAATCTGGCCAGTAGCTGGAACGCGGGCGGTGGCTGGACGTCGCCCCAACACGCGGCCAAATCGATTTATGTTTCGAAGCTGACGGTGGAGGGGGCCTCACAAAAAACCATCAAACTCCCCTTCCCGGTCATTGCCAAAACCGATGCCAAGGGCAAACCGCTGCTCATCGAATTTGGCGCGGATGGCAAACCGGTTTTTCACCAGGAGATTGCCGTGGTTGCGCTGCCGGTGCGCGATAAAACCGGTTTTCTGGATACGACCCAAATCATTTCGCTCTCCCGGTATTTCGATGTTAAAAGCGAGATGCTGAACTGGACGGCTCCGCCCGGAAAATGGGAAATCCACCGCTACGTTTGTTCCAATTCGGGCGAACCGTTAAAGTTGCCCAGCCCCAACTCCACCGGGCCGATTATCGACCATTTTGATTCGACGGCTACCCACGCCCATTTCCAGTATTTTATCGACCGACTGAAACCACTTTTCGGGGATTTTTCAAAAACTGCCCTGAAGACCTTGTATCTGGCGAGTTATGAAGCCACCGGTTTTGTCTGGACGCCCTCATTACCGAAGAAATTCTTTCAACTAAACGGTTATTCGATCGACAAATTCTTGCCGGTATTGTTCGACAAGACGCTGTTCAGTCCAGAACGAACCGCCCATTTTCAGCAGGATTATAACCGGACGTTATCCGAACTGATGATCCAGAATCACTACCGGAAAGCCAAAGAAATTGCGAATCAGTACGGCCTGCAAATCGCGTCGGAAGCGGGCGGTCCCGGCCCTCCGCTGCACAACGTTCCGGTCGAAACACTGAAAGCGTTGGGGTCGCTGGACGTGCCGCGCGGGGAGTTCTGGAGCCGGTATCACTACTACGACGCCGACAGTGTGGACATCATGTGGCTGGTGAAGGAAGTGGCGGCAGCGGCCCACATCTACAAACGCCGGATGGTAGAAGAAGAATCCTTCACGAGTTTTCACCACTGGCAGGAAGGGCCGTTCGACCTGAAATCCATCGCCGACCGCGCGTTTTGTGAAGGCATGAACCGCGTTGTTATTCACGGCTTTAGCCACAATCCGGAAGGCACCGGTTTTCCGGGCATCGTCTACGGAGCCGGCACGCATTTCAACACCAAGCAGACCTGGTGGTCGAAAGTAAAACCGTTTACGGATTACCTCGGCCGGATTTCGCACGTATTGCAAAACACGGACTTCGTGGCGGATGTGGTCTATTATTACGGCGATAAAGTCCCGAATTTTGTACCGCCCAAAAACACCCGGTTTTCGGTTGGAGCAGGCTACGATTACGAGATTATCAACACGGATATTCTGCTCAATGACCTCACCGTAAAAAACGGAAAACTGACGTTATCGAATGGGGCCACGTTCAGCGTGCTGGCGTTGGGTGATGTGGAAAATCTATCGCCAAAAATCCGGGCCAAACTCCGGGATCTGGCGAAAAAAGGAGCGGTGATCAGTGGTACGAATTTTTCGAATGAAACCGCTTTGGCTTTGCTTAAAAAACGCAACATTGGGCCGGATTTTAGTTCTACGAATCTACCCTTATCTGCTTTGGATTTTGTTCATTACCGCCACCAGACTACGGATTTTTACCTGATTCGAAACACCACCGATCAGCCCCTTTCGGCCAACGTTTCATTTCGACAAACGGGTAAAGCACCGGAAATCTGGAATCCGGTTACGGGTGAAATGGTGCCGGTTTCTGTTTTTAATCAGGAGAAACAACAGATTCGCTTACCGTTGAGCTTACCGGCGTATGGCTCCTGTTTTATCGTATTCAATCCGTCTGTCTCCAAACCGCCCTATACCGGTTTTGCCTCAGCCAATCCACTGCCGCTGTTTGAATACACACCCAACGGCTTGCGGTTTTTGCAACCGGGAACAGTCGAATTAACGAGCAAAAACACAGCGGCAACGAAGCGGATTAATACTGAAATCAGAACGCAGGACATAACGGGAGCCTGGCAGCTTGGTTTTGCAAAAAATTGGGGGGCGCCGGAGTCGGTCACGTTGCCGAAACTCATCTCCTGGACGGAGTCCGACCAACCCGGCATCCGGTATTTTTCGGGCATCGGCACCTACGAGAAAACGTTTTCCTTCTCCCCGACTTTTGATTTGTCACAGAACGAGCGAGTCTTTTTAAATCTGGGAAAATTGTCGGAACTAGCGGATGTTTGGCTAAACGGCCAGCATCTGGGCATCAGTTGGGCCGAACCGCACCGTTTTGACATCACGAATTTGGTAAAAACCGGTGACAATACCTTGAAAGTGGAAGTGGCCAACACCTGGTCGAACCGGCTGACGGGCGATGCCATCACTGGCGAAAAGTTTACGAACACCAACATTGCCATTGGGTATAAAGGAACGCCCTGGAAACAGGTTCCGCTCATCGAATCCGGTTTATTGGGGCCGGTTACGATCCAAACCATCAAAACACAAGCCGTAAAATGAGAAAAGTGACTGGTTTTCTTATTGCTTTAATACTGAATTTCGCCGGTGTTTCAAAGGCGCAAAACCCGGCCATTGCCGATCCGGCGACGTATTTGGCCGATTTACAAAAGGAAATGGTGATCGAGTGGCCGAAAAACCGGACGATCAACCTGGTTTTTCACGGCCATTCGGTGCCCGCTGGATACTGGCACAACCACGAAGTCCACACGCTGGAATCGTATCCGAATCTGGTGCTGACGAAACTGAAAGAACGCTATCCGTATGCGGTGATCAACGTGATTGTGACGGCGATTGGTGGGGAAAATTCAGTGAAAGGTCAGGAACGGTTTGAACGGGATGTTTTGGTACATAAACCGGATGTTCTGTTCATCGACTACGCCCTCAACGACCGGGGAGCCGGATTGGAAAAAGCCAAAGAAGCCTGGGAGAAAATGATTCAGTCGGCGCTTTCCAAAAATATAAAAATCATTTTACTGACACCTTCACCCGATCAGCGGGTCGATATTCTGGCCGCCGGAAATCCGCTGGAACAGCACACCAATCAGATTATAAAACTGGCCGAAACGCACCACATCGGACTGGTCGATTCGTATGCACAATTCAAAAAAATCACTACGAAAGGTGATTTAGTGAAGTATATGTCGCACGTTAATCATCCCAACCTGGAAGGGCATCAACTGATTACCAACGAATTGGTCAAGTGGTTTACGAAGTGATCGGTTTAGCGGGCCGGTAGTCGTGTTCGGGGCTGGCAATGACGGCGAATTTGTATTTATCACCGTGGTAATACGAGCGTTCGATTTCAACCACTTTCTCACCCGTACAGATGACCGCGCTGTCCAGCACAAAAGCCGGTGTGGGTTTACTGATCTCAAAATTATTGGTGTTGGGCTGCATGATGGTTACGCCCAGCGTTTGTTGTACTTCCGTGATTTTCAGGTGGTAGCTATTTTCGTAGACTTTGAAATACGAAATTTCTGTCGGCATTTTATTGATCTTCGGACACAAGGTAAGGGATATGTATTTCACTTCATCCTTGATCAATAAATCATCCGCATACCGAAGTTGGTGCAGTTTTAAAACCGGGCCGTCGATGATAAAATGTCGCCCGTTTATTTCGGAGGAAATTCCATCATCCAGAATGGTTTTTTCCAGAACGATATTTTTAGGCGTAAAACCTTCGGCAATTAAACTATCGTGAAAACCGCGTCGGGTCGCATAGATGGACCCCAGCGTACGGATTAAATGGTGGTCGTCGGTGCGGTTTAATACATACGTTCCCTTGCCTTTTATCCGCTTCGCCCAGCCTTTTGATTCGATTTCGAGCAGGGCTTTCCGCGCCGTTGTATTACTGATACCAAAAAATTTAATCAACTCATTTTCGGAAGGAATCTGGTCACCCGGCTGCAACTCGCCGGTTTTAATTTTCTCGATAATGCTATCGCTGATTGCAATGAATTTTGATTTCATTTCTGCTGGTAACTAAAAAACCCATTCACTGCCCGATTGCCGAGAAGAAGACTCCGCTCTAAAAAGTAGTGTTTCACGACCGAAATTACGGTAGTCTTGCCCAAAGTGCAAAATGTCCGGTTATCTATTGCGGCTCGACCGGGCAGTTTGGAGCCGGTTGCATAAAAAAAGCGCCAGTCTTCCCCGGAAGACGGCGCTTGGCAATTCGATCAGAATTGAATTATGCCGATACGACCTGCTGTTTCAGGTCATCGAACGAAATTTCAAAATGAGACGCATCGTAAATGCATTCGCCATTCTGAATCAGGAGAACCTGCGGGGATTGATGATCGACCCCGAACTCGTCGGCCACCTGGCCCGACACGGAACGGAATGCAATCAGGTCTAGATAATACGGTTTGATACCGACTGAGTTGCTCCAATTGCGTTCCATTCGGCTCAAAGCCGTCGAACTGATGGAGCAGCGGGTGCTGTGTTTGAAAATCAATACCGGCTGTTCGGCCGACTCTTGTTTGATTTGGGCTAATTGGGCGTTGTCTTGCAGTTTGTTCCAGTTCATGATGCTTGTTCACACGTAACTACGTGCTTATAAGCCCGATTGCGCTGGAAAAGTTTCTTTCGGAATCAGTGAATCTTTAATTTTTCCATCATTTCATTCGACACTTCGTCTGCGTAGGCCCCATAAGCGCTGACCAACGTTCCTTTCATGCCATCGGTCGACTCGATCGCGTAAAGAATGGAACTGTCATCCGGGTTGCTCATGCCTTCGAAACGGAACACGTCCACAATGTGAAACTGCTCGGGCCGAAGCTGGACGTTTGGCGTGTGGCAAATCAGGCAGTCGTCGGCAATATTAAAGTCGTGCGTGTAGCCTTTTTTAGTGAGGTCGTCGAGGGCTTCGACGAGGGTATCATACGATTGCATGGGCTGATGCGTTAAAATATACCGATTGAGTTTGTAGTTTTACGGATCGAACCAACGAACATCCGCTTGCTTTCTGCACTGTATACAACGTCCATCCTACTTTACCAGGCTGCGCTTCAGGTTGCGGCCCGGTTTCACCCCAAAGCCCGGCTGGCGGTGGAGGGGCGACGTGGATGGATGGAACAAATAAACACAAAATTGGCTGATAATACAGCACCGATTGCCTGGTTTCATGCGGCTTCGCTGGGTGAATTCGAGCAGGGGCGTCCGGTGATGGAGGCTTTCCGGCAACAGTATCCCGGGTATAAAATCCTGCTGACGTTCTTCTCGCCGTCGGGCTATGAGGTTCGAAAAAACTACGCGGGGGCTGATTATATCTTTTATCTTCCCTTCGATACGGCCGCCAACGCCCGGCAGTTTGTCGGGCGCGTCAACCCGACCATTGCGTTTTTTATCAAGTATGAATTCTGGTATCACTACCTGAGGGAATTGAAAGCCCGGCAGATTCCGATTTTTTCGTTTTCGGCTATTTTCCGGCCCGACCAGATCTTTTTCAAACCCTACGGCAGTTTCTATCGCTCCTTTTTGCGGTTTTTCAACCATATTCTGGTGCAGAATCAGGAGTCGGTCGATTTGCTAAAGAGCATCGGTGTAACCAATGTGACGCTGGCGGGCGATACGCGGTTCGACCGGGTGAAGCAGGTGGCTGATGCCAAAAAGGACATCCCGGTGGCCCGGCTGTTCAAAGCCGATACGCCCCTGCTGGTGGTCGGCAGCGCGTGGCAGGCGGATATGGATGTGCTGATTCCGTTTTTGAACCGCTTCGACAAACCGCTAAAAGTCATCATTGCGCCCCACGAGATTCACGACGACGAAATCGAACGCTGGCGCAGCCAGCTCCCCGGCCCAACCATCCGGTTTTCGGAAGCGCAATTTCTTAACCATCAAACCATTGAACCATTTAGCACTTTAATCATCGACAACGTCGGTATGCTTTCGTCGCTTTACCAGTACGGCGAATTTGCTTATATCGGTGGCGCGTTTGGGAAGGGATTGCACAACATTCTGGAAGCCGCGACTTTCCGGATGCCGCTGTTTTTCGGACCCAACTACGGCAAATTTCAGGAAGCGGTCGATCTGGTGAAGGCGGGGGCGGCTTTTCCGGTTTCCAACTCCGCTGAACTGGAGACCGTTTTTACGCGGCTTTATGAGGATTCTTCAGCGGCTTCCGCTATTTCCGGTGATTACGTTACTCTGAATACCGGTGCTACGTCTAAAGTGATGGAGATTGTGAAGGACACAATTGTTTCGCGGAGATAAGCGAAGTTTCACAGAGTTTAGCGGAGGTATATGGAGGATAGTAAGTTGTCGTATCAGATTATTCGGGGGGCGATTGAGGTTCATCGGGCATTAGGGCCGGGTTTACTGGAATCGGCTTATCAGGAGTGTTTGCAGTATGAACTATCGGAATATGGGTTGTATGTTGAACGAGAAAAACCGATGCCGATAGTTTATAAAGAGGTTCGACTGAATCACGGGTACCGGATGGATTTATTGGTAGAAGGACGAATCGTTGTGGAAACGAAAACCGTGGAGACACTAACGGATGTTCATTTTGCCCAACTGCTCACCTATCTAAAATTAGGCAAATTTCGGTTAGGTTTGTTAATCAATTTTCACGTAACCTTGTTAAAACAAGGAGTCAGCAGAGTCCTGAACCCGGAACTAAGAAACTCCGCTTAACTCTTTTAAACTCTGCTCAACTCCGCGAAACAAAAATAACCTTGCAAAACGGCTTAATCCTACGCTCCACCGGCTCCTGGTACGAAGTCCGCAACAACGACGGACACATTTACCGCGCCCGGCTGAAAGGCAAATTCAAGATTCAGGGCCTGAAGGTCACCAACCCGATTGCCGTGGGCGACCGCGTGCGCTTCGAACTGGAAGATGAACTCGAAAATACCGTGGTCATCACCGACATCGAGCCCCGCGACAATTACATTATCCGCAAATCCGTTCACAAAACCGGCCATGGACACATTCTGGCCGCCAACCTCGACCAGGCGGTTTTGATCGTCACGCTGGCGTTTCCGCGCACCTCGCTCGGTTTCATCGACCGGTTTCTGGTCACCTCCGAATCGTTCCGCATCCCGACTACGCTGGTTTTCAACAAAGCTGATATTTTGAAAGACGAGGCCCTGGACTACCAGCGGGAAATCATCGACTTATACGAAAACATTGGCTACCGTTGTCTGGAAACCTCAGCCACCGAAGGTGCGAACGTCGACGTGTTCCGGAAGTTGCTGGATCAGAAAATCAGTCTGCTGGCGGGCCATTCAGGCGTTGGAAAGTCATCACTAGTCAATGCCGTGGCTCCCGATCTGCACCTGCGAACGAATGAAGTTTCGACGTTTGCCAACAAAGGTGTTCACACCACGACATTCGCCGAGATGTTCGAGATTGCGCCCGACACCTACATCATCGACACGCCCGGTATCAAGGAATTGGGGTTGGCCGATATGGCGAAAGAGGAAATCAGCCACTATTTTCCCGAAATGCGTGACCGCCTGAACCAGTGCCGGTTTCACAACTGCCTGCACATCAACGAACCGGGTTGCGCCATCAAGGAAGCCGTCGGCACCGAAGACATTGCCGAAAGCCGCTACTGGAGTTATCTGGGCATGGTTTCGGGGGACGACAACCGGAGGTAGTTATAAATGATGAGTTATGAATGATGGATGATGAATTTACTATATGTACATTCATCGTTCATCATCCATCATTCATAATTCTTTAGGGCTTTCTTGACTTTTTCGTAGAAGACGGGGACTTTCGTTCGGGGGTCGCCTTTGCCCAGCGTTTCGATGGGGAGATAACCGCGATAACCCGATTCGCGGACAATCTGCATGATTTTAGGCAAATCCGTCACGACTTCCTGCCCGTTGATAAACAGGTTTTCCTTGATCTGCCACGTTGCTGCGTGCGGAGCCACGCTGGCGATCTGCGCGTAGGGATCGCCGATTTTAAAGCTGCCAATATCCAGATTAACCGCCAGCCATTCCGAGTTTACCCGTCTGACAACGTCCAGAAGCTGATCCGCCGTCTGAATAAAATCCGCGTGGTTTTGCAGGACAATGATCACGCCCTGCCGGGCCGCGAACTCGACACATTCCTGAAGCGCGTCAACAACCCAAGTCGTAACTTCCTCGCGGTTATAACCGGCTTTGAGTTCCTTGCCAACTCCGGAGAAAACCCGCAAGACGGGTGCCCCGAACCGGGCGGCAAAGCCCACCCATTTTTTGACCAGCTCGATTTCGGCTTTCCGGCGCGTTAGGTCGGGCAACGTAAAGTCGTTCCGCACGCCGGTTCCGCTGATGTCGAGGCCCAGCCGAAATGCTTTTCGCTTGATTTCGTAAAGATAACTGTCGTCTGGTAAAGCCGGATAGCCGGGGAAGTAATAGGCGGTCGGATCAACCGCATCGAAGCCCAGTTCCGCGCAAAAAGTCAGCACCTGTTCCAACGTCATCTGGCCACTCATCAGCGGATCGTTGAACGAGTAAAGATTGCAACTAAGCCGAACCCGCTCCGGTTTGGCCTCTAGCAAAGGAGTCACCGAAGGCACTCCACTAACCAGAAGTGGCACGCCAGCAAAGGCGGTTTTGAGAAAACTCCGGCGATCCGATTGCGGCTTTTCCATCCATCGTTCATCATTCATAACTCATCGTTCAATTGGTGATCGCTGCCAGCAAATCCGCCTGCGTAATGATGTGGACCTGCTGGTTTTCGTCGCGCACCAGCAACGCCTTGTTGTCGCGGTCGATGAGTGACGACAGCACATCGACGGTGTTGTCGAGCGCGACAAATTTGAATGGTTTGTCCATCACCTCGCCGACAGTGAGGTCTTTCACGGCGGGGTCTTCGATGAGTTTGCTCAAAATGGTCGAGTCGGTCAGGCTGCCGACGATTTCGCCGTTGGTTTCCGTCACCGGAATTTGCGAAATGCTGTGCTGGTTGAGCAGCCGGATGGCGTCGCCCACTTTCAGTTCCCGGCCGACGGTCGTTAGGGCTCCTTTTCCGTTTTTGCTGCGAACAATGTCGCGGGCGGTCGAAAACTCGCGGGATTCCAGAAAACCGTGGTCTTTCATCCAGGTATCGTTGTAGATTTTGCCGAGGTAGCGTGTGCCGTGGTCGGGCAGCAGAATGATCAGCACATCGTCGTCGGTCAGGTGTTCCCGCGCCCATTCCAACGCCCCGTGCACCGCCGAACCGGTCGACCAGCCGACGAAAAGCCCTTCCTCCTTCGACAACCGCCGGGCCATAATGGCCGCGTCTTTGTCGGTCACCTTCACGAAATGATCGATCAAACTGAAATCGACGTTTTGCGGCAAAATATCCTCGCCGATGCCTTCCGTCAGGTACGGATACACCTCGCGCTGGTCGAAAATGCCGGTTTCCTTGTATTTTTTGAACACCGACCCGTAGGTATCGATGCCAACTGTGACCACATTCGGATTCTGTTCTTTCAGGAATTTGGCCGTTCCGCAAATCGTCCCGCCCGTTCCGACGCCCGCGGCAAAGTGCGTGATTTTGCCTTCCGTATCGCGCCAGATTTCGGGTCCGGTGGTGTTGTAATGAGCCGCCGTGTTCGAGAGGTTGTCGTATTGGTTGGGGTAAATCGAGTTCGGAATTTCGCGGTTCAGGCGTTTGGCCACGGAATAATACGATCGCGGATCATCGGGTTCCACGTTGGTCGGGCAAACGACCACATCGGCACCCACCGCCCGCAGAATGTCGATTTTCTCCTTCGACTGTTTATCGGCCATCGTGAAAATGCACTTGTAGCCCTTCGCAATGGCCGCCAGCGCCAGACCAAAACCGGTATTGCCGCTCGTGCCTTCGATGATGGTGCCGCCCGGCTGGATGATTCCGGCCTTCTCCGCGTCCTCGATCATCCGAACGGCGATGCGGTCTTTCACCGAGTTGCCGGGGTTAAAGTACTCGACTTTTGCCAAAACCGTCCCCCGGATGCCTTTGGTCACCTTATTCAGCTTCACCAGGGGCGTGTCGCCGATGGTATCTATGATGGAGTTGTAGTATTTCATGGTTTTGTGGTGTTGTTGTACGACGCCAGAAAAGTAACGATTTGTTTATGAAAATGGTCAAACGAGCGGGATTGTTTCGCGAGTTCTTCAAAATCAGCTTTTTCGGCGACGGTTTGCGCTACTTCCTCTATTTTCCATTGTTTTGCTTTTTTATCGCCATAAACAAATGCCTTTAGCTCATCCTGATGATTTTTTTCAAGGCTATTATTGGCAGGGCGTTTTCCATCGTCCAGTCTATATTTTTGATAAGCCAACCAATGTTCGATTGCCTGAACAGGTACATAAAGCTTAATCTGGTGTCCGTATTTCTTCAAGATTGGCTTAACGGCATTCTCAAGTTTTTTCAACTCTTTTGTATGATCGCTTTGCTCGGGTGTCTGATCGGGTCGATCTAAATCAACGCCAATTAAGCACAAAACAGCACCATCCTGGAAAGCACTTTGCCCTAACTTGGCAGCTTCGTTATAGACTTTGGATTTACTTGGTTGTTTTTTCAACAGGTCAATTTTACTTCGTTTAACCTGCAATCCAAGTGACGAAGTCATGCGCTGGAGGTAAACCGGAATAAACTTGTATTCGGAATATCCCTCAGCGATCAAGGCATACTTAATTGATTTCATAATTCTTCGGTGGGAACTCCTCCTAATAATCCATACATCCAGTTTTTGCCTAAATCATCTGTAAAATCGATTTCCTCAAGCCCATCTTCACGACTCCGTTGATGAGAGGGTTCTATGATGTCTTTCTGCAAATTCCGAACATAAGTGGCCCCTTCTTCATCTTTGTTAAAGACAAAAACTGCTTCGGGCATAGATGTGAATTCGTTCAATACATTTTCGTTATGCGTTGTCAGAATAATCTGAATGTCTTTTTCATCAGCCAAACGAAAAATGAAATTCATGACTTCATGAATCCGGCGTGGATGAATGCCTTTTTCTGGTTCTTCGAGAAGGAGAAGTTTGGGCGGATTGGGTTGGTGAATAATACACAAAAGAATCAAAAAATAAAGAGTACCTTCTGACAATTCATCTGCCCAAAAAGAAAGATTACTTTTTTCATTATGCAACCCAAGCCGTTTAAAAGTTTTATCTCCAAAAGATCTTCTTAAATAATGATCACTACCAATATCAACAGGATCAAAACTTATATAATCAAACTCGGGCAAGCACCTTTTTAAATCTTGTTCAATTTGATAGTAGTTAGTCCTGTATTTATCTCTTAATAGTTCTAAAAAAGGAATAATATTAGTTCCAAATTCATCAATATAATCGTTACCGGCTAAAATAGGATATGCTCCCCGAATCTTTTCCGGTTGAGGTGTATATATTTTTAGTTTATTTGATCTTATGTACGAAGATCTATACTCAATATCCAGCTTTTTCTTTTGCAGATCTGTCAACTCGTCTATCTCTCTTGGCTGATTATCCATCCAAGTTTCTTCTTTAACTTCATCTGCAATAATTTTATATATTCTTTTTATAAACAACTCACCATATGTGGTAGAGGTACTAATTGTAATAATAGTATCCTCTACTCTTTTATTAAATGTATGATTCCAATTATCTGGATACTTCATTACGTTATATGAGCTAAAAAACTCCAGCGCCTTCAAAAAATTCGTCTTCCCCGAGTTATTCGGGCCAATCAATAGATTGACTTTTTCAAGATTCAGTTTAACGTCTTTCAGGCTTTTGAAATTCTGGATGGAAACGCGCTTTAGCATATTCGTATGAGCTAAACCGTTGAAACGGTTTTTATTGAACGGGTTTGTTTTCATTCAAACCCACGACTAAAGTCATGGGCTGGTTACTTCTCTATTCTTTCTTCTTTACTCCTTGCTCTCCTCTTTCACTTCCTGACACAACTCCACCAACACGCCGTTCGTTTCTTTCGGATGCAGGAAGCAAACCAGCTTGTTGTCGGCGCCCCGTTTGGGGGTTTCGTTCAGGGGCGTAAATCCTTCGGTTTTCAGGCGGTCGATTTCAGCGTAAATATCCGACACCTCGAAGGCGATGTGGTGGATGCCTTCGCCCTTTTTTTCCAGAAACTTCGCAATGGGGCTGTCGGGGTGGGTGGCTTCCAAGAGTTCGATCTTGGTCTGGTTTATTTTGAAAAACGAGGTCGTCACGCCCTCCGACTCCACGGCTTCAGCCTTGTAAGGTTTTTCGCCCAACAACTTCGTAAACAAGGCATTGGAAGCCGCCAGGCTATTTACCGCAATGCCGATATGCTCTACATTCGTCAACATTTCTCCGCTAATCTCTTTAGTTCTCCGCTTATCTCCGCGAAACCGCTTTCAAGTTATAAAGTTATTTCGCAGAGTTGAGCAGAGAACCGCAGAGTTAAGCGGAGTTTTTGAAGAAACTTTTCTTTTCCGTACACGGTTTTTACCTTAGCGTCCAACTACTACGTAAGATTATGGTTTCGGTAACTGATAAAGCCAAAGATAAAATTGTTGAACTCCGCCAGAAAGACGGTTTGAACGACAACTATGCCATCCGCGTGGCGGTTGAGGGCGGGGGTTGCTCCGGTCTGATGTACGATTTGCAATTCGATACGGCTCAGCAACCCAACGACCACATCGTCGAAGACAAAGGCATCAAAATTTACGTCGACCGGAAGAGCCTGCTCTATTTGGCCGGCACCGAACTGGATTTTTCCGACGGCCTGAACGGCAAAGGATTTCAGTTCAAAAACCCCAACGCCAGCCGGACCTGCGGTTGTGGAGAGAGCTTCTCCGTCTAAGCAGCGACGGACACAATTCTTGATTAGGTTTGTTAAAGGCACCGTCGGCTTCCACGCGGTGCCTTTTTTTAGGGCTTTGGTGGAAACAACACGGGAATGTTATACTTGACCGATACGGGTTTATTCAAAACGGTTCCCGGTTTCCAGCGCGCCATGTTTCGTACCAAACGGACGGCTTCTTCATCGCAACCATATCCAAGACCTCTGATTACCCGAACGGTAGAATCCTGAATATAACCCAGCGAGTCGATTCGAAAGCTAACAAACACGCGGCCTTTGATACCGTTTTGGCGAGCCTCCTTCGGGTACCGTGTGTTTTGGTTAAAGTAAGGCTCTATGCCTCCCGGATACTCAGGACTCGTCTCAACCGGCCCGAATGTCCTGTCTTTTGCATCCTTAATTTTGACTTCCACCCTTTGCTGCTGCCCATACACACTTCCGATTAGCCCCCAAAACCCTAGAATCAGCACCAATTTTTTCATTGCTATGGTATATCGGTTAATTTGCCACAAAATAATCAAAAATGGCTCCCAAATCCGTAACCTCCTCCCGCACCACGCTCACTGAGCTGATGATTCCCTCCTACGCCAATTTTGGCGGTAAAATTCACGGCGGTATTCTGCTATCCCTGATGGACAAAGTCGCCTTCGCCTGCGCGTCCAAACATTCCGGGGCCTACTGCGTGACAGTTTCGGTGGAAGGCGTCAACTTCCGGCAGGCCGTGGAAGTGGGCGAACTGGTTTCGTTGATGGCATCGGTCAATTACGTCGGCCGGACGTCGATGGTGATTGGGATTAAAGTGATTGCCGAAAACGTTCGAACCGGATCGGTCAAACACACCAACACCTCCTATTTTACGATGGTGGCCACCGACGACGACCACAAACCGACCGAAGTGCCTCCCCTCCTGCTCGAATCACCGGACGACACCCGCCGGTTTCTGGAAGCCATGAAACGGAAAGAACTCAAGGAAATTCACCGGGAAGAATTCGACAACGAAAAATCCCGGCTGCGCGTTGAAGACGGCGGGCTGGAAGTCCTGAAAAACGAACGCTGTGTAGTGAAGAGTGAAGAGTTATGAGTTAAAAAGGGTGCGTCAGCCAACTCTTAATTCTTAACTCATAACTCTTCACTCTTCACTCCTAATTCGCCAGGCGGAGCGATTGCCAGGCGACCATCTGCCACTGCGGACCTTTTTTGACGTAAACATCCGTGTAGCGCAGTTTGGTGTTGATGGTTTGCCCGTTGTTGGCAGCCTTGACTTGACAAATACCGCTCACCACCGCCGTATTGCCATACAGAAGCACTTTGCTCTCCAGCATTTCGATCGCATCGTAGCTTTGTTTACCGTCCCGGATCGATTGGATAAACGACTGTTTGGTGTCCTGGTTGCCGTTGGAATGGTTGTAAATCAGATCATCGCCCAGCACTTTTTCCAGAACTGCATAGTTTTTAGTGACTTGTGCCTCGAAACGCTGTTTTTCAATGTCCAGAACCGCTTTCTCACCCGTGGAGGATTGGGCATAGGCAAAGGAAGAGATCAATACCCCGCAAAAAAATAGGAAGGATTTCATAGAAAGAAGAGTTTGGTTTAGGAATAAGTATGGCCAGACAAATACCCCTTCATCCGGCCAGTCGATCAGAATATTTCCCGGGCAATTTTAACAATGTTATCCGATTTTCCCATCGTGTAAAAATGGAGTCCCGGCACACCGGCTTTCGTCAGTTCGCGGCACTGCTGAATGCACCAGTCGATGCCGACCTGCCGGGCCTGTTTGTCGTCCTCACAGGCTTCCACGGCTTTCACAAAATCGGCCGGCATTTCGAGGTGAAACAGCCGGGGCAACACCTGCAACTGTTTGCGCGTGCTCAGCGGTTTCAGGCCCGGAATGATCGGAACGGTAATGCCCGCTTCCCGACAACGCCGGACGAAATCGAAATACTTCTGATTGTCGAAAAACATCTGCGTCACGATGTAATCAGCACCTTTGTCAATTTTCAGTTTCAGGTACCTGAAGTCGGTATCGTGGTCGATGGCTTCGAAGTGCTTTTCGGGATAAGCCGCCACACCGATGCAGAAATTACTGGGCGTCATGGCGTGCGAGCCTTCGTGCAGGTATACGCCCCGGTTCATGTTGGCCACCTGCGTCACCAGTTCACTGGCGTAGGCATAGCCATTCGTTTTGGGCTTGAAAGTATCAAACGGTTTGGCCGGATCGCCCCGCAAAACCAGCACATTGTCGATGCCCAGGTAATGCAGATCGATCAGGAAATCTTCGGTTTCTTCCTTTGTAAAACCGCCACAAAGCACGTGCGGCACCGGATCGACGCCAAATTTGTGCATGATGGCCGAGCAGATGCCCACCGTTCCGGGTCGTTTTCGGGTGATAATTTTTTTAACCGTTCCGTCGGGTTCGACTCGTTCGATGTACTCCTCGCGGTGGTACGTCACATCGATGAACGGAGGTTTAAACTCCATCAACGGCTCGATATTGTCTAACAGATTTTTGAGATTGTCGCCTTTGATCGGTGGGATAACTTCAATTGAAAAGATCGTTTTTCCGTTCGCCTGACGGATGTGATCAGAAACTTTAGCCATGTGCTTTTATCTGGAACAGTAGAACGATACCGGTCGCCCGGTACCGCGAATAAACCCGGCAAGGCTGTAGTTACCACCCAACCCTGCGTTGGTGCAAAAGTACGGGAAAAATCGGAGATAACCGGCTTATAGCTGTACCAACCCCCAGCGGATGGCATCGAGCACCATACCGACGCGGGTTTTTACCTGCATTTTCATAAAAACCGACTCCCGGTAGCCATCGACGGTTCGGGCACTGACACACATTTTGTCGGCAATTTCGACATACGTCAGCTCGCTGCACGCCAGCTTCAGGAACGTGAGTTCACGGTCGTTGAGGTTAAAAAGGGCCGCCGGGGTGCCGTTTTCAGTGGGATTCAGGCTCCGGACGAGCTGGGTGGTCATGAACTCGGAATAGTGATAGCCTTTGGTGCGCAGGTCGTCGAGCGCCAGCCGCAGTTCGGCAGGTCGGCAACCTTTGAGGAGGTAGCCCCGAACGCCATTCCGAATCATCCGCACGATGTTCTCCTCGCGATCCATCATCGAGAGAGCCAGCACTTTACAGGTCGGGCAATGTTCTTTCAGATACGCTGCGGTTTCAAAACCGTCCATCTCGGGCATGTTGATGTCCAGCAACACAATATCGGGGCAGTCGCCCTGGCTCAGGTGCCGGATCAGATCGCGGCCATTTTCGGCCACAATGCGTACTTCGTAGTTGTCGAATTTCTGAATCAGGTCAGCCAGGGCCTGAGCCAGCAGGCGGTGGTCATCGACAATGGCGATGGAGGTTTTTAAGGCGATAGAGGTTTCCACAGAGACAGCGTTTAGTCAATGGTTTGAAATTAAGGCAAATCCACACTCCATGCAAGTCGTCTTAACCAATTGTCAGACCGTATTTTTACCTATAGTCCGACGTTCAGTGACTCCTCGTCCGGTGATTAGGTTTCAATATGATCCATTTTGCCGTTCAATAAATTCTTTGCCCGGTTATTCAAATGAAACCGCCCTCAATACGGCCAGCCGCGGGCCAATGAACCCCAAATAGGCGGGCGGTTTTACGGGAATTTTCCGACTAAATACGGGAATTTCCCCG
This sequence comes from Larkinella punicea, assembly GCF_003334855.1. Lineage (GTDB taxonomy): Bacteria > Bacteroidota > Bacteroidia > Cytophagales > Spirosomataceae > Larkinella > Larkinella punicea. Next base: position 72,821 of record NZ_QOWE01000014.1, read on the forward strand.
TCTTGCTTTCCTCGATTCTCATCCCTCAAAACCTTTTTCCAGACTACTGACAGCGACTCAAGGTGTACAACTACCTACCGGATTACCCATTCCGCGATAGAATGCAGTTACGTTCTAAAACCGACACAACCTCTCCTCCGGGCCAACGGAAAACCGGTTGACCGGCCAAAAATGCGGTTCTACGCTCGAAAAAAGTCACCAGATAATAAATTAGCGTAACATTCCCCCTATTCTCGGACTAACTTGCGGCTCTTGCAGTTTTTGTCCGAGTTCTACTTAGCTTGATTCTTTTTTTTCAATTCCTAACCATTTTTACGCATGAATACCAGACATTTTACACTCCGATCCCTACTGGCGCTGTTGGTGGTCAGCACGCTGATTTTTGGCGTTACCAGTTGCTTCAAACAGATTCAGGATCACCAGTTCCCGAATCCGACTACGTTCTCAGCCGTTCAGGGTCCGCCGGTAGCCAGCGGCCTTAGCTCGCCGATTGGAATGGCAGAAGATAACAAAGGGTATCTGTGGGTTACGGAAGCCGGCAGTGGAACGGCCAGCCCCGCCAGTGGCCGGGTTTCGGTCATCACCCCCGGCGGTACGTTTACCGCCATCACCGGTTTTCTGTCCGCCGAAAGTCCGGAAGGCTCACCCGAAGGGCTCAACCACTTGGCTTACAGAGACGGCAAGCTATACATTTTGCACGGCGTCGATGACGCGCTGTACATTGCGGATATCTCTTCATTCGTTCCGGGCGTGACGGCTCCAATTCCGTTTGGTTCATTGACCAAAATCGACATTGGTACATTTGTGCGGCAGGAGCATCCGAATGCCCCCGACCCGAAAGATTCGAACCCTTATAATTTAACCTTTGGACCGGACGGGGATCTGTTCATTGTCGATGCCGGTGGAAACGCCATCGTACGTCGGGACAAGGATACCGGAGACTTGAGTATCTACGCGATTTTCCCGGATGTGCCGAATCCTATTTTTGACCCTTTGGATCCATCGACCGGCCCTCCGACCATCGACCCCGTACCGACCGGTATCGTCTTCAACGGAACCGACTTCCTCGTTACCACCCTGGTGGGCTACCCCTTTCCGGCCAATCTTTCGACCATTTACAAAGTAAGTGCCATGGGTACCGCTCCGATTACACCGGTCGCTTATAAAACCAAATTCTCGGCCCTGACCGACATCGCGCTGACATCGGGAGGCAAAGCGCTGGTGACTGAATTCGGATTCTCAACCACCCCACGGGTTGCCAACGGCGATGTGGATGGTGACAGCTCGGGCGGAACGTTGTTCTCGGGGGCTTTCCCGTACATCACGCCGGTAGATATACTGGTCAGTAACACCGCCGATACCTATTTTGTCCTGTATTACGGTTCAGGCATGATCGTAAAATTCACTGGAGGCAACTGATTTTAAAGTAGTTACTAATTAAAAGCGGCAATCCCATCACCCGGAATTGCCGCTTTTAATTTGTAAAGGTTATGCCGGATGACCCTGGCTTACAACGTCAGCAACACCCCCGCCGACGCGTAATTGATCCAGGTAAAGGTATAAATTTCGTCCGTATCGGCTCCGCCCTCAACGACCCGGTAGCCCAGTTTGAAACCCAGTTTCGGGCTGGCTTGGTAGACCGCTCCCAAAAAAACATCTTCAGCCCGACCTGCCTTTGCCCCCAGCGCGTCGCCCTCCAGCAGTACGCTCCAGCGATCACCGGGCGAATAGGCCGCGTAGAAATTCAGCAACGGCACGAAGCCTACATTGTCATAATTGGCTTTACTGACCTCATTCTCAAACCGCGTGTCGGCATCCCGAATTTTAGCGGTAAAACCCGCGCCCACCCGCCAGCGGTCGTTAGCCACAAAGTCGTAGCGGTACGTAAGCCGGTAAGAGTTAAATTTGTAGTAGGCCGTCGCCGGTTGATTGGCCGGAAACAGGACGTTGTTAAAATTAATATCCTGGTCGAAATTCCCCTGATACCGAACCGTCAGGGGCGCATACAAAGCCGAAATCGTGTGCCGGTTGGCAATGGTATACCCCAACCGGGCGCGGTAAAAAACCTTGGGTTCTGCGCTTAGCTGCTTCGATAAATCAACCAGCGTGCCCCCCTGATTGGGAATCCGAACATCCGTGTAATTCGTTCCAAGAACCAGCCCCGATTCGAGATCAAGTCGTAGTTGGGCCTTCGAGGGCAACGTCAGTAACAGCAATAAAACCGGGGCAAGCGTCCGCGAAAAAGAAAGAAAGTTCATAAAGTTTAGCCTGTGAATACACAAGCTAAACCCTCCACGAGCCAAATGGTTTTGCCGATTTATACGGGCGTCGGTTCGCTCCGGTTCAGTGCCGCCCCAACCAGACGGGACGCTGCCCGAACACCAATGGTGAACCCCAAATAAGGCCCGAAGGCCAATCCGGCCGGAAAACTGGTAACGTACAAACCGGGTACGCTGCTCTGAAAACTCTCGTCCAGCACCGGAAAACCGTTGTTGATGGTCAGCTCATTCAGCAGCGATTCATCCAGAAAGGGCAGCCGCCGAATGTCGACCTGATAGCCCGTTGCGGCAATCACCGCATCCACCGCCAGTTCTTCGCCCGAATCCAGCGTTATGGCTAAACCCTCCGGTTTTTCGGTGACAGCCGTCACCTGCGTCCGGGGGTGGAGGCCAACTTCCGGCTGGGAAATCCGCTCCGCCAGCCAGGGTTCCAGCTTCAGCCGTCCCTCCGTCCACAGATTCAGGCGATGCATTTCCTGCTCCTCGGCCGACAGGTTCCGAAACCAGCCGGGCTGATCGACCATGCCTTCCACCAGCGTTTCGACCCACGACCAGTCCGATGGAATGAATTGGGGCGTATCGTGCCGGTAAGAGAGATCGATGCGGGCGGCACCGGCTTCACGCAGGAGGGCCGCCCACTCGAACGCACTCTGGCGACCGCCCACGATCAACACCCGTTTACCCTGATAGTCAGCCATATCCACCGCATCACGGGTGTGCCGAAGCCGATCCGCAGGAATCAGGTTCGACAACGGGACCGGAATGTGGCTGTAGGAATAAAACCCGGTCGCAATCACCACCTGCCGGGCCGTCACCGTCGAGCCGTCATTCAATACCGCCCGAAAATGACCATTGTCCCGACTCAGTTGCGTCACATAGGCCGTCTGCACCGGAATTCCCGCTCTTTCCACAAACCAGTCGGTATACGCCAGATACAATTCCCGCAAGAGCGGTTTTTCCGGCTTGGGCGGTTCTCCGCGTTCGGCCAGAAAACGTTCGATGGTCCAATGACCGTCGGGGTCCAGGTGCCATTCGACACCCGAGCGCAGCAGCATTCCGGCGGGCATATGCTGTTTCCAGAATTCCATCGGATGCCCAATCACCCGGAAATCGTGCTGCCGGTTTTGAAGATAGGATGCCAGGCCCAGCCCAAACGGGCCGGCCCCAATGATCAGGGTTTCAGGAGAAGGGTTCATCATGATTTAAAGAGGTCGCAGGGTTTTGTTGGATGCGTCAGCGCGTCAGGCGATACAGCAGTAAAGCCGCCCGCTGAATCAGAAACGGGTATTCTTTCAGATTGATGTTTTCCTCAATGCTATGCGCGCCTTTTCCCGATGCGCCGAGTCCGTCCAGACACGGCAGGTATTCTGCCACGAACGAAACATCCCCGGCTCCCCGCGACCCCGGATCACCCGCCAGCACCGGCCCCAGACCCATGTCGCGGCTGATCTGATCCACTACTTTTCGCAGGTTTTCGTTTTTTTCCGACGGTTCCATCGCCGGAATGCCGTCCTGAAACGTGATCGTTGCCTTGGTCAGCGGCAGGCTTTTTTCCACAATGTCGCGCATCCGGGCGCGGGCGCTTTCTTTCTGTTTTTCCGAAATAAACCGCAGATCCCCTTTCACCAGCGCCGACGGGGCCACGATGTTGGTTTTTCCGGTGGTTTCGCCTTTGGCAGATTTGTTGTCATATCGCACTTCCGACCCGCCGACCATCAGGCCCGGATTGAACGTCAGGTATTGCTCCTGCCCCAGTGTTCGCCGAAATTCGTTCAGAATCCGGGCGGTTTCAAAAATGGCACCGTAGCCCAGATCACTGAAAATCCGCGACGAATGCCCCGTTCGGGCTACCACTTTCAGCGTCCAGCTACTCGAACCGCGCCGACCGGTGGTGACGTGGGTCAGTCCCTGCGCCCCTTCGAACGCCAGCGCCAGGTCGCATTTTTTGGCTCGTTCGATGAAATCACGCCGACTTTCGGGGCCGCCACTGCTTTCTTCGTCGCCCGTGAAATAGGCTGTAATCGAGACATCGTCCAGCAGTTTCTGGGCGTGTAATGCTTTCAATGCCGCCAGAATGAGCACGTTACCGCCTTTGATATCGTTGGCTCCCTGACCCGTAGCCGTCGAATCGTTCACCCGCGTAAAGGGCTCAAACGGAAGGCTTTTTTCAAAAACCGTATCCAGATGTCCGATTAGAAACAGCTTCTTTCCACGTTTTCCCTGCCGGGTGGCCACCAGGTGACCGGCGCGGTTGAGGGAGTCGGGCAGGGTCACCCACTCGGTTTTGAAACCCAGTTTTTCAAATTCATCGGCCAGGAGTTTGCCGTTTTCCCGGACGCCCTCGAGGTTGAGCGTTCCGCTGTTGATGTTGACGGTTTTTTCCAGAAACTTCTCCGTTTCCGGGTGAATTTGCCGGACGGTTTCAATCACTTTCTTCTCAGTGGGCGAAAGCGATTGGCTATAAACACCGGGGGCGATGCATAGCAATAGGAGTACGCGAACGTAGAGTTTGGTCATAGCTCAGAATAAGCAGGTTGTTTCTCAAATTAAGCAGCGAATTTCATAAATGCTTCTTTTTTGAAAAACATTCCTTCAAGCATCAACCAGGGGGATTAATCTCCTGCGCGTGGGAAGTCTGCGTCAGGTGAAAGCAATAAAATTCTGCAACAACAATACCCGGTTTTTACACCTCCTGCGAACTGGCAACCGGCTGCGGAACACAGACAACCCGCTGGGCAGAAACGATTTGTCCGGCTTGTGGTCGTCCCAGATTTTTCAGCATGTTAACGTGCGAACCCAGCGCATCCATCAGCGAGGTTTTCTGGTAATACGGGAGTCCGAATTCCTGCGCCGTGGCCTGCACGATGGGCGCAATGGCTGGGTAATGTACGTGGCCAATCGACGGAAACAGATGGTGTTCAATCTGATAATTCAGCCCGCCGATGAACCACGACAAAGGCCGGGAAACCGCAAAATTAGCCGTGCTTTCCAATTGGTGAATGGCCCAGGCATTTTCAATGTTGCCCTGATCGTTCCGAATCGGCGAATGCACTTCTTCAATGATGTGCGCCAACTGAAAAATGACGCTCAGCACAAAGCCCGCAACAAAGTTCATCAGCAGAAAACCGAGTGCCCATTGTCCGAACGTGATGTCGGTCAATGCCAGGGGCAATACGCCTACAAAAACGACATAAAACAGCTTGCCCGCCAGCAAAATCAGAATTTCGCGCGACGAAAACGGCTTGGTCAGTTTCGATTTAGACTTCCGGTTGAACTCCCCGATCTGTTTGAAATCTTTCACCAGAAAGGAGAAAGTCATCAAACCGTACAGCAAAAAAGCATAAATGTGCTGGTAGCGGTGCATTTTTTGCAGACGTTGCTGGTCGCACAGCCGCAGAAACGGTTTTCCCGTAATATCGCTGTCCAACTGGTCGATATTGGTGTAGGTATGGTGCAGGGTGTTGTGCTGAACTTTCCAGTTATAGACGTTGCCGCCGAGCAGATACAGACTGCCGCTGAACAGCGTGTTGACCCAGGGGGAAGTTGAAAACGAACCGTGGTTGGCGTCGTGCATGACCGACATCCCCACGCCGGCAATCCCGATTCCCATGATGCCCGACAGAATCAGCATCGCCCAGGCTGGAAATAAATTGGTCAGAATCAGGATGTAAGGAACCAGATACAGGCTGAGCATAAAAATCGCTTTGCCCACCATGGGGGAGCCGCCTGATTTGCAAATGGCATTTTCCTGGAAGTACTGCTCAATTCTCGTACGGAGTACCGGAAAAAAAGTAGACTTGTCTTTGTTCAGAAACTTTACGTTTGTAGTCGTCATATTCAACTTACTGGGTTACTAGGCACTTGTCAACCGATTATTCACTGACGACTGTATCGCTCCCCTACTTCTAAATTGTGCTTATTGTTACTTTGGTTAACAATGTATAACCTATAACGATGAAAACCGTATTTTATACTGTGTCTATTAAATATATATATTAATACCACTTCCGGTTTCGTCCTCCGTTTGGTTCATCAAAAGCATACGATCGCTGCCAGTATGATAAAATAGCATACGAATCGGGTATTAAAACAGAACCGATCTTCAACTATTTGCTTTTCCTTTGCAGGAGAAATAGAAGCGGGGCAAATGACACCCGACAAAAAATGGAAACACTCGTATGCACCACACCGGGCCAGTTTGAATACCGTCCCGGCATAAAACCGGAACTAACGCCGGGCCACGCCATTGTAAAAATTCAGCGCATCGGCATCTGCGGAACCGACCTGCACGCCTTTGAAGGAACGCAGCCGTTTTTCGAATATCCCCGGATTCTGGGTCACGAACTGGCGGGTGAGCTGGTCGATTTCGACGATGCACCCGGTTTTCAGAAAGGCGAACGGATTACGTTCATGCCCTATTTCTACTGCGGAACCTGCGTGGCCTGCCGCGTCGGAAAAACCAACTGCTGCGCCCAGCTTCGGGTTTCGGGTGTTCACATCGACGGCGGTATGGTCGAATACCTGAGCGTTCCGAGCTATTCGCTGATTCACGGCGACGGCCTGAGCCTGGACGAACTGGCCCTGGCCGAACCGCTGTCCATCGGTGCCCACGGCATTCGGCGGGCGGATGTGCAGCCCGGTGAGTTTGTGCTGGTGGTGGGCGCCGGGCCGATCGGTCTGGGAGTCATGGAGTTTGCGCGCATCGCGGGCGGTCAGGTCATCGCAATGGATGTCAACGAATCCCGGCTGGCGTTTTGCCGGGAGAAACTCCGGGTGCCCTACACCATCGACGCCCGCTCGGCCGATGTGGCTGAACAACTCCGCGAAATGACCAACGGCGACATGCCAACCGTGATTGTCGACGCCACCGGCAACCGGACGGCCATCAACAACGCGTTCCCGTATATGGCCCACGGCGGGCGGTATGTGCTGGTCGGTTTGCAACGGGGCGACGTCTCTTTGAGCCATCCGGAATTTCACAAACGCGAAGCCACGCTGATGAGCAGCCGGAATGCCACCCGGCAGGATTTCGAACACGTTCTGGCCTGCCAGAAAAAAGGGCTGATCGATCCGGTTACCTACATTACACACCGGGTTCAGTTTGGTCAGGTTAAGGATGAATTCTCCGGCTGGCTGAATCCGGCCAACGGCGTGATCAAAGCGATGGTAGAACTCAACAACTGATTCGGCAGAGCCGGTTTTTGATGCAGAAACAATAGGGTTCCCGCGCTGAATTTGGTATCTTGCCTTTACGTATGAAAGACATTAAAGACCGCTCGCGCAGGCTTCGATTCTACCGAAAAATTCACGGTGTATTGGGCGGAACCCTCTTCTTCTTTTTCTTAATCATTGCGGTGACGGGGCTCCTGCTGGGTTGGAAAAAACATTCCGGCGGGGTATTACTAGCGAAATCGTACAAAGGCGTTTCGGCCGATCCGAAAACCTGGCTACCCGTCGATTCGCTCCAGAAAATTGCGTTCAACACCCTGCGCGATTCGGTTTCCGCCGAGCTGTCGACTGAACTGGACCGGATCGACATTCGTCCGCAGAAAGGCATGGTGAAATTCGTGTTTGCCGATCACTACGCGGGCATTCAACTGGATTGCACTACCGGTCAGGTCTTACACATCGAAACCCGCCGGTCCGATTTCATCGAAAAACTGCACGACGGTTCCTACCTCGACGCCCTCATCAAACTGGATGAACAACCGTTCAAACTCCTCTATACCAGCATCATGGGTATCGCGTTGATTCTGTTTTCAGTCACCGGTTTTTACCTCTATTACGGCCCGAAACGGATTCGCCAGGAGAAGCTGACGCGGTCGGCCAAGTTGGTTTAAGGTTTATGGTTATTACCCCTAAATCCCCTGAAGGGCAGGGCTGTTACGTTCTTCCGCTTTTCGCCCCCAACCCCCTAAAGGGGACTTTAAAATCCGGATGTTTTAGCCCGGCACCGGCCGCCCGGCCTTTAGGGGGTTGGGGGCGAAAAGCGGTTCGAAATTGCCAACTTTAACGCTCATGATTTCCAGAACTTAACAGCCCTGCCCTTCAGGGGATTGAGGGGTAATAACCAAAACCGCCCTAAAACCTCGCCCGCAGCGAAACGATGACGTTCCGGCCCGGTGCCACGATTCCCGAGCTGTAGGGACGATACCGCTGATCGGTGAAGTTTTCCACCCCCGCATTGATCGACAACAGATCCGTGAGTTGGTAGTGCGCTTTGAAATTCAGTGTGTACCAGCCCGGCGAATACGGTTTTCCGTCGGCGTCGATGGCGTACATGTAATCCTTGCCCTGTTCTTCCTGCGCCAACTCGCTGTTCGCCACCTTGTCATTGTACATCCCGTAGAGTTCCAGCCGCATTTTTTTGGCCGTATAACTCAGCCGCGTGATGCCGAACCAGGGAGCCGCATGGCGCAGCGGGCTGGTGGTGCCGTCGTCCAGTTCTTCGTCACCCTTCTGGTAGGTAAAGTGTGACGACAGACCGAATCCGGCGGGGAGCTTGATTTCCAGACCAGCCTGAATCCCGTAGACCGTCGCTTTGGCCGCATTCTGAATCGCCTGAACCTGACTCAATTCGCCATTGTACTGAATGCTGTCCTGACCGTTCAGCGTGAAATTCCGCCGAACCAGCGCGTTGTCCAGATACGTATAATACGCCGTCAGGTCAACTTTTACCCGGTTTCCGAAGACTTTGGCAACGCCCACTTCCGCATTGTAGGCATACTCCGCCTTCAGATTTGGATTGGGAATGACCACCGAACCCGGCTCCGATTCGAACACCTTCCCGACATCATCGACGTTGGGCGAGCGAAAACCGGTGGACAGATTCGCACTCAGGCTCCAGGTGCTGGCCGGATGATAGACCAGTCCCGCGCTGCCGGTCAGGGCGCCGTTGTTGAGTTTCGCGGTGGTAAACGGGAACGGGTAAAACGTGGTTTCAAACTTCGAATTCAGGACAAACTGGTTGTAGCGCGCTCCGGCCTGAAACGTCACTTTGTCGCTGGCTTTTAACTGGTACGTCAGGTAAGCCGCATACGATGCCCAGTTCGATTTGGGGTAGCGCGGGGCACCCGGAACGGACACATTCGTGACAATATCCAGATTCGTAGCCGTCGAAATCACGTCGTTGTAGATCGCTTCCAGTCCGTAAAACAGCTTCTGTTTGTCGTTCAACTGTTTGTTGAAGTCGATACTGGCCGAAAAAGCATTCACCTTTTCGAGCGTCGTCCGCCGTTCCGAGTCGTTCAGATCGCGGTCGATGCGGCTTTCTTCAAAAAACTGGTGGGCCAGCCGGATGCTCATCTGGTCGTATAATCCTCCACTTGCGGTATTCGTGATTGTGAGGTTGTTCATCATCCATTCCTGCGGGCCGTAGTTCCATTCCGCACTGCGCGGCAGATTCCGGCGGTAGCGCAAAAGCCGGTCATATCGCGCGTAGTTGGACGTGGTCGAATACTGAAAACCGTAGTCGAAATCCCAGCGGTCGTTCGGTTTGAACCGAATTTTCTGCATCAGATTGATCTGCGAATAGCCCGTTGGACGCTGCACCCGCTGATCCTTGTTCTGAATCACCCGGTCTTCGCTGTCGATCCGCTCGACGTATTCCTTGCGGAGGTATTCGTCCGGCCCGTGCGCACCCATGCGCAAATCGCCGAAATCGTTGTGGGAAATGCTGGTGGCAATTCCCCACTTTTTCCAGCCGACACTGACGTCGGCGTGGCCGGTCAGCTCGCTGTTGGCGGACGAATACCGCCCCACCGCCGAACCCGACACCAGCGGTTTTGCACTGTCCGACAATTTGGGCATCAGCGTGTAGAAACTCATCACGCCACCAATGGCATCGCTGCCGTACATGACCGAACCCGGCCCGAAAACCACCTCCGTATTTTCGATGGAAAACGGATCGAGCGAAATCACATTTTGCAGGTTCCCACTCCGAAAAATTGCGGTATTCATCCGAACCCCGTCGACCGTAATCAGCAGACGGTTGGTCGAAAAACCGCGAATCATGGGGCTTCCTCCGCCCTGCTGGCTTTTCTGGATAAACACTTCGCCGGATTGGCCCAGCAAATCGGCCGCCGTCTGCGGATTCTGAAATGCCACCTCTTTGGCGGAGATCGTCGTAATTTTGACCGGCACATCCCGGCTCGACTGATTCCAGCGGTTGGCCGTCACCACCACCTGATCAAGCGACAGCGACGACGGTTTGAGATAGAAGGAAAAACCGGGTTTCGCCAGCTCGTCGTAACTGACGGTTTGGGTCTGGTAGCCAATGGATCGGATCTCGATCCGGTCAGCGCCTTTAAAAGCGGTGATATCTACCTTGCCTTTGGCCCCCGAAAGGAGCAAAACCGTCGGGTCCTCGCTCGAAAGAGTCACCAGTTCGAGCGGCCGGGAATCTTCCCGGTCTTTGATGGCAATCACTTGGGCGTAGCTTTCCGCATAGGCCCCAAGCAACGCCCAGAGAATTATAATTTTTTTCATAGCTAACCGGTTAGGAAGACACGAGCGGAAAGAGCTGAGAAGAGAGACACCCCCTTGATCACCAGGAAAATACTCTATACTCTTTTGTCTTTATTCTCTTGTCTTCGGCATTCGTTTCACACATTCAGACACACGCATTCAAAGCTGACGGGAAATGGTCAGCCCGAAAATCAAACGTACATGATGTGAAACGACCGTTCAGGCGGAAGCTGCGGAGGAGTGAGGGCCACGTAGAGGGCAAACTGGTTGATAAAACCGCCGACCCTCGGTTCAGGAAACCAGTTGGTCGGGAGCGAAATCCAGGAAAGCAATTCCTGGCAGAAAAGCGGTTGTAAAAAGGGGGAGGCTTCGGTCGATTCTTCTTCTTGCTGCGCGTCTTTTTCGAGCGCTTCCAGCGACGCCAGTTGCCGGTTCAGGCGGGTTTCTTCTTTATCCCACCAGCACTCGTAAAATACACTGTCGCCGACCACCGTCGTTGCGATCAGGTCATACATCTGCCCCTGGTATTCAAACTCGCGGTCGTGTTCCCAGCGCAGATTGGTTTTGATTTCGGAAACCGCCAGTTTCAGGGTCACCCGCTGCGATTCCGTACGACCCTCTTCCAGACGGTTTTCCACGTCTTTCCTGACCCGGTATTTTTGGGATTGCAGGAGCGTATAGGTTCCCCAGAAAGGCAAACCCAGCGTCATCAGGAGCAGTATGAGTATCGACGTCCTCAATCCGGCAAATGGGTAAAGAGCGTAAAAATTAGAGCAAGCGGAACACGGGATATTTTAAACGAAAAAAATAAGAACCAGCTAACCGGGACTTTCGTCCTGATTAGCTGGTGATGGGCAGGGTTAGTTAGTCAATTTACAAACTCTTGATGGTCTTCGTCTTCAGAATCGACTCCAGTTCGCCCAGGTGCTGATTCAGTTCTGCCGACAGTTCTTCGTACACTTTATACGAGCCATCGGTCGGTTTGGCATCCCCGGTTTCAACGCTCCGCCACAACGACGCCAGGCGGTTGTTGAGCTTGATCGGGAAGTTCAGCGGATCCTGACCACTCTGGTTGCGAATCTGGTACAGGTTTTCTTCCACGATGCTCAGTTGTTCGATGATCTTTTTGTTGGCCGGGCTGTTGGTTTTGCCCAGTTTTTCTTTCAAATCCCGAATCTGAACCACCGCGTCGTTGGCCTTGCTGGTCTGGTCACGGAGTTTAATCGCCAGTTGGAATTGTTCCTGAACGTCGGCATCGGTTACGCCCTTCAAACGCGGATCAAGCTTGATTTCAAACGGTTGCGTGAGGGTTTTGCCAGCGGTTGTGAGCCGGATCTGGTATTTGCCCGAAGGAGCCAGCGGTCCCATCGTGGGCCGGGCACTCCAGACAATCATGCCCTTGAACTCGGTGGCTCCCGGATACCGCATATCCCACTCGAAGCGGTTCAGACCGGCATTTTTCGTCGGCGGTTTTACGCGTGGAGCGCGTGGATTGTCCTCTTCCATCTCGGCCGCCGGTGCTTTCTCTCCCGCTGCCGGTGCATCGACGCTTTCGAAACTGCGAACCAGATTGCCTTTCGAATCCAGAATTTCAATTTTCACCTTGTCGGACGGTTTCGCCAGGTAATACTGGAAAACCGCATTTTGAACCCGACGGACAGCACTATACGGTTTGAAAAAATGCACGTCGGCTTTGGCAACTTCGGGCGAAAATTCCCGAATCGGAGCCACATCGTCCAGCACATACATCGAACGACCGTGGGTACCGATCACCAGATCTTTTTCGGTTACGATCAGATCGGAGATTTGGGTGTCGGGCAAACCCAGTTGCATCGGCTGCCAGTTGTCGCCGTCGTTGAACGACACATAAACGCCGTGTTCCGTACCGGCATACAACAAACCGGGCTTCGTCATGTCTTCCCGAACCGTGTGGGCGTAATGCCCCGCACCAATGCCGGTCACGATTTTTTTCCAGGTTTTTCCGTAATCATCCGTTTTCCAGAGATACGGCGCGCGGTCGTCCATCTGATACCGTTTGGCGGCAATGTAGGCCGTTCCGGGTTTGTGCCGCGAGGCATCGATGATGCTGATCCGGGTGTGCTTCGGCAAATCTTTCGGCGTAATGTTCTGCCAGGTTTTGCCATGATCGCGGGTGATGTGTACCAGCCCGTCGTCGGAACCGGCCCAGATCGTGTTGACATCGTGGAACGAAGGCGCGAGCGCAAAAACCGTCGCGTAGATTTCCGGACCGTTCATGTCCATCGTAATGACCCCGCCACTTTTTCCGAGTGAGGCCGTATCGGCCAGCGTCAGATCCGGGCTGATTTTCTGCCACGACTGTCCTTCGTTGGTCGACATCCAGACGTGTTGCGAACAAACGTACAAGCGGTTCGGATCGACCGGCGAGAACACGATGGGATACGTCCACTGCCAGCGTTCGGGCAACGCACTGGAGGGTTCGCCGGAGAAAAACCGGGGATACACCTGCACATCGCGGGTCTGGCCGGTGGCGCGGTTGTAGCGCGTCAACAACGCCCCCTGGCTACCGGCGTAGAAAATGTCCGGGTTTTTCGGGTCCTGGGCAATGTAGCCGCTCTCTCCTCCGCCAACGTCGTAATACCGCTCCGATTTCTTGAGTGAATTGGACCGGGCCTGCATGTGATTCCAGCCTTCGCTGGCCACGGCCACGGTTGAGTTATCCTGCTGAGCACCCGCCACATGGTACGGAAAATCATTGGTCACCGTGATGTGGTACAACTGCGCCGTCGGGAAGTTTTCATCCGTCCAGGTTTTGCCGCCGTTCACCGAAACCGTTCCCCCGCCGTCGTTGGACGACACCATCCGCATCGGGTCAGTCGGGTCGATCCACAGGTCGTGGTTGTCACCGTGGGGCACCGTAATCGTTTTGTCAAATTTCACCCCGCCGTCCGACGATTTGAAGAAACCGACATTGAGGCAGTATACGCCATCTTTGTCTTTCGGATCGGCGTAGATGCGCGAGTAGTAGAACGCCCGCTGACGCAGTTTCCGCTCGGAGTTAACGTATTTCCAGGTCATCCCGGCATCGTCCGACCGGTATACCCCGCCGTCGTTGGCTTCCACAATGGCCCAGACGCGGTTGGGATCGACCGGAGAAACCGTCACGCCAATTTTGCCGACCGGCCCTTTCGGCATCCCCGGTTTGTTGGTCAGTTCGGTCCAGGTGTCGCCCCCGTCCGTCGATTTGAACAAACCGCAGGCACCACCGCCCCCCCACATTTTGTAGGGCGTGCGATACACCTGCCAGATCGACGCGTAGATCACTTTCGGATTCGTGGGATCGATGATCAGGTCGGCGGCTCCGGCCTTGTCGCCTTTGTACAGGACTTTTTTCCAGGTCGTACCGCCGTCCGTAGTCCGGAAAACGCCCCGCTCTTCGTTCGGGCCGTAGGGGTGGCCCAGAGCCGCTACGTAAACCGTATTCGGGTCGGTGGGATGCACGCGAACCCGGGCAATGGCCTGCGTATTTTTCAGACCGATGTTCTTCCAGGTTTTGCCCGCGTCGGTGGTTTTGTAAACGCCATCGCCCTGCATGATGTTGCCCCGAAACTGGGTTTCGCCGGTTCCGATGTAGACCACATCCGGGTTGGTTTCCGAAACGGCCACCGCCCCCACTGAAGAACTTTGCAGTTGACCATCGGTAACGGGTGCCCAGGTATTCCCGCCATCGACGGTTTTCCATAAGCCACCACCAACCGCGCCAAAATAGTATTCCTGTTTGCGCGAGGAACTCCCCGAAGACCCCAGGGAGCGACCGCCCCGGTTGGGACCAATGTTGCGCCAGGTCATTCCTTTAAAATGCAGGGAGTCGGTCGCCAACACCGGCGAAGACGACTGAGCCGCGGCCGGCTCGGTCAGCAGAAGCCCCCCTAAAGCCGTCAGAATGAGACAGTGGTGTAATTTCATAGACTGTTTTTTCAAAAAAAGTATGTAGGGTTAATTTAACGCTTCATCAGGAGATCCGGATGGGTTATTTATTGATCGTCCAATTCCGGGTCGATTCTCTAGCGGTAGCCTTCGTTCTGATCCAGATTCTTGTTGGAATCGATGTCCGCCAGGGGAATCGGGAAAACCTGCCGTCCCGCGTTCGTCAGCGTAATCGGCGGACCATTTTTCCGGGCAACAGCCACCAGTTTGGTCATGGCCTGGTTGGTCCGGACCAGATCGAAGAAGCGGTGGCCTTCAAACGCCAGCTCAATTTTCCGTTCCTGCCAGATGGCCTGCAAGGTCGGCTGCAAACCGGTGACCGTCGAAGCGGCCAGTCCGGCCCGCGTTCTGATCCGGTTCAGATCGGCCAACGCACCGGTCAGGTTTCCGGTTTGGGCCAGGGCTTCCGCCCGGTTCAGATACACCTCGGCAATCCGCAGAATATGAACGTTATCGATGTTACCGGCTTTCTGGTATTTCGTCGAGTAATAGACACCGACCACATTGTCACGGGCCGTCATTTTTCCCCGCACATCGCTTGGATTGGCAATCAGTTCGGCGTAGAATCCTTCGTGAATGGCAATGTCGCCCCGGCCACCCATACTGGACGGAAAATACCAGTTGCGAAGACCGCTCTGGTCGGTGGAACCAAAGGCTAGTTCAAAAATGGATTCGGTAGAAAAAGCCCCCGAGAAAATCGATTCGTAAGAACCCAGCAAGGCATATTTACTGTCGTTGATGACCAGGTTGGCATACTCGATCACTTTCTGGGGCTGGTTGGTATACAGATACAGGCGGGAAAGCAGCGCCCGGGCGGTTCCCTTCACGGCCTGCGAACGGGTGGTCGTGATGTTCGCGTGCGTTTCCGGCAATAGCTCAAGCGACTTCAGAAGATCGCTTTCCACCTGCGCATAGGACTCCACCAGCGTAGACCGGCTCGGAAACAACGAATCATCGACCTGCTTGGAAGGCTTCAGCACCAGCGGAATGCCCATCGTCCCTACTACACCCGGCACGCCCCCGTATGACCGGGTCAGGTCAAAAAACGTCAGGCCCCGGATAAAATACGCCTGCCCCAGAATGGCGTTCTTGGTGGCATCCGGAATGTCCGTCAGGGTCGGAACGGCTTCGATCAGCGTGTTCGCGATGTTGACCGCGCGGTAGGCCCGGGTCCACATGGCGGCATTTTCCCGGTTGGCCGGTGCCGTAACGTAGGTGTCCATTTCCCGGTAAAAATCCCAGGTTCCCACGCTCTGTGAAATATCGGCTGCGACATCGCCCATCAGGATGAAGTTTCGCCCGTAATAGTTTCCGTCCTGGAGCTGGTTATACATCCCGGCCATGGCCGCGGTGGCACCTTTCAGGTTGGTAACGGCCACGCTTTCCGACACCTCGGCCTGCGGTTCCTGCTCCAGCACATCACAGGCCGTCAATACACTGCACAAAGCAGTGGTCAGAAGAATATGATTCAGTCTTTTCATGGCGTCAATTTTAAATGGGTACATCATGTCAGTAGCGGTTGAGAACGATTAAAAACTCACGTTGATACCAGCCATATACACCCGTGGTTGCGGCATCGTGTAGAACTCGATGCCCTGCGTGAGGTTGGTAGCCGCCGTTCCGGTCAGTTCCGGGTCCAAACCGGTGTACTTCGTGAACGTCAGGACATTCTGGCCGGACACGTAAACCCGCGCACTCGACAGCTTAATTTTGCTCAACAGCGTAGCTGGCAGGCTGTAACCGATCGACAGGTTTTTCAGACGCATGTACGAACCATCTTCCAGAAAGCGCGAAGGGCGCAGATTGCCCGAATAGTTTTCCGCCGTCATTTTCGGGATCATCGTTTCATCACCCGGTTTTTGCCAGCGATCCAGTTGGCTCGTCATGAAGTTGGTATTCCGCGTACCGCCGTGTTCCTGGAAAAAGCGGTTCCAGTGCAACTGCATGTTTCCATAAGAATACTGGAAGAAGAACATCAGGTCGAAGCCTTTGTAAGACAGCGTGTTGGTAATCCCGCCGAAGAAATCCGGGTTGGCGTTGCCCACGATTTTGCGATCAACGTTGGCATCAAACTTGCCATCACCATTCACATCCGTAAAAATGGGCGCTCCCGTTTCCCGGTTGACGCCGGTTTGCTCGTGGAAATAGAACGAATACATGGAGTAGCCCTCTTCGTAGCGGTAAATATCCCGGTTGTAGACGGTGAACGGCGCAGCCAGCTTGGTCAGGCGGTTTCTGTTGGTGGCAATGTTAAAGTTCACATTCCAGTCGAGCTTGTCTGCTCCACCGCGCAGGACGTCGGCATTGATACCCAGTTCGACCCCACTGTTCTGCACCGAACCGTAGTTCTGCACCAGCGTATTGAAACCGGACGTCCGGGGAACCGGAACAGCCAGCAACAGATCGCGCGTATTCTTGACGTAATAGTCGGCGGTAATTTTCAGGCGGTTTTTCAGGAGGCCCAGATCAAGCCCGATGTTGCTTTGCTCTGTGGTTTCCCATTTCAGATTGGGATTGGCCAACTGGACGGGTGCCGTTCCCGGCAAGTTCACATACGCCGAAGAACCGGACACATCGCCCAGATCGTTCAGGTTGCCACCCCAGAGGCCCAGGGATTGAAAATTCGTAATCCCGCTCTGGTTCCCCGTAAAACCGTAGCTGGCCCGGAGTTTCAGTACATTGATCGCCGACACCGACTTCATGAACGACTCTTCGGAGAGCAGCCAGCCCACGGACACCGACGGGAATGTTCCCCAGCGATTGGCCACCCCAAACCGGGAAGAACCATCGCGCCGGACGTTCACCGTGGCCAGGTATTTGTTTTTGTAGTCGTATACAAACCGGCCAAACACCGAAGCGATTCCCCAACTGGAACCTTCCGACGTACCGGTTTGAACAGCCGCCGAGATGATTCTGCGGAAGTCATTGCTGGGAAATTGCTGGCCCGTCGCCGACGTCCGGCTGAAAACCGATTCCTGAACCGACGTTCCCACCAGTGCATTGATCGAGTGATTGCCGAAACTCCGCTGGAACGTCAACACGTTCTCCTGCACCCAGTTATCATCCCGCGTGTTGACCGAACGGGCCGAGCCGTTGACCGCAGCACCGTTGTTCAGAAACGTGTCGTCGTAGAGATCTTCCTGGATGTTGCTGTAATCCAGACTGAAGCTGGACCGCAGACTCAAACCCGGTATAATGTCGTATTGGGCGTATACATTGGCCAGAAACCGGTTGGTCGACATCGTGATGTCGTTGTGCTCAACAGCCGCCAGCGGGCTTTCGAAGGTACCGAACTTGGTATACGAACCATTGGTCTGGTAGAAAGGCAGGTTGGGCGGCAGAAAGAAAGAGCCTTCCAGTGCCCCGGAAATGTTGTCGTCGTTCCGAACCCGGTTCCGGAAGTTCCGGGAGAACAGGACGCTGGTTCCGACTTTCACTTTGTTGATGGGCGTAAAGTCGAGGTTGACCCGGCCGCTCGTCCGTTTGAAATCCGAGCCTTTGATCACCGCTTCCTGAAAGAAATTGTTAACCGAAACCAGGTACTGAATTTTGTCGGTACCACCCGTAATCGACAGGTCATGGTTGCGCAGAAGTCCGTTCTGAAAAACCGGCTCTCTCCAGTCGGTGTTGATGGTTCCGGCCGGATTGGCATACGGAGCCGCCTGGCCGTTGTTGACGGATGCTTCGTTGATCAACGTTTCGAAGGTCGTTCCGTCGACCACGGCGGGTTTGCGCCACAGGTTTTGCGTACCGATGTAGGTACCAAAGCTGATCTTAGCTTTTTTATTGGCTCCGCGTTTGGTGGTAATCAACACGACACCATTGGCCGCCCGCGCCCCGTAAATCGCGGTGGCAGAGGCATCTTTCAGAATTTCCATGGAGGCAATGTCGGCCGGGTTGATGTCGGCGATGGGGTTGGTGGTGCTTCCGCCCAGGCCAATCGCCGAAAGGCTGCCCGACTGGATCGGAATACCGTCGACGACGTACAGCGGATCGCTGGAGCCGTTGATGGAAGTGGTTCCCCGCACCCGGACCATCATGCCGCCCCCGGGCGTACCGGAGTTGGCACTCACCTGCACCCCGGCGGCCCGGCCCTGCAGGAGTTGGTCGCTGCTCGGAGCCGGAATGTTTTCGATGGCTTTACCGCTTACCGACGCGATGGAACCCGTGATGGTTTTCTGGGCCTGTGTTCCGTAGCCCGTCACAATCACTTCCGTTAAAATCTTGGTATCGGTTACCAGGACGACGTCGATTTTCGACTGGTTTCCGATGGTCACTTCTTTATTCTGGAACCCAATGGACGAAAAAACCAACGTTCCGCCTTTGGTACTGATGCTGAGCTGATAGGCGCCATTGGCATCGGTGGTCGTGCCAATCGAAGTGCCTTTCAGCACCACATTCACGCCCGGTATGCCGGTATTTTCTTCCTGGCTGTTCACGATCCCTCTCAGGATGCGATCCTGCGCATGCAGAAGATGGGCGGAAAAAATAAGAATAAGAACAGTAGCAATTTGCTTCATTGGATGAGTTGATTTTGGGTTACACAAACTCCGGTGGAGGTGGGCAACGGACGTAGCAGCCTTCCCGGATCTACTAGTCCGGTGATTGGGGTCGATTCATTTCCGTTTGCAAACAGGTTACGCTCTAGCCGGATACGCTTGGCAAACAAGCCAGCGTGCCTGGCAGGCAGATCGGACGCCGTAGACGAGTCGGTATTCGTGTATTTGAAAAACCAGCAACTGTTAATGTACAGGCCTGGCAGCAGTATGTAAGAAAGTAGTAGCCATGATAACTCGTGGTTAGAAATGGGAAACTCCGTCTGAATTGGTTTCAAACGGCTACTTTTCTTGCTTGACTGGAAGGGAATAAACAGAGCTGGCGGATGACGCAAACCCTGAAAATGCAACTGGAGAGTTACGAAGAATATTCTTTGGCAAATTTAGGAAAAAGCCAATTTTAATGCAAAGAAAATGATCAATAATATTTTCTTTTATTTTAAACTTCAACAGTGTTTTTTATTGTAAAACCAAAATGTAGCTTATTATTTTCTCCACCCATCGTCAAATAGACGGAATATATTGTACATCGAAACAATTGGATTGGTACGCATTTATATTGGTTTTTCCCTGATTGTTCAAAACAAAGTAAACCGAATTTTGCACTATTCTTTTATATTGTTTTTTCTATCTGCGAAAATCATTAGTTGTCAAAATTAAAATACTGTTAAACTTGACATCGGTTGGATTGCTTCTAATATTTGGGAGGAGTTTACGAAATATTTACAAGGCTTACCATCCGTTACCCGCTTCCAGCCGCACTCGAAGCCCGTAGCGAAAACCAGCAGTTGACATAACAACTGTATCGGGTTGTCATTGACAATCCTGATCTTTCATCATTGCGTATTGTAACAGGTTTTTACAACCTGAACGGATTTTTGTGTGCATTGCCACTCTGGAAGGGGAGCAGCAGGAAAGCACGGAAAACGGTTTGGGATTTTGTATAAAGAACCTGAAGATCTTGCTTGATTGGTATACCGGCCCGACTGTCTCCGACCGACGAGTTATGTGCGGCCTGACCCGGCGTGTTCGGAGCAGTCGTTGCCCGGTGTTTTACCAGAAAATACTTCCCACAGATGTCGTGCTCTTGGGCCAATGCCTGACTTGTACGGCCCTGCACAACTCTTATCTTTCGTTCATGAAAAATCATTTATCAGCATCTTTTTTGGGCAATCGGGCCTCAGCCGCCGTTGCGTGGGTCGTGCTGGGTCTGCTCCTGAGCCCCAGCCTGGCCGTGGCCCAGCGAAAAGCCAAAACCGCATCCCCAACCCCAGCCGTTTCTTCACTTTCGGAAAGTCTTTTCAACGGCTTACGGTGGCGTAACGTCGGGCCGTTCCGGGGTGGGCGCTCCCTGGCAGCCGCCGGCCACGTCGATCAACCCCTTACTTACTACTTCGGAACCACCGGCGGTGGCGTCTGGAAAACCGTCGATGGCGGGGCCAACTGGCTTTCGATTTCCGACAGCACATTCAAATCCAGTTCGGTTGGTGCGATTGTTGTCGCCCCTTCCGATCCGAACATCATCTACGTCGGCATGGGCGAATCCGATATTCGGAGTAACATTTCGTACGGCGACGGCGTCTACAAATCGACCGATGCCGGCAAGACCTGGAAACACATGGGCCTGAAAATGGCCGACGCCATTGGCAACATCGAAGTCCATCCCCAAAACCCCGACATTGCCTACGTGGCCGCTTTGGGCAACCCGTTTGCCCCGAACAAGGAACGCGGTGTTTTCCGGACCACCGACGGCGGCAAATCCTGGAAACACATTCTGGCTAAAAACGACAGCACGGGTGCCGCCGTGGTGGAACTCGACCCCAACAATCCATCGATCGTTTACGCATCGATGTGGCAGGCCTACCGCAACAGCTACATGATGAGCAGCGGTGGACCGGGTTGCGGTTTATACAAATCGACCGACGGCGGTGACACCTGGATCAGCCTGCACGACAAACCGGGTATGCCCAAAGGTCTCCTCGGAAAAATCGGTATCACGGTTTCGCCGGTCAACTCCAACCGCCTGTATGCGATGGTCGAAAATGCCAAAGGCGGTTTGTACCGGTCCGATAATGCGGGCATGACCTGGCAACTGATCAACGAAGACAAAAACCTGTGGCAACGTCCGTGGTATTACATGATGCTGGCGGCCGACCCACAAAACGAAAACGGCCTGATCATCCTGAACGTAAATGCGTTAAAGTCGTACGACGGCGGTAAAACCTTCGCCCGGATTCCGGTTCACCACGGCGATACGCACGACATCTGGTGGAATCCGAAGAACCCCCAAAACTTCATCATTGCCGACGACGGCGGGGCCGAAGTGACCTACAACGGCGGGGCAACGTTCTCCGACATCGACATTCCGACGGCGCAGTTTTACCACGTTTCGCTCGATAACGACTTTCCGTATAACCTCTACGGTGCGCAGCAGGACAATTCGGCGATCCGGATTGCCAGCCGGACGACGGATTTCTCGATTGGTGCTGGTGCCTGGTATCAGGTGGCCGGTGGCGAGTCGGGTTACATTACGTCCGACCCCAACAATCCCGAAGTGACGTTTGGGGGAAGCTACGACGGTTTGATCACCCGCTACGACAAGGCGACCGATCAGAACCAGCGCATCAACGTCTACCCGGACTACAGCATGGGCGCGCCTTCCGCCGACCGGAAATACCGGTTTCAGTGGACGTTCCCGATTGTTTTTTCTCCGCACGACCCCAAAGCCCTGTATGTGACCTCGCAGCACGTTCACCGCAGCTACGATTACGGCCATACGTGGGAAGACCTCAGCCCAGATTTGACGCGCAATGACCCGAAAACGCAGGGCGATACGGGCGGGCCGATTACGAAAGACAATACGGGTGCAGAAACCTTTCCGACGGTTTTCACCTTCGCGGAATCACCCATCGAGAAAAACGTATTCTGGGCGGGTTCCGACGACGGTTTGATGCACATCAGCCGCGACGGTGCCAAAAGCTGGCAGAAAATTACCCCGCCGACTTCGCAACTGCCCGAATGGGCCATCATGAGCATGATTCACCCGTCGGAGCACACGACCGGCAAGGCCTATCTGGCGGCCAAACGCTATATGTCGGGCGACCGGAAACCGTATCTGTTCAAAACGACGGATTATGGCCAAACCTGGACATCGATCACGGCAGGCATTCCGGCGGACGAATATTGTCACGTGGTTCGGGAAGATCCCAACAAAGCCGGTTTGTTGTATGCCGGTACCGAACGTGGTGTGTATGTATCCTTCAACGATGGAACCTCCTGGCAGAAGCTGAATCTCAACCTGCCCATTACGCCCATCCGCGACCTCCAGATTCACAAACGGGAAAAAGACCTGGTGGTGGCCACGCACGGCCGGTCGTTTTGGATCATGGACGACATTACGCCCCTGCACGAGATCGCCGATCAGCAGGCCAAAGGCACGTTAGCCGGCAAATCGGTGCATTTGTTCAAACCACGTCCGGCCTACCGGATGGACGGCGGCACCGAAAACCTGCGCAGCGGTCCCTCGCTGGACGAAGGCGAAAACGCGCCTAATGGCGTTCTGGTGCGGTATTACCTGAAAAACAAACCGGCGAAGGAACTGAAGTTGCTCTTCATGACCACGGCGGGTGATACGATCATCACGTATTCCAATACCAAAGACAAAAAAGGAACACCGCTGAAAATCGCGAAGGAATTTTACGACGATGCGACAGCAAAAAGACCGGGAACGGCTCCGGCGCTTTCGGGCATGAACGCGTTTGTCTGGGACATGCGGTATCCGGATGTAACCCCGGTCGATGGCATCAACGTGATGTGGACGGGACGCGGAACGGGGGCCAAAGTGGTGCCGGGGCAATACAAAGTCCGGCTTTTGCTGGGCGATTCGCTGGTGGCCGAACAACCGTTCGAAATCCTGAAAGATCCCCGTTTGAAGCTGACGGATGCGGATTACAAAGCGCAGTTTGACCTGTTGTCGAAAATCAACAACAAGCTGTCGGAAACCCACAAGGGCGTCAACCAGATTCGCCAGATCCGGAATCAGGTGAGCGGGTATATGAAGGACGTGAAAGACCCGGCGGTGGCGGCAAAATTCAAGAAAGTAACGCAACCGATGCTCGAAACGCTGGACAAACTGGAGTCGGAGCTGATGCAGCCGAAATCAAAAGCACAGCAGGACGCCCTGGCCTATCCCATCCGCCTGAATGATAAGCTGGCGGGGGTTAGCTCGGTGGTTTCCTCGGCCGACACCAAGCCGACCAAATCGTCTTACACGGTTTATGAAGCCCTGGAAAAACAGGTCGACGGTTCCCTGACGAAACTGAAAGACATTATCAATCAGCAGGTTCCGGAGTTCAACCGACTCGTAACCGAGCAACGCATCCCGGCCATTACGCCGTAATGACTTGTGAGAGGTGAGAAGAAATACGTGAGCGCAAAGACCTGTTCTTCCAGCTTTCACGACTTTCTTCTTTTTCCTTGCTTAACTTGCTTTCAAGACAGTTTCTTGAGACCCCATTTCACCTCTCTTAAGGTCGCATAGCGACCAGATGTTTGTAGCCCAAGTCTGACCGAAGCATAGTTTGGAAGGTCGCATAGCGACCAAATGTTTGTAGCCCACGTTGCACCGAAGCATAGTTTGGGAGGTCGCATAGCGACCGAATGTTTGTAGCCCAAGTCTCATCGAAGCATAATTTGGAAGGTTGCATAACGACCAAATATTTGTAGCCCACGTCTCATCGAAGCATAATTTGGGAGGTCGCATAGCGACCGAATGTTTGTAGCCCAAATCTCATCGAAGCATACTTTTTGGTCGCGTAGCGACCGAACGGCATCTTCTGTCTGATCGCTACGCGACCAAAAGAATCAAAAACAACCTGCTTTCTACAAACATTCGGTCGCTATGCGACCCGCAGGGCACCCGGAATGCTACATTCTGAGGGGCATCTGTTCACCGGAAGCGAATCGTTTTATTGGATTTCTTCCTCAGGTATTTTTCTAGCGAAAACCGCCTAAACAAATTACAAAAACCGTTACCAAGGCTTCTTTGTCCCGTTTTCAATAGAACAGGAACACTTTACCCAACGGTTTTACCATCCCGTTTTCCACTCGATCACCAGCTCATTACCGACACTTTCTACACGCTTTGCCGATCTCTGCTCTATACGCCTAGAAAAAATTTCTGCCAGTTGGTAAGACAGAAAGCAGATTCCGATTAAATTCCTACCAATAGTCGCATACGCAGTAATATTAATTGAGTTTTGCGTATTTTATAAGTTAAAATCGTTTATTATTTAGATTTGTAAAGGAAATTATCAAAGCACCTTATTCTCTTTTTACGCATAAACGACTTCATCAACAACCCTTTTTCAGCTTTCTGAGACCACACGTACATGAAGCG
This sequence comes from Larkinella punicea, assembly GCF_003334855.1. Lineage (GTDB taxonomy): Bacteria > Bacteroidota > Bacteroidia > Cytophagales > Spirosomataceae > Larkinella > Larkinella punicea. The sequence continues at coordinate 97,486 of NZ_QOWE01000014.1, forward strand.
AGACACTATTTTACTGATCGGAGCCAACGGACAAATCGGTACGGCTCTGCTCCCCCGCCTACAGGATAGTTTCGGAATTGACGCCGTGGTGGCGTCGGATTTACGAATGCCAACCCTGCCGCAGGGGCCGTTTGAAATCCTGGATGCCACGCAACCGGACGAGCTGGCCCGGTTGATCCGAAAATATAACATTACCCAGATTTACCACCTGGCCGCCGTTCTCTCGGCCAAGGGCGAATCTGACCCGATCAGTGCCTGGAACCTGAACATGCAAACCCTGCTGAACGTCTTTGAAGTAGGCCGGACCTACAAACTCGATAAAGTGTTTGTTCCCAGTTCCATTGCGGCTTTCGGCGATCATTCACCCAAATACGAAACACCGCAAACCGCCTACATGGACCCGTCGACGGTGTACGGCATCAGCAAAGTGGCCGCCGAAAACTGGTCGATGTATTACCACAAACGATACGGGTTGGACATCCGCTCGCTGCGGTATCCCGGTGTCATCAGCTACCAGTCCATGCCCGGCGGAGGAACCACGGATTATGCCGTCGATATTTACCACAAAGCGGTTCAGCACTTGCCGTTTGAGTGTTTTCTGGCCGAAAACACCCGTTTGCCCATGATCTATATGGACGATGCGATTCGGGCGACGATGGAACTGATGGAAGCGGCTGCGGATCGGGTTCAGGTGCGAACCTCGTATAACCTGACCGGCATGAGTTTTACGCCGGCCGAACTGACGGCGTCCATTCAAACGTATTTTCCAGATTTTGTGACCCGCTATAAACCGGACTTCCGGCAGGAAATTGCCGATTCATGGCCCAAAACCATCGACGATTCGGCGGCCCGGCACGACTGGGGCTGGCAACCGCACTACGATCTGCCCGCCATGACCCGCGAAATGATTACCCAACTCACCCAAATTTACGATCCACAATCTCAATTGAAATAATATGACTCCTTACGAAACCACCCGCGCATCCTTTCAACAGGAACTGGACGGCATCCGGGAAGCCGGTCTTTACAAGTCCGAGCGGATCATTGTCTCCCCGCAGTCGGCGATAATTGCCGTGAAAGACGGACAGAAAGTGTTGAATTTCTGTGCCAACAATTACCTGGGACTTTCCTCCCACCCCGACGTGATCGAAGCCGCTCACCAGGCCCTTGAGAGCCACGGTTTCGGCATGTCGTCGGTGCGGTTTATCTGTGGTACGCAGGACATTCACAAGGAACTGGAGCAAAAAACCGCCGAGTTCGTCGGTGCGGAAGACTGCATTTTATACGCGGCTGCCTTCGACGCCAACGGGGGCGTTTTTGAACCCTTGCTGAACGAAGAAGATGCCATCATTTCGGACGAACTCAACCACGCGTCGATCATCGACGGCATCCGGCTGTGCAAGGCCAAACGGTTCCGGTATAAACACAATGACATGGCCGATCTGGAGGCTCAGCTACAGGCCGCTTCCTCGTCACGGCGCAAACTCATTGTTACCGACGGCGCCTTTTCGATGGACGGAACCATCGCCCAACTGGATAAAATCTGCGATCTGGCCGACCAATACGGTGCCATGACGATGATCGACGAGTGCCACGCCAGCGGTTTTCTGGGCCGAACGGGTCGCGGCACCGCCGAATACCGCAATGTTCTGGGGCGAATCGACATCATCACCGGCACCTACGGAAAAGCACTCGGCGGGGCTTCCGGCGGTTTTACGGCAGCCCGGAAAGAAATCGTTGAACTACTCCGCCAACGGTCGCGGCCCTATCTGTTTTCCAACACGCTGGCACCATCGATTGTCGGCGCATCGCTGAAAGTGCTGGAGTTGCTGAATGCCTCGACTCACCTGCGGGACAAGCTGGAAACCAACACCCGGTATTTCCGGGAAGCGATGACGGCCGCCGGTTTCGACATCATCCCCGGCGAACACCCGATTGTGCCAATCATGCTCTACGACGCACCGCTGGCGCAGGAATTTGCCGCCCGGTTGCTGAAAGAAGGCATCTACGTCATCGGTTTCTTCTACCCGGTTGTTCCCAAGGGCAAAGCCCGGATTCGGGTTCAGATTTCGGCGGGTCATGAGCCGGAGCATCTGGAAAAAGCGGTGGCGGCCTTCACCAAAATTGGTCAGGAACTGGGCGTGATTCCCGCCTGATCGAGTTCATTCCCCTACCATACAGCCTGGGGCCGGTCGGAACACACCGGGTAGGGGGATTTGTGTTCATGTCATTGCGTTGCGTTTCGACAGAAAGAATACAACTCACTGTAAATCAATGACAAAAGAAAGCAAAACTGTAATCCAGGCCATTGCGCTGGGATTGGTCAGTAACCTGTTCCTCTCCGTTGGGCTGATTGTCAATAGTCTAATGGCTTTTTCCGGTTCACACTGGGCCTGGACGGCATCGCTCCGGTATTGGCTGCTGCTTCCTTTTCTGTTGATCATCGTGGCCGGTAACCGTCAGTTAAAACCGCTGCTGATCGCCATGAAACAGATGCCCGGCACGTTTCTGATCTGGGGCAACATTGGCTTCGGCATTTTCTACGCCTTTCTGACTTTTGCTTCACTTTTCGCACCCGGCTGGCTCGTGGCCGCTGGTTTTGAAATCACCATTCTGGCGGGTTTGCTGCTGGCGCCGTTCATTTATTCGGATCACCGGGCCATTATTCCCCGCAAGGCCCTGCTGCTTTCGGCCCTGCTCGTGGTCAGCATTGCAGTGATGCAGCTTGAGAAAATGAAATCTTTCCACCTGGGTGATTCAACGCTGATTAGTCTGGGTTTAACGCTGGTTGCCGCCTTCCTGTGGCCACTCGGTAACCGTAAACTGATGCTCGATCTGGAACACCGCAACATTCACCTGAGCGCCTGGCAACGCGTTCTGGGTATGTGTCTGGGGAGCCTGCCGGTTTTGATTCTCCTGGCAGTTTACGGTTTTTATGAATCCGGTCCTCCGGCCAAAGTGCAGGTGTTTTCGTCCTTGATGGCGGCTCTTTTTTCAGGGGTTCTGGGAAGCGTTTTATTCTTCAAAGCCATTCAACTGGTTCGGAAAAACCCCACGGCCCTGGCCACGGTCGAAGCGACGCAGGTCACCACCATCTTCTTTACACTGCTCGGTGAAATCATTTTTAAAGGCGTCGGCTGGCCCGGTTTTTACGGCAATCTCGGTTTTCTCATCATGCTGCTCGGACTGAGTTACTACGTCTTTCTGTCGGTCCAAAGCAATAAATCCAAAAAAATCCTGCAACCGGATCACGTTCACTGACGTTCCCCTGCGATTTTGCCTACCCCGCCCAACGACAGAGCGGGGCAGACGTCGTTGCTTTTATTGTCAGGTATTGGCAAATGTCACCGATTATTCGTTCGGACTCCCCTGTTGTTAACTTGCGTTCCTGCCCGGCGTCTTTCCTGCTTAGTTTTACGCCATCGTTACGTTCTCCACACCATTTACTTTTGAACACCATGAAGAAATCTACGTTTATTCACCTCGTTCTGGGGTGCTGGATCAGCTTTGTCAGTACATTTTCCGTTCAGGCTCAGGCTCCCCTTTCCCTCAAAACATTTCCCGGCGGTATTACCGAAATCATTCAGTATAACGGCGCCCTTTATTTCAACGCCAACGATGGCATCAACGGTGCCGAACTCTGGAAAAGTGACGGAACAGCCGCCGGAACCGTGCTGCTGAAAGACATCAATCCCGGCGCAGCCAGTTCGTCACCCGTACGCATGATCGTGGTCAACAACACCCTGTTTTTTGCGGCCAATAACGGCACCAACGGCCAGGAGCTGTGGAAAAGCAACGGAACAGCCGCCGGAACCGTGCTGGTGAAAGACATTCGCAGCGGTGGTTATGAGTCGATTCCAGCCTGGATGACCGATGTCAACGGCACGCTGTTTTTCCGGGCCAACAACGGCACCCATGGCAGTGAAATCTGGAAAACCGACGGCACCGAAGCCGGAACGGTGTTGGTCAAAGACATCAACTACGGAACCGCCGATGGCGATCCGCAGTACCTGACCAACGTCAACGGCACGCTCTTTTTCAAGGCCAACAACGGCACCAACGGTTCTGAACTCTGGAAAAGCGACGGCACCTCCTTCGGTACGGTACTGGTGAAAGATATCTATACCGGTGCCAGCGGATCCAACATTGCTTACTCAGCCAACATCAACGGCACCCTGTATTTTGCGGCCTGGACTTCGGCGACGGGCAGCGAACTCTGGAAAAGCGACGGCACGGCTGCCGGAACCGTGCTGGTGAAAGACATCCATGCCGGCCCTTCTCCTTCCGAAGTCTCCTTTCTGACCAACCTCAACGGCGTCGCGTATTTTAAAGCCTATGAACCAAATGCCGGCATCGAACTCTGGAAAAGCAACGGTTCGGCCCCCGGAACCACGCTGCTGAAAGACATTCTTCCCGGCGCACCGGGCGAAGCCAACGGCGTACCCGGTTTTCTGACGGTGGTCAACAACCAGATTTTCTTTACCGCCAATACGTTCGGAAAAGGTCGGGAACTGTGGAAAACCGACGGCACGACCGCCGGAACCGCGCTGGTGAAAGACATCAACCCCGGCCAGGAAGCATCGGATGCAACCAGTTTCGCCGAGATGGGCGGTGTGCTGTATATGAGTGCCAAAACCGCCACGACCGGTTTTGAACTCTGGAAAAGCGATGGTACCGAAGCCGGAACGTTCCCGATTGCCGATATCAATCCCGGCGTTCCCGATTCATCACCGTATGAATTAACGCCCCTCAATGGTGTGCTGTATTTTGCCGCCACGGGTTCAAACGGCACCAAGCAATTGTTCCGTCTGAATCCCTGCGTCAGTCCGCCCGCGCCGAACCTGGCTTCCGGTGGTCAAAACAAGGTAACCGTTACCCAAAATGCCCCGGCGGTGGTTCTCACGGCGTCCAACTGTTCAGGACAATTGAACTGGAGCGGGCCAAACAATGCGACCGGCACAGGCAACATCACCGTTCCGACCTCGGCGACCGGCACGTTCGTCTACACCGCCCACTGCGTCGTCAGCGGCTGCATCAGCCCGGCGTCCAGTGCCACAGTCATCGTTCAGCCCGCCGTCAACAACCCCGGTCCCGGGCCGGTGGTAACGGGTAATTTCGAAGGGTATCTCGACAAGGTAGAGTGCGGCACGATGCGTGGCTGGGTTTGGGATAAAAACCTGCCAAACACCGTCATGAAGGTCGAATTCTTTGCGAACGGCAATTCCATTGGCACCATCGACGCCAACATTTTCCGGCAGGATCTGAAGGATTCGGGCAAAGGCAACGGGATTCACGCATACAGTTTCCCGACCCCGGCGACTCTGAAAAACGGGCAAACCTACTCGATCAGCGCCAAGGTCTTCAACAGCAATTATGTGCTGAAGTGGGCACCCAAAAACCTGACCTGCCCGAACGGAAGCCGCATCGCTACTGAATCGGCCGAAACGCAAAAACCGCTCGACGTGGTCGTACTCGGCAATCCGGTCCAGAATGAGCAGGTAGAAGTCGAAGTGCGCGGGGCCGAAGGCCAACCGTTGCGGTTGCTGTTAACCGACCTGCAAGGCCGGGTGCTGGCCGAAAAAGAGGTTGTTCGGGCTTCCGAAGTGGAACATCAACGGTTCTCCGTACACCATGCCGCACCGAGTATCTTGCTGCTTCGGGTTGCCAGCCTCCGCCAATCCCAAACCGTTAAAATACTGAAGGCTAATTAATTTTACCTGCTCCCGATCAGTCCTACAAAAACAAGCCTGAAAGGCTTGACGCTGGATAACCCCGGATGCAACCCGGGGCTACCGGGGCACTGGGCCAAGGCGAGACTAAAGATGGCAAAATCGGATGGCTAGCTTCTTCAGTGAGCCGACTGCAACGCTTCCAATGCCCCGGCCAGATACACCAGCGGAGCATTCCAGTTGATCGCAATTTCGTTGGACGCGTAGGAACAGGACGCATCGATGAACAGCTCATCCGCCGACGTGGCCGTGTAGCCTTCGCACTTGTCCTGTTTGGGTGCATTGCCGTTAGGGCCACCCGACAACAGGCCCGGAACCGGGGCTTCAATGCCATCGGCGACCGAGGGCCGGTGGTGCGGATTCATCACCGGTTTGTCGCCAAAACCGGTGACGAAGCAATAGCCGGTGGCATTGCGGCCCAGCAAATAATCGAAGTTGGTTAGGGCGTTGCGCAGGTATTTTTTGTCGTTCGTCAAGCGATACGCCTGAACCAGCGCAATGCCCTGATTGGCCGCGACCGCGCTACTGCCCCAAATGTAATCCCGCGCCGACTTGCCCATAACAGTTTGGTAGGCCTGTTGGTCGACATCCCGGATCAGTTCATCGGCAAAACCGGTCAGCCGTTTTTTGAGTTGCGGAAGGTCTTTCTGACCCAGTGGCGTCAGGCTTTTCTCAAACCGGGCCAGGGTGTAATACCCCAGCAGCCGAACCTGCGCCCAGGAGGGCAAGGGCATTTTTTCGTCCGGAAACAGGTTGACCGCCGTATAATAGGCCTCGTTCTTCGTGGTTACGTACAATTCAGCGGCCGCCCAGATCCACTCGTCGCTGGCGTCGCGGTCGCCGTATTCGCCGGTAACCACATCCGGGTCGAACGCTTCATTCATCGCATTCTGGCGGTAGTACTGATTCGGATTTTTCCTGGCCCACGCCCACGCCCGAACGGCAGCCGTCACGCAGGAGTCCGACAAACCCGGCAATTCCCGGCTCAACGGTTTGAAAATCCGCCCGGCCTGCGCCATCACAGCCGCAAAGTCGAGAGCCGCCGTGATGCTTTTCTGAACGACATACCGTTCCCTGGTGGCTTTGTCGGGCATCACCATGCCGTCGAAGCGGGCGTTGGTCAGTTTGTGATAAACCCCGCCGTCGGCTGGATCCTGCATGGTGAGCATCCAGCGCAGGTTCCAGAGCGACTCGTCCAGAATGTCCGGTATCTTATTCTCACTTTCGGGAATAGCGGTTTTGAAGGTCTGGCAAAACTGCGGAAAGTCTTCGTAGAGGGCCAGCAGCGTTCCGGTCGTAATCCCCGAATTGACAATGTATTTGTTGTAATCTCCGGCATCGTACCACCCGCCCGGCGACGACAGAACCGTACCCGCCGGACGCCCTTCCGAAACCGCCGACGGATGCACCAGCACCTGCGCATCTTCCCGGACATGACCCGCCGGACGGCTCCACTGCCCGGCGTATCGGGGGGGTAAATCCGTCGAAACCCGTTGATAATAAAAACCTTTCAGCGAACCAACGGCGACCGCGCGGTGAACCTGGGCCTTGATGTCGAAGGGATAGGAACGACCCAGACCGGGAATCAGAACGACAAACGTGCCGGTGGCTTTCAGCGCGGAGAAATCCGCCGTCCGGGCGGTTTTGCCCGAAATCGCATTCTGGCGGGCTTCGCTCAGTGTGCCTTTAAAAACCGTTTTCTTCAAATCCGGCGTGGTGATCCGGAATTCACCCGAGGCATTGCCAACGACAATGGCAACTTTGGTGGCATTGGGGTAAAAGCCGATCTGATTCAGGCGAATGTTGGTGGAAAGCGGTTGTGTTTGGGCAAAACCGGCGTCCAGCACCAGTAGAAAAGACAGCAAAACAGAAAATTGGGCAGGTTTGGGAAATCGCATGGACGTAGATTTTAGTCAAATCTACAACGATTCTAGGCGTTTACGGTTTCTTCAGAGTCGAATTTGCATGAAAATCAGGCTGCGAATCCTGTTGTATCTACTCCTTAAACCGCCCCTACATATTCTTTTAAATGACACCGGAGCGTTCGCAGCGATTGCATGATGTGGTATTCGACCGTTCGTTCCGGGATGCAAAGCTGAAGCGAAATTTCACGAACGGAGTGGTTTTCCATCCGGTTTAGCCGGAAAATCTGCCGGGTTTTGTCGGGCAGATGCGCGATGCCCAACTCCAGAGCTTTGGTCAGATCGTCGTAGGCCAGCAAATTTTCAGTATGGCAATCGTGGTCGGACAGGCTGGCAATCTTGAAATTTTCGTATTTCTGCCGAATCAACACGGCTTTGATTTGATTTAGTATTTTGTATTTGACTGCTCCGAATAAATAATTCTTCAGATCATCGATCTGAACGGTTTGCCGCCGTTCCCACAAATCCACAAAAAGATCCTGAACCAGTTCTTCGGCATTCTCCTGCGAGTACAATTTTTTCCGGGCTACGGCAAAAAGCGGATGCCAAAACTTGCGGTAAATCGCCTGAAAAGCCTCTTCGTCCCCAGTTTGGAAGAGTTTTACCAAAACGGCATCACATAAAACCGAGTAGTCCATAGAAGATAGCGATAGTGGGTCTGCCTTACCATTTTTGCGGAGGACACTCCCCAAAAAGAATAAATTATTATTCTAAGATTCCCATTTTATGCTTACACGCTATCCTGTACTTACCTGTGTTTACGTACCCGTAAAATGGGTCACAACAAGCCAATTCACGGATTAGTCCTATTTTACCCAGTATTCCTTTACGGACTGTCCGTGGCGTATTCCTGCCTATAACAAAACAAAGAATTTTTAGAAATTACCCGCATAATAATATAAATATTTAATTATTTAACAGTACGATTTGCGGTTTATCTTCTCAGGATTGACGTACCGGTATAGTCAATTCCCTGCCCTATACTGACGATTCCGGATTTGTGACTGAGAATGCAAACGAATCACAAAAGCTTTTTGGAACTGCTCCAGCGCTACATGGATGGTGTCTGCTCATCGGAAGAAAAACAGATGATGGACTACTGGTATAGCTTGCTGGATCAGGATCAGGAAGAAAAAACCGGTAAGCTCTCCAGACAACAACTGGAAGAACGGCTGTGGACAAAAATTCAGCATCGGGTCCAGCGGAAAAATGAATCCGAAAATCACACAATCAATCTCAAATGGTGGCAGCACGACGAATAAAGCACCGTTGCCCCAGGACCTTTTCTTTTTTTCACTAAACCCAAGACCAATGCGTAAGACACTCTACCGATGCTCCCGAAAGTGGCCAAACCGATCCTGATCTGCCCCGCCACGATTTGCTCTTTTCTGTCAAATCAAACGCCGAACTCCCTGACTATAAGCCAGTTCGCAAACCGCAAAAAAAAGTATCCATTGTTCTACTTCCTTAACAAAAAAGCAATGAAAAAACGCTTACAATTCATACCCATACCGGGTAATTTCATTCGGGCTTCGTTCCTGCTGTGCCTGCTGATGCTGGCCGTAACGAGTCTGTATGCGAATGAAAATGTCCCGCTCGACCGAACCATCACCGGCACCGTTAAAGATGAAAAAGGCGAAGGCCTGCCGGGTGTCAGCGTCGTGCTGAAAGGCTCCACCAAAGGAACCTCTACCAATGCGGATGGCAGCTACCGGCTGGATGTTCCGGAAAACAACGCTACCCTTATTTTCTCCTTTGTGGGGTATCTGTCGCAGGAAGTGGCCGTCGGCAACCGGACCCGGGTCGATGTGCAACTTTCCGTAGGCGACCGCTCCCTCGATGAAGTGGTCGTGGTGGGATATGGTTCGCAGCGGAAACAGGATATTACCTCCGCCGTATCGGTCATCAACATGAAAGACATCGGCGAACAACCGGCCAACAACATGAACCAGATGTTGCAGGGCCGGGCCGCCGGGGTCGTCGTGAAGCAGAAAAGCGGAACTCCCGGCGGTACCTTCGAGGTTCGCGTACGGGGGGTCGGTTCGCTGGGCGCGGGTAGTAATCCCCTGTATGTTGTCGACGGATTTGCAGTTGGAACGGACATTGGCCCCAACCTGAACCCCAACGATATCGAAAGCATCTCGGTGTTGAAAGATGCCGCGTCGACGGCCATTTACGGAGCCCGGGGTTCGAACGGTGTCGTTTTGATTACGACCAAAAATGCCAAAGAAGGAAAAACCAATATCAATTTTTCACTGGATTACGGGATTCAGACCCTGCCCGACTCCCGGCGGGTGAAAATGCTGAATGGCGTAGAATTTGCCCAGTTCAAAAAGGAAATCTTTGAAGATCAGATTCGTATCCTGCAAAACCGGGAGCCAACACTGGAAGAGGTGCCGATCGGTTTCCGCTATCCGGAACAGACGAAATACTCAACCGACTGGTATGGCCTGATCCTGAACAACAACGCGCCCTACACCGATGCCAACCTGACGATTTCGTCCGGTCAGGGGCCACTTAAGGCACTGTTATCGGTGGGTTATTACAAAGAAGATGGTGTCGTCAAGCATACGGATTATGACCGGATTTCGGTGCGCTCCAACCTGGGCGGGCAGGTCAACAAATTCATCAACGTAGGGCTGAACATCAACGGAACCTATACCCGGCAAAACCAGGCGAACACGAATGGCCGGAGTGCCTTGTTGGGCGGTGCGCTGCTGATGGACCCGCGGGATACGCCCTACAATGCCGACGGGAGTCTAAAACCGTATAGCAACGGTGTCGATGGTGTTTTTGGCTTTCCGAACCCACTGTATGTGCTGGAAAATGTACTTCGCAGAAGAAGCATTGCCGACCTGCTGACCAACGCATTTGTCGAAGTATCGTTTCTGAAAAATTTCAAGTTCAGAACCTCAGCCAACGTCAAACTGAATAACAACACGTACAAGGAATATATTCCGTCCACCATTGGTCTTTCCGTAGCATCCGGTACGGCAGGTGCCCCTCCGCGGATTGCCACCTCAACCAATACGACCGAAGAACTGGTCAACTACTCGCTGGATCAGTTGCTAACGTATAACCCCCAAATCGGCGATCAGCATTCCCTTGACTTTCTGGTCGGTTATACGGCTCAGCAGGAGCGGGTGCGCGGGTTTTCCGGCACCGGGAATACTTTCCCCGATGACCTGGTTCCCTACTTAGGAGCGGCATCCATCCGGTCTTCCAATTCGTACGAATTCGGCTGGGTCAACCTGGCCGCATTGGCCCGGGCCAACTACTCGTTTAAAGACAAATACCTGTTCTCGGCTTCGTTTCGCCGGGAAGGAAGCTCACGGTTTGGGGCGAAAAACAAGTACGGGACGTTCCCGGCCGCTTCGATCGGCTGGCGCGTAACGGAGGAATCATTCATGCCGAAAACCGACTGGCTAACCGACCTGAAACTGCGCGCCAGCTTTGGGGTGACGGGAAACAACGACATCGGTAACTACCCGAGCTTAGCGTTCGTCGGAGCCAATAACTACATTCTGGGCAACTCCTTCGCAGCCGGTAAAGTGGTAAGTTCGTTTGCCAACTCCGAACTGAAGTGGGAAAAATCGAACCAGTTAGACATCGGGATGGACCTGGCCCTGTTTAATAACAAGCTGACGTTGAATCTCGAATACTACAGGAAGATTACCAACGACATGCTGCTGCCGATTTCGATTCCGGCCGTATCCGGTTTTACCACCAGTTTGGCCAACATCGGGAAAGTACAGAACAAAGGGGTTGAAATCGGGGCTGATTTCCGGACCAACATCGGCGCGGTGAATTTCCGGACCAATGCCAACATCACCTTCAACCGCAGTAAAATTCTGGAGATCAAGGGCGCGAACGACATGCTCTGGTATGGCGGTTTCTACGGTGGCTACAACGTTCAGAAAGTGGGTCGCCCCATCGGGATGATCTATGGCTACCGGAAGTTGGGCATCTTCAACACGCAGGCCGAAATCGACGCGGCACCGAAGCAGGATGGGGCCATTCCGGGTGCCATGAAGTTCTTTGATGCCACCGGCGATGGCGTGATTTCTTACGACACCCAGGACATGGTGGAAATCGGCAACCCGAATCCGGCCTTCAACTGGGCCTGGACCGTGGCCGCCGACTACAAACGGTTTGACGTGAACGTTCTTTTTGTGGGTGCCCACGACTTCGATGTATATCGAAACATCGAGGCTTCGACGATGAACATGGACGGTGTTTTCAACGTGCTCGACAAAGCGAAAGACCGCTGGCGGTCACCCGAAAATCCGGGTTCCAACCCAAACGCGAAAAACTCGCAGGGCGGTACCAGTTACTTCAAATGGTCGCGGGAGAGCAGCGAACGGTATGTCTATGACGGCAGCTATGTCTGGCTGAAAACCGTCACGCTGGGATACACCCTGCCCAAAGTCAAATCGGTGCTGAGCGATGCCCGGATTTTCGTGACGGCGAACAACCTGTTCCTGTTTACCAAATACCCCGGAAACAACCCGGATGCCGGTGTTCGGGGTGGAACCGAACTCAACAACGACGATGAGTCGTATCCGATTCCGAGAACGTTTGCCGCTGGTCTCAAACTGAACTTTTAATTGACACAGACATGAAAAAAATAACGGTTATAGGTACAATTCTGCTGAGCATAGCCCAGTTTTCGTGCTCGGATGATATGCTGGTAACGACCGATCCCACCCGGATTGGTGCTGACCTTTTTTACAAAAACGAAACGCAGTTGTTGCAGGCTCTGAATGGTGTATACGGTCAGTTGCAGGGCATTACCAATACAGCCTACATCTTTCAGGAATTTCCGTCGGACAACACAACCCTCGACTTCAACCCGCTCGATCGCGGGGGCGCGGCTGGTTGGGAAGCCTTCGAGTTTTCGACCGTCAACCAGGGAAATGGTGAAATTTCCAACGTCTGGAACCAGTACTATTCCATGATGTACAACATCAACTACGCGCTGGAGAAAATCGCGGGAAGCACGGTCGATGCCGCCATCAAAGCCCCCATCGAAGGCCAGTTGAAGTTTATCAGAGCCTACGGCTACTTCAATCTGGTTCAGTATTTTGGCGATGTCGTGCTGGTCACCCAAACCCTGGCCAACCCGGATGCGGCCTTTGAACTGACGCGTTCTCCGCAGGCCGAAGTCTGGGCACAGATTGAAAAAGACCTGAAAGAAGCCGTTGCCGTTCTACCGGCTACCTATCCGGCGGCTCAACTGGGCCGGGTCACGAAAGGGGCTGCGCTGAGTCTGTTGGGCAAATCGTATCTGACCCAAAAGAAATACGCCGATGCTGTCACGACGCTGAAACAGGTGACCGGTTACACGTTAAACCCGTTGTATGCCGACAATTTCAATCCGGCCAGAAAAAACGGCCCTGAATCCATTTTCGAGATTCAGTACCAGGGTGGAAATGACCTCGGCGAGTGGAGCAACTTTGCCTACGTCTTTGCACCCCGGCTGTCGGCAGGTGCCGTAACCGGTTTTGCCAATACGCCCCCCGCGGGTCGGAACATTCCGACCAACGACATGATCGCGGCCTACGAAACCGGCGACTTGCGCAAAGATGTTTCGCTAAAAACCAGCTATACGCTGGGCGGCAAGGAATTCGCCATCCCGTACGTCATCAAGTTTACGCATCCCCACACAATTACGGGCCGGACGGACAACAACTGGCCGGTGTTGCGGTATGCCGACGTGCTGCTAATGCTGGCCGAGTCGATCAACGAAGCCACCGGACCTTCGGCCGAAGCGTTCGATTACCTGAATCAGGTGCGCAAACGGGCGGGTCTGGCGGCCAAAACCGGTCTGGATAAAGTAGCCCTCCGCGATGCGATCATGAAAGAGCGCCGGGTGGAGCTGGCGTTTGAAAACCACCGCTGGTTCGATTTGCGGAGAACGAAAACACCCGCCGAATTAACCGCCTTCATGAACGCCTATGGTGCGAAAGAAAAAGCAAAACCGACTGTCGACCGGGGCGGTATTGCGTTCAACGCGCTGGATTATGTGTTTGCCGACAACGAGTATTACCTCCCGATTCCGGCCCCACAAATTCTGATCAGCAGCAAACTGACTCAAAATCCGGGGTACTAAAGGAAAGTGCAGGATAGTTAATCGTAAAAAATGCACCTTATTGGACGGAATACTGTTAAAGTAGGATTGATCCGTGCAGTAAGGTGCATTTCCTATAAAACCCTCAACTAATCCCTATTACAAAGTGACCATTTTGACAGAATCCTTTTGGCTTTGGCAGTTTCTGGGTCGTCTGCATCCGCTGATCGTCCACTTTCCGGTCGGTTTGCTCTGTGTGGCCCTGTTGCTGGAAATCATTGGCTGGTCCCGCAAGTCCAACGACCTGCGGGCCGGTATTACGGCCCTGGTCTGGATCGGTGCCATCAGTTCGGTAGTGGCCGCGGTCTTTGGGCTCATTTTGATCAACCAGGAAGAATACGGCGGAGATACCGTCACCGTTCACCAGTGGTCGGGGCTTACGACCATGGCCCTGGCCATTGTTACCGGTTTTGCACTCCGTTCGGGCCGACTGGCGTTGTACCGGGGCCTGCTGTTTCTAACGGTTTTCGGCGTTAGCATTGCCGGCCATTATGGTGCCTTGCTGACCCACGGCGAAGACTATTTGACCAGCGTTTTGCCCTTCGGCAAGGACGCGAAAGCCCCCTCGACGACGGATCCGAATCTGGCCTTCATCAGCAATACCAATCAACCGCTAACCGACAAGCAGATCGAGGACCTAAACCTGGAAGTCCGGTCGATTCTCGCCCACAATTGCTACAGTTGCCACAGTGCGACCAAAACCAAGGGAGAACTGCGGCTGGATAAGAAAGAATTACTCTTCAAAGGGGGCGAAAACGGCGTTATTCTGAAAGCCGGCCACCCCGAAGACAGCGACATGATCCGGCGGGTCAAGCTCCCGGCGGGTCACGACGACGCCATGCCAACCAAAGGCAAGCGACTGACGGACAAAGAAATAGCGATCCTCGAATTCTGGATCAAACAAGGTGCGCCCTGGCCCAGTGGTACCGAAAAAAGCATTTACCGCGTGGCGGCTCTGGAACCCCGGATGCCCGCCATTCCGGCCGCTACCGGTGACCTGGTCAACCCGGTCGACCGGTTTGTCAACGTCTATTTCCAGAAGAATAAAGTGGCCTGGAAAACCGTCGTCGACGACCGCACCTACCTGCGCCGGGTGTATCTGGACGTGGTGGGATTACTACCGACGCCCGACAAAATTGCGTCCTTCACGGCGGATACCCGACCGAACAAGCGGGAAATTCTGGTGACCGAACTGCTGAACCGCAACGAAGACTACGCCCAGCACTGGATCACGTTCTGGAATGATGCGCTGCGCAATGACTACTCCGGAACCGGTTACATCACCAAAGGACGCTTCGACATTACGAAGTGGCTCTACAGTTCCCTCAAAACGAATAAACCGTACAACCAGTTTGTACGCGAACTGATCAGCCCGACCGAAGAATCGGCCGGCTTTATCAAAGGCATCAAGTGGCGCGGAACCATCAACTCAAGCCAGAGCACCGAAATGCAGGCGGCCCAAAACGTGTCGCAGGTGTTGCTGGGCCTGAACCTGAAGTGTGCTTCGTGCCACGACAGTTTCATCAGCGACTGGAAACTGGCCGACGCCTACGCCTTCGCCAACGTATTCTCCGATACGACACTGGAAATTCACCGCTGCGACAAACCGACGGGCAAAATGGCCGGCACCGGCATTCTGTTCAAAGAACTGGGAACCATCAACGGAAAAGCCCCCACCGAACAGCGGCTCCGCGAACTGGCCGAGTTTATGGTGCAACCGAAAGATGGCCGGCTCTACCGGACACTCGTGAACCGAATTTGGGCGCAGTTGATGGGCCGTGGTCTGGTCGAGCCGGTCGATATGATGGACAACGAACCCTGGAGTCAGGATTTGCTGGACTGGCTGGCGTCTGATTTTGCGGCCAACGGCTACGACATCAAGCGGTTGATGACCACCATTTTAACTTCGAAAACCTACCAGTTGCCGTCCATCAGCGTGAAAGATCCGGCCCTGCTCACCGCCCCGACCTTCGTGTTCGAAGGCATGGTGCGCCGTCGGCTGTCGGCCGAGCAGTTTGCCGACGCCGTTAGCATTGCCTTCAACCCGGTTTACGGGGATTCTTCCCTGGCTACCAAGCTTTTACCGGAAACCATCAAGCAGGAAATTCCCTTCCCACGGGCATCGCTGGTGAAGAACGACCCTTTCCTGACGGCTTTGGGACGGCCCAACCGCGAAACCGTCAGCACCAGCCGGACCTCGCAGGCCAACCTGCTGCAGGCACTGGAGTTGACCAATGGAGCCAAGTTCAACGACGCGTTGAAAAAAGGCGCGCAGATCTGGAAAGCCAAATATCCTTCGTCGGACCAGATCGTCAAAGAACTCTACCGAAACGCCCTGGGGCGCGAACCGCAACCGAAGGAACTGGCGGTTGCCGAAAAAATTGTGGGTAAAACCCCGAGTATCGAAGGCATCCAGGATCTGGTCTGGGCCATTAGCCTACACCCTGAATTTCAGTTGATCAATTAAAAACCACGAAACCTGTTAGGTCTCCAAGACCTAACAGGTTTTAAAATAGAACACCATGAAGAACAGTTGGAACAGACGGGAGTTTCTGCAACGCGCCAGTGCGGCAACCATGGCGGCACTGGCGGCAGGCGCTCCCATGGCAAGCCTCCTGTCAGGCTGTAAAACCAAGAAAATCGGCCAGACCGACGGCACCGCCGACACGGTTATCCTGCTTTGGATGGCCGGGGGCATGGCCCATACCGAAACGTTCGACCCGAAGCGCTATACGCCTTACGAAAAAGACATGGAGGGCAACCGGGTCCTGAGCACGTTCAAATCGGTTCCTACGGTTTTGGACGGCATTCATTTTTCGGAAGGGCTTCAATCCATCGGCAAGGTGATGGACAAAGGGACACTGATTCGCTCATATGTCTCGGCCGACCTGGGACACATTCTGCACTCGCGTCATCAGTATCACTGGCATACCTGCTATGAACCGCCCCAAACCGTGGCGGCTCCGCACATCGGTTCCTGGATTGCCAAGGAACTGGGGCCTAAAAACCCGGTAATTCCGGCCTTCATCGACATCGGCCAGCGGTTTACGGTGGGCGAAGCGGAAGAATTGAAGGCGTTTCATACCGCTGGTTTTCTGGGGAATGAATTTGGTCCCTTCTTCATTCCCGACCCCAGCCAGGGGCTGGAAAGCGTCCGGCCACCGGTGGGCATGAACGCCAGCCGGTTCGAGCGTCGCAACCAGCTCTACAACGACCTGGTGAGCAACAGCCCGATTGGGGAGTTTGGCAGTGATTACCAGAAAGAATCGCTCAAACGGTCGATGGAACAGGCCTATATGCTGCTGAATTCGCCGGAAGCCAAGGCGTTCGACCTCAGCACCGAGCCGAAGGAAAGTTACGACATTTACAACACCGGTAAGTTTGGGCTGGGGTGTCTGCTGGCGCGTCGGCTGACCGAACAGGGTGCCCGGTTTATCAGCGTAACCACTGAATACGAGCCGTTTAAAGGGTTCGATACGCACGAAAACGGCCACACCCGAATGGTCGATATGAAAAAGTTGATCGACGGTCCCATTGCTCAACTCATCAAGGATCTGGACAAAACCGGGCATCTGGACCGGACGATGGTGATTCTGGCCAGCGAGTTCAGCCGCGACATGATGGTAGAAGGCCGCCCCGGCGAAAAAGTAAAGGAGCAGGTGAACCAGCCGGACATTCTCTCCGACATGAAATTCTACGGGATGCACCGCCA
The DNA here is from genome assembly GCF_003334855.1 of Larkinella punicea. Lineage (GTDB taxonomy): Bacteria > Bacteroidota > Bacteroidia > Cytophagales > Spirosomataceae > Larkinella > Larkinella punicea. The sequence goes on from NZ_QOWE01000014.1 coordinate 114,979, forward strand.
TTTTACCGACGGAGCCTCCGTGCTCATGTTCGGGGGTGGCATCAAAAAAGGGTTTGTATACGGAAAAACCGCCGACGAACGGCCCTGCAAAAGCATCGAGAATCCGGTCAAAATCGATGGCATTCACCAGACCATCTACCACGCTCTGGGCATTGCACCGGATACCCAGTACGAAATCGAAAAACGACCGTTCTACACGACACCTGACGGAAAAGGGAAAGCCGTCATGGAGTTACTCGCCTGATACACGGCGTTCTTTTACGCGAATTCTGAAGCTTCGGGATTCGCGTAAAAAATCCCTCCAGCTAAAAAAACAGGCTTTTTTACTCAAAACAGTAGAGTAAAGGATAGTCATTGGCCTGCCTTTTTGTTAATTGAACTAATTTTATAAATACTTGCAATTTGCTCATTCAATTAATTGGATGATAGTGATTTTTCCGCGTGATTTAATCACGCTATGCCAAGACCATCCTTATAACCTGAAATGTACATTCAACCACTTACTACCATGTCTTAATCAAAACCCGTTAGAAAAACCCATGATCCGGAATCGCATTGGTTTCAGCGACCGGATCGATGCCAGACAAACGTTTTTTTTGAACCCTGGGACTTCGAGATCCCTAAACCTTCCAACATCTCTATTATGAAAAAATGCATTACCTCATTGGGCAACTCCCAACGCTATGCAAAACGGCTCCTGGTACCGTGCCTGTTTGCCAGCTTATTCACCACGCCTGCCTGGGCCAATCCCGACAGTTACAAGAATGGCCCGGAAAGCCGGTCGACGATAAACCGGGAAGTTCTTCTGGCCGATGTTACCGGTACGGTAACCGATGAAGCCGGCACCGGTTTGCCGGGTGTCAACGTCGTGGTAAAAGGTTCCAGTTCCGGAACGACCACCGATGCCGAAGGCCGGTTTAAAATTTCTGTACCCAACGGAAGAGCCGTTCTGGTGTTCAGTTCGGTGGGATATCTGAAACAGGAAATCGCCGTTGGAAGCCAGACCAGCCTGACGATCAAACTGGTTCCGGATGACCAGACGCTGTCGGAAGTCGTCGTCGTGGGTTACGGTAGCCAGTTGAAGAAAGAAGTAACCGGTGCTGTTCAAACCGTTACAGCAAAAGAACTCAAAGACATTCCGGTTTCGCAGATCACCCAAAAACTGCAGGGTCGTCTGGCCGGGGTTCAGATTAACCAGGCCACGGGTAAACCGGGCCAGGGAATGTCGGTTCGGATTCGGGGCCAATTGTCGGTTTCGGCCGGTAGCGAACCCCTGTATGTGGTCGACGGTTTCCCGATTACCGGGAGCATTGGTGCCATCAACCCGGATGAAATTGAAGATATTTCCGTTCTGAAAGACGCATCTTCGACTTCGCTATACGGTTCGCGGGCGGCCAACGGCGTGGTGCTGATCACGACCAAACGCGGAAAGGTCGGCCAGACCAACATCAGCTTCAACGCTTTTGCCGGCGTGCAGCAGGTGCCGGAACGGGGTCGGATCAAAATGCTGAATGCCGTTGAATTTGCGCAGTTCAAAAAGGAATTCTATGAAGACATGAACCAGGCGGTTCCGGTTGAATTCCAGAACCCGTCGCAATATGAAGGCAAAGACAACGACTGGTATGGTGCCTTGCTGCGGACCGCACCCGTGCAGAGCTACAACCTGACGATTACGTCCAACACGGAAAAATCCAGAACCGCCATTGTGGGTGGGATTTTCAACCAGGAAGGCGTCGTTCTGAATAACAAGTACCTGCGGTATTCGCTGCGGATGAATACGGATTATGACATCTCCCCGAAAGTACGCGTCGGGTTCAACATCGCTCCGCAGTACGTTTTTGACAACACGCCCCGCACCGATGGTGACCGCGGAACCGGGATTCTGTTCAACGCCCTGCACACCTGGCCGGTCATGCCCATTCGGGATGCCAACGGCGAACTGACCAAGTTCAACCAGTTTCCGGGCAGCACGGGGAACATCTTTGCCTACCCGAACTGGGTGCGCGCTGCGGAAGAGCTGGTCAACGAAACCAAGCAGACCAAGTTACTGAGCAATGCGTATGTTCAGTACAGCCCGATCAAAGGGTTGAATCTGAAATCGACCGTCAACATCGAGTATGAAAATAACAAGTTCTTCTTCTTCAACCCATCGACGGCCACCAGTGCTATCAACGTACCGATTCCGACCACGGCGGTTTCGATCCGGCAAAGCCTGGAAAACATCGGCTGGCTGAACGAAAACACGGCGACGTATTCGCGGACGTTCGGCGATCATAACTTCGAAGTGCTGGGTGGTTTTACCAATCAACGCTACCGCCAGGAATTCTCCCGGATTCAGGCCGATACCTACGCGGATGACCGGCTGCCAACCATCCAGGGCGCACTCAACATCAACCGGGGCGGCACCCAGAACGGGATCAACGAATGGACGCTGACCTCGCTTCTGTCGCGGTTGAACTACAACTACAAAGGCAAATACCTGTTTACGGCTTCGATCCGTCGGGATGGTTCGTCGCGATTCGGGGCAAACAACCGCTGGGGTACGTTCCCATCCGTTTCGGCGGGGTGGGTCATTTCGGATGAAGATTTCCTGAAAAGCACCCCACAGATTTCGTTTGCCAAACTGCGGGCCAGCTACGGGGTGATCGGGAACAACAACATCGGTAACTACACCCAGTATGCCCTGGTCAACAACACCGTCAACGCCGTGTTTGGCAATACCGTTGCTACCGGCGCCGTCGTTACGTCGCTGGCAAACGCAAATCTGGGCTGGGAAACCACCAAGCAGTTGGATTTAGGGCTGGACCTGGGCCTGTTCAACGACCGGATTCAGTTTACCTATGACTATTATCAGAAGAACACCACCAACCTGCTGTACAGCGTTCAGATTCCGCAGGAAGCCGGCTTCGGGAACTTCTTTGACAACATTGGTGAAATTAAATTCTGGGGTCATGAATTTGCGCTGAACACCCGCAACACCGAGGGCAAACTGAAGTGGACGACCAATGCCAATATCTCCTTCAACCGCAATGAGGTTGTCGCTCTGGCTCCGGGCATCGACCGGGTCTATGGAACCTTCCACATCACGCAGGTGGGACAACCCTTCGGTCAGTTCTATGGACTGCAAAAAGAAGGATTTTACCGGAGTGCCGAAGAACTCGCCAATTCGCCGATCATTCCGGGCCGCTCGGCCATCGGGACCATCAAAATGAAAGACGTCAATGGCGATGGGGTCATTACCTACGGTGGTGATGCCGATGACCGGACCATCATCGGTACGCCGTTCCCGAAATTCACCTACGGTATTGTCAACAACCTGACCTACGGCAACTGGGACCTGGCGATCGTTGGCTCCGGCTCGTATGGCAACCAGCTTTGGATTCGTCACCTCTACAGCACGGCCAACCTGGACGGCGTTTTCAACATGGTAGCGGGCGTGAAAGACCGTTTCCGGGTTAAAAATGTGACGAATGCCGCTGGTCAGGGCGTGGCTACGACCGTGATCACGGAAGGAAACGGCATGTTTGGCGCGACGAACAATGGCGGTAACTTCACCGGAGTTGAACGCGACTGGAACAGTTCACACTTCCTGGCCGATGCCTCGTTCTTCACGATCAAGAACATCACGCTGGGCTACAACATGGGCGCGGTCAATAAGTTTTTCAAATCCGCCCGGATCTATGCCTCCGTTCAGCAGGTGTACGTCTTCACGAAATACTGGGGTGGCCCAAACCCGGAAACCAGTGCGCAGGGGGATGGCAACGGCGATGGCGGAAACCTCAGCCAGGGTGTCGATCTCTCGAACTACCCGGTTCCGCGTACCTATACGCTGGGTGTTAACCTGAATTTTTAAAAGACAAAATTCAGATCAACTTTCGACCATCTTTATCTCCTTTACCGGAATGAAAAAAACAATCATACTCTTTGGTCTTCTGGGGCTTCTATCGACGGGCTGCCAGGACGATTTTCTATCGGTCGTTCCCGAAACAAGTCTGAGTTCGGCCACCTTCTTCAAATCACAGGCCGATTTTCAGCAGGCTGTCAATGCGGCCTATGTGCCGCTGCGGCAAATCAACAACGAACGGGCCTGGGTGTTGGAAGAAATGCACTCCGACAATACCTACTACGCTCGGAATATCCTGTTTGGCGCGGTGGACAATACTGAAAACGTGGCCGACTTTGCCATCCCAACGGCCAATGGCGTAACCGCCAACGACAACGTTCTGGTGATTTACCGGCTTTATTTTCAGATCGTTGCCCGCACCAACCAGATTCTGGCCCTGATCGATGGCGTGGAATTCGATGCCGCTGTTAAAAGCAATCTGAAAGGACAGGCGCTGTTTCTGAGATCATACGCGTATTTTGAACTGGCCCGCCTGTTCGGAAAAGTACCGCTGCATTTAACGCCGGTTACGGGCCGCGAAGAAGCCGCCCTGCCCCTGGCTACGACTGACCAGCTCTACGCCCAGGTGGAAAAAGATGCGACGGAAGCCGGGAGCCTGCTGCCGAACAAAGCCACTCAGGAAGCCGGCCGGGCCACTTCCGGAGCGGCTAAAACGGTTCTGGCCAACCTCTACATCGTTCAGAAGAAATGGGCACAAGCCGAAACCGTGCTGAAGGATGTTATAGCCAACGGTGGCTACGCCCTCGTTCCGGACTATGCCAACACCGTTTCTACGACCACGGCCAACAAGAACAATTCGGAGTCGATCTTCGAAGTGCAGTATATGGAAGGGGCTGCGGGTTTCAATGGCAACCAAATTTACCGCTTTATTCCTGCGCCCATTACGATCGCCGAGTTGGCGCCGATAACCGGCACTTCGAATCCGCAGGCGATTTCGGGCGAAAACAACAACATTCCGACCCCCGACCTCATCGCGGCTTATGAAACCGGCGACAAACGGAAGGATCTTTCCATCGGTTATGTTACCCTGAGCCAGAGTCAGCGGGAGAACAAGGTGTATCCGTACATTAAAAAATACGCAAAAACGCACTCGGTTCACAACAACACCGGCCAGAACTGGCCCGTTTACCGCTATGCCGAAGTGATCCTGTTTATGGCCGAAGTGCTGAACGAACAGGGAAAAACCGCCGAAGCGGCTCCCTTCCTGAACCAGATCCGGACGCGGGCGGGGCTACCCGCAACCACAGCCGCTAACCAGACGGCCATGCGGGAAGCCATTTTCAAGGAACGCCGGGTCGAACTGGCTTTTGAAAACAAACGCTGGTTCGATCTGGTCCGGACGGGCCGGGTCAAGGAAATCATCGGTGCGCATGGTGCCCGGGTGAAAGCCAATCCGCTGGATTATTATTTTCCAAAAGGGGCCGTTCCTCCGCCAAATGCCTTCACGGTTTTGGACGACTACTATCCCCTTCCGGCCGTTGAAGCGGCTTTGACTCCGCACTTTTAAGATTGGTTATTCTGCCGGTTTCGCTTCTGAAACCGGCAGAATAGTTCATAGTACGCTTGACCAGAATGTTGACGGTGCTTTCTTTTTTATTCAATCAGTAAGAAGGCTTTTCTTTTACCTTATTACACCACGGTTTAGCCACCGGGGAATACGTTCAACGCCAAACCCGAAATAACCCGGAGCCGCAAGGCCCATTTTATCCATTCAGCAGTATCGTATAGAATTGAACCATCTCGCAGAACTCAAACCGAGAGAAAAGAATAAAGATCAAAGAATAAAGACCATTTTCCTCGTCCCGGATTCAAGTCTCTTTTCTCTTGTCTAAAATCTTTACTCTGGTATTCAAACTCAACGGCTTTGCCCGACGTCCGGGTCGACAAGCATTTTTTACTGTATAAACCCTAATTACTTATGTTTTCTACGTACAGATCGGTCAAGTTAATGCTATCGGTCTCGGCACTTGCTCTAGTGGGCGCTTCGTGGGTCGGTTTAAACTACCCGGAAACGAACCGGCAGGGGGCCGAAAGTCCGAAGGTCGACAAACTAAAACTACTGCCCGGTTTCAAGGCAGAACATTTGTACAGCCCTTCCGAAAATAACCAGGGTTCCTGGGTTTCGATGACATTCGACGACAAAGGGCGTATGATCACTTCCGATCAATATGGTGGACTTTTCCGGCTCAAAATTCCGGCCATCGGTTCCGGTTCGACGAAACCCACCGTCGAAAGACTCAGCGTTGGAAAAGATACCTTAGGAATGGGGTATGCGCAGGGGCTGCTGTATGCATTCAACAGCCTCTATGTCATGGTGAACAACCGGTCGAACCCCCGGTTTCCGAAGGCCAGTGGCCTATACCGCCTGCAGGATACCGACAATGACGATCAATTCGACAAGATAACCCTGCTGAGAGAATTGAAAGGGGAAGGCGAGCACGGCCCGCACAGCATCGTGTTGTCACCCGATAAAAAATCGCTGATTGTGGTGGCAGGTAACCACACCGACGTACCCCCGATGGATGCGTATCGGCTTCCTTCCAACTGGAAAGAAGACAACCTGTTTCCGCTCATTAAGGACCCACGCGGTCACGCCAACGACCGGATGGCCCCCGGCGGCTGGGTCGCCACAACCGACCCCGAAGGCAAGCGCTGGGAACTGCTCGGCGCCGGTTTCCGGAACGAGTTCGACGTTGCCTTCAACGAAGCAGGTGATATGTTTACCTACGATTCGGACATGGAGTGGGATTTTGGCACGCCCTGGTACCGCCCGACCCGAATTTGCCACGTTCCGAGTGGGGCCGAATTTGGCTGGCGCACCGGGAATAGCAAATGGTTACCCGGCAATCCGGACAACTTACCGCCCTTGCTAAACATTGGTCAGGGTTCGCCCACCAACGTATTCTACGGAGCGAATGCGAAGTTTCCCCAAAAATACCGCCAGTCCCTGTACGCATTCGACTGGAGTTTTGGGATTATCTATTCCATCCATCTGAAACCGAAAGGAGCAACTTACGAGGGCGAACGGGAAGAATTTATCTCGGGTTCACCACTTCCGCTCACGGATGGCTCGATTGGCCCCGATGGTGCCATGTATTTTCTGGTGGGCGGTCGCCGGCTGGAGTCCGATCTGTACCGGGTTTATTACAACGGTTCTGAATCCACTTCAACCACCCCGCTAACACCAACCGTTACGGCTGAGCATAAGCTCCGGACCAACCTGGAACAATACCACCTGGAACCCAACCCGGCAGCACTGGCAGCCGCCTGGCCGCACCTGAGCCACCCCGACCGGTTTGTTCGTTATGCTGCCCGGATTGCGGTTGAACACCAGCCCGTTGCCCAATGGCAGGATAAGGCACTGAACGAAACCAACCCGCAACGGGCCACGCAGGCCATTGTTGCCCTGGCCCGGCAAGGCAGTGAATCTGCCAAAAGCGGAGCCATCAACACCTTGCTGAAGATCAATTTTGCTCAGCTTCCGGAGTCGCAACAATTTGACGTTCTGCGTGCATTTGAATTGATTTTCCTGCGGATGGGTGCGCCGGCCGACGCCGACAAAGCCAAAGTTATTGCGTACCTGAATCCTCATTATCCGGCCAAAACCGCGTTAATGAACCGGGGTTTGAGTAAGGTATTGATTTACCTGGAAGCGCCGGGCGTAGTGGCCAAAACACTGGCGTTGATGGACAAAAAAGACGAGCCCGGTATGGCCGACCTCAATCTGACCCCTGCGACGGCCTCTTCGGACCTCATTTTGCGCAATCCGCAATACGGACTGGACATTGCCAAAATGCTGGAAAAAGTACCACCGCTGCAACAGACGTATTATGCCGTCATGCTGAGCCGCCAGGAAACCGGCTGGACCCCTGAACTGCGGAACAAGTATTTCACGTGGTTTGGCAATGCCTTCAAATACCAGGGCGGTCGCAGCTATGTAGGCTTTATCGACCGGGCCCGGAAACTGGCGTTGGCACACGTTCCCAAAGACCAGTTTGAAAAATACAACAAAATGTCGGGCGCGGATTTGCTAACGACGAACGGGAATGATCTGGCGATGGGCTACGCTCCCAAAGGACCGGGTCGGCGCTGGCAACTGGACGACGCCGTTGCGGCTGTCGGGACGGAATTGACGGGACGGAATTTCGAAGAAGGCAAAAAAATCTACGGGGCCGTTCTGTGCAGCCGTTGCCACTCGATTCAGGGTTCGGGCGGTGACATTGGCCCGGATCTGACGCAACTCGGCACCCGGTTTTCGAACAAGGACATGCTGGAAGCAATCATCAACCCGAACAAAGCGGTTTCTGATCAGTATGCGTCCACGATCTATTACCTGAAAAACGGACAGTCGGTGTTGGGGCGGCAGCTTTCGGAAGACAAGACAAGCTACACCATTTCGCAGAATCCGTTTGCGCCGGATCAAACCCGGAAAATTCTGAAGAAAGACGTAACCTCCACCAAGTATTCCACCGAATCGGTCATGTTACCGGGTCTGATCAACAGCCTGAACCCCGAGGAACTGAAAGACTTGATGGCGTATCTGAAAGCCGGTGGCAACCCTGAAAATCCCGTCTACAAAGGCGGAACCGGGGCGGCAAAAGGTGATAAGTAAATAAACGTTCCTCAATCCCCTAAAGGGCAGGGCTGTTACATTTGCCCCCCAGCCCCCTAAAGGGGGAGTTTTCTCGCGCTCCAAGCTCCCCCTTTAGGGGGCTGGGGGGCATTAGTTGTTCAAGTGTAAAAATTAAAAATGCGATGTTGAAAAAAGCAAAGTATAAATTCCTTCCAGTTGGACTTCTCCTGGCGGCCGTCCTAACCGGCGGTTTGACCACCGGCTGCGTAGGGCAAACGAAGAAAGAAAAGAAAGAGGGTTTCGTAAAAATATTCGACGGAAAATCCCTGAAAGGCTGGGATGGCGACCCGGTTTACTGGAAAGTCGAAAACGGCAATCTGGTGGGTGAAATCACGCCGACCACGCTCTTGAAAACCAACTCCTTCATCATCTGGAAAGGTGGCCAACCAGCGGATTTTGAATTGAAAGGCGAGTTCAACATCACCGAAAGCGGCAACTCCGGCATCAATTACCGCAGCGAGCAACTGACCGACATTCCGTTTGCCCTCCGGGGCTATCAGGCCGACATCGACGGTGCCAACCGCTACACGGGTCAGAATTACGAAGAACGCAAACGGACGACGCTGGCCTATCGTGGTCAGAAAACCACCATCAAGCCTTACACGGGTCCCGCAACGCCGGAAGGAATTCGGTCCAATGTCAGCAAAAATGCCTGGAATGGCCTGACCGTAACCGGTTCGCTGGGTAGTTCCGACTCCTTGAAGACTTTAATTAAGAAGGAAGACTGGAACACGTTTCACCTGATTGTGAAAGGCAATAAGCTGCAGCATTACGTCAACGGGGTTTTGATGAGTGAAGTGACGGACGAAGACACCGTCAACGGAGCCGCCAAAGGCCACCTGGGTGTCCAGGTACACGTCGGCCCACCCATGAAGGTGCAATACCGCAACCTGATGCTGAAGCAGTTGTAATTAATTGGTATTCGGTTTACGGTATTCGGTTTATGGTAGCTGACGCGAGAGAAAAGCATGCGTCAGTCCCGGCGGGGAACCGCACCGTAAACCGAATACCGTAAACCGTAAACGATATCTAGTTTTGACACCACCAAACTGGCATAAAAAACTTTCTCACCCGGCCCAATGGGGAGGCATCGAAACCGCCGTGCTCGACAACGGCGCCGGACGAGGCACCCGAATTGCCTGGATCAATACCGGTACCGGACTCCGTTACAAAGTGGTGATCGACCGGGCAATGGACATCGCCGACACGTTTTACAACCAGCACGGTCTGGCCTGGCTGAGTCATTCCGGGATCACCCCCCCGCAACCGTTTTCGGACAAAGGCATCGACTGGCTCCGCACGTTCAACGGCGGACTGCTCACGACCTGCGGACTGACGCACGTGGGCGGCCCCGAATCGGACGCCTACGGCGAACGCGGTCTTCACGGTGAAATCAGCAACATTCCCGCCGAAATTGTTTCCATCATTCAGCCCGACCCCGCCCTGGGGAAGCTGGACATGAGCATTACCGGCATCATCCGGCAAACCCGGGTTTTCGGCCCCAGTCTGGAACTCCGGCGCACCATTTCGGGAACACTCGGCCAGCCGACAATCCGAATTCACGACGAAGTGATCAACCGAGCCAATACCCCGGCCCCGCACATGCTGCTGTACCATTTCAACTTCGGCTGGCCGCTGGTCGACGAGGGAACAGAACTGGTGTGGCAAGGGCCGTGGCAACCCCGCCACCCGGATCAGGAATACAAAATTTTCGTAGCAGGAAACGACTTCAAAAAATGCCCGGCCCCGCTGGACGACCACAGCGGTTTTGGCGAGGAAGTCGCCATCATTGACCCTACGCCGGACGCCGATGGCTGGTGTACCGCCGGGCTCTACAACGCCCAACTCGGTTTTGCCTTATCAATGCGGTTTCAGAAAGCGCAGTTGCCCTGGCTGACCAACTGGCAACACTGGGGTGCGGGTGAATACGTAACGGGCATCGAACCGGGAACCCACGCGCCCATGGGCCAGGCCAAAGCCCGGGAGTTGAACGAACTCATCTTTCTGGCACCGGGCGAAAGCCGCCAGTATGAGGTCGAACTATCCATTTTGACCGAACAGGACCCAATCACGGATTTTTTAGGAAAATAAGTTTAGGTAGATTAAAAAGTGACCCTTTCATGGAAACAACCGAAAAAGTGAGTGTAGCTCAAAAAGCATTAGAACAGGGACAAGGTATTCTGCGGCTGGCTCCAACCTGGGTGCCCCGCTCCTTCTGCGTACCCGGCCGCCGGATCAAGTTGCACCCCGATGATTATTACGTGCTGGGCGGTGAACGCGGTGGCATCGACGAACGCTGGCTGTCCTCAACAACCCCCGCCAAAAACGGCCCGCTGACCGGCGAAAACGAAGGCTTGAGTCAGGTGGTGTATTCGGACGGAACCACCGAAGAGAAGATCTTGCTGAAAGATGCCATCGACGAGCTGAAAGGCGAATTGATCGGCGACCGGCTGTGGAACGAATACGGTGCCTGGCCAATGTATTCCAAGTTTTTCGATAACATGGGGCCACTCCCCCACCACCTCCACCACAACGACGAACAGGCTGCGCTGATCGGTCAGTTGGGCAAACCGGAGGCCTATTATTTCCCCCCGCAACTGAACAACCACGGCGGTGATTTTCCGTATACATTCATCGGTATTGCGCCAGGCACCAGCAAGGAGCAAATCAAGGAATGCCTCCAGAACTTCACCAAAGGCGATAATAAAATCACGAATTATTCGATGGCCTACCGGCTCGAACCGGGAACAGGCTGGGATGTTCCGCCCGGACTGCTCCACGCACCGGGCAGTTTGTGTACCTACGAACCGCAGAAAGCGTCGGACGTTTTCGCGATGTACCAGTCACTGGTCAACGAAGCCATCATTCCGGAAGAACTGCTCTGGAACGGCACCCCGAAAGACCGCATCGGCGACTACGACCAACTGATGGAAGCCATTGACTGGGACCTGAACGTCGATCCGCAGATGATGGCCAACCGGTACATGGTTCCATTGCCGGTGAAAGATACTGCCGAAATGGAAGCCGAAGGCTACCGCGAAGTCTGGGTTTGCTACAAATCCGACGCCTTCAGTGCCAAGGAATTGACGGTGTTTCCCGGACAAACCGTGACCATCAAAGACAGTGCGGCTTACGGCATTATCGTGATGCAGGGACACGGCAAAATGGGCGTTTGGGACATCGAAACCCCGGCCCTGATCCGCTACGGCCAATTGACCAACGACGAGTTTTTCATCAGCGAAAAAGCGGCTGTCGAAGGCGTTACGATCGTCAACCCGTCATCTACCGACCCCATCGTCATGCTGAAACACTTCGGCCCGGCGAATCCTGATTTAGTTTTATAAGTTTCTAAACCCAACTTTATTCATGAGCACGAATAATTATCCTAAACTCCACAACGCCACCTGGCCTGGTGTTGTCGGAAAAGGACCGGATTCTGAACCCCTGATTCCAATCGACACGATGCTTGAACTGACAGCGGCTGCGGAAGTAGACGGAGTGAAGTTCGACGGCGTCGATGTCGGTCTTTTCGATCCCAGCATCGATATCAATGACCCAAAAGAGGGTGCAAAAAAACTAGCCGATAAAGTAGCCGCACACGGTCTGGTGATCGGTTCGCTGGTGGCACCCATCTGGGGAGGCCCGGTCTTGGGTACGAAAGAAGACCGCGCCGTTTTTGTCGACATGGTGCGCAAAGCCTGTCAATACGGTCAATACCTGAAAGAAATCGGCATTCGGCCCTACGGCGTGATTCGCATCGACTCCGCCAGCTCGCCCGAAGCCTGGGCGGCCGATCCGGTCGGAAACACTAAAATTATTGCCGAAACCTTCCGCGAAGCCTGCGATGTGGCCGCCGAATACGGCGAAAAACTGGCGGCTGAAGGTGAAATCTGCTGGGGCGGTATGCACAGTTGGCGGGCGATGCTCGACACGCTCGAAGCCGTCGACCGGCCCAACATGGGCTTTCAGGCGGATATGTCGCACACCTTCCTCTATCTGTTGGGCTACAACAGTCCGCAGGACCGGATTTTGCCCGCCGATTTTGAGTGGAGCGACCGGGCTACGCTGGAAGAAGGTCTGAAAAAACTGACCAACGCCCTGCGCCCCTGGACCATCGACTTCCACGTCGCGCAAAACGACGGAACCGTTCACGGAACCGGCTCGCACGACAAAACCGGTCGCCATTGTCTGGCTACCGACCCCAACGGCAAACTCGACATCGCCCACGACGCAGGCTATTGGCTGCGCGACGATACCGGCGAACTGACCAAAGCCTTCAAACACATCTGCTGGGATGGCTGTATGTTCCCGAACGAGGTCATGTATAAACAACAGACCTGGAACGACATCCTCGCGGCTTTGATTAAAGTCCGTAATCAGCACGGCTGGAGTGAATAAAAAAAGTTTAAGGTTTAAAGTTTAAGGTTTAAAGTTCGCTCACGCCTGCGTTTTAGCTGACTTTAAACCTAGGCCTTAAACCTTAAACGTTAAACCTTAAACCATTAACGTTTAAATGGCAACGAAAAAAGAACTCAGAATTGGATTGATCGGAACCGGTTTTATGGGCCGGACGCACTCCAATGGTTATAATCGCGTACCCAATTTTTTTCCGGAACTGGAATACACGCCGGTTTTGAAGGCGGTTTGCTCACGCAACGCCGAAAAAGTGCAGGCTTTTGCCGATCAGTGGGGCTATGAATCCATCGAAACGGACTGGAAAGCCCTGATCGCCCGGGATGACATCGACGCGGTGGACATCTGTACCCCGAACGATACGCACGCCGAAATCGCCATTGCTGCGGCTGCGGCTGGTAAAATGATTCTCTGCGAAAAACCGCTCTCCCGCAATCTGGCCGAAGGTGAGCAAATGGTGGAAGCCGTTGACAAAGCCGGGGTTGCCAACACGGTTTGGTACAATTACCGTCGTTTGCCGGCGGTTTCGCTGGCCAAACAGATTGTAGCTTCCGGGAAACTGGGCCGGATTTTCCACTACCGCGCCAACTTCTTGCAGGATTGGACCATCAATGCCGACGTGCCACAGGGCGGCACCGGCACCTGGCGAATGGACCTGGAAGCCGCCGGTTCGGGCGTAACGGGTGACTTGCTGGCCCACTGCATCGACACGGCCATGTGGATCAACGGCGGCATCACGGATGTGTCGGCGGTAACCGAAACGTTTGTGAAAGAGCGGATGCACGCCCTGACCGGGAAAGTGCAACCCGTCGGCATCGACGACGCCTGTATTTTCCATTGCCATTTCGAAAACGGTTCATTGGGTTTGTTCGAATCGACCCGCTATGCCCGTGGTCACAAGGCGCTGTATACGCTTGAAATCAACGGTGAGCACGCGTCGATCCGATGGGATCTGCACGATCTGAACCGCCTGGAATACTTCGATCACTCCGATGAGTCGATTGTGCGCGGCTGGCGTTCCATCCACGTCACGGACGGCGACCAACCCTACATGGACAAGTGGTGGGTTCCGGGTCTGGGCATTGGCTACGAACACGGTTTTGTGCACCAGGTGGCCGATTTCCTAAAAAGTCTGGAAACCGGTGAGCCCTGCAATCCCACCTTCAAAGACGCGCTGGAAACCCAGAAAGTGTGCGAAGCCGTAATCAATTCCGCCAAATCGAGAAGCTGGCAGGATACCGGCGTTGAATGGACGGAGAAATAATCCCATACATTTTGCCCCTAAATCCCCTAAAGGGGACTTGAACGCAGCCATTTCCGGATGCAAAAAGTCTCCTTTAGGGGATTTAGGGGTTTTGACCCGAATTCGCCGATCATGACTCCTGATTACATCCTCACCGTACGCGGATTGACCAAAACCTTTTCGGGCGTCAAAGCGCTGGATCAGGTGCAGTTGAACCTGCGGAAAGGCGAGGTTCATGCGTTGATGGGCGAAAATGGAGCCGGAAAATCCACCTTCATGAAGATTCTGATTGGGCTTCACACGCCCGATTCCGGGGAAATCATCTTTGAAGGCAGCGAATTAAAAGCCAGTGATGTAAATGAGATTCTGAAAAAGGGCATCTCGATGATTCACCAGGAAATCCTGATCGTTCCGGAACTGACCGTTGCCCAGAACATCTTCCTGGGGCAGGAGTCGAACCGGGGCTTCTTTAGCTGGATCGACGAAAAAAAACTGAATCAAAAAGCTGGTATTCTGCTGGAGCAGATGGGCGTCACGATTTCGCCCACGACCCCCATGAAATACCTCAGCGTTGCCGAAATGCAAATGGTGGAAATCGCCAAAGCCATTTCCAACGACGCCAAAGTGATTATCATGGACGAGCCGACCTCCGCGCTGTCCGACAAAGAAGTGGCTACCCTCTTCGGCATCATCCGGGATTTGAAGAAAAAGGGTGTCGCCATCATTTACATTTCCCACAAAATGGACGAAATATTTGAAATCTCCGACACCATAACGGTCTTGCGGGATGGCAAATACATCGACACCAAACCGGCCGCCCAACTGGACACGCCGACGCTGATCAAGCTGATGGTGGGCCGGGAAATTGACAGCCTGTTTCCGGTCTCGGTTGCGCAGAAAGGCGCTGAAATTCTGTCAGTTAAAAACCTCAGCCGGGCCGGAAAGTTTTCCGACATTACGTTTGCGGTTCACGCCGGGGAGGTGCTGGGCATCGCCGGTTTGATGGGCGCGGGTCGCACCGAAATTGCCCGCGCCATTTTTGGCCTGGACCCCGTCGACAGCGGTGAAATTTATTTAAGAGGAAAACAACTTATTATCAAGACTCCACAGGATGCCATTCGATCCGGCATTGGGTATGTTAGCGAAGATCGGAAAAAACTGGGGTTTATTCCCGGCATGTCGGTGAAGCACAACATGACGCTGGCGAGTCTGCCGAACCACGCCAAAGGCCTGTTTATTCAGGACAAAAGCGAGACAGCAACGGCGGCCCAAATGATCGCCGACCTGCGGATCAAAACCGCCGGGGCGGATCAGAAAGTGACGTTTCTGAGTGGTGGAAACCAGCAGAAAGTCGTCATCGGAAAGGTATTGCTGGCATCACCGGATCTGGTCATTTTGGACGAACCGACGCGGGGAATCGACGTAGGTGCCAAATTTGAAATTTATAAACTCATCAACCGGCTGGTTTCCGACGGCATTGCCGTGATCATGATTTCGTCCGAATTACCCGAAATTCTGGGCCTGAGTGACCGGATTCTGGTACTGTCGAAAGGAAAACAAACCGCCTTGCTGACCAAGGCGGAAGCGACACAGGAAACCATCATGCAGTACGCAGTGCATTGAATCATTACGCATCCTAAACCCGAATGGAAAACCCTGTTCAAACCGACCGAAACCCGGTTGGGATATCGACCAAAAACCGCATCCGGGGAATCGGGCAATACGGTATTTTCATTGCCTTTATCCTGATTTGCCTGGTCCTTTCGGTTGTTACGCCCAAGTTTCTGACGGTTTCCAACCTGACGATTGTCGTCACGCAGGTGTCGATCAACGCTTTGCTGGCCTTTGGCGTTACGTTTGTGATCATTACGGGCGGCATTGATTTGTCCATCGGTTCGACCGTGGCCGTTACGAGTGTGGTAGCCGCGTCCTTCGCCCATCCGGACACGTACCCCGTTGTCGTACCCATTCTGGCCGGTTTAGCCGCCGGTTTACTCCTCGGCGCATTCAATGGCTTGGTCATTACCAAAAGCAAGGTTCCGCCGTTTATCGTCACGCTGGGAACGATGACCATCGGCCGTGGCCTGGCGCTCATTCTGAGCAAGGGCCGTCCGGTGTCCAACCTCTCCGATTCTTTTAATTTCATCGGTGGGGGGCATCTGCTGGGCATTCCGACCCCAATTCTCATCCTGATCGTGTTCTTTATCATCTGCTCGGTGGTTCTCAAAAAAACCGTGTTAGGGCGCTACATGTACGCGGTGGGCGGAAATGAACAGGCGGCTCAGGCATCGGGTATTCAACTGAATAAAGTCAAAATGGTGGTGTATACGCTGTGCGGAGGACTCGCGGCTCTGGCCGGTATCTTGCTGACGTCGCGCATCACCACGGGCCAGCCCAATGCCGGCGTCGGTTTCGAGCTGGACGCGATTGCCGCAGCCATCATCGGCGGAACCAGCACCTCGGGTGGAACCGGCACCATGACCGGCACGCTGATCGGGGCGTTGCTGATCGGGGTCATCAGCAACGGACTGGATTTGATGAATGTCACCTCGTATTACCAGCAGGTCGTGATGGGAATCATCATCATCGGAGCCGTGGTATTGGATAGTTTAAATCAAAATAAGAACTAAAATATCCCTCAATCCCCTAAAGGGGACTTTTGCATCCGGAAGCGGCTGCGTCCAAGTCCCCTTTAGGGGATTGAGGGGTAAAAAATCAACATGAGACGTATTTATTTTATCAGTTTATTTATTCCTGTTCTATTCTCGGGTTGCAACCAATCTTCATCGGGCGAAAAAACCGGCGAAACCGGCGACAAAAAACTGACCGTGGGCGTCACGATGCTCAGTATGCAGAACGAGTTTATTGTCAATGTCAGCGACGAGATCGAGAAGAAAGCGCAGGAATCGGGCGTTGAGTTGATTACCGTCGACGCCGAGCGTTCGGCCCTGAAACAGATCGAGCAAGTGGAGAGCTTTATTGCGCAGAAAGTCGATGTGATCATCATGAATCCCTGCGAGGTGGAAGCCAGTTCGCCCGCGGTGACGAAGGCACTGGCCGCGAACATTCCGATCATCAACGTCAACTCCGAGACCACCGCCAAACCGTCGGCATTCATCGGTTCCGACGACGTGGAATCGGCCCGGATTGCGATGAAGTTCATTGCCGAAAAACTGGGCGGAAAAGGCAATGTGGTGATGATGCACGGCTACATGGGTCAGGCCGCCCAGATCAAACGCGAACAGGGCGCGCGGGAAATTCTGAAACAGTATCCGAACCTGAAACTCATCGCCCACCAGACCGGCGAGTGGGATCGGGCGAAAGCCATGTCGCTGATGGAAAACTGGATTCAATCGTATGGCACGACTATCAACGCGGTTTTTGCCCAGAACGATGAAATGGGCATGGGTGCCGTCAAGGCATTGACCGACGCCGGTTTGAAAGACAAAGTCATCGTGGTCAGCATCGATGCGATTCCGGATGCGTTGCAGGCTGTCAAGAAAGGAACGCTCGATGCGACGGTTTTTCAGAATGCCGAACAGCAGGGTGCCAAAGCCATCGAAACCGCCATTAAAATTGCAAAAGGGGAAGCCTATGAGAAGGAAACCTTGATTCCGTTCCAGTTGGTAACCAAACAAAACTTGGCTAAATTTATGAAATAATATCACTATGGCACCAAATCGTATCATGTCTTGTTACATTATTTCACGCAATTGGACGCGTTTTTAGCGTAGCGCCAACGCTTCACATCTTCCTAAACCAGTAGGATTCTTCAACTACTACCGAACCAATTTATTTCCTATGCTTAAGCAGTCCTTTTATTTGATCGGTGTTTTGGCAAGTGTTCTCGGGGTGATCCAGGCCTGCAATACGGGTTCAACGCATGGCGTTGAGGACGAAAAATTGCCGGATGTCGTTAGTTATAATTTCGATATTCGCCCCATTCTGTCGGACAAATGCCTGGCCTGCCACGGCCCGGATGCCAATAAACGGGAAGCGGGTCTGCGGCTCGATGTGGCCGAAAGTGCCTTCAAGGCGCTGGCCGAAAACCCGTCGGCTCACGCGCTGGTGGCCGGGAAACCCGAACTATCGGCGGCTTTTCTGCGCATCACCACGCAGGACACATCCCTGCTGATGCCTCCTCCGGCGTCTAACCTTAAATTGTCGACCCGCGAAATCAACCTGATCGAAAAGTGGATCAAGCAGGGAGCGAAATATGAAAAACACTGGGCATTTGTGGCCCCTAAAAAACCGGCCGTTCCGGAGGTTGACCAAACAGACTGGCCCAAAAACGAGATCGACCACTTCATCCTCCACAAACAGGAGCAGAAAGGTTTGGCCCCCAACGAAGAAGCCGATAAAGAACGGTTGCTGAAGCGGTTAAGCCTGGATTTGACCGGTTTACCGCCGTCGCTGCCCCTGATGGATCAGTTTCTGGCCGACAACAGC
Source organism: Larkinella punicea (assembly GCF_003334855.1). Classification (GTDB taxonomy): domain Bacteria; phylum Bacteroidota; class Bacteroidia; order Cytophagales; family Spirosomataceae; genus Larkinella; species Larkinella punicea. The sequence goes on from NZ_QOWE01000014.1 coordinate 133,621, forward strand.
CCGAATGCTTACGAAAAAGCTGTCGATCAGTTATTGAAGAATCCGGCTTACGGCGAAAAAATGGCCTTGCACTGGCTCGATCTGGCCCGCTACGCCGATTCGCATGGTTATCAGGACGATGGCTACCGGACGCAGTGGCCCTGGCGCGATTGGGTGATCCACGCGTTCAACAAAAACATGCATTACAACGACTTCGTCACCTGGCAATTGGCCGGCGATTTGATGCCCAATGCCTCGAAAGAACAACTGCTGGCGACCGGTTTTAACCGGAATCATAAAATCACCGAAGAAGGCGGGGTCATTCCGGAAGAATACCGGATCATGTACGTCACCGACCGAACCGATCTATTGGGAAAAGGACTCATGGGCGTCACGATGGAATGTGCGCACTGCCACGATCATAAATACGACCCGTTTTCCCAGAAAGAATACTACCAGCTTTTTGCGTTCTTTAATAACGTGAAAGAAGTGGGGATCGAATCGGTGATTGGGGGGCCTGAAACCTACGCCAAAAAACCGCTGATGGAAATCAGTGATGACGAAGTCAAAAACATCCTGACGTTTGTCAACAAACCGGATACCAACCGCTTGATTGTGTCGATTATGGGCGATATGGACCCCGATACGATGCGCAAAACCTACATCCTCAAGCGGGGTGTTTACGACGCGCCGGGCGATGAAGTGGAACCCGGAACGCCGTCGTCCATTCTGCCTTTTAACAAAAACTATCCTAAAAACCGTCTGGGCCTCTCGCAGTGGTTGTTTGATAAAAAGAACCCGCTAACGGCCCGCGTGTATGTCAACCTGCTGTGGCAGGAATTCTTCGGAAAAGGCATTGTGAAAACCTCCGGCGATTTTGGGATGCAGGGCGATCTGCCGTCGCATCCGGAATTGCTCGACTGGCTGGCCGTCGATTTTATGGAACACAACTGGGATATCAAACGGCTGGTGAAACAGATGGTTACTTCGGCTACCTACCGTCAGTCGGCGGTGGTGACGCCCGAAAAGTTGAAAAACGACCCTGATAACGTGTTACTGGCGCGTGGCCCCCGCTACCGAATTCCCGCCGAATTCATCAAAGACCTGGTGTTGTCGAGCAGCGGTTTGCTGAATAAGAAAATTGGTGGCCCCAGCGTAAAACCGTATCAGCCCCCCGGCTTGTGGGAAGGCGCGACTTCGGGACGCGGGCTGCTGTCGACCTACAACCAGGATCACGGGCCGAGCCTCTACCGCCGGGGCATGTACACGCTCATCAAGCGAACCGTTCCGCCCCCATCGCTGGCCATTTTCGACGCCAGCAACCGGGATTTGTGTGAGGTGAAACGGCTGAAAACCAACACGCCCTTGCAGGCTTTGGTGATGATGAACGACCCCACGGTGCTGGAAGCCTCCCGCGTTCTGGCCGCTAACCTGTTGCAGGAAAACAGCGTGTCGAAGGATAAAATCAGCAAGGCGTTCCGCCTGATTGTGGGTCGAAAACCGAAAGAAAAGGAAATCGACATGCTGACGGCCTATTACGAAAAAGGGCTGAAGGAAATTAAAAAACCGGTCGCGGAAAAGGCCCTCGCCGTGGGCGAATACCCGATTCCGGAGAAAATAGACAAGACGAAACTGGCCGCGATGATGCGGGTGATTTCGACAATTTATAACCTGGAAGAAACCATTACAAAGACGTAGTGAACATGGAAAAGGAAATCTTAGAACACGGCTTTAATTTCAACCGGCGTCGCTTCTTATCCCGCTTGAGTTTAGGACTGGGCAGTGCGGCTTTAGGATCGCTGATGATCCCCGATCTGTTTGGCGGCAACAGTACCGATGAAGAAGGGCTTACGCCCGGCATTCCGCATTTTGCGCCCAAAGCCAAACGCGTCATTTACCTGTTCCAGAATGGTGCGCCGTCGCAGCAGGAATTGTTTGACTACAAACCCAAGCTCCGGGAAATGCTGGGGCAGGAAATTCCGCCGTCGGTGCGGGGAACACAACGACTGACCGGGATGACGGCCAACCAGGCGTCGTTTCCACTGGTGGGTTCATTCGTGAATTTCAAGCAGTACGGTCAGTCGCGGGCGTGGGTGAGTGATCTGTTTCCGTATACCGCCAAAATCGTGGATGATCTGTGCATCGTGAAATCCATGTTTACGGAAGCCATCAACCACGATCCGGCGCTGACGTTTCTGCAAACCGGCTCGCAGCAGGGCAACCGCCCGAGCATGGGGTCGTGGCTGAGCTACGGGCTGGGCAATGAAAACAAAAACCTGCCGAATTTTACGGTGCTGCTGTCACGCGGCATCGGCAATGGGCAGGGCGTGTATTCCAAGCTGTGGTCGAACGGTTTTCTGGATTCGATTCATCAGGGCGTGCAGTTCAGCAAGGGCGAAGATCCGGTCTTGTACCTGCGCGACCCCGAAGGCATGGACCGGCACGCGCGCCGGGATATGCTGGACAATCTGGCGGAACTCAACGACCTGGCATACCAGGAATTTGGAGATCCGGAGATTACCGCTAAGGTAAAGCAATACGAAATGGCGTACCGGATGCAGACGGCGGTTCCGGAAGTAATGGACCTGTCGAAAGAGCCGGACGACATCATCAAGCTCTACGGCCCGGACTGCCTGGTGCCCGGCACATTTGCCGCCAACTGCCTGCTGGCCCGGAAGTTATCCGAAAACGGCGTGCGGTTTGTGCAGTTGTATCACCAGGGCTGGGATCAGCACGGCAACCTGCCGTTCGAAATTGCCAAACAGGCCAAGGACGTCGATCAGGCGTCGGCGGCTCTGGTGACCGACCTCAAACAACGCGGTTTGCTGGACGAAACGCTGGTGATCTGGGGCGGTGAATTTGGGCGTACCAGCTACACGCAGGGCAAGCTCACGGCCGATAACTACGGTCGCGATCACCACCCGCGCTGCTTCACGATCTGGATGGCCGGGGGCGGTATCAAACCCGGAATGGTGTACGGCGAGACGGATGAACTGGGCTATAACATCGCGCAGAACCCGGTCCACGTCCATGATTTTCAGGCCACGGTTTTGCACCAGTTGGGCCTGAATCACGAGAAGTTGATTTTCAAACACCTGGGTCGCCGGTACCGTTTGACGGATGTTTCCGGCAAAGTGGTCCGGGATATTTTGGCGTAATCAGTACCCTACTATTCCTAACCCACTGGATTCCTTGTTGTGATGACTAAAAAGGTCAAAAGTCTGGCCGAGCAGGCGTTGTTTGCTTCTGCCGTTTTTATTCTGTTCCTGCTGTTTTTTGAGAGTAAAATCGTGGTGCCGACCTGGGTGCAGCCCGTCGGGCGAATGCACCCGCTTTTCCTCCATTTCCCCATCGTGATCCTGTTGCTGGCGATGGCAATGGAAATTTTTCGCTTCAATGCGTCCTACGCCACGAACGAATTTTACCGGGGCTTTCTGTCTAATCTGCTGCTGGTAGGCGTTTTGTCGGCTGGCATTACGGTCATCATGGGCCTGTTTCTGTCCAAAGAAGACGGCTATACCGGGGAGGTCTTGCAGTGGCACAAATGGTCGGGCGTCAGCCTGTTTTATCTTTCGGCGCTTATTTACTGGAGTCGGAACCGGGACTGGTACCAGGCCACGGTAGCCAAATCGGGTGCCATTCTGGCCGTTGTTTTCCTGATTGGCGCGGGACATTACGGGGCGGTTTTAACGCACGGCGACAACTTCATTACCGGGCCGATCAGCAACCCGACCGTTGAACCGGTGGCACTCGATCAGGCGCTGGTTTTCGATCACGTCATTCAACCCATTTTCCAGCAAAAGTGCATCAGTTGCCACAATCCGGAGAAACTGAAAGGCGAACTGAACATGGCCAACGTCGATGCCCTGCTGAAAGGCGGCAAATCCGGCAAACTGTTCAAAGCCGGTTTTCCCGAACAGAGCCTGTTGCTCCAGCGCATCCACCTGCCGATGGAAGAGAAAAAACACATGCCGCCGACGGGTAAAACCCAATTGACGGACAACGAAATCACGCTGCTGGCGCTCTGGGTGAAAAGCAAACCGGATTTCAAGAAAAAGGTCATTGACTTGCCGCCCACCGATTCGTTACGGCGCATTGCTGCCACCCTGCTCAAACCCGCCGAACGGCAGGAGGTGGTCTATGAATTCGATGCGGCTGACGAAGAAACCGTTCAGAAGCTCAACAACGATTACCGGACCATTGCCCCCCTGGCCCGGGAGTCACCAGCGTTAGCGGTCAATCTCTACAACCGGAACACCTATTCCGTGGATAAACTGAAGGAACTGAGCGACATCAAACAACAGGTCGTTTCCCTGAGCCTGAACAAACTGCCGGTTAAAGATGCGGATTTGAAAACGATTGCCCAGTTTGAAAACCTGCAAAAGCTGGACCTAAATTTCACCGACATTACCGGAAAAGACCTGAAAGAACTCGCGGCCCTGAAACACCTCAACACCCTGACCTTATCGGGCACCAAAGTGACGTATGCCGACTTGCAAAAACAGATCGGCGATTTCAAGAGCCTGAAAACCATCTCGCTCTGGGAAACCAAACTGTCGGTTTCGGAGATTCAGCAATTGCAGAAAGCCAATCGAAATATCGCGTTTATTGCCGGGTTTAAGGACGACGGCAAAAACCCGATTACGCTGAACCCTCCGCAGATTAAAAACAGTTCAACAATCTTCGACAAACCGACGGCCCTGCAACTGAAGCACCCGATCAAAGGCGTTCAGATTCGATTCACCACCGACGGCACCGAGCCCGACAGCGTCAACTCCCCGGTTTTCAACAACCAGACGGTTTTGACGGACATGACGACCATCAAGGCCCGGGCGTTTAAAGATGGCTGGTTTGGCAGCAGCACGGCCACCTTCGACTTTTACAAGAGTGCTTACAAACCCGACAGCGTGACGCTGTTGCTGCCACTCAATCGCGTTCACCAGGCGGAGGGGGCCAAGTCGCTGTTTGACAAAAAACTCGGTACTTTCAATGCCAACAGCCCGGCCTGGGCCAACAACTGGACGGGCGTCCGCAACAACGACATGGTGCTGGTGGCGGAATATAAAAAACCGGTTACGGTTTCCTCCGTGGCCCTGCGCATCATGGTGGAAGAAGCTACCGGTATTTTTCCGCCGGGCACCGTCGAAATCTGGGGGGGAGACAGCCGCGACAAGATGAAACTGCTCTCGACGGTCAAGCCGAAAATGCCCGCCAAAGGCGAAACGCCGTCGATCCCGAACGTAACCTGCACCTTCAAACCGCAATCGCTGGCTTACATCAAAGTGGTCGCCAAACCGTGTACGCTGCCAGAATGGCACGGCGGCAAAGGCAAACCGGGGCTGGTGCTGGTGGATGAGATGTTTGTAAATTAAAACAGGCCAGTCGAAACACGCACATTTTCAAGTGTTTAGAACCGCATGTTAATGGGTAATGGCATATGGATCAGAAGAAACACCCCCTCAATCGACCCGCAGAACTTGTTGTATGGCAACAGTTTCTGTCTGGCGATACTGTGGCTTTTGCCTATCTGATGTCTTCTCATTTTCAGGTTCTGTTTCGGTATGGGAGTAAATTTTCGAAAGACAAGGAGTTTGTCAAGGACTGCATTCAGGACCTGTTTCTGATCATTTGGGAACGTCGTGACCGACTCAATTCGGAGGTTGCGGTGAAGCCCTACCTGATGGCCTCGCTCCGTCGGCTGATGAACCGCAGCGGCCAATCCCGAACCGGTTTATCGAATGAAATTCCCGGCGAAAACCAGGAGGGCTTTGACATTGAATATTCGGTCGAAGAGGAGTACATTGAACAGGAAAGCGTCCGGGTCATCACCCAGCGTTTCAAAAAGCTGCTGGATGAACTTCCCAAAAGGCAGAAGGAAGTCATTTATCTAAAATTCTTTCAGGAAATGGACCGTAACCAGATTTCGGAGGTGATGGACATTTCTCCCCAAACGGTATCCAATCTGCTTCAGATTGCCATCAGACAGCTAAAGGAATACTGGAAAGTGGAACTCTTGACGCTGCTTCTGGTCCATTTTTACTGATAAGCGGACCAGTCCAATTGGCAACATTCTATTTTTTTTCAAAATAATTCTAATTCTTTTGGTATCGCGGCTGTGATTTCGTCTATCGTATGATATAGATGCACAGGTAGGTATGGATCAGTACAGAAGTTTCAAAACCGGCGATTTTGTCTGGGATCCTTTTTTCCGGCAGTGGGTTCTTGCGCCCACCAGCGAGACGGATTTCTTCTGGAATCGATGGATGCAGGAAAACCCGGACCGCACCGACCGGATTCACGAGGCCCGAACCGTCGTGCTGTCTCTTCAGGTAAAAGAACCTACGCTGCCCGCACACGAAATTGAGCAGGTTGTCAAATCGACGATTTCCAGAATCAATCAGTCGTCATCCTCAACTCCGGAATACAGGCAGCGTCCTTTACCGGTTTATAACCGTAGCTGGTTCCGGGTGGCCGCGTCGGTCAGCCTTATTCTGCTGGCCGGTTGGCTGACTCTCCCCTATTTCCGTTCCGAGGGGCCTTCCACCCAGTTGGATTCGCCCTTCACGATTGCCAAAAATCAGACATCGGCCGTTACCGATACCGCGAATACATCATCCCAACCGGTGGTGATCCACCTCGACGATGGCAGTACTGTTACCCTCGCGCCCGCCAGCCGGATTCACTACGCCAAAAACTTTTCAACCCCCAAACGGGAAGTCTACCTCAACGGAGAAGCTTTTTTTGAAGTCGCCAAAGATCCGGCCCATCCTTTTTTGGTTTATGCAAACGGACTAATTACCAAAGTTTTAGGAACCAGTTTTACGGTAAAAGCCTACGAAAGTTCGCGGGAAGTGATCGTTGAAGTGAAAACCGGACGCGTTTCGGTGTTTGCCCAGTCGGATCCCAAAGCAAAGGAGAAAGCCATCAACCGCGAACTGGAAGGAGTCGTTCTTTCCCCCAATCAGAAAATTGTGTACAAAACGGACGAAGTACGGATGCGAAAGACCCTGGTGGAAAAACCCGTGTTGCTCAAGACCGTTGTTCAGCCTTCGTTTCACTTTGAAGACAAACCCGTGAGCGAAGTTTTTGCTGCGCTCGAAAAAGCCTACGGTGTTCCGATCATTTATGACAGAGACCTGATGATGGATTGCCCCTTAACGGCTTCCCTGGACAGTATGGCATTATATGATCAGCTAACCATTATCTGTAAAGCCGTTGAGGCCCGGTATGAGCTGGTGGAAGGGCAAATTGTTATTCACGGCAAGGGATGTAAAACGAATTAAAGCGTACCTGTCAAGCGGGTTTATAAACTGGCTGAATTCTTTTTCTGATCGTAATAACCTAAACCCTTAAAAACTTTATGCGGTATGATGACCCCAAAAACCTGCAATCTGAAAAGGTGCCGGGCTGAGTTCGTTCGGTCCGGTTAAATCCCAACGCTTTCTTTCAAAACTGCTTTTCATGCTACTCCCCGAAAAAGGGGAGCCGGGACAACTATTGCCTGTTCAAACTCCTATACCCTTAACTTTTATGAAAAAACCCATACAGATTCAACCGTTCGTCTGTCGAATCTTCTGCCGAACCCTGGGTCTCACGGCGATTCAGACCTTGTTCGCTTTTTGCTTTGCCGGACTGGGCTACGCCAGCGACGGCGTAGCCCAGTCGCTTCTTAATCAGAAAATTACGGTCAGAGCGCAGGAAATGGAGATAAAAAAAGTACTGAGCCAGGTGGAACGGCAGGTAGACGTCCGTTTTGTGTTTAGCTCGAAACTGATTCAATCCAGCCGAAAAATCACCCTTTCTGCCGAGAACCAACCGCTTCAACAGGTGCTCGACCACATCCTGAACCCGCTGGGATTGCAGTATGAACTGACCGGAAAAGTCATTATTATCAGACGCGAAGAGGTTGCACCGACACCGCTCCCGCCCGTTGGCCAGGTGGCCCCCAAGCGTACGGTTTCCGGAAAAGTGCTCGATGAAACCGGCAAAGGACTGCCCGGTGTCAGCGTCGTTGTGAAAGGAACGCAGCGGGGTACGATTACGAACGGAGAGGGCGACTTTCAGATGGAAACGGATGACAATGCCACCCTCGTTTTTAGCTTCGTTGGCTACAAAAGCCAGGAAATGATCGTGGGCAACCAGACCACTTTTTCCATTGCGCTTGCTCCGGAAGACCGGGCGCTGGAAGAAATCGTGGTGGTGGGCTACGGAACGCAGAAACAGCGGGAAGTTACCGGCTCCATTGCATCACTGCCCGCGGCCCAACTGGAAGACCAGCCGGTGGGTCAGTTGGCTCAAAAGCTTCAGGGACGGATTGCCGGTGTCCAGATCAACCAGGCTTCGGGAACACCCGGCAGCGGAATGGCCATCCGGATTCGCGGGGCGGCCTCCATCAATGCCGGTAACACACCCCTGTATGTGGTCGACGGATTTCCGATTGTGGGCGGTATCAACAACATCAACCCCAACGAAATCGAAAATTTCTCCGTCCTGAAAGGCGCTTCGGCGGCTGCTTTATACGGTTCGCGGGCGGCCAACGGCGTGATTCTGATTACCACGAAACAGGCCAAAGAAGGCCGGACCACCATCCAGTTCAGCGCCACCTACGGCATTGCTCAGGTTCCGCAGCGGGGGCGGGCCAAGCTCATGAATGCGAAGGAGTTTTTACAGGACCGGAAGGAAATTTTTGAAGACAAAATTAAATACGAAGGCTATACCGGCGGCATACCGGAGCTGTATCAAAACCCCGAAGCCTATACCGGAAAAAGCACCGACTGGTATAACGAACTCTTGCAGACGGGCGGGCAGAACAGCTATAACCTTTCCATTTTATCAAACAAAAACAATTTCAGTTCGGCCACCACCCTCGGCTATTACAAAGAGAAAGGCGTGGTGTTGAACACCAATTACGAGCGGTTTTCCCTGCGGTCCAACAATCAGTACAAGATCAACGACTTTGCCCGGGTCGGCATCAACATTGCCCCAACCTATCAGCGCAGTCTGAATCAGGAAACCGACGGTTTTTACAGCACGCTCTATTCGGCCATCATTACGCCCCCCATCTTTTCGCCCGATGACAAAAATCCCGACGGTTCTGTCAAACTGAGTTTTACCGGACCGGGGCTTTTTACATTTCCGAACTGGAAAAAAACCTTGCTCGAAACCACCAACCGGACCAACTCAACCCGAATTTTGAGCAATGCCTACGCCGAGATCGACTTTCTGAAAAATTTCCGGTTTAAAAGCTCCCTCTCGCTGGATCTGGAAAGCCGCAAACAGCGGATTTTCAACCCGTCGACGGCGGGCGGTATTTTTGCGCCCCCGCCCAAGCTGGCCACCGGCTCCTACGAAACGAATGAATATACCTCGTGGCTGACCGAAAACACCCTCAATTACAGCAAATCCTTTGCGACAGACCACCACGTCGAAGCCCTTGTGGGGTATTCGGCCCAACAGTTCCGGCAGGAAACCAATCGGCTCACGGGCACCAGCTTTCCGGATGATGCCGTTACCTGGATCGACGCGGCTGCCATCAAAAACGGAAACAGCAACTCAACGGAATGGTCGTTGCTCTCGATGTTTAGCCGGGTGAACTACAACTACAAAGGAAAATACCTGTTGGCCGCTTCCATTCGCCGGGATGGCTCATCCCGGTTTGGATCGGCAAACCGCTGGGGTTCTTTCCCCTCCATATCGGCGGGCTGGATCATTTCAGACGAAGGTTTTGCTCAAAAATGGAGTAGCGTGAGTTACCTGAAATTACGGGCCGAATACGGAGATGCCGGCAATTTTAACATTGGTAATTACAGCCAGTTTGGCAACATCGTCTCCACTAACTATATGTTCGGAAATGCCCTCGTGCAGGGCCGAAGCCCCAACACGATCGGGAATACCAGCCTGACCTGGGAAACCACCACCGGGATGGACATTGGTCTGGATGTGGGGCTGCTGAACGACCGGATTTCGCTGACGGCCGATTATTACAACAAAAGAACCAAGAACATGCTGTATCAGGTGGATATTCCGACGGGTACCGGTTTTTCCAACATCCAGGACAACATTGGCGAATTCCATTTCTGGGGGTATGAATTTGGCGCCACCACCCGCAATCTGGTTGGTACACTGAAATGGACCAGCGATTTCAATATTTCGTTCAACCGAAACAAGGTCATCAAGTTAGGAACGAATGATACGCCCATCGGCGGCATCGGCAACTATTCCAGCACGATCTGGAAAACGGAAGTGGGCCATCCAATCGGGCAGTTCTACGGCTATGTGTTCGATGGCATCTACAAAACGCAGGAGGAGTTTGATTCGCAGCCCAAACACAGCACGTCCAAGGTGGGCACCATGCGCATGAAAGACATCAACGGCGACGGGATCATCAACACTCTGGATAAAACGTACATCGGCAACCCCAATCCGAAATTTGTCTATGGCATCAACAATACGTTTGCCTACAAAAACCTGGATCTGAATATTGTGATTTCAGGAGCCTACGGCGGAAAGATGTACTATGCGCTGGCAGAATGGACCGAAACACTGGAAGGAATTTTCAATGTCGAAACGTACATGAAAGACCGCTGGCGGTCGCCCGAAAACCCCGGTGCCGGAATTGTCGGACGGTCGCTGTCGGGAACCACCGAATTTCCGCGCAATGTACAGGATCGTCTGTCGCTCGATGCGTCGTATTTAACCGTAAAAAACATCACGCTGGGCTACACCCTGCCGAAAGTTTCGCGCTACATCACCAAATCCCGGATCTTTCTGAGTGTGCAGCAGGCGCTGGTTCTGACCAAATACAAAGGGGCTAATCCGGAAGCCAGTTTCAACGGGTTGAGCGGCCTGAGCGAAGGGGTCGACATCAGTCCGTATCCGGTTCCCCGGACGTTTGCGCTGGGCCTGAATTTGAATTTTTAATCGTATCGAAAATCAAAGACATGAAAAAGCTCCTGTATATATCGCTTTTAACGACCTTGCTCCTGACGGGCTGTTCCGAAGATTTTCTGGAACGGGTGCCGGAAAGCTCCGTCACATCCGGTAATTTTTACCAGACCGAAGCCCAGTTCGAACAAGCCATGGTGGGTGCCTATGCGGCTGTGCGAGACGCCAAAGGATCCATTGCCGCCTGGTGCATGGGCGAGATGCGTTCCGACAACACGCACCTTGAGTTCAACAACACCAACCGCGGCCCGGCCTACATCGAACGGGAGTATACCGATTTTTTTCTGGATGATGTTACCAGTACGCTGGTTGCTGACAAGTACAACCGGTGTTACGTCGGCATTGCCCGCGCCAACAGCATCATCGACTACCTGCCCGGCGCGGGGTTGAGCCAACAGGTGGCCGACCGGCTGACGGGTCAGGCCCGGTTTCTGCGGGCGTTGTTTTACTTTGATCTGGTGCGTTATTTTGGCGGGGTTCCGCTGTACCTGAAAGCCGTATCGGGAGCCGGTGATGCCTATCTTCCGCGTTCGTCCGTCGAGGAGGTGTATAAAGTCATTATCGACGACCTGAAAGACGCCATTGCCAAACTGCCGGCACCGGCGTTTCCGCAAACAGGACGCGCCACGCAGGCAGCGGCTAAAATGCTGCTGGCCGATGTGTATCTGACGCAGAAGAATTTTGCGCTGGCCGAAACCGAATTGAAAGGGATTACTTCGATGGGCTTTGCGCTCCTGCCCGACTATGCCTCGGTTTTCAGTTTATCGAATAAAAACAGCCGGGAGTCGCTGTTCGAGATCCAGTACCAACAGGGCAATCAGGGGCAAAACAGCAACTTTCTGTACCCTTTTCTGCCACTGGCTTCGGATGTCAGCAAGATCACCGGCATCACCTCACAAAACCGCCAGGGGGGCGGCTGGAACGTTCCGACCTTCGAGATGATCGGCACCTACGAACCCGGCGACAAGCGGCTGGAAGCGTCGATTGGCATTGCGGAAGGAACCGGCGTGGTGGGCGACATGGCCATTGAAGCCATTAAAAGCCCGATTGGCTATGTCAAACCTACGGGTAAAAGAGCGTATCCGTTCATCAAAAAGTACCTTCACCCCCACAGCCTGGAGCAGAATACCGACGATAACTTCCCGGTCTATCGCTATTCCGATGTGCTCCTGGGACTGGCCGAAGCCCTCAATGAACAAAATAAAGGTGCCGAAGCGCTGACCTATTTGAACCCGGTTCGGGTTCGGGCGGGTCTGGCCCCGTCGATGCAAACCAGTCAGACGGCTTTGCGGGACCTGATTGCTCACGAACGGCGCGTTGAATTTGCCTTCGAAAACAAACGGTGGCTGGATTTGGTCCGCACCGGCAAAGCCATCGAGGTCATGAACAAGAACGGGGAGTACATCAAGGCTTTTCATGCCGGCGAATCGTATCTGCCCGGCACCAGTTACGCAGTGACCCAGAACCGGCTGCTTTTCCCGATACCGAACCGCGAAATATTGATCGGGAAGCTGCAACAAAATCCGGGTTATTAACGCGGAATGTAAGTAAGAAATCAGGATTAACCTGTTTTATAAATGAGACGCTCCAGGGCGGTTTGTTTATAAAACAGGTCTTTTAAATTTTAGTCAAATTTTAGTCAGTCCAGACGTTACAATGAAAAGGCTTTCTTATTTGCTGTTCATGGTGGCCGGTGGTGCAGGTGCTTTCCAATCCTGCTCTACGGGCTTGACGAGCGGGTCAGCGGAGGAGAAACTACCGGAAACCGTCAGCTATAACTTTGACATCCGGCCCATTCTGTCGGATAAATGCCTGGCCTGCCACGGTCCGGATGCCAACAAGCGGGAGGCCGGGCTGCGGCTCGATGTGGCTGAAAGTGCCTTCAAAGCCCTCGCTGAAAACCCGACGGCCCACGCGCTGGTGGCCGGGAAGCCCGAATTGTCGGCGGCTTTTCTGCGGATCACCACGCAGGATACGTCCCTGCTGATGCCCCCACCGTCGTCTAACCTGAAGCTCTCTACCCGCGAAATCAATCTGATTGAAAAGTGGATCAAACAGGGCGCGAAGTACGAAAAACACTGGGCGTTTGTGGCTCCCCAAAAAGCCGCCCTGCCACCCATCGATCAGACGGCGTGGCCACGGAATGAAATCGATTATTTTATTCTCCACAAACAGGAGCAGAAAGGCCTGGCCCCCAACGAAGAATCCGACAGGGAGCGCCTGCTCAAGCGCGTCAGTCTGGACCTGACCGGATTGCCGCCCACCTTGCCGATGATGGATCGGTTTCTGGCCGACAACAGCCCGAAGGCCTACGAAAAAGCGGTCGATCAGTTGCTGAAAAGTCCGGCCTATGGCGAAAAAATGGCGCTGCACTGGCTGGATCTGGCCCGGTATGCCGACTCCTACGGCTACCAGATGGATAATTTCCGGACGCAGTGGCCGTGGCGGGATTGGGTCATTCATGCCTTCAACCAGAACATGCCGTACGACCGGTTTATCACTTGGCAACTGGCGGGCGACCTGCTGCCGGTATCGCCCGGTGGCTCTTCCAACAAAGAACAGCTCCTGGCCACCGGTTTTAACCGCAACCATAAAATCACCGAAGAAGGTGCCGTCGACGAAGAAGAATACCGGGTTACCTACGTGACCGACCGCAACGACACCTTCGGCAAAGGGCTGCTGGGCATCACGCTGGAATGTGCGCATTGTCACGACCACAAGTATGATCCGTTTTCGCAGAAAGAATATTATCAGCTTTTCGCCTTTTTCAACAACGTCGATGAAATGCGCCCCAAATACACGGCCATCGACCCCGCCGTTGGCAAACCGGAGTCGTATGCCAAAAAACCGCTGATGGAAATCAGCAACGACGATGTAAAGAGCCTGTTGAAGTTTATCAACAAACCGGACACCAGCCGCCTGATTGTATCCGTCATGGGTGATCTGGACACGCTTCGCAAAACCTACATTCTGAAACGGGGTGTTTTCGATGCCTACGGCGACGAAGTGCAGCCCGGCACCCCCGCGTCCATTCTGCCTTTCAATGCTAATTATCCCAAAAACCGGCTGGGACTGGCGCAGTGGCTGTTCGACAAAAAGAATCCGCTGACGGCCCGCGTCTATGTTAATCGAATCTGGCAGGAGTTCTTCGGGCGGGGTATCGTCAAAACCGCCGGAGACTTTGGCATGCAGGGCGAGCTGCCCTCCCATCCGGAACTGCTGGACTGGCTGGCCGTCGACTTTATGCAGCACGGCTGGAACATCAAACGGCTGGTCAGGCAGATCGTCACGTCGGCCACCTACCGCCAGTCGATTGTTGTTTCCCCCGAAAAGCTGCGGGCCGATCCGGAGAACGTGCTGCTGGCCCGGGCACCGCGTTACCATATTCCGGCCGAACTGGTGAAAGATATGGTGCTGGCGAGCAGCGGTCTGCTCAACCGGGCCATCGGTGGCCCCAGTGTAAAACCGTATCAGCCAGCCGGGCTGTGGGAAAGCGCCACCGCCGGGGGCGACGGCATGTTGTCAACCTACAACCAGGATCACGGTCCGGCTTTGTACCGGCGCGGTATGTACACGTTCATCAAGCGAACCGTTCCGCCCCCCTCCATGGCCATTTTCGATGCCAGCAACCGTGACCAGTGCGAAGTAGGCCGGAGCAAAACCAACACGCCTTTGCAGGCCCTGGTAATGATGAACGACCCCACGGTGCTGGAAGCTTCGCGGGTACTGGCGGCCCGTCTGTTGCAGGAAAACACCGGGATGGAAACCAAAATCGGCCAAGCCTTCCGGCTGATTGTCAATCGAAAACCGACCCAGCCCGAACTGAGTGTACTCGTGACCTATTTCGGGGAGGAAATGCAAACGATAAAAACGACGGAGATTGAAAAAGTGATGGCCGTCGGGGAATATCCGGTTCCCGAAAAGATCGACAGAAAGCGGCTGGCGGCTCTGATGCGCGTGGTATCGATGATTTACAACCTGGAAGAATCCATTACTAAATCCTGACCGTTATGGAAAAAGAACTGCTGGACCATTTGCTGACCTTCAACCGGCGTCGGTTTTTCTCGAAATTGAGTTTGGGCCTGGGCAGTGCTGCGCTGGGTTCGCTGCTGATACCGGATCTGTTTAGCAAAAACAGCGACTCCGACGACCCTGATTTCATTCCCGGAATCCCGCATTTTGCGCCAAAAGCCAAGCGGGTCATTTATTTATTCCAGAATGGCGCGCCTTCCCAACTCGAAACGTTTGACTACAAACCCAAGTTGCGGGAGCTTTTTGGCAAAGACCTCCCACCGTCGGTGCGCGGTGGGCAGCGACTCACCGGTTTTACGGCCACCCAGGCCTCCCTGCCTTTGGCCGGATCCTTCGTCGATTTCAAGCAGTATGGGCAGTCGCGGGCGTGGGTGAGCGATCTGTTGCCGCACATGGCCAGCATTGTAGATGATCTGTGCATTGTGAAATCCATGCACACCGAAGCCATCAACCACGACCCGGCCATCACGTTTTTTCAGACCGGTGCCCAGCAGGGCAACCGCCCGAGCATGGGGTCGTGGCTGAGCTACGGACTGGGCAATGAAAACAAAAACCTGCCCAATTTTACGGTATTGATTTCCCGGGGAAAAGGCAACAGTCAGGGGGTGTATTCCAAACTGTGGTCGAACGGTTTTCTGGATTCCATTCACCAGGGGGTGCAGTTCAGCAAGGGCGAAGATCCGGTCTTGTACCTGCGCGACCCCGAAGGCATGAGCCGCCAGTCGCGCCGAAAAATGCTCGACCGCCTGGCCGAATTGAACCAGTTGGCGTATGAGGAAGTGCATGATCCTGAGATCAATGCCAAAATCAAGCAGTACGAAATGGCGTACCGGATGCAAACCGCCGTGCCGGAAATTACGGACCTGTCGAAAGAACCGGACGACATCATCAAGCTCTACGGCTCCGACTGTCTGATTCCCGGCACCTTTGCCGCCAACTGCCTGCTGGCCCGGAAGTTATCCGAAAACGGCGTGCGGTTTGTGCAGTTATACCACCAGGGCTGGGATCAGCACGTCAATTTGCCCGTAGAGATTACCGGCCAGACCAAAGACGTCGATCAGGCGTCGGCGGCTCTGGTGACCGACCTCAAACAACGCGGACTGCTCGACGAAACGCTGGTGATCTGGGGCGGTGAGTTTGGCCGAACCTGCTTTAGCCAGGGCAAGCTGACGAAAGAGAATTACGGCCGCGACCACCACCCGCGAAGCTTCACGATCTGGATGGCCGGGGGCGGTATCAAACCCGGCATGGTATACGGCGAAACCGACGAATTCGGCTACAACACCATTGCCAACCCCGTTCACGTCCACGATTTTCAGGCCACGGTTTTGCACCAGTTGGGCCTCAATCACGAGAAGCTGGTTTTCAAACACCTCGGCCGCCGATACCGGTTAACGGATGTTTCGGGAAAGGTGGTGCGGGATATTCTGGCGTGATGGATTGGAAGACGTTGACAAAAATTTCATTGTTAAAAAAGATGACAATGGATTTTTTGTCAATGACTGCGGGCCTTTCAAACCCACGCACGACTGAACCGAGCCGCCGATGCGGTCATGGGGTGTTGAAAAAATGCCAAATCTGCGGTCCATTGAACCAGCCCACGATTTGAATCGTGGGAAACAGGCCAGCCCAACGGTTTTAACCGTTTCATTCCCGGCATCACTCCACAACCCAGCGGCTTAACGTATTATACCGCCCTTCCAGTACGATCTTGTAAAAACCGGTGGGCAGTTTCGAAACGTCGAGCACGGCTTTTTCAGCCTTCACCGGCACTTCGTCCATCAGCAAATACCGGTCGCGCTGGCCTTCTTCGAAGTGGTTGGTGGTCGTGAGCCAGATTTTGACGGTGCCTTCCGGGTCGGCGGCTTTCCAGCTCAGGGCGATTTTCCCGGCGTCCTTTTTCGCCGTCGGCTCGGTCAGCGACAGTTGGCCGGTGAGCGGAATACCATCAATCTCAAAGGCTTGCTCTTTCGGAATGGAAACCTGCAGGTGCCGGGCCAGCGTCGGCATGATGTCGACAATGCCGGGGGTTGCCTGTCGGAAATACGGATTCAGGTTTTTGGCGTTCGTCACCATCCATGTACTCCGCTCCCGCTCCGACTGCCCGCCGTGGTTTTTGCCAGTATCCGCGCTCCGGCCGTGGTCGGTCGTGATGAACACCTGCCAGTCTTCGCCAAACGTTTTCTGCCGGTATTGCACCGCTTTCCACAAGCGCCCCATCTGGTCGTCCATCATCCGGATGGCCTCGTAAAACCGCTCACCATCGCCGTAGCGATGGCCCATGTCGTCGGTGTATTCCAGGTATACCCATGACAAATCCGGGCTTTCCTGCCGGATGTAGGCAGCGGCTTCGTTCACCACTTTTTCGTCAATCTGGTGGATGTACAGCTTGTCTTTGTCGTGCGGAAAATGGAGCGTGTCCAGCTCAAAACCGTCGAACGAATAGTCGAGACGCAGGTGGCCCGTGGCCGGAAGCCCTTCGCCCACCAGCCTGGTGCGGTTGTCTAACCAGGTCGAGAAAACGGCGGTTTTTTTCTGGGGATATTGCGATTCAAAAAACCGGAAAATCGTCCAGTACTGATAATTCGGGTCCTTGATGTCGTTGTCCCAGACGTTGTGCTTGTTGACCCACGTCCCCGTCAGCAGGCTGTTGTAGCCCACCGCCGAAATCGTCGGCGTCTGCGAATACGTCCCTTTCTGTCCACCGACGTATGCCCGGACATACCCGCCTTCCCGGGCAATCGCATCCAGATTCGGTTTGGCAATTGTCTCGATTACATCCGCCGAAATCCCGTCGACAATGACAAACAACGCCTTTCGCTGGCCCGGCTGACCAACGCTGGCGTGCGTCCTGACTAAACACAGAATCAGCAGGAGAACCGGTACAATCCGAGGCTTCATCCGGTTTTATTCCGCCAGATAATTCCCGATGCCGACCACAACCGTCGAAAACACCACGGTGGCTATTCCCAAAGTAATGGTGCGCATAGTCTGCCGGTTGGCTCCGCGCCACTCGTGCAGATACAGCCCCCAGAAGCTGCTGAAGGCAATGATGAACGCCATGTGTAGCGTCCAGCCCGAAAACCGGTATTCGCCCATTTTGCTGTCGCCCATGCCGTAGAAGAAGAATTGCAGATACCACGTCACCCCGGCCATGGCGCAGAAAATGATGTTCCGCACGGCGGGGGCCGTTACATTGCCGTAATCGGTGTAGGTTTTATTCTTGATGTTGAGGTAGATACACCAGATGGCGTTGGTGGTCAAACCGCCCAGCAGGATGAATACGAGGGGCGCATTGTTCATGTAGAGCGGGTCGGCGCCGTTCTGCACCGCCAGATCGGCAATGGGTTGGCCGGCCGTTAGTCCGAACGAAAAACAGGCACTCATAATGCCCGAAAAAACCGCCACGAGAACGCCCTTTTTGAGATCAAATTCGGCAATGGTTTCTTTTTTCTGGTCGTCCGTCATCGACTTTTCCTTCATCATACCGGCAATACCGCAAATCGAAATGCCCAGCACGCAAACCGCCAAACCCAGAATGATGACCTGACCGGACAACGTGCTCATCAGCGTGCCGAATTGCCCCTGCCAGATGGGTGGCACGACGGTTCCGAAAACCGCACAGAGTCCCAACACCACGGCCATACCAAGCGACAGGCCCAGATACCGCATCGTCAGGCCGAACGTCAAGCCGCCGAATCCCCAGAGAACACCCCAGAAATACGACCACCAGACGGTTTCGGTTGGTGCTTCGGCCAGCACCCCAAACAGATTCGGAACGGTGAGCAGACCGAAAATCAGCGGGGCAAACACCCAGGAGAAAATACCACCCACGAGCCAGTAACTTTCCCAGGACCAGCCCTGTACTTTTTTATACGGTAGATAGAAACTGCCGGAAGCAAACCCTCCGAGCGCGTGCAAGACTACTCCCCAAATGACGGCCATGTATAGTGTTTTTTCAACAAATCTGTGTAGTTTCCGGAGAAAGACCTTCCTGCGCTCTCCTGAAGTCATAAAGCGGGAAGACCGCCTGGTCTAACGATACAGCCCCTAAACTATTTTTTTGAAGACCGGACAAAGCAGGAGACCACGGTATAGTTAGCTCGTTCTAAGTCAATACTTTTGCACCGTAGAATACTATTTCATCATAGGTTAGTAGGATAAGCCCGTTAGATTTCTAATGGGCTTATTTTGTTTTTACGGCTTCAGGTGCTCTTTTTCTTCTGGGACTTACGTCTGATAATCCTGTTACATCACTTTCGCTTTCTGTCCCTAAATCCCCTGAAGGGGACTTTAGGCATCCGGATTAAGCTGCGTCCAAGTCCCCTTCAGGGGATTTAGGGGCAGAAAGCGAAAGTCCTTTTTTCTTATCATCAACTTTTTTCTAACCACAACGCTCAACATTGTGTTGGCCCCTCATGAACAATTTTGAAGGAAAAAACATCCTGATTGTCGGCGCATCGTCCGGCATTGGTCAGGCAACCGCCCAACGGCTTCAGGCGGCAGGTGCCACGGTTTTTACAGCCGGTCGGCGACAACCCGAAGGCATTCAATCTACCCACCTGACGTGGGACGCCACCCAACCCGGTGAGTCCGACCTGAGCGGTTTACCCGATACCTTACACGGGCTGGTGTATGCGCCCGGTTCCATTCGGCTGGCTCCGTTTGGCCGGCTGACCCTTGATCACTTCCAGGAAGATTTCACGCTGAACGTGCTGGGGGCCATCGCCATCCTGAAAACCGTCATGCCTGCCCTCCTCCAGTCCAAGTCGGCCAGTGTGGTGTTGTTCAGCACGGTAGCGGCTCAACTCGGGTTCGGGCTGCATTCGTCGGTCAGCGTGTCGAAGTCGGCGGTTGAGGGCCTGACGAAATCCCTGGCGGCCGAATATGCCCCGCAACACATCCGGTTCAACACCGTGGCACCCTCCCTCACCGATACGCCCCTGGCACAATCCGCCGGACTGGTGTCGCCCAACCGGCTCGAAGCGGCTGGCAAACGGCATCCGCTGGGTCGCATCGGCACCTCGGCCGACATCGCCGGGATGGTCACCTTTCTGCTGTCGGAGGAGTCCGGCTGGGTCACGGGCCAGATTCTGGGCGTCGATGGTGGAATGAGTACGCTCAAATAAGCAAACCGCTTTCAATCCTGCGCTTATTCCAGTTAATTTGTATAGATTTCATCAGCCTATACAAATGAGAAAATTACGCTACGGCATCGGGCTTCTTGGCCTGATGCTGACCCACCTGGCCTGGTCACAGACGAAACTCGTGGAGACCGTCACCCGCAAAGAGGGCGAACTGATTATTCCGTACCAGAAGTACGTGTTACCCAATGGGTTGACGCTGGTCATTCACGAAGACCATTCCGATCCGATTGTCCACGTCGATGTCACCTACCACGTCGGATCGGCGCGGGAAGAGATCGGCAAGTCGGGGTTTGCCCACTTTTTCGAGCACATGATGTTTCAGGGCTCCGATCACGTGGCCGATGATGAGCATTTTAAACTCGTGACCGAAGCCGGCGGCACCCTGAACGGGACTACCAACGGCGACCGTACCAACTATTTCGAAACCGTACCCAGCAACCAACTGGAACGCGCGCTCTGGCTCGAAGCCGACCGGATGGGCTTTTTGCTGGATGCCGTGACCCAGAAGAAATTCGAAATTCAACGGGCGACCGTGAAGAACGAACGCGGTCAGAATTACGACAACCGCCCATACGGTTTGTCTTACGAGTATACCGCCAAGAACCTCTACCCCTACGGCCACCCGTATTCCTGGCTCACCATCGGCTACATCGAAGACCTGAACCGGGTGAATGTCAATGACCTGAAGAACTTCTTCCTGCGCTGGTATGGCCCCAACAATGCGGTTTTGACCATCGGTGGCGACGTGGACCCCAAACAGGTGGTGCAACTGACCGAGAAATATTTCGGCAGCATTCCGAAAGGCCCGGAAGTGACCAAAACCATTGTGCCTCCGGTGGTGGTCGACAAAGACCGCTACGTGTCTTACGAAGACAACATCCGGTTTCCGATGCTGCGGATTACGTACCCGACCGTGGCGCGTTTCCACCCGGACGAAGCACCCCTGGACGCGCTGGCCCAGATTCTGGGCGGTGGCAAAAGTTCGTTGTTCTACAAAAACCTGGTCAAAACCGAAAAAGCGGTTCAGGCCAACGTCGGCCACCCGGCCAATGAGTTAGCCGGGGAGTTTACGTTTACGGTGCTGCCTTTCCCGAACGTCCGGCTGGACAGCGCGGAAACGATCGTCCGGAACTCGCTGGCCGAATTCGAAGCCCGTGGGGTGACCGACGACGACCTCGCCCAGTTTAAAGCCACACGCGAAGCCGAAATTATTGATTATCTGTCCAGTGTTTCCGGCAAAGTTTCGCAACTGGCTTCTTTCCAGACCTTTACCGGATCGCCAAATTACCTGCCGACCGAACTGAAACGGTATCAGGCGCTCACGAAAGCCGATATCATGCGGGTTTACAATCAGTATATCAAGGGCAAAAACGCCGTTATTCTGACGGTTTATCCCAAAGATAAAAAGGAGATTGTGGCACATCCCGACAACTACACCATTGCGACGGAAGGATACAAGGCCCCGGATTACGGCTACGACGGTTTGAAATACGCCAAGGCAAAAGATTCATTCGACCGGAGCAAAAAACCGGCTCCCGGTGCCAGCCCAACCCTGAAAGTTCCGCCGTTCTGGTCCGACAAGCTGCCGAACGGTTTGAAAATGATCGGGACTAAAAACGATGAAATCCCGACGGTAACCCTGCTGTTTTCGGTAAAAGGAGGTCACACGCTGTCGGCGAAAGACCCTTCCAAAGCCGGGATTGCCCAGCTTACGGCGGCATTGATGAACGAAGCAACGCAGAATTTCAGCAATGAGGAAATCAACGCGAAGCTCGAAAAACTGGGTAGCAGCATCCAGATTTACGCCAGCACGGAAGAAATTCAGGTGTCGGTTTCGTCGCTAACCAAAAATCTGGACGCAACGCTGGCGCTGGTGGAAGAGAAAATGTTCCGCCCCAAATTTGCCACGGAAGACTTTGTTCGACTGAAAAAACAACAGCTCGAACTGATCTCGAACCAGAGTACGCAGCCGGTGGTGATTGCCAACAAAGCCTACAGCCGACTGCTCTACGGCGCGGACAACATCCGGGCCATTCCGACCAGCGGGACGGTTAAAACCGTTGAAAACATCTCGCTGGACGACGTGAAAGCCTTCTACCAGCAGAATTTCTCGCCCTCCGTCACGAACCTGGTCATCGTGGGCGACGTCGAAAAAACCGCCATTCTGCCGAAGCTCGATTTCCTGAAAAAGTGGGCCGCCAAACCGGTCACTTTACCCAAAGCACCCATTGCCAAAAAAATCGACAAAACCCGTATCTACCTGATTGACAAAGACAAAGCCGCTCAATCGGAAATTCGGATCGGGTATTTGACGGATTTGCCATACGATGCCACGGGCGAGTATTACAAAGCCGGGCTGGCCAACTACATCCTCGGCGGTGCGTTCAACAGCCGGATCAACATGAACCTGCGTGAAGACAAAGGCTGGACGTACGGCGCGCGTTCGTCGTTCGGCAGCACCAAAACGCCTGGTCCTTTCACGGCTCAGGCCGGGGTGAAAGCAGCCGCTACGGATAGCTCGGTGGTCGAATTCGTTAAAGAACTGACGAACTACGGCAAAACCGGGATTACGGAAGACGAACTGGCCTTCCTGAAAAGTTCGGTCGGCCAGCGGGATGCGCTGCGGTACGAAACCTCGTTCCAGAAGGCACTTTTCCTGAATCAGATCATCGACTACGATCTGCCGGGCAACTTCGTGGAGCAGCAGAGCCAGATTTTGCAAAAAATGACGAAGAAAGAAATCGACGCCATCGCCAAAAAACGCCTGCCCGTCAATAACCTGATTATTACGGTCGTGGGCGACAAATCGGCCGTTAAACCGGGTTTGCAGCGGCTGGGCTACGAAATCGTTGAACTCGACAAGGAAGGCAATCCGGCCGTTGCGGAAGGTACCTCGACCCCGGCTTCGCTCGGTGGTGCCTCGTCGACCAATCCGAAGAAATAAATCCGGAATTGAAAATAGATTTACGCCAAAAGCCACTCCCGGGAGTGGCTTTTGGCGTAAATAGTGATTGCTTCGGTTGTTTCAGAACGCCCGGTATAAAAACCGCAAATATTTTTGGAACTGCTCTTGTATCTTATGAATTTGTTTTTAACTTTGAATCACAAAGTACTTTTAGTAAGAACAAAAACAGGAGGCTATCCGGAACACTGCTGATGCACTCATCCATTGGGCATTGTTCGGAAACGCCAGGTCAACCCTTTTTACAGGCAAAGAAACAAATCCTATTCACTTTAAATTACTGTGTCATGAAAGATGAAATTCTATCAAATCTCAACAACCCCGGACAGCTTGAGCGTTTGTATAGAGCCGACAAACCAACGTTTAAGCGCGCATTCAAAGCGCTCTATCCCGAACTAAAAGACAATGCCCTGCTTACCTTTTGGAACGAACGAATCAATTTCGCGAGTGAAGACATTTCCTGGGGTTCGCGGAAAGACCTGATCGTTATCCTTGTTGCTTCTCTTGTGGCCGGTGGCATCGCTAAGTTACCGGTACTTTTATCCATCGATGAAGAGTATTTCTATACCCGAAACATCGGTTTTATCATTTTTCCGGTACTGACAGCCTACTTTGCCTGGAAGAATAAATTATCAATGGGTAAGCTTTTTTTTATAGCAATCTCAATCCTCGCAGCTATATTTTTTATCAATTTTCTACCCGACGTTAAAAGAAGCGACACCCTGGATCTAGCGTGCATTCACGTTGTCTTATTTCTATGGTCGATACTCGGTTTTGCCTTTGTTGGTGAGACGGGCAATGCCGATGAGAAACGGCTTAACTATTTGAGGTACAACGGTGACCTGATCGTCATGACCACCCTCATCCTAATCGCCGGCGGCATCATGACCGGTTTAACCATCGGTCTATTCAAGCTGATCGGCTTTGAGATTGAAAAGCTTTATTTCGATTACTTTGGCATTTTCGGGCTTTCTGCGGCCCCCATCATAGGGACTTATCTCACCCAGACCAATCCGCAATTAGTCGGTAAAGTTTCTCCGGTGATCGCTAAAATATTCAGTCCGCTAGTCGTCGTCATGCTGGTTATCTATCTCGTAGCCATCGTTTATTCCGGCAAAGACCCCTACAACGACCGGGAGTTTTTACTGCTTTTCAATGCGCTATTGGTTGGCGTTATGGCCATCATCTTTTTTTCCGTCGCAGAAACATCGAAAACCACAAAAAGCCAGATGGAAATCTGGATTCTTTTTCTGCTATCGGCTATCACGATCGTGGTAAATGGCATTGCGTTATCGGCCATCCTGTTCCGGATTTCAGAATGGGGCATCACGCCCAACAGAACCGCCGTACTGGGCAGTAATGTTTTAATTTTAATCCATCTTCTGCTGGTAACAGCACAACTTTTCAGGGTCCTTTCCAGGAAGACGACGATAGCCAGCGTCGGAAAAACCACCGCCTTCTACCTTCCCGTTTACGCCCTATGGACCATCATTGTGACCTTCCTGTTTCCGGTTTTGTTTGGGTTTAAATAGCGTATTGCCCCATATCAATCCCGACCTGACTCATCAACGTTCCGAAATCAGGAACCGCTCACTCAGCCCGAATGAGTGGTTCCTGAAAAAAAATTCAGAAATAGTTTGCACTTCATATACCGATCGGTATATTTGCAGCATGAAATTTACCCCGCGATCGGAAGCCACCCGCCAATTCATTATTGAGACTGCCGCCAGCATTTTCAACAAGAAGGGCTATGCGGGCACATCGCTATCGGATCTGACGGAGGCCACGCGGCTGACGAAGGGCAGCATTTACGGAAATTTCGAGAACAAAGAAGACGTTGCCCTGGCGGTTTTTAATTTCAATGCCGCCCGCCGGAACAAGCTGGTTCGAACCCGGCTCAGCCGGGCCGTTCGTCCGAAAGAGAAACTACTGGCCTTTATCGATCTGTTCAATCAGGAAGAAATTCAGCAATTTCCGGAAGGCGGTTGTCCGCTGCTGAATGCGGGCGTTGAAGCCGATGATACGCACGAACCCTTGCGGCAACGCGTAGCGGAAGAACTGATCGAAACCCAGACCGAACTGGCTTCCATTATTCGGACGGGCATTCAGGTAAACGAGTTTCAGGCCAATACGGATGCCGAAAAGGTGGCCGTTGCGCTGGTTGCGCTCATTCAGGGCGGTATTTTCATTGCCCGGACGACGCAGAATCCGTTTTATCTGGATACGGTGCTGGAAACCGCCCGGAAAATGGTACACAACATCGAAACAAAACCTACATCTTAATTTTTTTTGAGCACATATATACCGATCGGTATACATCATTTATCCAATCAATTCACAGTCTATTTTACAAACATGAAAACGCAGAACAACACGGTTTTAATTACGGGCGGCAGTGCCGGTATCGGTTTTGAAATCGCCAAATTATTCGCCCAACGTGGCAATCAGGTCATTATCACTGGCCGCAATGCCGAACGACTGCAACAGGCCGCAGCGCAACTGGACAACACCACAGCCATCGTCTCCGACGTCAGCAATCCGGCGGATGTCGATCAGTTGGTGGAACGCTTGAACAAAGACTTCCCGACCCTGAATCTGGTCATCAACAACGCCGGGCGGGCATTCTATTATTCCCTGTCTGAAGACGGCATTCAAGCGAGCGACAAAGCCGGGGAGGAAATGACGACGAACTACCTTGCCATCATCCGTTTGACGGAAAAGCTATTGCCACTCCTGAAAAAACAAAGCGAGGCCGCGCTGGTCAATGTCTCGTCCATTGTCGCCTTCGTCCCCGGTCACACCACGGCTACCTATTCGGCCAGCAAAGCCGCCTTACACGCCTACACGCAGGCGATGCGGTATACACTGGCGAAAGATACGGCCATCAAGGTTTTTGAACTGATGCCGCCCTTGGTCAATACTGACTTCTCGCAGGAAATTGGCGGCATCAACGGCATCTCGCCCACGGTCGTAGCCCAGGATCTGCTGACAGCCCTCGAAACAGACACCTACGAAATCCATGTCGGCAACACCGCCACGCTCTATAAACTCTTCCTTTCCTCACCCGAAGAAGCCTTTCTGGCGTTGAATACCGGTCGATAAAAGCGGTTTTTTCCTGCCTTCGCAGGCTATCCAGGGCCTATTTTTATGCCTATCTTTGGGCAATGGCGTTGAATAGGCCGCCTTACTGCTATGGAAAAACCGTTGGTCAATGGCTCGTATCTGTTGGAAAAATTTCAGGGGAAAGGGGGCTGGACGTATGCCGCACTACCCGAAGTGAAACCAGACAAAAAAGCGTATTTCAACTGGGTGAAGGTAAACGGCACGATCGACGGTTACGAAATAAAGAACTACAGCCTGATGCCGATGGGCAATGGCAAGCTGTTTCTGGCGGTAAAGGCCGAAATCAGGAAGCAGATCGGAAAGAAAGCGGGCGATTGGGTGGAGGTGGTGCTGTATCCCGCTCAGGCTCCGGTCGATACACAAAAAGACCTGCTGCTCTGCCTGGAAGACGAACCAGCCGCCCACCAAACATTTTTAAATTACACCAAAGCCGAGCAAAAAGCGTACATTGACTGGATCGATTCGGCCAAAACGGAGGAAACCAAAATTGACCGACTGGCCGAAACCATCAACCGGCTGTTGAGGCAGCAAAAGTTTTCGGAGAAGTGAAGGGTGGTTTACGGGGTATTCGGTTTACGGGTTACGGTGGCTGACGCATGCTTTTCTCTCGCGTCAGCCACCGTAACCCGTAAACCGAATACCCCGTAAACCGTAAACTTAAATCTTAACCGCCTGCCGGGCGAGCAATTTCCAGTCGCCTTTCTGCTTGACCCAAACGAGCAAAACCGAGAGTTTGACCGTTCCGGCCACGCCTTTATTGTTGGTCGTTCCCGACAGTTTGTGCCGCACCCAGGCGGTGTTATCCACGATGGAAACGCTCTGATCGGTCAGGTCAATCGTCACGAAATCAGACTCTTTGCTCACCAGGGCTTTAACAAAAGCGGTTTTATCTTCCAGCAATCCATTCGAGTGTCCGTACGTCAGTTGATCGGTGACGAGGGATTCGAGCGTGGCCTGATCGGCATCGATGATGCCTTTCCGCAGCTTCTCAACGGCTTGCTCAACGGCCTGTTTTTCGTCTTTTTTACCGGGCTCGGTGGCCATCAGGTTGCCGGTTACCAACAACAATACAAGCAGGCATTTCAGGGTTTTCATGGTCGTAAAAGTAAGGGTTACATGTTAGGAATAAGACAATAGAATAAAGAGGTGAGACAAGAGATCTGAGACAGAAAACCGGTGAATAATTTCCGGTTTCTATTCTCACTTCTTTATTATCTTGTTTTTAGTACTTACGTCTGATACATTTATTTGAATTTAAAACGCCCCTAAATCCCCTAAAGGGGACTGTCAAATCCGGATCACAAAGTCCCCTTTAGGGGATTTAGGGGCGAAAGTCCTAGTCTTATACACCCAGCAAAACATATTCTTTCCCCGGTTCCGTCGCCAGATCGTAGAGATAAACGCCGTTGGCGGGGGTTTCGGGTTTGGTCGTTTGGTAGCGGTTCTCCGGTTGCTGAAAAAACGCATTCGGGTTGGTGCCTTTGGCGGTTTGAAGCCGGGTTTTCCCATCGCTCTTCAGCGCACTCGTCACCCGCAGCCGGCAGTTGCCGCCCAGCGCCGAGCGAACGGCCACGCGCGTCAGTTTGCCGTTTTTCCAGCTCATATCGAGTTCATAACCGCCCCGTGTCTTCATTCCTTTCACCTCACCCGTCGCCCAGCCATCAGGCCGGGCGGGCAGCAGGTTGAGCAAACCGTCGTGGCTCTGCACCAGCATTTCGCCAATGCCCGATGTGCCGCCAAAATTCCCGTCGATCTGAAACGGCGGATGCGCACAGAACAGGTTGGGATATGTGCCGCCCCCTTTGGCGTAATCGGTCCCTTCCATGCCCGTCAGTTTCAGCAGTTCGCGCAGGAGCTTATAGGCATGATTGCCGTCGTGCAGCCGCGCCCAGAAGTTGATTTTCCAGGACTTGCTCCAGCCCGTTCCGCCATCGCCCCGGATTTCGAGGGTTTTGCGGGCCGCATCGGCAAACTGGGGCGTGGTCAGCGGAGAAATTTCGCGACCCGGATGCAGCGCGTACAGATGCGAAACGTGGCGGTGCTGCGGGTCTTCGTCCTGCCAGTCTTTGTACCACTCCTGCAAGTTGCCGCTTTTTCCGATCTGCAACGGAAACAATTTGCTCTTTTTATCGGACAATGTTTTCCGAAAATCCGCATCAATTCCCAGTTGCGACGAAGCCTGAATGACGTTCGAAAATACATCCCAGATCAAACCCATGTCCATCGTGGTAGCCACGGAAACGGATTGCTTAACACCTTTTTCGGTGATAAACACGTTTTCCGGCGATGTAGACGGTGCCGTTACCAGACGTCCCTGCGGGTCTTCCACCAGCCAGTCGAGGCAGAACAGGGCCGCATCCTTCATCAGTGGATAAGCGTAGGTTTGCAGGTATTTTTTGTCGCCGGTAAACAGGTAATGGTCGTAAAGATGCTGGCTCAGCCAGGCACCACCCACGGCCCAGTTGGCCCACGACGGACTGCCCTTGCCTTTGTCGCCAACGGGATTCGACGCGCCCCAGATGTCGGAATTGTGGTGAACCGTCCAGCCCCGGGCGTTGTAAAAGTTCTTCGTGGTTTCACGACCGGTTTTTGCCATATACCCAATCCAGGTCAGCAAGGGCGTATGCAGTTCCGACAGGTTGACCATTTCCGCCGGCCAGTAATTCATTTCGGCGTTGATGTTGGTCGTGTAGTTGCTGCTCCAGGGGGGGCGAACCATCGGATTCCAGAGGCCCTGGAGGTTGGCTGGTGGTCCGCCGGGGCGGGAACTGGAAATGAGCAAATACCGCCCGAATTGAAAATACAGCGTTTCCAGTTCCGGGTCGGCACCGCCTTCGGCATACCGTTTCAGCCGTTCGTCCATCGGCAGATTCACCGCCAATGCAGTTTCCAGCGTAAAACTGGTGCGGTTAAAATACCGTTGGTAATCAGCCACATGAGCCTTCCGAAGCGCATCGACGGTTTTGGTGAGTGCTTTTTTCAGGTAGCCGTCGGCCAGTTGTTTTTCATCCCGACCTTCCCGATCGGGGCATTTGTCAAACCCGTTGAAACTGGTAGCCGCTGTCAGCAGCAAAACCGCTTCCGTCGCATTTTGAATGCGAATGCCGGCCGTATCGGTCGAAACCGTACCATCCGTCGAGCGCACTTTCACCCGCCAGTCGAAACGCATGCCTTTGCAGCCTGCGGAATCGCCGTAAATAACCGGTTTTGGATTGTAGTTGACGTAATTCGGATCCGCGTGGGCGGGGGCTTTTCCGCGAATAACCAGTTCATCGCGCCCCACCGCCGATTTGGTAACCGGATGCGGACTTCGGGCGGCTGCCGTGACATTCAGGGCTCCTTTTTGATCCGCCGTCAACCGCACGACCACGACCTGATCGGGCGCGGAGACAAAGATTTCGCGGGTATAGTTGACGCCATTTACCCGAAACCGGGTGGTCGCCGTGGCATTTTTTATATTCAGATCTCGGTAGTAATCAGCAGGTTGTCCCGAGAAATCCTGTTTCAGCAGCAGATCACCGAGCGGTTGGTAGGCTTCCGTATACAGCCCCTGCATGTGCTGCGTCAGTTTGGCCGCTGCTTCATAATCTTCCCGGAAAAGCGCTTCCCGAATTTCGGGTAAATACCGGGCAACTCCGGGATTGGGATTCCGGCTGACCGGCCCGCCCGACCAGAGCGATGCTTCGTTCAACTGAATCAGTTCGTCACCGGCGCGGCCAAAAACCATCGCACCCAGCCGACCGTTGCCCACCGGCAGGGCTTCATTCCAGTTGCGGGCGGGCTGACGATACCAGATTGCCGACGGATTCTGGGCAAATACGGCATGAATGATCAGCCACAGCAAACCAGTCCAGATAAATCTTCGATTGATTAGGGAATAGAGTCGTCTAAAAAAAAGAATGAAAAAGAACATGTGTTTGAAAGCGAATGAAAGCTGCAAATTACGACACGAACCGGACTTTACAGCACATTAAACCACGGGCAAGCCCGATTCTGGGAAACCGCTCCCGACCCTTCCCTCAATAGTTACCTGATTAGCAAGGGATTACTGGAAATAGAACCGCTTTCCGGCCGGTTGAATTAAACGCCCTGTGTCTCCGGCAGATTTGGAGATCCCTCAAACCGCCGGGAACGGCTCCTTTTCACCATTCGCTTTCCCGTTTCGCCGGAATCCCACTTCATTTCGCTCCGAATCGGGGCCGTCCCTTCGTCAAAATTCGAGATAGCGCCTTGATGTGTCAAGGTGAATTGTTTCAAAATAAACAGGAATTATCCCAAAACCAATCCGGTTTCCGGGCGATTAGACAGGACTTTGCAACAAACCCCAAAACCGTATAGTAATAACATTATCAGACACTTAGGATTAAAACTTACGAATTTGCTAGTTCGTATCGGCTTTCTTCTCTATCCTATCCTGTTTGCCTGCAGTCTGTTTTTAACGACTCAGTCTACAGTCATCTCTCTTTTTATCATGAAGGCAACGCTATATCACAACCGGAAATCACCCAGGCTCCACTGCCATTTCTGTATCGACTTATCCGTCTGGACTCGTGAACGGTTCCCGGGCTTTTCGGTACCAATGCTCGGCCTGATCGGATTCTTTCTGCTGGCAGCCACCGAATCGCATAGCCAAACCACCCTGAACGGAATGATCCGCGACGGAACCGACAAACCGCTCCCGTTTGCGAGCGTGGCGCTGCTCAACGCGATCGATTCGAGCCTGGCCAAAGGAACCGCCAGCGATCAGCAGGGGTTGTATGCCTTCGAGAACGTGCGAACCGGCCGGTACGTGGTTCGGGCGACGGCGGTTGGCTACCAGAAAACGCATTCGGCCTTGGTGGAGGTCACCACCGGCACGATAACGGTGCCAACCCTGACGCTGTCTGAGGTAAGCAGCAAACTGGCCGAGGTGCAGGTGACGGCCAAAAAACCGTTTGTCGAGCAACAGATCGACCGCATGGTGATCAACGTAGCGAACAGCATCGTCGGCAGTGGAAGTTCGGCCCTGGAAGTGCTGGAAAAAACGCCGGGCGTAACGGTCGACTACCAGAACGAACGACTCCAGCTCCGGGGCAAAGAGGGCGTCATCGTGCAGGTCGACGGAAAACAGACCTACCTTTCTGCCCAGGACGTCATCGCTCTCCTGCGGAGCATGTCGAGTGACAACATCGATAAAATTGAGCTGATTACGAACCCTTCGGCCCGCTACGATGCGGCTGGCAATTCGGGCATCATCAACATCCGGCTCAAGAAAAACGGCAATCTGGGGACAAACGGAACCGTATCGGTTGCCGGGGGTTCGGGTCGGTTTGACCGGGAGCGGGGTAGCCTGCAACTGAATCACCGCACGCAGAAGGTGAACCTCTTCGGCAATTACAGCCTGAACCGGGGCGGTAACTACTGGGATCTTCAGCTCGACCGCAACCAGCCCGACCCCAGCCCGTCGGATGCCTTACGGCGCAATCTGGTCAGCCAGTACACCCACCTGACGTTTCGGGATCTGGGGCAGAACGCCAAGGCCGGACTCGATTTTTCACCCACTACAAAAACCACCATCGGCGTCGTCTGGACGGGTTTCTGGAGCGATCACCGTGAAAAAGGACCCGCCGGAGCCACCTTCCGGCGAAGCGCGGGCGGGCCGGTTTATCTACAAATGCAGACTCATAAAACCTATGATGTGCTGAGTCAGAATCAGGTCGGTAATCTGAACCTCCAGCACACTTTCGGTGAAAAGAAAGGGCAACTAACGATGGATGTCGACCTGGGACATTTTACCCGGCAATATACCAACAGCCTGCTCACGGAAACCCTCGTTTTGACCAGCGATAGCGATGTTCAGCCCCCCGCCGGTGCGCTCCTGATTACGCAGCCGTCGACGGTGGACATCCGGACGTTCAAAGCCGACTACAACCGAACGCTGTCGAACGGCTGGAAGCTGGAAACGGGTCTGAAAAGTGCCTTCGTAAAAACCGATAACGACCTCCGCCTGAGCAGCGGCCCAGCCGGAGCCCTGGTACCGGATCCGGCCCTGTCGAACCATTTTCAGTATACCGAGCGGGTGAATGCGGGGTACATCAGCTTCTCGGGGCAGTTGGGCCGTGGCGATGGTCCGAAGACCGAAATCCAGGCGGGCCTGCGGGCGGAGCATACGCATTCGGAAGGCAATTCGCTGACGCTGAACCAGATCGTCGCCCGTGATTACCTGAAGTGGTTCCCGAGTCTGTTCGTGTCGCGCGCGCTGTCGCCCAACCAGACACTGACCTTTTCGTATAGCTACCGGATCGACCGGCCGAACTACCAGAATCTGAATCCGGCACGGGGGTATGTCGATCCGTATGCCTACAACCAGGGCAATGCGTACCTGAAACCCCAGTTTACACACGCGCTGGAGGGCAAACTCAGCTTCAAAAACGGGATTTTCACCTCGCTGGGAGCCAATTACACCACCGACCTCATGTTTTTCACCATCCACGCCACCGAAGGGAATAAGACGTACGTCACGATGGAGAATCTGGGCAGCTCGCAGGGGTACATCACCACCCTGAGCTGGCCGGTAACGGTGATGAAAGGCTGGCAACTGCAAACCAATGTGCTGGGCTACTACAACCGCTTTCGGTATAATTACGAAGGCACGATCCTGCAAATCGAGAACGTTGCGGGCCGACTGAACGGCAACAATGCCTTCACACTGGGCCACGGCTGGACGGCGGAACTCAACGGCTGGGTCAGCACCCCCGCCGTAAATGGCATCTGGACGTCGCCCTGGCTGGGGGCGCTGGACACCGGTATTCAGAAAGCGGTTTCGTCGGATCTCAAACTGAAATTCAGCGTTCAGGATGTGTTTCATACCAACCGGTTTCGACCCAGCGTCAACACGCCGATGGCCAACCAGAAAGGCGTTTTGACCTTCGATACGCGCATCGCTTTACTCAACCTGACGTATTCATTTGGTAACCAGCAGGTAAAAGCCGCCCGGCAACGGCGAACCGGCTCCGATGATGAAATCCGGCGGACCAATTGACAAACCGTTTTTTCGGTTTCTCTAGGCCTTGTTGTACACTTTCAAAACCGATTCGCGCAGCATCTTTCCGGCGCCAAAGGCCACAAAATCAATCAGTTCGGCGATATCCTCGGGCTTTACCCAGTTGGCCGGATCGGCGTCGGGCATGGCTTTGCGGTTGGTCGGCGTGTCGATGGTGCTCGGTACCAAAACCGTCGAAATAATATTTTTGTCTTTGCCGGCGGCATTGAGAATTTCGGACAACTGGATAACCAGCGATTTCGAGAGTGCATAGGCCACCATGCTCTTCCCGGCCGACGGAACCAGGGCCGGGCGGGCACCAATCAGCACAAACCGTCCGCCCTTCGCCTGTTGGCTCATCTGCTCAAAAACCGGGCGGGCCACCTGGTAGGTCGTCTGAAAATTCAGCCGGAACAGGTGGTCGATGGCGGCAAAATCGGTATCGGTGATCGACCCCATCGCAAAACCGCCCACCAGCAGGATGGCCGCATCAATGCCACCGTGTTCGGCCACCACCTTCTGAACCAGAGCCTGACAACCCGCTTCGTCGGTCAGGTCAAGCTCGTGCGTCACCAGATTGGGCTGCGCATCGAGCGTATGTCCACCCGGTTCGAGGGTGGCAATAACGGTATGGCCGCTGTTCAGCAACTGTTGGGTAATGGAGCGGCCCAGACCACCGGCTCCTCCGGTCAATAATACGGTTGACATAGGGTGTTGTGTTGATCAGGCTAAAAATCAAATGTAAGGAATGGAACGGGCCTATACCAAAACAAAACCGGATTGAATTACATTTGAATAAATGAGTCGTCCCTAAACACGCTATGAAAATAGTCCGTCTTTTTTTGCCACTGATCCTGGTTGGTGTGTTATCGGTTGCTTTTCGGCAGGACCGCCCGACCGAAGTGCCCGACGAACACCGGTTTCGGAAAGTGGAACTCACCGGCAACCTCCGCGACCTGATCGAACTGGACATTGCCCCGAATGGCGATGTGTACTACATTGGTCACCGTGGTGAACTGTATGTTCACCGGATTGCCACCAAAGAGAATAAACAGATTGGCAAAATCGACCCGCAACCGTCGGAAGCCACGCTACAGGCCATTGCGCTCGATCCGGGATTTATGCAAAACCGTCACCTGTATTTGTACTATGCCCCGAAAACCCGCAAGAACGTCAACGTGCTGTCGCGCTTCACGCTCCGGGGAGATTCGCTCGATCTAAGTTCGGAAAAGATGATGCTGGAAGTGCCCGATTCGTGGGAATGCTGCCACTCGGGCGGGGGCATGACGTTCGATCAACACGGAAATCTGTACCTGACCACCGGCGACAACACCAATCCGTTCGGCACCAATTTTGCCCCGCTCGACGAACGGCCCGGCCGGGAAATCTTCGATGCCCAGCGTTCGGCGGGCAATACGCACGATTTGCGCGGGAAGATTCTCCGGATTCATCCCGAACCCGACGGCACCTACACCATTCCGAAAAGCAATCTGTTTGCCGATTCCAAAGACACGCTGACCCGGCCCGAAATTTACGTCATGGGCTGCCGGAATCCGTTCAAAGTGACCGTCGATCAGGACACGGATTTTGTGTACTGGAGCGAAATTGGCCCCGATGCCAGTGATACGGAGTCGCGCGGCCCCCGGGGCTACGACGAACTGAATCAGGCCCGCAAAGCGGGTAACCACGGCTGGCCGTTGTTTATCGGCAACAACGAACCGTATGCCAAGGTGGATTTTACGAAAGATTCCGTCCTGTTTCAGTTTGATCCGCAACATCCCATCAACACCTCGGTGAACAACACCGGTTTGCGGGATTTGCCCCCGGCCCAGCCGGCTTTTCTGGCGTATCCCTACGATGTATCGACCGAACACCCGGAATTAGGCTCCGGTGGGCGAACGCTGGTGGCCGGACCGATTTACTATTTTGACCCGAAAAACCCCTCCCCCATCAAATTCCCGGCCTATTTTGACCGGAAATTGTTTTTGGGGGAATGGATGCGGAACTGGATAAAAACCGTGTCGTTCGATGAGCAGAAAAACCTGAAAGCCATCGAATCGTTCATGCCTTCCACGGCCTTCCGCAAACCGATTGCCATGCGATTCGGACCGGATGGAGCCCTCTACCTCATCGAATTTGGGGCCTTGTGGGGTGGAAACAGCGATTCGCGCCTGGTCCGGATTGAATACATTGCCGGAAACCGTCCGCCGGTGGCGAAGCTGGAAAAAACGACCGAAGCCGGGGCCGTCCCGCTGCCGGTTCAGTTTTCGGCCAAAAACTCGCTGGACTACGACAAAAACGACCAACTCACCTACCGCTGGTTCATCAACGGAAAACCGCTCAGCCAGACGGCCGCCGACCTTTCCTACACCTTTCGGCAACCGGGAAATTACCGTGTCAAACTGGTGGTCAGCGACCGGGCGGGGCTGCGTTCGGAAACCGAAACGGTGGTGAGTGCGGGCAATAATCCGCCCAAAGTAACGATTGAACTGGCCGAACCGGGGCGGCTGTATGGCCCGGCGGTTTCGTACCGGACGAAGGTGGAAGATGCGGAAGATGGCCGCGTCGATCCGGCCCGGATTCAGGTGAAACTGACGTATCTACCCACCCGAAAAACCGTTTCGCTTTCGGAGAAAGGCGAGCTGAAATTGCCCAACCAACGTGGCTACACCTGGATCGAGGAGAACGACTGCAAAGCCTGCCACGCCCTGAATGACAAATCCGTCGGGCCGAGTTTTAGGGAGATTGCCGTGAAATACCAGCCGAAAAAAGCCGATCCGACGCTCATCGAGCAACTCAGCAAGAAGATTCTGAAAGGTGGTTCCGGCGTGTGGGGGCCGACCAACATGAGCGCCCACCCGCAGCTTTCGGATGAGGTAACCTCCGAAATGGTGCGCTATATCCTGTCGTTATCAGACGAAAAAACCGAGAAAAAAGTACCCGCCGAAGGCAAATTTTCCACCGATCCGACCGCTCAGGGGACGTATGTACTGACGGCTACCTACACCGACAAAGGGAATAAAACCGCCCGCCCGCTAACCCGCCAGTCGACGGTGGTGCTGCGCCCGCCCGTGCTGACGGCCCAGGATTTTGATGCACATTATGAACTTCAACGCAGTGATATTCTGTACGATATTCACAAAGCGGGCTGGGTGATGATGCGCCAATTCGACCTCACCGGCATTCACGCCATCGACTTTACCCTCGCCACCGAAACCAAAGGCACCAGCATCGAAGTCCGGATTGACAGCCCTTCCGGTGAGTTAGTGGGCGAAATGGATGCACCCGCCAACGGAAAGCGGAGAGTGTGGGTGGAGAAAACCCTGCCCATCAAACCGGTAACGGGTGAACACGATATCTATATTGTTTTCCGTAACCGCCTGACCGTCGTTGACCTGATGGAAGTGAAAGAAGTTCGGTTCAGGAAGGATATACCGTAATCACAATCGACTTCGACGTGGGCGTCAGGCTCCCTTCGGCGTATTGGTCAATGGGTAGCAGCACGTTGGTTTCCGGAAAATAAGCCGCCGTACAACCGCGCGGAATGTTGTAAGGAACCACGATAAACCGCTCGGCGGTGCGGATTTTTCCGTCATACCGGCTTTGCAGATTCACGACCTGCTGCGGTTTCAAACCCCGGTTTGCGATGTCGTCGGCGTGCATGAACACCACGCGCCGTTCGTTGTGAATGCCCCGGTAGCGATCATCCCGGCCATACACCGTCGTGTTGAACTGGTCGTGGCTGCGGATCGTCATCAGCAGCAGTTCGTCGGGTTGCAGCGCGATTTGACTGGGGACATTGATGGAGAAGTGCGCCTTGCCGTCTTTGGTCGGAAACTTCCGTTCGCGGGGGCCGTTGGGCAGGTAAAAACCGCCCGGTTTCCGGACACGCTCGTTGTAATTGTCAAAACCGGGAACAACTTGCTCGATCAGGTCGCGGATATAATCGTAATTGGTAATCGCTTTGTCCCAATCAATGGTGTTCGGGCGGTTTTGGAAAACCGCCTTGGCCAGTTCAGCCACAATTGCCGGTTCACTTTTCAGGTGTTTCGAAACCGGTTCCAGTGTGCCATGCGACTGCTGCACCACGCCGGTGGTGGCTTCGGTCGTCACAAATTGATCACCCGAAGCCTGCGCATCCCGGTCGGAACGCGCCAGACACGGCAGGATCAAGGCCGTTTCGCCATGAATCAAGTGACTGCGGTTCAGCTTGGTAGACACCTGAACGGTGAGTCGGCAGCGTTGCAGAGCCTCGGCGGTGTAATCGGTATCGGAAACCGCCATCAGGAAATTGCCGCCCATCCCGAAAAACACTTTGGCGTCTCCTTCGTGCATGGCTTTCACCGCTTCGACTACGCTAAAACCGTGCTCGCGCGGGGGTTCAAACCCGAAGACGGTTTTCAGTTTGTCCAGAAACTCCGGTTTCGGACGTTCCCAGATGCCCATTGTCCGGTCGCCCTGCACGTTGCTGTGCCCGCGAATGGGAGCCGCCCCTCCGCCTTCGATGCCAATGCTGCCCTTGAGCAACAGCACATTGATCACTTCGTTGATCGTCTGGACGGAATTGCGGTGTTGCGTCAACCCCATCGCCCAGCAGATGATGATCTTCTTTTTATGTTTGAGTATATCGACCGTCTGCTGAATCTCCGCCAGCGACAACCCGGTCTGGCCCACCAACTCGCTCAGTTCGTAGTGTTCCAGACTACTGGTAAACGCCTGGTAATCTGCCGTATACTTTTCAATAAAAGCATGATCAATGACTTTGCCCGGTGTTTTCTTCTCCTCTTCCAGCAGCAGTTTACAGATGGCTTTCAGGAAAGCCAGGTCGGAGTTGATCCGGATTTGCAGGTAGAGATCGGTCAGTTTTTGTCCGCCCAGCACCATATCGCGAACACTCTGTGGAAACTGGAAGGCCAGCAAACCGGTTTCCACCAGCGGATTAACGGCGATGATGGTGGCGCCGTTGCGCTTGGCCTGTTCGAGGGGCGTCAACATTCGCGGGGCGTTGGTGCCGGGATTTTGACCCATGATCATGATCACCTCCGCTTTTTCCAGGTCTTCGTAGACAATCGACGCCTTGCCCAGCCCGAGGGTTTCGGCCAGCGCAACGGAGGTCGATTCGTGGCACATGTTGGAACAATCCGGCATGTTGTTCGTGCCATATTGCCGGACAAACAACTGATACAGAAAGGCCGCTTCGTTGCTGGTTCGTCCCGACGTATAAAAAACCGCTTCGTCCGGCGAACCGAGCGCGTTCAGGTGGTCGGCAATGAGTTGAAAGGCATCGTTCCAGGCAATGGGTTCGTAGTGTGTCTGCCCTTTCCGAATCACCAGCGGCTGCGTCAACCGCCCCTGCTGACCAAGCCAGAAATCGTCTTTTTGCAGCAAGTCAGCCACCGAATACCGCTGAAACAGAACCGGCGACGCCGTGTGTTTCGTCATCACTTCATCGGCGACGGCTTTGGCACCGTTCTCACAATACTCCGCAATCGATGAGCGGTGGTCGTCGGGATCGGGCCAGGCGCAACTCGGGCAATCGTAGCCGTCTTTCTGATTAAGCTGATACAGGGCTTTCCAGCCGCGCACCAGTTCCGTCTGGCGGAAAACGTGTTGAAATGAAACCGTAACGGCGGTCAGCCCGGCGGCAGTTTCTTTCGGTTTGGTAATTTTCAGATTCGTTAAGGTATCAGGAGCAAGTTTCATGATTTATTCTGTTACCGCCCTGTCAGCGGTCGAAGACCCTGACAGCGGCAAATAGGTGATAACTACAACTATGGGGCTTTCATTACAGTTTTTAACCAAACCGCTGTCAGGATCTTCGACCGTAACGACGGCCCGGCGCTGACAGGGTTAATTATATTGATTAAACCGGTTTTCCCGGACAAAACCGAGCAGCGTCATCCCGGCTTCGTTCGCCAGTTCCACCGCCAGACTCGACGGCGCGCCCACAGCGGCCAGCAGCGGAACACCCGCCATCCAGCATTTCTGCACCAGTTCGAACGCAACGCGACCACTGACCATCACCCCAAACCGGCTCAGCGGCAACCAACCCTGCCAGAAAGCCGCGCCAATGAGTTTGTCCAGCGCGTTGTGCCGCCCGATGTCTTCCCGAACCAGCCGCAACTGCCCGGTTTCGTCGAACAAAGCCGCTGCGTGTAGTCCTCCCGTGTAAGCAAACGTCCGCTGGGCAGCCCGCAGTTTTTCCGGTAAGGTATGGATGATTTCCGAATCGACCGCAAAATTGCCGGAAAGCGGTTTTTGACAAACGCTTTGCACGGCTTCAATGGACGTTTTTCCGCAAATCCCGCAACTGGAAGCCGTATAACTGTGTCGTTCGAGCCGCTGCCAGTCGATTTTAACGTCCGGCTGTAGTTCAACGCGCAGGACATTGCCTTTTTTCTCCGAATCGGTAACACAATGTCGAACGGAAATGATTTGGGAAGGTGTAGAAAGTATATTTTCAGTAAATAAAAAACCCAGGGCCAGTTCTTCATCGTGGCCCGGCGTCCGCATCGTCACGGCCACACTGCGTTGCTGACGGTCGTCGGCAGGTCCGAAACCCAGGCGAATTTCCAGCGGTTCTTCCACTGCCAGCAAATCGCTGTGCTCCTGAGGTTCATGGCTTTGACTGATTTTCTGAATGGTTACGGGTGTTACGGCCAACATACGGTTTTATATTCTTTATTTAAAAAACCCAATTAACAGAAAAGAGTTTAAACGCGCTAAATTGGCGGATTGTCGTCTCAAAAGCCTGGGTTGACAGACAGAAAATTCATTTTTCAGGCACAAAATAGGACAGTACATGAAAGTAAGGCTGTCGGAAGCGTTTATCTTTGGGTATAATTTGGTTAAAACCGCTTTTTAGTACAGAATTAAGGCTCTGAAGTTTCAATCGCGTCGGCGTTCCGACATCAATTCGATATGCTCAGTACGAACAAAACACGGCAGGCGAACGAGTTTCGTCATGTAAGCTACTTGTGGGACGAAGCCAAAGCCGCTCAACTGGCCGGTGACGAAGTAGCCCTCCTCATCTATCGTTCTAACCTGTTAGGTGCCGACCTCCGGCTGACCAACTACGGTGGCGGGAACACCTCCTGCAAAGTGATGGCCAAAGACCCGCTGACGGGCAACGATACGGAAGTGATGTGGATCAAAGGTTCTGGCGGAGACATTGGTACACTCAAAAAAAGCGGTTTGGCGGCACTCTACGTCGATCGGTTGCGGAGTCTGAAAAACGTCTACCGGGGTATTGAGTTTGAAGATGAGATGGTGGAACTGTTCAACCACTGCATTTTCGATTTGTCCTCCAAAGCACCTTCAATCGATACGCCCCTGCACGGTTTTCTGCCTTTTGCCCACATCGACCACCTGCACCCGGATGCGGCCATTGCGATTGCGGCTGCCAAAGACGGCAAAAAAATTACGCAGGAACTGTTCGATGGGACCATTGGCTGGGTCGAGTGGCAGCGTCCCGGCTTTGACCTGGGTCTGAAACTGGCCGAATGCCTGGAGCAGAATCCGGGGATTCGGGGCATCATGCTGGGCTCACACGGTTTGTTTACGTGGGGCGACACGGCCTACGAAAGCTATATCAACACGCTGGAAGTGATTGAGAAATGTGCGGAATATCTGGAAGAAAACTACGGCAAAACCCGCCCGGTTTTTGGTGGTGCCAAACTTGAAAGCCTCGAAAAAGACGCCCGGTTGAAGCAGGCGGCCACGCTGGCCCCGGTTCTGCGCGGTTTCTGTTCCAACCATACGTCGATGGTCGGCCATTTTACGGACGACGAGCGTGTGCTCGAATTCATCAACTCCAACGATCTGGACCGGCTGGCTCCGCTCGGAACCTCCTGCCCTGACCACTTCCTGCGGACCAAAATCAGCCCGCTGGTGCTCGACCTGAAACCGGACGAGGATGTGACGGATACCACAGCGATTCAGGAAAAACTGGCTCCGGCGTATGAAGCCTACCGGGCGATGTATCAGGACTATTACGAAACCTGCAAACACCCGAACAGCCCGGGCATCCGCGATAAAAATCCGGTGATCCTTCTGTGGCCGGGTGTGGGTATGTTTGCCTTCGCGAAAGACAAGCAAACGGCGCGGGTGGCAGCGGAGTTTTATACCAACGCCATCAACGTGATGAAGGGGGCCGAAGCCATTTCGGAATACACCTCGTTGCCACGTCAGGAAGCGTTCGACATTGAATACTGGCTCCTGGAAGAAGCGAAATTGCAGCGGATGCCGAAGCCAAAACCGTTGTCGGGCAAAATTGCGCTGATTACGGGCAGCGCCGGTGGAATCGGAAAAGCCATCGCGAAGCGGTTTGTGGCCGAAGGCGCGGTGGTGGTCATCAACGACAACGACCCCGACCGGCTGAAAGGCGCGGATGAGGAATTCCGCCAGCAATACGGTCGGGATACGCACACCTCCGCAACGCTCGACGTAACCAGTGCCGAAACCATCAGCAAGGCGTTTGAAGCGGCTGCGCTGGCGTTCGGCGGGGTGGATATCGTGGTGAACTGCGCCGGTCTGTCGATCTCGAAACCAATTGAAGACCATACCGAAAAAGATTGGGATCTACTGTATGACGTGTTGGTAAAAGGCCAGTTTCTGGTCACCCAAAAGGGCGTTGAGATCATGCGGAAGCAGAAACTGGGGGGCGACGTCATCAACATTGCCAGCAAAAACGGTCTGGTTTCCGGCCCGAACAATGCGGGTTACGGTTCGGCGAAAGCGGCTCAATTGCACCTGAGCCGACTCAATGCCGCCGAACTCGGTAAAGACCACATTCGGGTGAATGTCGTGAACCCGGATGCGGTGATTTCCGATAGTAAAATCTGGGCAGGTGCCTGGGCCGAAGGCCGGGCCAAAGCCTATGGCGTGAAGGTGGAAGAACTGCCGGCGTATTACGCGAAACGTACCTTGCTGAACGAAATTATTCTGCCCGACGACATTGCGAATGCCTGTTTCGCCTTCGTCGGCGGACTGTTGAGCAAATCGACGGGCAACGTGTTGAACGTGGATGGCGGTGTGGCGATGGCATTTGTGAGATAAAAGTTAATTGTTTCGCGGAGTTAAGCAGAGTTGAAAAGAGTTAAGCGGAGTTTTTTCTCATTTCTCTGCTTAACTCCCTTTTTTCTCCGCTTAACTCTGTGTAACAACTCCCTTAAACCCCTACCCTGTCATGCAACTCGAAGCCTATAAAATAGCCGATCATAACCAGCAAGCCCTGGAAGCGCACCAGCGCAAGCTGTCGTTCTGGACCGAGGAAGTCGCCAACGCGGAGGAAATCATTGAAAAACTAATTGATTTTCAGATTGCCATTCCGAGTTGGGCGCTCGGCACCGGCGGCACCCGGTTTGGGCGTTTTCCGGGCGGAGGAGAACCACGTTCGCTGGAAGAAAAAATTGAGGATGTGGGTCTGCTGCACGCCCTCAACCAGTCGAGCGGGGCGATTTCGCTGCACATTCCGTGGGACATTCCGACGGACGGCGAAGCCATCAAAAGCCTGGCGGCCAGTTTCGGATTGCGGTTCGACGCCATGAATTCCAACACGTTTCAGGATCAACCCGGTCAGGAAAACAGCTACAAGTTCGGGTCGTTGCAGCACGTCGACCGGGCGGTTCGGCAACAGGCCATCGACCACAACATTGAGGTTATTAAACACGGTGTGGCGCTGGGTTCCAATTCGTTGACGGTCTGGTTATCAGACGGTTCCTGTTTTCCGGGGCAGCTCAATTTTCGGAAAGCGTTTGAGCGTACGCAGGAAAGTTTGCAGGAAATCTACGCGGCTTTGCCCGACAACTGGAAGGTCTTCGTCGAATACAAAGCCTTCGAACCCAATTTCTATTCGATGACCGTCGGCGACTGGGGTTCTTCGTTGCTGTTCGCCAATAAACTCGGACCGAAAGCCTATACGCTGGTCGATCTGGGTCACCACCTGCCGAATGCCAACATCGAGCAAATCGTTTCGCTGCTGTTGATGGAAGGCAAACTGGGCGGTTTTCACTTCAACGACTCCAAATACGGCGACGACGATTTGACCGTTGGCAGCATTCGTCCGTATCAATTGTTCTTGATTTTCAATGAGTTGATTGAAGGTATGGACGCCAAAGGCATGAATCACGCAACCGATTTGGGTTGGATGATTGATGCGAGCCACAACGTCAAAGATCCGCTGGAAGATCTGTTGCAGTCGGTCGAAGCCATTCAACTGGCCTACGCGCAGGCGCTGCTGGTCGATCGGACGGCGCTGGAAGAAGCCCGCGACGCCAACGATGTGGTGCGGGCGCAGGAGATTTTGCAGGAAGCCTACCGCACCGACGTTCGGCCCCTGGTGGCTGAAGCGCGTCGGCGCGCGGGTGGTGCCATCCAACCCCTGGCTCTCTTCCGGCAATTGAACATCCGCCAGCAACTCATCGGCGAACGCGGCCTAAAAACCATCGCCACAGGACTATAAAACAATTTTGAATGAGTGAATGAGCGAATGAGTGAATAAATAGCTGCCGCCGTTAAAAGCGTGATCTTTGATTCTATTCACTCATTCGCTCATTCACTCATTCACTCATTAAATATGAAAACGCCCGTTATTGCCATTTTCGACGTCGGGAAGACGAACAAAAAGCTGTTTCTGTTCAACGAACGGTATG
Organism: Larkinella punicea; assembly: GCF_003334855.1. Classification (GTDB taxonomy): domain Bacteria; phylum Bacteroidota; class Bacteroidia; order Cytophagales; family Spirosomataceae; genus Larkinella; species Larkinella punicea. Next base: position 177,481 of record NZ_QOWE01000014.1, read on the forward strand.
AAATCGTGTGGGAGCGATCGGAGCCGTTTGACGAAATCGTGGACGACGATGGCGATCCGTGCGAAGACGTTGCCCGGCTCACGGCCTGGGTGCAAACCCTGCTGCGGGAGGTCTTGCAGTTACCTGAGTTCGACATCCGGGCGTTGAATTTTTCGACCTACGGAGCCAGTTTTGTCCACCTGGATGAAGAAAGCCGCCCCATCGGCTACCTCTATAATTACCTAAAACCATATCCGGCCGCAATCCGGCAGAAGTTCTACAACACGTACGGCGACGAAACGACGCTGGCGATGCAGACGGCGTCCCCGGCTTTGGACAGCCTGAATTCGGGACTGATGCTGTACCGGATCAAGTATGACAAACCGAAATTGTTCCGCCGGATCTGGTATTCGCTGCATTTACCCCAATATTTGAGCTATCTGTTTACCGGACAGGTTTTGACGGATGTCACCAGCATTGGCTGCCACACGATGTTGTGGGATTTCAACAAAAATCAGTACCACGATTGGGTGATTGCCGAAGAACTGGACAAGCTTTTCGGGCCGATTTTCACGTCGGACAGTGTTCTGAATGCCATCTGGCTGAACCATCCGCTGAAGGTTGGCGTCGGTTTGCACGACAGTTCGGCGGCTTTGATCCCCTACCTGGCCTCTTTCCAGGAACCGTTCGTGCTGATTTCGACCGGAACCTGGTCCATCAGCCTGAATCCGTTTAACACCATCGCGTTGACGGCGGAGGAGTTGCAGTACGATTGCCTGTGTTACCTGCATTACCAGGGCCAGCCGATCAAGGCGTCGCGTCTGTTTGCCGGGTATGAACACGAACAGCAGACCAAACGAATTGCCGCCCATTTCCAGACACCGGTCGACCAGTACAAGCAGGTCGATTATGATTCGGAACTGATTCAGTATTTGCGGGAATCGCGTCCCAATTCCGACAACCGGTTTGAGGGCGTCAAAGCCCCCCCGCTCCAGGAATCGTTGTTCCGCCACCGCGATTTGTCGGTTTTCCGGTCCTACGAAGAGGCCTATCACCAGTTGATGCTCGATATTGTGTCGCAACAGTTGATCTCCACCAATCTGGTGCTGGAAAACTCGCCGGTCAAGCGCATTTTTGTGGATGGTGGATTCAGTAAAAACCCGATTTATATGAACTTACTGGCATCGGCTTTCCCCCAAACCGAAGTGTTTGCCGCTTCGATGGCGCAGGCGACGGCACTGGGATCGGCGTTGGCGATTCACCACCACTGGAACACCAAACCGTTGCCGGGTGATACCATCGAGCTAAAACATTACTCGGCTACCGGCCGGTATGCGGTTTAGGCACTGTGAATTCTTGGAAACCCTAAAAGCCTTCCTGAACACCCTCACACCCCTTCGTCCCGAAACCTGGCAAAGGGTGGAACCGCTTTTTTCGGAAATCCGGTTGCCGAAAGGCCAGTATTTTCTGGAAGAGGGGGATAAAGCCACGCAGATTGGCTTTCTAACGGAAGGCATTATCCGGGCCTTTTACCGGAATCGGGACGGGACGGAATACAACAAGCATTTTTTCGTCCCGGATTCCTTCGCGGGTGGTTATGCTTCACTGATTACCGGCAAACCCAACCAAATCTGGCAGCAGGCCCTGACCAACTGCCGCTTGCTGGTAGCCGATTTTGCGGCCCTCTCGGCCCTTTATGACAGCGCTCCCGATCTCGAACGGGCGGCCCGGATGCTGGCAGAACGGTTTTTTGTTCAGAAAGAAGAAAGAGAAATTGAACTTGTTTTGCTGGATGCCCAAACCCGCTATGCACTCTTCCAGCAACACTATCCCGGACTCGAACAACGCATTCCGCAATACCACATTGCTTCCTACCTGGGCGTCACCCCGACGCAGTTAAGCCGCATCCGCCGAAAAATTGCGCATCGCTGATTTCTTTACCTATGTCATTTTTTTTTCGTTTCGTGTCCGGTAGTTTTGGCGGCACAAAAATACGATAGTACGTTCTCTATCAGTAACTTACCATCGATTGACAGACTATTCTATGAAAGTTACGAACAATACGATTCTGCTGACCGGCGGCACTTCGGGCATTGGGTATGAACTGGTCAGGCGGTTTTATGAACTCGGCAACCGGCTGATTGCGGTTTCCAGCGATCCGGGCAAGTTAGCCAACCTCCGCAGTCAATTGCCCGACATCGACACCATTCCCTGCAATCTCGCTGATTCGACGCAGGTCAATGCCCTGATCCGGCGGTGCCGGGAGGATTTTCCGGACATCAATGTGCTGATCAACAATGCAGGGGTTCAATACCCGTACGATTGGCTAACCGAATCGGATGGTTATCAGAAAATCAGCGACGAAATCACGATTAACCTGACCAGCCCGCTGCAATTAACCTACGGCCTTCTGCCGGTTTTATTGAAACACCCCGAGGCTGCTCTGGTGACGGTGTCATCCGGTTTGATCTATGCGCCTAAAAAATCGGCACCGGTCTATTGCGGAACCAAAGCCGCTATTCACACGACCACGAAAGCCCTGCGGTATCAGCTTGAGAAAACCGGCATAAACGTTTTCGAAATTATTCCGGCGCTGGTCGATACGCCCATGACGGCCGGCCGGGGAACGGGTAAACTCACGCCCCAACAATTGGTGGATGAGTTTATTCGCCACTTTCGGAAGAACCAGTTCGAAAGCCGGATCGGGAAAACCAAACTGCTCCGGCTGCTCCACCGGCTCTCGCCCGCGTTGGCCGACCGGCTGATGAAGAATGGATAGCTTTTACCGCTCATCCTCCTTATCGACCGCATCCTCAAAAAATACAAAACTTTTTTTGTAAAAATTTGGTTGACATATCAACCTATTATAAGTTTGTGACCATGATCACGCAAGAAGAAACCAGTATACGGGAAAAGATATTCAATCAGATGGGTGGGTTTGTGGTATTTAACGTAAACCACTTTTTACATCAGGTTGCCAAGAAGGCCAACCGGGATTTGGCAAAAGCCGGTTTTACGCTCCAGTATGAACAACTTCCGGTGCTTTTTGTCGTCAACTTTGCCCCCGATGGCTTGCTTTCACAACAGGACATTGCCAATGCGTTACAGAAGGACAAATCAGGCATTCAACGCTCTATTCGCACCCTGGAACGCGACGGCTACCTCCGAATTACCCCGGACAGCATCGATCGGCGTAAGAACCTGATTCAGTTGACCCCGGCCGGCAAGATGATTATCGATCAGATTATCGAAGCGGCCAAAAGGCAGGACGAAGAAGTGCGGAGCCAGCTTGACCCGGAAGAGGTCGATACGCTGCTCAAACTCCTCCGGAAGTTGACGGCTTTGGTTGAAAGTTGATTTTTTATTTATCCATATTGTTGACATATCAACAGTAGACCTATCAACAATATAAGTTTTTCTTCGTTTATTACCAATTATGAAAAAGATCGTTGCTCTCTTTTTATCCCTCTCATTAACCGCTTCGCTGCCCGGTTTGGCGCAGACGAACTGGTCGCTGAAACAGTGCATTGATTACGGTCTCCAGCATTTTGGAACCGTAAAAATCGCTGGCTATCAGGTTGAAACGGCCCACCAGCAGGCTCGTCAGGCGTTGGGGCTTTATTTACCACAAGTGTCGGGTTCAGCGACATTTACGGATAACGTCAAGTTGCAAACGTCCATTATCCCGGCGGGGCCACTGTCGCCCGAACCAATCCGGCTGACCTTCGGTCAAAAATACCAGAACAACGTTTCCGCTCAGCTCACTCAGCCGCTTTACGACAAAGCTTTACTGCTCGGTCTCAAGGCGAATAAACCGAATCAGCAACTGGCCGACCTCAACAACCGGCAAACCCGCGAAGACGTTATTTACAACATCACGAGCAATTACTACCAGGTCTTCATTTCCCAGCAGCAGATCGCCCTTTTAAAAGACAACCTGGAACGGACGCAGCAGGTCCTGAACATTCTGAAACTGCAGCGGGATAACGGCGTGATTCAACCCGTGGATTATACGAATACGGAAGTGAGTTACAACAACACCCGTTCGCAACTATCGCTGGCCGAGAACGATGTCAACCTGGCGCTGAACCGGCTGAAATACCAAATGGGCTTATCGCAGGATCAGCCGCTGACGGTGTCGGATTCGTTGCTGATGAAAGTGGCTCCCGTGGTGGAACAAACCCAGTTCGACGCCAAAAATCTGGTAACGTTTCAACAGGCTGAGACGAACCTGGCACTGCAACGGCTGCAACTCCAGCGGACCCGGGCCGGTTATATGCCTTCACTTAATTTCACGGCCAATTACGGTACGCTGAACTTCGCGAATCAATTCGACAATGCCTTCAAGAATTTTATCGGGTATGGCAGCATTGGACTTCGCTTGAACGTGCCGATTTTCGACGGATTCCAGCGCGATGCGCAGGTGCAACAGGCGAAATTAACCGTGCTGACACAGGAAGAACAGCAACGACTGAATACGGCTTCGTATCAACTCCAGTTCAGCAACGCCCAATCGCAAATTCAGAAAGCAAAACTGAACGCCGAAAACGACGAACGCACCGTGAAGTTGGCGCAGGAGGTCTACAACATTACGACCTTACAGTATAAGCAGGGAACCAAACCGCTGACAGATTTGATCAACGCCGACAATTCCTACCGGCAGGCCCAGTCAAACTACATCAATTCGCTCATTAATTTCTACCAGGCCCGACTCGATTTGGAACAATCGCAAGGCACGTTGTTAACTTTCTATAACCAGCTCTGATTGCTACATACAACCGACTAAAATGAAAAAGACCACCATTATCGTTGTAATCGCTGTTCTGGCCGTTACCTCGCTCATCGGCTTCCGGCTGGCCGCCAACAAGAAGACGATCGATGAAAAAAACCAGATGCCGACTAACACCAACATCGCCATTCCGGTGACTGTTGCACCGGTTGCAGAAGGAACCGTTAGCCAGCAACTGGTCAAAACCGGCAATCTGATCCCGTTCAAGGAAGCCGACATCACGGCCACCACTGCGGGAAAAGTGACGCAGGTGAATTTTGATCTGGGCTCTTCGATCCGGCAGGGCGCGACGCTGGTGCAACTGGATAACAAACTGAAAGAACTGTCGCTGGAAGCCACCCGGCTGAACATCGAAAAACTAAAAAAAGACGTGACGCGGTATACCACCCTGCTGGCGGGCAATGCAACCACCGAAATTCAGTTGAATGAGACAAAATACAACTACGAAAACGCCGTCAATCAGGCCGAGCAGATTCAGAAGCAGATTGCGGATGCCAACGTGAAAGCGCCGATCAGCGGCCGAATTGTGAAGAAAAACATCGAACCGGGCGAATACATCACCGTCGGAACGGTGTTGGGAACGGTTTTGGACGTGGCTCGGCTGAAAGTGCAGGTGCCGGTCAACGAAAGTGACGTGTACCGGTTGCGCGAAGGCCAGACGGTTCGCGTGTCGGCGGATGTGTTTCCGGGAAAAACCTTCAACGGCCGCATTTCGTACATCGCTCCGCAGGGGACCGAAGAACACAATTACCCGGTTGAAATTACCATCGACAACGCCGGTGGACTGAAAGCCGGAACGTTTGTGAACGTTGATTTCTCGCAAAAATCCAACCAGAAAGCCCTGCAAATTCCGCGCATGGCCCTGGTCGAGAGCATCAAGAATCCGTACGTCTATGTGGTGAATGGCAATACCGTACAGAAACGCGTCATCAAAGTAGGCCGGGAATTCGACGATTCCATTGAAGTGCTGAGTGGCTTATCCGCTGGTGATCAGGTGGTAACGACGGGTCAACTGAACCTGAGCGACGGCAAAACCGTACAGATTACAAAATAATATACCGTACCCACGGCTTCACTCCGCGGATACGCAAACCACTACCGAAATGTCCATATCCGAAATAGCGGTCAAACGGCCGTTGCTGGTAATCACCATTTTTATTGTACTCATCCTGTTTGGGGCGCTGAGTTACAAGCAACTGTCTTACAACCTGTTGCCGAAGTTCGAAGCCAACGTCATCAGCGTGGCCACGACCTACCGGGGAGCCTCCGCCGATGAGGTGGAAACCAACGTGACCAAGCGCATTGAAGACGCGCTATCGTCGCTGGAAGGGCTGGATCGTATGACCTCAACCTCGCAGGAAGGGGCCTCCATTGTGATTATTCAGCTTAAAAACGGCATCAGCACCACCCTGGCTCAACAGGATGCGCAGCGGAAAGTGGAGCAGATTGTCAACCTGCTGCCCGACGAAGCTGACCGCCCGATTCTGAACAAATTCTCGACCGACGAAATCCCGGTTTTGCGGATGGGGGTTACAGCCGATATGTCACCGACGGCCCTGTACGATCTGATCGACAATGATATCAAACCGCAGTTGTCGAACGTGTCCGGCGTGGGTCAGGTCAACGTCATCGGCGGGAACGAGCGCGAAATTCAGGTGAACGTCAACCCCGAAAAACTCCGTGCCTACGGCGTGTCGATTGGTCAGGTTTCGCAGGCCATCAACGCGGCCAATACCAGCTATCCGGCCGGTCAGTTGGAAACGCGGGAATCGCAGTATTCGATTCGTTTTGATGCTTCCGTCGAAACGACCAACCGCCTGCGCGAGTTGATCATTGTCCGCAAAACCAACGGCAGCCAGGTGTTGCTCAAGGATCTGGCCGAAGTGGTGGACGCAACCACCAAACCGACCGCCATCAACCACATCAATGCCCTGCCGGCCATCGGGTTGCAAATTCAGAAACAGTCGGATGCCAATGCGGTATCAGTCAGCCAGTTGACGCAGGTCAAGCTGACGCAACTGGAAAAGCAGCACAGCAAGTTCAAGCTGAAATTCAACATTGCCTCCGATCAGTCGATCTACACCCTGGCGTCGGCCAATGCCGTCGTTTTCGATATGGGACTGGCGATCCTGATTGTTTCGGTGGTGATGCTGCTCTTTCTGCACAGTTTCCGCTCGGCCATGTTCGTGCTGGTGGCCCTGCCATCGTCGATGATTCCGACGTTTGCGCTCATGTACATCATGGGTTTTTCGCTGAACCTGATGACACTGATGGCCTTGTCGCTGGTAGTCGGTATTCTGGTCGATGACTCGATTGTGGTGTTGGAAAACATCAACCGCCACCTCGAAATGGGGAAAGACAAACGGACGGCGGCTTTGGACGGACGGAGTGAAATTGGCTTCACCGCTTTAGCGATTACGCTGGTGGACGTCGTGGTGTTCGTTCCATTGGCCATGACCGGCGGTTTGATCGGGAACATCCTGCGGGAATTTGCGCTGGTGGTGGTTTTCTCGACGCTGATGAGTTTGCTCGTCTCCTTTACGCTGACGCCTTTGCTGGCATCGCGCTTCGGCAAAATTGAAGTATTGAGCAAAAGCTCTTTGTGGGGACGTCTGAACCTCGGTTTCGAAAGCCTGATCGACCGGCTGACGGCCGCTTATGGTCGGATTCTGGTCTGGGTACTGGGCCACAAACGCTACGTGTTCATCGGTATTTTTGCCTTGCTGGTGGGTTCCATTGCCTTAGTACCCGCCGGTTTTATCGGTGGGGCTTTCATGCCGGCCAGTGATCAGGGCGAAATGAACGTTCAGATCGAACTGGCACCAACGGCTTCGATTTATCAGACTAACGCCCTGGCGCAACGGGCGGAGCAAATAATTATGAAGCACCCCGAAGTGACCAATGTGTTCACCAACGTGGGGTATACCAGCAGCGGAATTGCCACGGCGTCGAACAGCAACGTTGCCGATTTGAACGTAAAACTGATTGATAAAAAACTGCGCACCATATCGACCGAGGGCTTCGGTCAATTGCTGAAAGAAGAAGTTGGAAAAATTCCGGGCGTGAAAGTAACGGTTGTTCCGGTGGGCCTCGTTGGGGCTTCGCAGGCGCCGATTCAGATTGCCGTGAAGGGAACGAACCTGGCCGACATCCGAAAAGCCGCTGCGCAGGTGAAGGAAGTGACCCAGTCGGTGCCGGGCACGCAGGATGTGAAGTATTCGGTAAAAGACCCAAAACCGGAAGTAACGGTTAATCTCGACCGGGATAAAATGGCCCAATTGGGAATCAATGCATCGGAAGTCGGGATTGCGTTGCAGAATGCATTCCGGGGTAACGACCTGTCGAAGTTCAAGCAAAAGGGGAATGAATATGATATTCTCATCAGCCTGGATCAGTTCGATCGCACCAAACCGGAAGACATCAGCCGTTTGACGTTTGTCAACAACCAGGGCAAAACGTTTGAACTCTCGCAGTTCGCTCAGGTGCAGGAGCAAATCGGAGAAAGCGTTCTGGAACGCATCGACCGGCTTTCTTCGGTAACGGTTAATGCCCAGGTGGTGGGTCGTCCGGTGGGAACGGTTGGGACAGATATTCAAACCAAAATGGCGAACGTGAAGCTGCCGGAAGGCGTTTCGATTCAGTATCTGGGTCAGTTGCAGCAACAATCCGACGCGTTTGGTAGCCTCGGACTGGCGTTGATGATTGCCATTCTGCTGGTGTATTTCATCATGGTGGCGCTCTACGAAAGCGTGGTTTATCCGTTCGTCGTCCTGTTCTCCATTCCGGTGGCGCTGGTGGGAGCCTTGCTGGCACTGGCCCTGACGATGGAAAGTCTGACGGTTTTCTCGATTGTCGGGATGATCATGCTGCTGGGTCTGGTGGCCAAAAACGCCATTCTGATTGTTGACTTTACGAACCAGTTGAAGGCCGAAGGGCACGATGTGGTCGACGCCCTGATCGAAGCCGGGAAAGAGCGGTTGCGCCCGATTCTGATGACGACGCTGGCGATGATTCTGGGGATGCTGCCGATTGCGCTGGCCAGTGGTGCCGGTGCCGAAACCAAAAACGGGATGGCGTGGGTCATCATCGGCGGTCTGACGTCGTCGCTGATTTTGACGTTGCTGATCGTTCCGTCGATGTATCTGGTAGTCGATCGGATTATGGCCCGGTTTACCGGAAAAAAGGTAAAACCGAAAAAACCGCAGGAACTTGAAGTGGCGCAGGCCGTTGACTGAGAATCTCTTAAGGATTAAATCCCCTTTCTTTTAATCTATATTGAAAGGGAATACTAAATGTAAAATGATGAATGTTAAATGTAAAAGTGGTTCTCAATCCAGCACTTTTACATTTAACATTCATCATTTTACATTTAGTATTCTATTCCTATTTAATCCTAAACTGCTTCAGACCTGTAAGCTTCCGGCCTCACTCGACCCGGCTTTGTGTCGTACCCGGTTTTTCGCAAGACGTTGTCCAGCGCCCAGTCGTTGTGTTCCAGGTGCGTAAACAGGAAGACGAAAAACAGGCCATAAATCATCTGCGACGTAATCCAGTCCCACTGCTCTACCAGATTCGAGCCAAAGATCAGCGACAGCAGAAGCAAGGTGGATGCGATCAGGCTAGCCCGGGTGAGCAAGCCCACCAAAAGCATAAGGCCCAACACCAGTTCAATAACCGGAACGGCCAGGCTGAAAGGGCGGACGATGAAATCCGGGAGGATGGTTTTGCTAAATAGCCCAACCATCCAGTCACTGAAGGCCAGCAGTTTAGGCAAACGAACCACGCCATGCCCGATGAAACTGGCGGCCACTGTGAGCCGGGCTGTCAGAAAAGCAAATGCATAGGTACTCATGAGAATTGTTGTTTAAAGTTCGACACAAAAGTACCGTCGTTCCGGCAATGATCCCTTGTAAATCCGGGGGAGATGCTTGTACCTTTGGGGGATGATCAAATGCATTCAACACCGGTTGATCGACGTGGCGGTTTTCACTGCGGAGGTCTGGCCCCTGCCCGAACACGGCCACACGCAGTACGAAATTACCTTTGTCCACAAAGGGCGGGGCTACCACCGGCTGAACGGGATCACGCAGCCTTACGAAGCGGGAAATTTATTTTTGCTGGGGCCTTCGGATGTTCACGTTTTTGACATTCACGAAGAAACCGAATTCACGATCGTCAAATTCATCCAGATCTACCTGAAAGGGTCTGGTGATACGCAGGTTCAGACGAGTTGGAACCGCTACATCGACGGTTTTCTGGTTCATGCCATACAGAAAAATCCGGCCATCACCGAACCCTGTTTTGACCGGGAAACCATGGATTCGCTAATGCGACTCATTGGCAGGGAATGGCAGAAAAGCCAACGTGAAACCAGTGAACTAATCTTCTTTTTAACGCACGCGGTGTTGTCGCTCATCAAAAACCACCTGACGGTGAAAGGGGCTGAAACCGCGGGGTATCAGGACAAAATCGCGGGAATTCTCCAGTACATTCACGAGAATATTTACCAGCCTGACCGCATCCAGATCAGTCACCTGGCCCAAACGTTTCATCTGTCCGAAACCTACCTCAGCGAATTTTTCAAAACCAAAACCGGTGTCTCGTTGCGGGACTACGTGGCCCGGTATCGCCTGACGTTGATTGAAAACCGGCTGCAATACAGTTCGTTCAGTGTCAAGGAGATAGCCAACGAACTGGGTTTTTCCGATACTGCTCACCTGACCAAATTTTTCAGCAAACACCGGGAAATAGCCCCCACCGAATACCGGAAACAGCGAACTGCCTGAAACCACAAACGCCGTCATCCGGTGAGCAGATGACGGCGTTTGTCTAGTTTAAAGAACCTCAGTCCTTGCGCACGGTGCTTGACCCCGATATATTGGTTTTTACCTCAGGTGTGCCCCGATACCGCACGCTGCTGGCGCCACTGGCTTTTACCTCGAGTAGTTTCGATACCCGGACGCGGGCCGTGCTGGCTCCTGACAAATCCAGTTCGGCTTCATCGACCGGATAATCGAAGGCTTCCACCTTGCTGGCTCCCGACAGTTCGCCGATCAGCAAGCCACTCGCGCCCCGAAGGTCGAGGTCCGATGCGCCCGACAGGTCGATGTTGGTCCGGTCGGCATCGATGTCGACCGTTGAACGGGATGCACCCGTCAGCCGGATGTCGAAATCCCGCAGGCCCTGAAAACCGGTAATGTCGGACCGTGAAGCGCCGGAAAAATCGACGCCCCGCAGGCTTGGCATCGTAATGGTGATGTTCATGTCGTACCGCCGGTTGCGCGATGAGCCATTGCGATAGCGGGCGTACAGCGTACCGGCGCGGGTATAGATGTCGAGATCATCGAGATCCCGGCTGTTTCCGCGGGCTTCGATGCTAAAGTTGCTGCCTTGTTCAACGCTGATGTTGAAAGCACTGCCCATGTCGAGCCGGTCGAAGTTGGTCAGACCAAACGAGCGGTCGTCCTCTTCGTAAGGGCCGACGTGTTCAAAGTCGCAGGAGGTCAGCGACACCAGGGCGAAAAGAAAAAAAGCGGAAAGAATGGTGGATAATTTCATGGTTGTCATAGCGATTTGTGAATGTATTTGCTGTTGTATGCCGCTATGACCCGCGTCGGAAGCGCTCCCCCTACGCGGTTTTGAAAAAAAGTTTTTAGTAGTAGGAATTATATTTGATCATTCTTAGGACTTTCGCTTTTGCCCCTAAATCCCCTAAAGGGGACTTGGACGCAGCTTAACTCGGATGCTAAAAGTCCCCTTTAGGGCAGAAAGAGAAAGTCCTAAGAAAAAAAGTTGGGGGATGATGGATGGAAAAACCGCTTATCGGCCTGACCTTTGGGCGTTTCTCTCGAACAAGTTCCCATCCAAAGTGCCTTTCAGGCGTTTAAATCGGCAAGTAAAACAACGATTACTATGAACTACAAGCTGGTTATTTTCGATTTCGATGGTACGCTGGCCGACTCGTTCCCCTATTTTTTAAAAACGGTAAACGTGCTGGCGGAAACCTATCATTTTCCACCCATCGATCCTGAAAATGTCGATCAACTCCGGGGCATGGACGCCCGGCAATTGATGAAAAACGCCAGGCTACCCGCCTGGAAAATACCGCTCATTGCCAATGCCTTTATTCGGCAGATGGGCAAAGACATTGCGCAAATTCCGTTGTTTGAGGGTGTTCCTGATCTGTTAAAGCAGTTATCGAATCAGGGTGTCCGGCTGGCCATCGTCAGTTCAAATTCGGAAGAGAACATCCGCCGGGTGCTGGGCCCCGAAACCGCAGCCCTCATCACCCACTACGGCTGTGGCAGCTCGCTGTTCGGGAAGCAGCACAAATTCCGAAAAGCCCTGGTGAAGGTTGGCGTTCAGCCCCGCGAAGCACTTTGCGTCGGCGATGAAATTCGGGATCTGGAAGCTGCGAAAGGAGCCGGTATTGCCTTCGGTGGCGTTGCCTGGGGCTACACCCGCGCCGACGTACTGGAGGCATACGCCGATGGTATGGTTTTTTATACCGTACAGGATATCGTCAAAACCGTGGTCTCTGCCGGGTAAGGTAACGGTTTTACTCCAACACTTCGACCCACCCCTTGCACTGCGTTCCCCGCTGCGTCGTCAGCAGGTAATAATACAGGCCGCCCGGTGCCTCATTCCCCCAGGTGTTCGTATAATTTTCACTGCGGTAAATCAGTTTGCCCCAGCGGTTAAAAATCTCCAGCTTTGCCCCCGTGAATCCCACGTTGAACACATCGTTTTTCCCGTCGTTATTGGCCGTTACGACGTTCGGAACCTCACTCATATTCTCGATGATGACCGGCAGGTTGAGCGCCAGACTGCAGCCGTTTTTGGAGGATGTCACCGTAATTTCATACTGCCCGGATTGCGGATATTGATATGGTTCGGGCGAATTAGTCCGCAACGTGTCACCATTGCCCATCGCCCACGCCAGGCCGGTGGCTCCCGTGGTTTTGTTGACCAGTTCCACTTTCATGGGCCGCCCGCATTCCGAACTGAGCCGCACCTCGGCAACGGGCCGGAAGGAATCGTCGGTGGTAATCGTCACATTTTTGGTGGTCGAACACCCATTTTCGTTCGTGATCTTCACGGAATAGGTGGTGGTTTGGGTGGGATTCACCACCGGATTGCCCACCGTCGCCGTGGTCATTCCCTGCGTGGGCGTCCAGGCGTAGGTGGCTCCACCCTCCGCCAGCAGTTGAACCGATTGCCCCGGACAAATCGTGGTGTCTTTGCTGATCTTGAAATTGGCGGGAAACACTTTAATCACCTTTTTGGCGACATCGACCCGCTTGCAGGTCAGGCGGTTATAGGCTGTCAGCGTAACCGTGTATTCCCCCGGTTTATCGAACGTGTGACTCACCTGCGCCGGATTGGTCGAGGTGCCGGTATCGCCAAAATCCCACGCGTAGGTAATACCGCCTTCGCTGGTGTTGACAAAGTTGAGTGTCAACGGCGTACATCCCTGAATGACGTCTTTCTGCGTTCCCTGATAGGCATCGAAGGTGGCTTTCAGTCGGTCGATGTCAAATTTGAAGGCCGCATTATTGCAGTTGGGGCTTTTGTTGGTTGTCGACCACACCTGGGCCGTTGCCGGAAAAGTCGTTCCTCCGCAGGCACAGGCCGCGTGGTAAATGACCCCGCTTTTGTCAAAACGGCTGGTTCCGCCGTCGACGTGATCACCACGCCCGACCGGATTTTCACTGCCGAAATAGGTGGCATACAAAAGCGATTTTCCGCCCTGCTCCAGCAACGCCAGCCAGAAATTACTGCCATCGGTCGTCCGTCGGAAGGCATCCGCCGTAACGGGCAACCCACGCGTACTGCTGTTGACGTTGGCACTCCGGATGTTCACGTTGCCGCCCCAGCCCGACAAATAAATGTTACCGCATTCGTTCACCAGAAAAGCCGTTGGCGAAATATCCGGCCCTACCCGACCGGAGCCGATCACGGTTGAAAAGATGGTTTTCGACAGCGTGGGGTCGAGCGCGTGAATGAACTGACTGCCTCGGGCGTTCTGGTAAACACTGTCCGTCACCGCATACGTCCCCCGGGTTAGTCCGAAAACGTGCGGATTTTCCTGCGGGTCGAGGTCGATCAGATAGGCCGCATCGTCGGCGGTGGTGCCTAAATAAGTGCTGCGTTCGAGCTGATTATTCGTAAATTTGACCAGAAAACCGTCTTCCCGACCACCGATGGCGGGTTTAAAGGCTCCGGCCATACCCGGCAAATCCGCACTTCGGGTTGTTCCAACGGCGTACAACGACCCCGACGCGCCGATTCGCAACGCATAGGCGACGTCGTACCCACTTCCGCCGAAATAGGTACTCCAACGCAACTGGCTTAAATCCGGACTCAGTTGCAGCAAAACCGCATCGGCCGGGCCATTGAGCCTGGGTTGCGGAGCGTTGGCGGTCACCGGAAAATCAGCGGAAAACGAAACCGTGGCCACGTAGACATTGTCGTTTTTATCGACCATGATTTCACCCCGCAGGTCGTCGCCATAATTGTAGATGCCCAGATACTGATCGGCCACGTTGATGCCGTCGTTGGCCGAACCGCCGACGTACGTACTGCTTTTCAAGGTCCGGCCGTCGGTGCTGAGGTTGGCTAAAAACAAATCGGTTCCGGTTCGGAAGTAGATGGTTCCGAAAAGACTGCCCGGTTCGGGCAACCCATTCCCGATGGGAATATACCCCGTACCGCCCGCAAACTTCCGGCTGTAGGCCGATGCGGTCGTCGGAAAATTGGCCGACGAAGTGACTCCGTAAATTAACAGCTCGTTTTTACTGTTCACAATTAGACTGTTAGGCGTTTCTCCGGTCGCTCCGCCCAGGTAGGTTGCATACAGCAATTGCTTCCCGTCCGGACTGAATTTCATAATCGCCACATCCATTTCGGCCCCATACCGGGTTTGAAACGCGCCGGTGGTGGGCACAAAACTGGTTCCGTACACGGTTCCGGCGGTATAGAGGTTGCCATCGTTATCGTAAGTAGCTGTATGCCCCCAGTTGTCGCTGACCGAACCGGAATAGGTTGAAAAGATCAGGGTTGGGTCAATGGTGAGCGGTTGCTGTTTGTCGTAGCCATTCGGAAAACGAAACGTGGCGGTTTTATCTTCCAGCACCCAGTCGGCCGGAACCTCCGTGGTTTTGTTGTTTTTTTCGGTAAACGAATACGGTTTTTCTTCCCGAAAGGGCAAGAGGCTGGTTTCAATTACCAATTGTCCCTTTTCCGAACGAACCGACGACGCCCCGTCATACCGCAGCCGGATCACCGACGGATCGGCACCCGGTTTTACCAGAAACTCGTATTTCATGGTCTGGTAATAGGCAAACAGACGCAGGTCTATACCGGGATAAATGTCGTGGTAAATGATTTCGCCAAAAGCCGGAACGGCACTCGCCCAGCGGTTGGCATCATTTCCCAGAAAATAGTTATGGTGTTCAGAAACGCGGTTTTTGCTTTCAATTTGGGCCGTGGGCAAGCTGTTTTGCAGTTGTACATCCACACCGTGGGCATTTACCAGCGGTTCGGCGCGTTCGGGGGGCGCTGCGGTTCGGGCGGCAGTCTGATTAACCGGCCCCGAGTGAAGACGATCCAGGGTTTCGGTATCGTAAAAAACGTAGTGGAGCGACTGCTTTTTCAGGAACAGAAAACCGCCCGGTAATTCGGCGCGGAACAGCACTTCCGGCGACCACTGGCCTTTGTTCTGCACAAACCGTACAGCCCCGCCCGGAGCTTCAGCGAAGGCGGAAGACAGCAGTCCCAAAAGCACGAAAAACAAAGCGAAAGTAAACGTTCTGCACATAAACCGGCGACATCAGTAAAGGATTTCAAGATAATCATTTTAGAGGAAAGAGGTTAGACAAGAGATCAGAGATAAAACCGGTATAGAGCCTTCTTTCTTCTTTAATCTATCCTCTCTCCTCTTAGTAACCATGACTCCATAACGACGCGAAGAGTTGCAACTGTATGTTCCTGAAAAGTCGTTTTGAGGGACAATTAAATCCTATAGGACTTTCGCTTTCTGCCCCTAAATCCCCTAAAGGGGACTTTAGCATCCGGATTAAGCTGCGTCCAAGTCCCCTTTAGGGGATTTAGGGGCAGAAAGCGAAAGTATAATAAAATTATCAGACGTAAGTCCTATCCTTGAGGAAGCCCGAAAAATTACTTCCAGCGGCTGATGTCGATGACGTTGGGGCAGAAATCGTATTCGTCGGGTTGGTTGGAGCCGATCAAGACCAGTTGGTCGGAAAGCAGCCGGACGCGCTCCCGGTACCAGGCGACGCCCTGTTTGTCGAGGTTGGAGGTGGGCTCGTCCAGTATCACGATGGCGGCTTCGGAGTAAAACGCCAGCCCCAGTTTCACGCGTTGTTTCATCCCCGACGAAAACGCCTTGATTTCCTTGTTTCGGGCGTGGCTCAGGTACATCAGTTCGCAAAGCTGGTCGGGTGTAAGCTGGTTTTTGAACGGTTTGAAGGCCTGGTGGAACGTCAGCAATTCAAGGAGCGTCAATTCTTCAATCAATTCGAGGTAGGGAGCTGCTACCACCAGGTGACGGAACCAGTCGTCAATTTCGAGCGGTTTTTCCTGAACCGTATACTGAATGGTGCCTTCCGAAGCGGGCAAAACGCCGGCGAGGGTCTGGAGCAGGGTCGATTTCCCACTGCCGTTGGGGCCGACGAAGGTGTAGCTGTTTCCGGCCCGCATCGTCAGATCAACGTTCCGGAAAATCCACTCGCGCCGGAAGCGCTTGCTGAGTCGTTCGGTGGTGATTTGCATAGGAATGATGACGGGGCCGCCCGCGCGGTGATGAATGATGAACGATGAATTAAGTGCGTCGGCCCATTCATCGTTCATCATTCATAATTTTATCATTCTCCCACTTCCCGCCCCGACGGGCCTTTCATGATGCCGCGTTCGGAGTTGCGGATGAAGTTGACGATTTCGTCGCGTTCGTCGGAAGGAGGTAGTTCCAGGTCGATGCGGGTGAGGGCTTCGGCATTGTTCAACCCACGCAGGTAAACATACCGGTAAATTTCCTGAATCTGGTTGATTTGCTCGTTGGTATATCCGCGCCGACGCAGCCCCACCGAGTTGATCCCGGCGTAGGTAATCGGTTCACGGGCCGCTTTCGAAAACGGCGGAACGTCTTTCCGAACCAGCGAACCACCCGAAATGAAGGAATGAATCCCGATTTTGGCAAACTGGTGTACGGCACTGAACGCGCTGATGATGGCCCAGTCGCCGAGTTGAACATGGCCCGCCATCTGGACTGTATTGCCAATGAGGCAGTGGTTCCCGATCCGGCAATCGTGCGCAACGTGCGCATAGGCCATGATCAGGCAATCGCTGCCAATTTCGGTCCGGCGGTGTTCTTCGGTTCCCCGGCTCACCGTGGCATACTCCCGAATGGTGGTATTATCGCCCACAAAGGTGAGCGTATATTCGCCCTTGAATTTCAGATCCTGGGGAATGGCAGAGATGACGACCCCCGGATAAATCCGGCAGTTTTTGCCAATGCGGGCGCCCTCATTTATGACGGCATGGGAGCCGATCCATGTTCCTTCACCGATTTCGACATCTTTATGGATGATTGCAAATGGCTCGATAACAACGTTTTGAGCAATTTTGGAATCAGGATGGATGTATGCAAGTGGTTGAATCATTAAACTTCGTGGTTTAACGTTTTCGGTTTAACGTTTTCGGTTTAAAGTGGGGCGTTGAAATGAAACGCGTCCTTAAACTTTGAACTTCAAACCTTAAACCTATTTTTTCTTAACAAGACTGGCGATCATTTCGGCTTCGCAGACAAGTTGCCCGGCGACGTATCCCCGACCGGACATTTTGACGATCCCCCGCTTCATGGGCGAGATAAATTCACAACGAAAAATCAGCGTGTCGCCCGGAACGACATTCCGGCGAAAACGGCAATTTTCGATACCGATCAGGTAGGGCCAGTAGTTTTCCGGATCCGGAACGGTGCTCAGCACCAGAATTCCGCCGGTTTGGGCCATCGACTCGAGTTGCAATACGCCCGGCATGACCGGATTTCCCGGAAAATGCCCCATGAAATATTGCTCATTCATGGTTACATTCTTCACCCCAACCACGCTGCTCTCGTCCAGCGCGATGATTTTGTCGATCATCTGGAACGGGTAGCGGTGTGGGAGCAGACTGGCGATTTTATGAAAATCATACACCGGCGGTTGAGTCGGGTCGTAGGCCGGGCTCGTGTTCGCGGCATTTTTCTGCATCAATTTCTTGATCTTCTTGGCAAAAGCCACATTGGCCGCGTGGCCGGGCCGGGCCGCCAGAATCTGCGCTTTGATGGGCCGCCCCACCAGCGCCAGGTCGCCGACGAGGTCGAGCAGCTTATGGCGGGCCATTTCATTCGGGTAATGCAGATCGAGGTTATTCAGAATGCCCTCCTTTTTGTTGACGCTAACTTTGGGTTTGTTCAGCAGGTCGGCCAGGTAATCCAGCTCGCCTTCGCGCACATCCCGATCCACAATGACGATGGCGTTGGTCAGATCACCGCCCTTGATCAGGTTCTGTTTGTAGAGCATTTCCAGTTCGTGCAGAAACACAAAGGTTCGGCACATCGCGATCTGCGACGAAAACTGGCTGATGTCGTTCAGAAACGCATGCTGGCTCGTGATGACCCGCGAATTGTAGTCCACCATGACGGTGAGCCGGTAATCGTTGAGCGGCAGAGCGGCAATTTCAATGTCTTTTTCGGAATTCTTGTAATGAACGTATTCGTTGATTTCGAAGTAGTTACGGTACGCATTCTGTTCTTCAATACCGGCATCCTGCAAGGCTTCGATGAACTTGATCGAGCTGCCGTCCATGATGGGCGGTTCGGGGCCGTCGAGCTGAATCAGAATGTTATCGAGTTGCAACCCGACCAGCGAGGCCAGGGCATGTTCGACGGTATGAATCCGCGCGCCGTTTTGCTCCAGGGTGGTGCCGCGGGACAGATCGACCACATTATCGACATCCGCATCGACAATCGGCTGACCCGGCAAATCGACGCGTTGAAACTTGTAACCGTGATGGGCGGGTGCGGGCAGGAACGTCATCGTTGCCGTAACGCCTGTATGCAACCCCACACCTGAGACCGATACCGATTTTTGAATTGTTTGCTGTTTGGTATTCATTCCGTAAGCTTCTGACCAGAAGACTATTATCGTCACTTCATAACGGACATTCCGTAGAAAACCGTTCGTTTGTAACTACTGATTGTTTAGTTTATTTTCTAACACCCCGATGCGTTTTTCGAGTGACGGCAACCGTTGAAAAACAAGGGCCGATCGCAAGCTGTCTTTGACATCGAAAGCGGGCATGCCATTGAGCGACAATCCCTCCTCTTTCACGGATTTGGTAACACCCGACCGCCCCCCCACTTTCGTGCGGTTGGCCAGAACGATGTGACCGGTGATGCCGCTTTGTCCGCCGATGACGCAGTTTTCGCCAATTTTAGCGGAACCGGCAATGCCACACTGGGCCGCAATAACCGTGTTTCGGCCAATTTCAACGTTGTGTCCCACCTGAATCAGGTTGTCCAGCTTGACGCCTTTCCGGATGATGGTGGAACCCACCGTGGCGCAATCGATGGTGGTGTTGGCCCCAATGCTGACATTGTCTTCAATAATAACGTTGCCCAACTGCGGAATCGCCCGGTAGCTTCCGTCGGGTTCGGGGGCAAATCCGAAGCCTTCGCTGCCAATCACCGCATTCGGTTTGATGACGCAATTCTGACCAATTACGGTATTGTCGACGATTCGTGCACCGGCATGAATGATCGTATTGTCACCAATGGTGACGTTGTTGCCAATATAGGCCTGTGGGTATATTTTGACATTGCTGCCAATCAGGCAATTTTCTCCAATGTACGAAAACGCCCCGCGGTAGGCACGGTCGCCAATCCGGCTGGTTTCGGCCATAAAGGAGGGCTGCTCCACGCCAATTTTTTCTGTGGGCTGGAGCCGGTTTACCTGCTCCAGTAACTTGGTAAAAGCGGAATAGGAGTTATCTACGAAAATTAAGGTCGCCTGAACGGGTTGCCGGGGTTGAAAAGACCGATTGACAATGACGGCTGACGCGGCTGTTGTATACAGATACTGTTCGTATTTCAGATTCGCTAAAAAAGAGATGCTGCCTTCCTTACCCTCTTCTATTTTGGACAGTTGACTGATTTTCAGAGATTCATTCCCATCAACTGTACCGCCGAGCAGGGCAGCAATCTGCTTCACTGTAAATTCCATAGAGTTGACGTCGTCGTCGTTGGGGCTATGTAAGACTCGGATATTTGTGCCGCTAAGGTAGAGAACAAATTGAACTATACCAACCGAACCGGTTGCCGGGTCAGGTTTTTCGCCCAGCAGAGGTAGTATCGCCTGACCATATTGGTCAGGGCTTTAATACCGGGCAGATCGGACGCATCGGCAATGTCAATAATACGATCATCTTTCAGCTTGATATTTATATTATCGATAGACGGTAAATAGGCGGAATTAGTGGCAACGCCTTCGACCAGAAAATAGGACAATTCGTCCTGCTGAATTCCGGCTTCCAGCAATTGCTGCTCAATTTCGCGCACCAGATCCCCGGCAAAAGGCTGGTCTGACAGAATAATTTTAAACAGCCGCCGGTCGAGCAGCATCTGGCAAAGCGTAGACAAAACCCGGTCGGGGTGTTGGCTCCAGAATTTAACCGACGTCCAGATGTCGTAATCGTCCAGTTGCGTAAACGCGTTCAGGTAGTCCGGATTCTGTTGAAAGTCTTCCATCGTGATCGGTTTTGACAGAAACGTGTGCAGGGCCGGGGTCGTAAACACCGCCGTTTCGCGGTCCTGACCCGGCTCCGTTTGTGTCAGCAAAAACCGCGCCCGTCGGATAATCTGCACCAGCATCGACTCAGCGCAGAGCGACGTTTTGTGCAGATACACCTGCCAGTACATCAGCCGCCGGGAACTCAGAAAATTTTCGATGCTCAGAATCCCCTTGGCTTCCACCACCAGATGGTCGTCGACGAGGTCGAGCATTTTGATGATGCGATCCGCGCCGATGGTGCCTTCGGCCACGCCCGTGTAGAAACAGTCGCGGTTGAGGTAATCCATCCGATCCATATCCAACTGACTGGAAATCAACTGGTGAAAAAACGGCCGGGGATAGGTTCCCTCGAACATCTGAATGGCGATCGACAGGCCACCACGGAATTGCCGGTTCAGTTCTTCCATCAGCAGCAGCGACAGCCGCTCGTGCGGAATGCCTTGCAGGATGGTGTATTCCAGAACGTGGGAAAATGGGCCGTGGCCAATGTCGTGCAGCAGAATGGCGATTTGGGCGGCATCGCATTCCGGTTCCGAAATCCGGTGGCCTTTGCCGCGCAGGGTCTGAATGGCCTGCCCCATCAGGTGCATGGCACCCAGGGCATGGTGAAACCGGGTGTGCAGGGCGCCGGGATACACCAGTTCCGACAGCCCCAGTTGCTTGATCCGGCGGAGCCGCTGAAAATACGGGTGTTCGACCAGATCGAACGTCAACTCGTTCGGGATGGTGATAAACCCGTAGACGGGGTCATTCAGGATTTTTTTTTTGTTCTGGGAAGCCAAATGGAATGGAACCGGTTTTCAGACAAATATACGCCAAAATGGAGTAGAGTGTTGCACGACACCATCAGACAATCCAATCGGGCGACTTTTGTGGTTACGATTTGAAGCGGAAGTCGATTTTTGTATATTTGCAGATGCTTTGCCCTTAGGGTCGGAGCCCCGGTTTTCCGGTGCGGGCCTATAGCTCATTCGGTTAGAGCAACTGACTCATAATCAGTAGGTGCTTGGTTCGATTCCAAGTGGGCCCACGAACTACTAACGCAATTAGCTAATAATCAACAACTTAGCTAGTTGCGTTTTTCTTTGTTGACGATATTGTTGACGATTTAATTTTCCTCTTCTCCGGACTTTCCTTTGCCTAATTTGTAGTTTCTTACACTTTTTGCAATTAAATCCCGTACTGCGTCGGATACGCTAATCTCGCGCTCTTCGCATGCGGCTACAAATGCGGCTTTCAGTTTGCTGCTAATTTTCAGGTCTAATCGGCTGTCTTTCATACTAGTTATATTGGCATGGTTTGTTACTAAAGATAGCGATTTTTACGGATAATGTACGTATAAATCAGCGAGTTAAATGTACGTACGTTCACCGTATCGCTCTATAACAAATCTTGAACGCACGTTTAACATTTGTTATAAATGTACTTTTTGCGTACTTTTAAGTAGCCAAACCGCACAGCCAGAAATGCGAAAGAGGCATGAATGAATTGACTTCTAATGCTGCGCCATCGGCATGACGGGCTTACAATGAAGAAACTACTAGTGGTTGCTGTTGTCATTACGGCCGGTCTGATTCAGTCCTGTACCAAAAGTCATGGACAATCTCAGAACGTTATACCTGAGGTTGTCACTATTAAGCATGTGGCGTTAAGCCATAAAGAGATAAACCGAAGAATTGCTATAGAGTATAACAGGAACTATAGGCTGGTAAGCTCTATTACTTCCTGTTACGAACAGAGTTGTGTCACATCCTTAGTGTTTGAAAAGTAGGCTAAGTCATGGCAAAGAAGACAGCTATCACCACTGACGGCATTCAGAAGTACATCGCTTACTACCGGGTTTCAACGGTCGGACAGGGTAAATCGGGTCTTGGTCTGGAGTCGCAGCGGGATTCAGTCCGCGGCTTCGTTCGTGACTCTCCGATTGTTGCAGAGTTCACCGAAGTAGAGAGCGGAAAGAAGAACCAGCGGGAGCAGCTAGTTTTAGCGATTGCTGCGGCCAAAAAGAACGACGCGGTTTTGATCATTGCGAAGCTCGACCGGTTAAGCCGGAATGCAGCCTTTATCTTCACACTGAGGGACTCGGGTGTTAACTTCCTATGTGTTGATATGCCGGATGCCAATACGCTCACAATCGGCATCTTTGCGACGCTGGCGCAGCACGAGCGCGAATTGATCAGCAGCCGGACCAAATCAGCATTGGCCGTAAAACAGCAACAGGGCGCGGTACTGGGTAAACCAGAGAATCTGACCAGCGAGGCCCAGGCGAAGGGCGTAGCGTCGATTAAAAGGAAGGCAGCGGACAATCAGAACAACCGGCGGGCGTCTGCTATGGTAGCCCATCTGCGGAGTCAGGGTAAGACGTTTGCAGAGATAGCGAAGCAATTGAACCGTGACGGGTTTGTGACCTCAACCGGGAAAGAGTTTCACGCTATGCAAGCGCAACGACTGCACAAGCGAAGTACGTCCGGCGACACACTTTGAGCCGGGGAGACCCGCCCGGTACTACCGGGTCAGGTTCTCAACGATTCGCCCGTAAGCATTCACACCGAACAGCCGCCCGCGTCGATACACGTAGTTAATTGGCTGTGGAAGGTTTGATACCGTCATGTAATTCGTCAAGGGCAGCGTTTGACTCCGCAATTTTCGTATTGATCCGATTTTCATATATTTATTGGTTTCCCGCAAGTTACAGCCACCCTCACTGAAACCTTATCGGTACGAGTTGGTAAAATCTCGGACTTTCTTGATCCTTATCGACTAGAATTGATCCGGGCAAAAAATATTTTCTTCTGACCTGCACTTTCTACACTTCCTACACGGTTAGTCAGTAACCTTTTCATTTTTCGTGTTCTCCAGCGCACCGCAAATATCCGAGGTGACTTTACCCGCACCGGGGCGTCTAAGCAGTATGAAGACGCTGCTCCTTTACTCCGCCCTCGCTTTCGCCCAGCCAGATACCGTTCCACCGACGGACACAACCCATTATTACGATCCGGTACAAGCGAGTGTTCAGAAAGATTTACAGGCTCAGCATAACGCCTGGAAGCCGATGGAGAAACGCATCAGCCGGGTGATCTGGATTTTTATCGGGGTAGTCGGTACTTGGACTTTGGTGTTGATCGCCAGGCGGGGAGTGCGGTAAAGAGATCCCTGCTGACGCCCGAATTTTTGCATGGTTGAATAACTGTACAATCCAGCAGATTGCGATCTACGAATTAAACGCCTAACTGACTGAATTTGACCGGGAGATAATGGTACTAGTGCGGGACTTCTTTCTGGTGGTCAAAAGCCGGGAGTGGAGCAAGTCCAGGGTAATATACAATCAAATTATTGCAACCATAAACGCTCGAACCCCTTCATGTTAGACCAAAAAACCATCTCTATGTCATTCTTAGAGGCCATATATCCTAACTGGCGATTCATCTTGTCAATGTTGTAACCAGTGGCTCGGTCATTAACAAGAGCAATCTTTTTTCTAAGAATATCGGATGATAAAAAGTCAGTCGCTATTTCAAAGTTGATGTTGGATCGGCCAATACTTCCAAGAAAGTAATTCGTAGTAGAGCCGGTAATGTAATTTACTAAAGTCAGTTTTCCATTTGGCTCATTAATCGCTGCATTAAAGCGAATAGATTTATGAAACTCTGAAAGCGCATGGGAAAACACTGTTCTTTTTGGCCCAAATGTCTCTTTCAAATAATCGTTAGCGGATCTAAAAAAACCATCTCGTTCGCTTTTCTCTTTTTCATCTACATAGATCACCGATGATGCATTAACAACGCCGGTGATAAAATTCACCATATCAAAAATAATTGAAGGCACTCGCTCTATCTCTACAGATGTTTTGTAATAGGCAAAATCTGCATTAGCGGAATCGGTTGTTTTTACCTCATAGAAGGTTGAATAGTCGGTAAGGATTTTATAAAAAATCTCATCGTTATAGTCGGGCGTAACGCCGTAATCACCGTCATTTATATTGCCTCCATCCGTAACGACGAACTTACCTTTGCGTATGGTAATGAAAACCGAAACAAATTTACTGGTGATGGTAACGAGGGGCGTAATGACTTCTATCGATTCGGCGTGAATCTTATATGACCATAAAGAGTTGTAAGACTCCTTCAGGTTCTCATAGATTTCCATGAACGCCTTTTTCATTATTCGTATTTGAATTTCCGGGTTGGATCTCCCTCGGGTTCTGGTTCAAATAAACTGATCTGTTCGTCCAAAATTAAGGAAATAGTCGGAAAATCATCTTCATTAAGCCTCATATTTGATTCGTGACAAAAATGAATTACGCACATTGAAATATCTTCCAATGCTAAGGATTCATTTTCATCCAGAAGTTTTTCGGTTTTGTAAGCAATCATAATTCCCTCATCTGTAAACTTCTGAAAATGAGGAGTAGATACCATTTCTTCCTTGAAGTTAACTTTTGAGCTTCGATTCCAATGTGGCTGTCCGCTGGAATCGAAACGAAAGAATGGCTCTTCGGTTAAATGATGGCAGGTTAATCTAAACTTAAAGCGTTTGGGGTTTTTCGTTTTAACCTCAACTCCGAAGTAAACTTGACCGATAGGTTCCATTGATGCATAGACAGATTGATACTTCCATGCCGCATGACTGTCTTTGTTGTTTCGGACATAAATCACTGGGGTGTCAATTGTTTTTCGATCCTCCAACAATGAAGTGTACCAGCCATAATCTGCTATAATCTCTCTATTAACCCTGGGTTCCTTTCTCGGCATTGGTCTGTTGCTATACGTTTTTCCCCTCCAATCTACACAGTCCTCGAATCTTTCGCAAACTCCACCTTCTGAACGGGAGGACTTCCACTAATACAAAAACAAAACCCTGCTAATCAAGCCGGGCTGTCACCATTTTCTCCGTCCTACCTACTGTTTATCAGCAGCAAAGCAAATTACGATTATTCCCCCACCCTCCTCACCAAATCAGCCCCGTTCACATGCTTACCGACTAACTCCTTCATGTACCGGAACGGCACGTCGTCAATATAAACTTCAATCGTGCGGGCTTCCAGGCTGGACGCAAACACCAAAGCCTCACCATCGATCCGGATCGCTCCAATCCGGCTAACTTCCTGATTAAATTCCTCTTCGGTGGTGTGGCCGAGCTTGAGACGGAGCCACATCCGGCGTTTGGTGTCCATGTCGCCAATGTAGCAAAAAGGGCTACATAAAAACAACCCGGCTCCAAAGGAAACCGGGTTGTCTGTTTTGTTCTGTCCTACCAGATAGTATCCCTAAAGTTAGGAAAAACTATACCATTATCTAAACATACTGATATAATTAACGGATAATAGTTGACAATATGGTAACATTTGTATTATAGTTGCATTATATCACAATGAATCCTACCATGATCGTGCTCAACGACCGCATCCGAATTGATGACATCCGGCGCATTGTGCCGGGTATCCGGCTTAAAATCCCCCTCTTTTCCTCCTACGTTGCTGCGGGCTTCCCCAGTCCCGCCGAGAATTACATTGAAAAGGTGTGCGACCTCAACGACCTCTGCATTCTCAATGCCGAAGCGACCTATTTTGTCCGCGTTGGCTCGGACTCCATGAGTGGCGACCGCATCGAAGCCGGGGATATTCTGGTAGTCGATTGTTCCCTCGAACCAGTCGGCGGGCGGATCGTGGTAGTCTGGCTGAATGGCGATCATGTCGTGAAGCGCATCCGCTTTGCCGGTGAAATGATTGTGCTGGAGTCTTCCAACCCGAAATACCTGCCTATTTACGTGCATCCCGGCGAAGACTTCAAAGTATTCGGCGTCGTCACCCGGGTAATCATGAAACCGGTATGAACCTGATCGGCATTACGGATTGCAATAACTTCTATGTTTCCTGTATTCGCAGCTTTAACCCGAAACTCATCGGGCAGCCGGTGATTGTGCTCAGCAATAACGACGGCTGTGTAATAGCCCGGTCGAACGAAGCCAAAGCCGTGGGGGTCAAAATGGGGCAACCCGTCTTTCAGATGGACAAACTCATCAGCGATTATAACATACAGGTATTCAGCAGCAACTATGAACACTTTGGCGACATGTCCCGTCGGGTCTTTGACTCGATGGGCCGGTTTCTGGAAAACGTGCATGTCTACAGCATTGATGAAGCCTTTTTTGAAGCGTCCGGCTACGAAGCGATACACCCGGATTTAGAGGAGTTTGCCCGGATGCTTATCAATACCGTGGGGCAATGGACCCGCATCCCTATATCGATCGGTATTGGCGAAACGATGACGCTGGCGAAGGTCGCCAATAAGTATTGCAAAAAGCATCCCGAGCTTGGTGGTGTGTTTATCATGGATACGCCTGAAAAGCGCAATGAGATCTTATCTGACTTTCCGATTGGCGACCTGTGGGGCGTGGGCTACCGGTACCAGGCATTGTTGAAACGGAATGGCATTAAAACCGCACTGGATCTGAGCAAAATGCCCCACGACTGGATTAAGCAGTTTATGACCGTGGAAGGCTTACGGCTCGTTTATGAACTTCAGGGCATTCAATGCCGGTCGCTGGATACCGAGCCCCTGCACAAGAAATCGATCTGTTGCGCTCCTTCGTTTGGTACGAAAGTCTGGAGCCTGGAAACTATCCGGGAAGCCTTGGCAACATACGTAGCCCGCGCCGGGGAGAAGCTGCGTCGGCATAGTTCAGCGGCCGGAGTCGTAACCGTCTTTCTGCATACCAACCGGTTCGACAAGGTAGGCCCACATTATTCCAACAGTCAGACCGTCATTTTGCCACACCCTACCAGTTCCACGATGGAACTGCTCCAGTACGCCGATACGGTGCTGGAGTCGATTTACCGGAAAGGGTATGAATACCAGAAGGTGGGTGTGATTCTCAATGACATCGTTTCTGAATCCCACCAGCAGGAATTGATATTTAATGAAACGCCTGACCAGCGCCAGGCTCAACTTAGTAAGCTGGTCGACAAGATAAACGGAAGGTACGGTCGCGATAAAATCAGGCTGGCAAAGCAAGGTTTTTACGAAAAGAACTGGCGGATGCACCAGCGGCATTTATCCCCTTGCTATACGACCAAATGGAGTGATATACTACTAGTCAAATAACTGCCACATAAACACTACCCCTATGTATTTTATCATCGAAGAAGCCAAAAGTCCGAGCCATTACCAGGTGCGACTCATGACCGAGAAACACCAGCCCCTGATGAATAGTGAACTCCTCAGCAGTAAAGACGCCTGCCACCGCTGCATCCGAATGGTGAAGCGGGCGGCTGCACACACCGACAATTTCATCCGCTGGGACATCGATAAACATTGCTTCAACCTGCATTACGGTGACGATAGTCAGATGATCGGCGCGATAAAGTACAAGTCCGCTGCCGACCGCGATGAAGCCATCAACACGAGTCGGCTGGCGATTATAGAAGCCCCGGTCGAGGATTACACCACCTCAATGCGCCAGGCCGCGTAATCGCCATGATCATCAAAGCAACGGTTTTTGAAATTCGGGATAGCAGTCGTGCCATGAAACGACCAGCCTCCCTGAATGTACGGGCTTCTCTCATGGCGGATGTGATGCGGAAAATTGCTGCCTACATCCTGATCGATGAGAAGCCCGTCGTTGCTTCCGGACCCAGCGGTACCGGTCTGGAGGTAGGTACCGCGTTTATGGCCCTGCACCGGGACGATTACAAACAGGTACTGGCTTTCCTGCTGGAACTCGCCGGGGGCGACAAGGAGAATGCAACGTATCGTCAGATTCGGGCGATCATGGAGCGGGAGTAAATTAGTCTGTACCCGCGATAGCTTCAGTACACCAATGGGCAAAGAGGTTCTTTCTGAAACTGACTCAAGGGACAACTGGGGAAGTCCAGTAAGCCGACGTTGCCTAACTCGTCAATCGAGCCTGTTCTCAGACTTTGACTGGTAGAATGAGTTGTTTTTCATTCTGAATACCAACACTTTACAAGTCAAATTTTCAGCCAATTGTCAACAAATCCACGTTTTATAGGCTCTCCAACCTTACCTAGACTGGACGTGAAATCTAATCATTCTTGCTTGGAAAAATAGCTAAATAGGACGCAACGACTAATTAAAAAACATCGTATTGTTTAAACACGAGCCAAAATTCTGAATTTAAGCTGACTGTTTTTCCAGTTGAATCCTTATCCACCCTTAATACTTTTAAGCGATGAATAAATCTATCCTGGCATTTGGCCTTTATCTAGGGATACTATCAGTAGCTCAGTCTCAGATAAATAATGGAGGAAGTTCGATCCGGGTAGGCATAGACTATATGAGTTTAAAAGCACCTGAAGATTTTATAGTCTTGTTTCCAACACGTAACCTCGGTATTAAAACAAGTGTAGCGGCCCCCGACAAAATGGCAATTCGTTATGTAACTCAATTTGTTCATCAAATTGCCAACAATCGAATTGTTATTGAGGGCAGCATAGGATTTATACCCATAAGACGGCCCCGCCTACAGCTTACCGACGCTTATTATGTCGAAGGTCACAGGCGGCAGAGATTTACTGGGGACATGACAGTTCTAGTTAATTTTATTAAAAACTCTCGTCACGCTATAAGACTTGGGGGCGGACCTTCAGTCTGGTATCGTATGGACAATATGTTAGAAGAAGTAAGATATGTGATTGATAATGGGAATCAGGTTATTGTTAACCGACAAAGTCGCCAACAAACGAATGAACTAAATGTAGGTTATCATTTAACGGCAGAATATGCGTATGAGCTAAATAATCGATTTATTTTAGGCTCCCGACTTGGTATTGCAAATTTCAAGGGAAAGTATGGTACCAAACTAGTAGGTATATTTTTAGGGTACCGATTATAGCCTGTTTAAACAGGCCAGTACTATTAATACAAATCCTGTTTGTAGCATTTTGTTTTTCTGAATATGGCTAGGTCAGTCTAACAAACCTCCGATTAGCACAGTACCACTATTCAGTTATCCAACAAACACGGAAGGGAAAATCTGAATATCTTACGGCCCCGGTGAATAGCGTCAATTGAATCCGCTTCCGCTCGCCGTCTTCCGCCATGACCCGAAAAGACATACTAGATCGCCAGTCCGAATGTATTTCCATAGCCCGAACCGTTCCCGCTGCCTTCAAGCGGGCGATGAACCATCCCGGAACTCAGCCAATCACCCCGCCTGACCTAACTCCCTATTCGTTATTTTACCATCTGCCAACGGGAGTGGTTACGTTCGATCTTAATTGGGACCAGGGGGATGCTTTTTCTCCGGCGGAGCAGGAGTACTGCCAACAAGGCAAAATGATCGTAGCGGGTTACTTTACCCAGTACGAGGTCAATGCCCTCAGCCAGTTTCAACTCGCGGAGCGAATCTACCAGTTCCTGAAATCGGTGGATATGGAGTGATTACCTTAGATAATCTCCCGACCCTGATTCCGAGTCCTGCAACCGTTCCATGTTGTCATCGACCACCTCCTGCCAGGTGGTCAGGTAATGCCGTTGGAACGTCCTGAAATCCTTCAGCCCCAGGATCTTCTGCACCGCTTCCATCCGGTATCCCCGGTGGATAAACAGCGCACCCGCCGTTTTACGGCACACCTTTGTGGTGAAGCGAAACGGTAAATCCAGCCGACCTTCGATCTTCTTTAGGTTCTCATTCAGGCCGGTAAACGAGGGTGCCCGTAAGGACAGCATTCGGGGCAGCAGCCGCTGGGTCTCTTCCAGCAGGGGAATATGGCAAATCGCCCACTCGGGATACGCCTGATGCACCTGCTTGACTTTCAAACGCTTCCAGACCAATTTGTCCCCCTGCGGCAAACGAACCAGATGAGCTTCCGGATTTTTCACCACCGCAATGGCGTCGGGGTAATCCAATCCCGTATAACAGCAAAACAGAGCCCACCACCGGGCCCGATCCAGCGGTTTAGGTAGGTCGAGTTGCTCCAGCGTCTGGAGCTGAACCAACGACAAACAGTGGATCGCTTTGCTCGCCTGCCAGGTCAGCTTCAAAGAACTCAACTTATTCTCGGGGATCAATTCGTTTTCCAGGGCAAACTGGAGAACTTCGCGCACATTGCCGATTAGTTCCGTCGAATAGTTGATGGCCAGCGGACGAGCCCGCAGCCACTGGTAATAGTCTTTCGCCCACCCGATGGTAACCCGATTCAGGGGTAATTCTGCTTGGCCGGTGGACTCGAGATACGTCTTGAGATACCGGTAACTGAGTTGCCATTTGTAAAGGGTGCCCACGGCCCGGCGCTCGGGCTCGGGCATAGCCAGTAACGTGGTCAGGTATTCATCATATACGTGAATCAACCGGGGCGCTATGGATTCACCGCTTAGCCAATGGTGTTGTACGCGCTGGGCATTTACCGGCAGGTCGGCGCGAATCAACGATTGAACGATTGAGAGGTGACCCGCCCGAATATCCGAGAGCAGGTGATTGACGATACGTGCTTCGGCGGAGTCCCCTTCCGGGCATTGCGTGGCGGCATTCCACAAGGCGGGTAGGGTAAATACGCCCGATCCGTAGGCTTCTACCGTAGACTCATTCACCGTCAAGTGGCACTGTAATTCGGCCAGGCCACTTGTAGCCTGCGGGGCAAAGTCGAACCGTAAAACAAGGGCAACACGGCTTTTAAGCGGTAAGGAAGGGGTTAGGGTCAATGAATCCATGCGGCAAACCTACCAATGAATCGCCGGTTTATTCATATGATTGGAATATATTCGCGCTGATTTTTTACTGTACCCCATGCCCCCACCGTCCCGATTACAACCCCGCCCCGCCCGCCAGCGGGTGAGCCTAAAGCTGACCTTTGATTTCCCTCCACATACGCAGTTGGAGTTTGATGAACTGCAATGCCTACTGCACGTCGATGATCAGGACGTACCACCGTACGGGTCTGGTATCTACCTTTTGCGATCACTTTGGAACCCCGCTCGCCAGCAGGCTGAGGGGCCCACGCGGGAAGCCCGCGTCGTCAACCGCTGTCTATCGGATATTCGGGCGGATCACCGCACCATTATGATGGATATACAGCGGTCGAATCAGGGGATGTCACCCGCATTAATTCAGCGATACTGGCTCTCGGGAGAACGAATCTCGGTTCAACTCCTATCGGTGTATGAAGAGTACCTGACGAAATTACACCAGGCCCCTTTACCCGAGCGTAGTTCCCCCAATACGCTCTACAAGTGGAACCGGGGTTATCACCTACTTTCCACCTATTTAACTACGAATCTATTTCCGGATCTGTCACTGGATGGGGTTTCCGTTGGCTGGGCAAAAACCTACTATTTCTGGCTCCGCCAGCGCCCCTTGTCCATCGACTCGGCTTCCCGATACATCGGGCAGATTCGGGAGCTATTGCAATATAGCGTCGAGCAGGAACTTCTTATCCGCAACAAACTCAGTGAGTGGCATATCACCGCTGAGCCCGCCAAAACGGTTTACTGTTTAACTCCCCAGCAAGTTCAACAATTAGCTGAGCTGGTATTACCCGAGCAATTGGACACCGTGCGGAACTGGGCCCTGCTGAGTTGTTATACCGGGCTGGATTTCAAAGATGCCGTTCAACTGGCTCGGAATCCGGCGGAACATCTGGTGGAGCTATCCTTCGGACAAAAGATTGTCATCCGGCGGCAGAAGTTCCAGGCTGTTCACCAGGCCAGACCCGACTGGGGCGTTTCCCATATTCCCCTACTGCCCGAAGCAAAAGCCTTGTTGGAGCGGGCTCCTGACTGGCCTACCGTGACGATTCAGCGGGTGAACCGCAACCTGGAGACCATCCAGAAGGTGATGGACCTGCCCTTCCGGTTAACCACCAAGATTTGTCGGAAGACGGCCGGAGCCTTATTCCTTCTCCGAGGCTACCGAACCGAAGCCGTACAAAAGATTTTGGGTATTCAGCACCTGAAGACCCTGGAACGAAATTATTTGCACATCTTTAGTGAGTTGGTCGATGAGAATATGCAGCGGTTGCAACCGTAAAATAAGTTAGAAATACTAACTGAAATCGAAGTGCGTTCTCTACCCCAAGTCCTGCCTGGCAAAATGTAAACCAGCCAGCTTAACGCGTGTTACAGATCGTGGAAGAGAAGATAAGCCAGAAACCAAAAATACTCATTGCGGTAGCTGGGTCCAATGCTATGAACCGCATCCCCGTTTACCTCCTCTCTGCCGTTTTCTTTCTTCTGGTTCCCGTTGCCTGCAAAAAAGCAGATCAGCCGGGTCCGGACACCTCCATACCCACCCGGGACGCTAATCTTGCTTTGGGCAATCCCAGCAACGCAGGTACCCAGGAAAACAATTACCTCATCGAGCGGCCCACCTACGTCCTCAGCTACAACCGCAGCACAGGCATTGCCAACTGGTGTTCCTGGCATTCGTCGGCCGCCTGGAAGGGGTCGGCAACACGCTATTCCGGCAACTTCATTCCGGATCAAACTCTCCCGGCTGGATGGTATCAGGTACGGCACGACGATTACACCCTCAGCGGCTTTGACCGTGGCCACCTCTGCCCGTCGGATGACCGGGACTCAACGGCCGAGGAAAACCGCACCACGTTTTTCATGACCAACATCGTCCCGCAGGCTCCGCGCCATAACCGTGAAAGCTGGAACCTACTGGAAGGCTACACCCGGAAGCTCATTGCCGACGGTAATGAAGCGTATATTATTGCGGGGACGCATGGTAAAGGCGGCATCGGTGACAACGGGGAGGCTGTTACTCTGGCGGATGGCAAAGTCACAGTTCCCTCTGCGCTCTGGAAGGTGATTGTAGTCCTACCGGTAGGAAGTGACGACCTCGGCAGGATCAACGCTCAGACGCGGGTTATTGCTGTATTTATACCGAATACCAACGCTTTCGGCGAAAAGCCCTGGAGCGATTACCGGGTGAGCGTCGATGAGATTGAGCGGTTGACGGGGTATGACCTGCTGGCCAATGTGCCGGATGCCGTCGAGCGGGAGATTGAAGCGCAGGCGGATAAGGTGACAGTGAGCGGGATGTATTTGTATTCGGATTGGTAAATGGACAATTAAGGATTATTAGGCTATGGTGAGTTATCGTTTTGTGCTTCTCCCTCCTTAATTTTACGTATTCGCTCAGCAAAACTAGACTCTATCCTTTCCACACCACTGTGATACGAATCTGTCATCTCTTTGCCTAATTTAGCACCCTTCTCACTTAATTGAATCCGCTCAAGTTCAAGCTGTTCATATTCCTTCCAGTAATAATCTGATACGGCCCAATACTCTTGAACTTTGTTAATCGGGCAATTTTTGGATTCAAAGTAAAGATCTTTCAATCGATCAATGCATTCGCGCTTTTTTGTAAAAATCAGATTCCTTTGATCCATAACCTTTAACAACTCTTCTCCTGCGATTTCAAATGGCTCCATAGTCTGCTTTTTCAATTAATGTACAGACGAATTTTCAAACAGTCAAATGGAAAGGCAAAGAAAAATGTCAGTGTTTGAATAGTAGATTCGCATAAAAAAAGCCAACAACGAAGGTTACTTCTTTTTTTTAACAGTTAACGTACTGGCAGTTTTCGGAGCATGGGACCTGGCTTGCAATTGGCTTTGTTGTGCTTGGTTCAATAACGAGTCTGATGATTTCAATGATAAACCTATTGACTTAACCACTACATTCAAGCTATCTATTCGTGAGCTCTGTGTCCGGTTTTCGCAGTTCTGGAGTACAGCAAGGATAAGTGATAGAAGCGTTAATCCTCCAGCCGCCCATGCAGCATAGCTTGCTGACTTTGCGTGCCTTTCTGATTTCTCGGCAGCATCTGCGCTTTTTGTAGCCGCTTCGGCATTTTGTCGGGAATAGGATAACTCAAGTACTTTCTGCTCATCCTCTTGTTGAAGTTTAGCCTGATAGGCAATCCACCCTCCCGCTTCGAATACCTTTCTACCAAAGGATGTAATAACAAATCGCTGGTACTCTACAGGCGTAGCTAACCCTTTGCTTTGCAAAAAATTACCGTATTCTTGTGAGCCCCCTTTTGCATTAACGAACCAAGGCAATGAGCCGGGACTTACAGACTCTCTGGCATGATAAAGATGCTCCAATAGTTTATCTAATGCCTTAAGTTCAATCTCCATTAGTTTCACACTATGATTTGACGGAAAGATATTAATAGTATGCGGAGATTACAAAAGGCCTTAACCGGTCAAAGCAGGGCCAATAGTCAACACCTATGAAGGACTAGAATAACCCAACACCTCCTTTACCAGCCCCTTTGGGGACTTCTGCTCCGTTTCGTATTAAGCATTACAGGCACAACAACAGAAAGGCGCAGATCATCGACCCGCGCCTTTACCCTACCCACCGTTAATAATTACCTTTGTATCTACAAATCATAACGCTCTTTAATTTTCTTCCATCCTTCATTGAACCGGGGCATAACCTCCCAGATCTCGTTATTGAGTAGCTGGCCCTTTAGGTCCTCATCGATGGCCGCAGTGATCACCCGTTTGATGTCCACCGCCGGGAATGCTTTTTCAAAGCGGGCTACCTCCCGGTAAAACCGTCGTAGGTTGCTCGATGGGTTCATCAGGTAGACCCGGAAGGCTAAATCAATATCATCGATGTAGCTGCATAGCTTTTGCGCGGATAGTGGCAGGTTGTCAGCTATCGCCCGTTCATAGCACCGGTCGGGGTTGTGGTCTTTTAAAACGATGTCGATCGGTCTGGCTGGCTGCGTCGTAGCCGGGTCCTTTACCTTGTCCCACTGGTAGGCGATAATCAATGAATCTACGTGGTCGGCCTGCGGGTCCTCCGGAAACACCAACAGGGCGACGTTTGGAAAGTGGTTCGCGGTGATCTTCGCCAGAGCCGTTTTAAGGGCCGGAATCATTTCATATAGTTCCAGTTCGATCATATCCCGGTAGGCATCGACAATGAGCCAAAACACGTCCTCGTAGGCATCCTGGGTTGATTTGTGAATAATCTTGAACAGATCCAGTAGTTGCCGTATTTCGGTGTTGAGGAACCGTAAGTTATACTCACCGCAGAGGTGGCCACGTAGGAACAAATCAACCGAATCCAGGTGATGCGCGGTTACACCTTCGTTGGCTTCGACCGTTCCGCCGTTCTTTACCCGCTGCTGGTAATCGTTCCACCGCCAGAAGACGCGGGTTCTAAACTCATCGGTTGTACTTTTTACTTTCGTTTCCATCGGATCAGTTGGCTTTGAAGTACCCCAACAACTCAACCGCCAACCCCTGTGCTGCCTCTTCTTCCGTTTCGTACTCCGCACTGCAAGCGTGAACCTCGATCAGAACCCGGCAGGCGTGGTAAAAATCGTTGTACTTATCCAGCGCGTATTCTGTCTCAATCTCTTTGATGTCCCGATCTGCATGGAGTACATCAACCAGATCGGCGGGTAGTTCGCTCTCCGGGACAAAAGTACGCTCCCTGTCGGGGCCTTCGGCTTCGTAGTGCGGTCTGAATGCGTCGCCGAATATCTTTTGAATACCGGTTCGGCTTGTCTCCCGGATGCGGGCGTAAGACCCCGTCAGGGCGCAGAGTTCGGCGTACTGTTCGATCTTCGGCGGTAGTGAGTGAATCGTTCCCCGCCCGTCAATAGTGCCGGCAGTGAAGAAATAAAGCACGTCATCAATGGGGTCGAACACCTGTCCGTCCTCGGCAAACTCCTCGAACTGTTCAATGTACTTCTGAAAGTC
The DNA here is from genome assembly GCF_003334855.1 of Larkinella punicea. GTDB lineage: Bacteria > Bacteroidota > Bacteroidia > Cytophagales > Spirosomataceae > Larkinella > Larkinella punicea. The sequence continues at coordinate 213,788 of NZ_QOWE01000014.1, forward strand.
GCCAGCCGCAAAATCGGACAGTACCGTGTGGAGCTTGCTGAGGTTGTCGAACAGGTTTTTGGCCTGAAAGTGCGCCTTAATCATCATCATATACGTTTCCGGGTCCAGCATCGTAGACTCTTCTTTATCCCATCCGTAGGAAACGCTTTCAGCGAGTCGGAAGGCGTGACGGGCTTCGTTTCGCAGGGCTCCGATTAATTCAAGATTGATAAATGCCATCGTGTTAGTTTTGACCGGGTAAGTATTTACTTTGGTAGGCGGTGGCGCGGGGCGTGAAAACCTTCGGCTCTTTGATTATCTGCCGCCCCGGTTGCGTCGGGTTGTGGCTCCGGTCGAGGTAGCCGCCAGCCATTAATGACCGACAGGCCCGCGCTATGGCGTTGATTGACGTTCCGAGTTTGTCCGCCAGCTTTCGGGCGTTGAACGGCTCCATCGAGTCCTTTACCGCATACACCAGACAGCGCAGATACAGCACGTCATACTCAAATGGTGTCAGCATGGCGCGGGTGGTAGTAGGCAAGAAGCTCGGCGGCACAAGCCCGTCCGTCAGGACATAGGGTGTCGGAATAGTACCGGTAAACGATTTCGTACCACTGAGCAATGAAGGCGTTATACCCATCCAGACAATGCCGGATATGTTCGTCTTTCGACGCTTCCGTAATCCGTACCAACTCAGCGAACTGGCGGATGTCCTTCACAAAAGCGTAGGTGTGGTCAGGATTGAAACGCTCGAACAGGTCATCGAATGGATCAAACTCCCGGCTTCTGCCTGGGTGCTTCTCCCGGTAGTCATCAATGTACATTTGAAGGTTGCCAGACGCGAAATCTTCGCACTCCTGCCGGAACTCGTCAAAGTTTCCAACCAGTTCGCGGGCCTGAATCAATGCGCTCGTCAACCGGGTAAACATATCCACATCGACATGCTTGCCGGAAGGGTGATTCAGGGCGCGGGGTTGTGCGTGCTGGAGAAAAAAACTCTCGGTGATCTTGACCAGTTCGCGGACTGGTTCTAAGTCGAATCCAACCATAACGGAAGTTTTTTGGAGGTGGCTTTTTGCCTGGTTTCTCATGCTCTAATTTACTAATAAGTCGTTGAAATACAAAACGTTATTCTCTATTTTCGTAGAGACAATGGGCGGTTTTTTGTGGGTAAAACCTAGTTTGAATATTTTCACTGAAACCGATGAGGTAGACCGTCCCAGGTGCTTCGCCATTTGTTTGTAGGTCATCTTTCCGTGGTTGTCGTAGAGGAAATGTATTTCCTCCGGGGTATAGTTGCCATTGTCCGGGCGTACCATGCCAAACTGCGAAGGAAGGCCCAACCGGTCTTTTCGGTTTCTGACACTCTTTGCTGACCGCCCCAATGCTTCGCCGATTTCCTGGTATGTCTCTTTCCCTAGATTTCGGATCAGATACCGATCCTCTTCTTCGGTCCAAAGACTATCGAGGTACCGGCTCTTTCTTGATCGATATGGCATCATCATTGTCATAATCTCGGCGGCTATAGTGGCGCAAACGGCCCGGTAGCGGGTAGATAGAAATCCATAAATAGCAGACTGAACGTATGCCAGTATACGGCGGGCGTTTCCTCTTCGTTTTCCTCCACCGTTGCGGGCGTCTCGGTAATCAATTCGTAACCGATCAGACAGTGGCGGTTATGAAAGTGGCTTTTCTTCGCCAGGTTGAATTGTATTTCCAGTAGGGCAACTTTCGGCATATGCTGCCGCTGCGGGTTCGGGCCGTAGTTCGGGTCTTCGCCGTCGGTGCTGATCTCGATTAGAGTCACATAAACCGGCCCCAGGTTCGCGTAGATAACCAGATCCACGTAATTAGGCAGTAGCCGGTAGATCACCTTCACGGCGAAGTCTTTGGCGCGTCGGCTGCTGTAGATCGCCGTCAGTGCCAGAATCGACAGGATCATTCCCAGGGCGACAAATCCTCCCGCGTAGCCTATGGTTTCCATAATCCGGTGAATGGTGCCACGATGAACGATAATGCCAGAGCCAGCACGAAAACGATGTAGAACAGGGCAAGTACTTTATTGTCGTTACGATCCACCCAACGGGAGAACCGCAGTATGATTTGATGTGATTTCATGGCTTTTGAATAGTACCCAGAAGTGGGGAAAATGAGACATTGAACGCGGCAACTCGCTGGAAACGCACTTTTTAAGAAAGAACCCGGTAGAATATTACCGGGCCTTTACTGCATCCTTCCTTTAACTTTCATTGTGGATATTGCCGGATGGCGTCAGGCTGTGGCCTTTGGTTTGGATGTGGGGTAGCGATTGAATGCGGCCCCGTTCACGATGTCCCAGACAATGCTGATAATGCCGAGTTCCTCGCAAAGCTGGAGGTGAGACTGTCCCTTTTTGCGCTCGAAATCCAGAACGCTGTAGCCGTAATCATTGGCCAGCCGGGCGTAAATTGCTTTGAAAATATCTTCGTGTTTTTCGCCCGTAATACCGGCGCGTTTGCTGACCGCGTGGTTGATCTTGTCCCGCAGCGTCATCGCCGGAATAGCTGCTTTGCCAGGGTACAAACCGAGTTTACGAAGTGCTGCCTGTTGCTCGATCTTGACCAGTTCGCTGACGGTTCCAGACGTGGCCAGCATCTGCCGGTAGAGCTCTGACATTCCCTGTGCCTGCTGTAAAAGTCCCTGTGAAAACTTCACCATCAGATCAAACATATTTGGCCCCTGGTCCTCTTCCGGCTGCGGCTGGTCTTCCGGGTCTACCCAGTCCGGTGATTCACTGACCGGTGGGGTCGCTGCGTCACTGGTCAGTGGCTGAGGTGCTACCGGATCGACAGGGGTAGGGTTGGTAAGAGGAACTTGCTGCTCAGACAACAGATCCAATGGCGTTGGGATTCCTAACGCTGGTTCCGGCTCAACAGGGGCAACGTTTACCGGCTCCATGCCGATGAAGTCTGACAGCCTGCCTTTGGTCGGTAGCTTCTGTTTTTTGAGGTCTTTCCGGTACTCTGTCAGGTAGTCGGCGACCGTACGACCCTTGCCCGAAGTCTGACCTTTGGCGACAATGATAGCCGCGTCGATGGACAGGATATGAAAGGTAACTTTCCGGAACGTTGCCGAATCAGGGGCTTTGTATTCGATATAATCCCGGCCCTCGAATAGGTCATACTTTACGATCCATCGCTGCACCCAGTCGTTGACCCGCGCCGTTTCGTTCTTCGCCCACAACTTGAACAGGTCGCCAGCATTCACAGCCGCCCGCCCCTCAATCTGCATAACCCCGACAGGCCCGGATAATTTGACCGCTACGGGCGTGGTTGGTTCTGAGACGAACAACGGTAAAGTTTTTTGTTCCGGCGTCCCTACGGGCTTATTCTCGGCTTCCGTTGGTGTGTCGGCCGCAAGCGTCTCGGTAATCTCTTTTTTGATCGGTGCGGCTTTGGCTGCGGGTACGGTGTTGAGGATTGAGAGCGCCACCTTTACCGGGACCACGTACTGAAAGTGTCGGTTCTCGCTGTACTTCACGAAGTCTTGCCCTTCGGTCAGGTCCATTTTCCGAATCCGATCTTTAAACCAGGACGGGAACTCAGTAGGGGTAAACCCCATACGTTCGTGAATAGGACGTAAATTAATTACGGTCTGATTGTTACGCTGTAAAATATAGTTTGGGGTATTCATTGCTGAATGTTGTTTTGAAGTTGGAAGAAAGTGAAGGGGTAAGGAGGTGGTATGAGATACCCACCCCCTTTATTATTGAGTTATACCGCTGCGTAGTGAAACTTGCCGTTGGCCAGGTCTTCGGCGAATTGCTCGATTTCCGAAGTAAGGGCGTTAAGGGCTTTTTCGGCTTCGGTAGGCGGCAGCGCCTGCGGACCAAACACCAGTTCAGCGAGGGCGTCCTGTTGCTCCAGAATGGCGGCAATCTGATTGTAAGCGGGGTTATTCATTAGCCCCTCCTTCCGTGGCAGGTGTAGCCGGTTCGTACAGATCCTGCAGCCGTTTGATTTCGGCGGTTGACTCCGCTAGTGCTTCGTTACTCTTATTCAGTGCAACATTGAACCGATCTAGTAAGGCGTTGTAATCTTTGGCGTCAGCAAGTTGTTTATTGAGGGAGTCCAGCGTTTTTACAGCCGCACACTTACCAACCGCTTTTTCTACCTCCGCATCACAAACCGCAAGCCCCATCCGGGAAAGAAACTCAATTAGTGAGGTAAACAGGAGGTGGCTACCTGGAATATCACCCGCGCTGTTATCTATGTTAATAACCCAGGCAGAATACCAGGCGGCAATGTTCTCGGTAGCCTGTGCCAAACTATCAGGATCAGAAACAAGGTCGAAAAACATACCATCGGACTGAATCACCGTTTGGCTTGCAAAGACCGTCTTTGCAATGTCGTAGAAACGGACCTTATCGGAGTTGATTTGAACGTCAGGCAGTTGGCGAGGCTCCTTTACCGAATCAAACAACTGAATAGCCGCGTCGTAAATGGCGTTCATTCGCGCGTTATCCTCTTCGTTTCGGCTGTTATCGGTAAACCCGTCCCGCATCGCTTCAAAGTCGTAGCGGAGTTGCTGCTCTAAATCAGGGGTTGCAAATTGGGCTGCGAAGTAATCCGGCAGCGTGAAGGTTGATTGAACGGTAGTGTTTTTTACCGTTTGTACATTTTGATTTGCAATAGTGGTCCCAGCCACCGAACTTTGCGCTCGTTGAATCATTTTAATGATAAGTTAAAGTGTTTGACTTGTGACCCCTCCACCGGCTTTCCTAGGGCATCTGTGGAGGGGTTTACTGTTTTTTGGGCTTCATACGGTCCAGCGGGCAACCTCATCGGTACTATTTCGCCTTTTCTGAATATCCCCGGTTGTTAATCTTGAAACAAATATAACTACCTAATCTGATAAATGCAAGACAAATAAACAACAATGTATTACAAAATAATGCTATTATTCATCATATGAAAATCGGGTACGTTCACTTCCCGGACTTTACCTGACTCATCCGCTGATCGTACTCGCGTTTAATCTCGATCTCTTTCTCCCGTTCCAGTAGGTTTACAGCCCTTTCGACGGCTTCGGCCCCGCTTTCATTGAAGAAGGTGGCCAATTTTTCAATCAGCCCGATTGTGTCGGCTGGTAGTCGGTAGGTCTTCGATACCTTCGTTTGCTTTGCCATTCTTTTGTAATATTATGTATTACAAATATAAGACATTGTTGGTTATAAAAAACCCCTCACGTGACTGACACGGAAAACTCAACCCTTCCGGGCCTGGTCTTTTTTTACCGTGACAGAATCGGTTAATTGTACTCCCGGCGTACGTTTCAAATGAGGGGTGTCACAAATTGTGACATCTTATAAGGTGGGATTATTCCACCTTATAGGCTAAAGGGTGTCCAGTGGAGTAGACCCTCTTGCGGCAGGGGGCCATTTAGTTGTTATACTAACTATTGTATCTACATCAAATTGGCCCAGTGCCGGAAACGCCCCTACTCGGAATATTTATACCACCTGGTGCGATTTCTCAAATCATTCTCAAATCATTCTCAAATCATCGGGCTACCCCTTGCCGGAATAATCGTATCTTGTATGGTATTATGTTAACCACAAACTAACACTATTTTGATACGGGCAACCATAGCGGGTATCTGGCTCAATCATCCTAATCGTTTCCTCCAGTCCCTTTGCGGTAAGGCTCTCGAACTGGTCAAAGATGCTATACAAATAGACTCCCCGGAAATGTTTGTAGACATGCTGGAGGATTGGATCGGAGAACACTATCAGAGGTTTCCGAAATGCAACCCCGAATCAGTCGTTATCCTCTACCGGAAGTACAGCACCGGCCCCGAAATTCGCATCTACCGGGACCGTGGCAAAACACTTGCTGAGGTGATGCGGATTTCGGTCGGTGATGAAGGCGAAGAAGACGCCCATATTTGCCCTGTATTGAACGATAATCAAGAGTTGGTACAATGGTCGCTTTTGATCAGATCGTGCCGTGAGGTTGAAGAAATGCAGAGAAAAAAAAGGGTGACAGGCAAAATATACCCCCCGATTTTTGAGATTGACGGAAATCGGGCTGTTTCGCTATTTGCGTGGGCATTCGGCGCGGATCGCTGAGGGCTTACCGTTTGCGAAATACGGCGTTGCAATTTGCAACGCTGCGGAGGGGATTGATTATCATTACGAACAAATCAACACCTCGACAAATGAAAGCCCTCGTTATTGCCCTGGTCTGCATACTGACTCACCAAACCTACGCCCAATCAAACTCGACCCCGATAAAGAAAGCAAATGTAATTCTTCTGAATACCTCGCTACCGGATGAGGAGTTATACAAAAAAGTTGGCGCGTACCTGCTGAGTGCCGGGTATAGTCTCGACCGATCAGACGCCACCCTCCGCAGCATCACCACGGCAAAACGTAAATGTCCCGGCGCAAACTGTCAGTATGTGATTTACGCTTCAACCAACGAAGGAAAGATCCGGTTGTCGGGCGGCTTTATTGTTCCGGGTATCGATTCCGACCTTTGGCCTATTGAGAACAGGGGGCAAAAAACATCCCCGTTTATGGTGTCCTTTAACGCCCTCAACAAAGTAGCCTTAGATTTGCAATCAGATACCAGTGGCCAGCTACATTACGCGGTTCAGTAGAAAAGAAAAAAGACCGTAAAACGGTCCCTTTCTCCAACTAACCCATAACCTAACTGTTAACCCTTCTTATCGCTGATCCGTGTTTGCTATGTTCCATTCTTTCAAAGCAATAGCCAGCGGCCCAATATCCATTTGCCCATAAACCTGCACCCTTTGCCCGTTACCGCCCCCCAGTTCGCTTTTTAGCTTACTCAGCGGGGCAACAACTTCCGGGTCAACGTTGGCGCGTGGATTGTCGCCAATCATGGCCATTGTAGGCCCGAAGGCAAGCCCGCCTTTGGCCAGTGCTGGAGCACTATTACCGATCTTCGCGGCCCCTGCCTTTGCAACCGTACCAAGTGCAATCAGGGCAACCCCGGCAGCAATGGCACCAACCCCGCCCAGGCTGGTAAATGCCTTTTTGATCCCCTCCGACGCTATACCGATTCCGATAGCGAGTTTACCTAACTGAATAGCCATGCCACCGATTACCCCTAACAGCATTTGCGGCAATGCCTGAATACCGGCCGATTTGGTAAGTATCTGCCCGAGCATTTCCCCAATCCCTTCAAAGGCTGACTGCATACCCTGTTTTAAAATCTCACTGACGCCTGTGCTGAAATCCTGCCAGGATTGCAACGCTGCGGCCCGTTCTCCTTCCGGAAGTCTCATCAGATCCCCGGCCATTTTCTGATACTTTGCAACGGCGTCTTTTGTCCCCGCCAGCATCGTTGTAAGACGCCCCTCGATTTCCGGCCAGGATATACCCCCCGCTAACCGGGCGGTTACCGAGTTCATCGACGCGGCAATCGATGCGTGAACATCCGAAAACATCCGCCCTACGTCGCTTTTCCGGGTATTGAACGCCCGTTCCATCGGAGTAAGCCACCCCTTAGAAATAGCTTCCCAATACCGTTGGGCTGCTGACTTGACCGGGCCAATATCGGTGCTGCTAGGCAGGTCAGTTTTCTCATTGATGCCTAGTTGGTCCTGAATCCAGCCTTTTTGCATCTTCATAAACGTCAGCGAAGGGTCAATCTTGCCGGGATTCTTCGCTTCAAATTCTTTAATCAGGTCATCGACCGCTTTCAGGTCTTTCCGCATCCGTTCCGCCCAAGTGTCGGCTTCTTTGCCCTTCCCTTTTCCACCACCGCCCCCGGTCTTGAGGATCTTATCATCACGATTGCCCCCGAAATTAAGCCCGTCAAATAGATTCTTAATCTTGCCCGTTGCGTCCGGAACGTCGTATTTGAGCTTTTTTAAGTAGTCATCGATCGTTTTAGATGCTTTGTCGAACGGATCGGCCAGGCTATTCGCGCCAATCGCCCGCAAGCCCTTTGATATCAACTTATTCATGCCGTTCAAGCCTAGCGCAACATACGACAGTATCAGGTTCCAGGAGTTTTTAAGGATGTTTAGAAAGCTCTCCCATAACGCCCCCCAATCGCCTTGCAACAGGTTCGCGAACACCCCGAAGATTGAAACAACAATACCCAGTACGCTTTTTACGATGGTCTTCAGCTTATCCCATGCTCCAGAATTGACGAGCGCGGCCTTTACCTTATCCCAGTGCATAACGACCGCAGCCACCGCCAGTGCCACCGCAGCCACAACCAACCCGATAGGGCTAAAGATCGCAGCAAAACCGGCCCCGATAGCGGGTAAAATTGTACTGGTTAGAAAACCCAGTCCCACCAATAGCGGAGGAACGACAATAGCCAACCCCCCAAGAACGGCAATAACCCGTTGTACATTCGGTGACAGGGTTTGAAAGCGTTCGGCCATACTGGTAATGATGCCTGATAAGCGGTCCATCAGGCCAGTCAGGCCCATTACTTTATCAATCGAACCGAAGACATCAGCCATGGCCTTTTTGCCCGCTGTACCCATGTTTTCGAGCGCGTTCTTCCATCCGCCGGACGCGCGGGGTAGTTTCTCTAACCCCTTCAACATTGTTTCCATCACCTGTTTAGAGGTGATTCCCATTTTCCGAAGGTCTTCGGCGCGGGATGATCCGAACGCTTCTTTTAGGATAGGTACGGTTTTACTCGCGGCTTCGGTGATAATATTCAGGTCTTCGCCTAACGGAAACTCAGTGTTAGACATCTGCTGAATGCCATGCAAAACCCGATCGAACGCTTCTTTGCCTTTCCCCTCAACTGCCAGCGAATTACCGAATTGCTTCATAATCTCAGAAGACTTTTCGGCCGCGCCCTGAATCCCGTAAATACTCTCTAAAACCGTTCGGAGCTTAATATCACCCTCTACTGCGCCCTCAAAACTCAGGCCCGGCATTTTGGCTATTTCGTTGAGGTGGGCCAAACGGGCTTGCAGTGTGTCCGCGTTCTTCTCCAGCGTGGCCAGCCCCCGCGCCATTGAATCCGATTGCCCGAAGGCGTCAGACATCTTCTTGACCAGAAAACCCAACGGCGCGGAGAGTGATACCGACAGGGTTTGTCCGGCTTTTTCGGCGCGGGCAGCAAACTGCTCTAACTTTGATTGAGCCTTTTCCAAGTTGCTCGACCAGTTGCCCAGCTTGGCTTCTAATTCGACGCTTAATGTTTGTGTAGACAAGTTTTTACCCGGCATTACCGGCCCCCGTGTTGTTTTAAGAAAATATCGATGAATTGATCACCGGTAACTGTAAGTTCTTTCTGCTTTTCCCCGTACCCAGGATCACCCGGTAGCGGTAAGAGCTTTTCCGGCGACGGTGCCTTTTTTCCCGCAACCGACATCAGCACTACGGCAGCTTGAAACCGGGCAATCCGCCATAACTCGCAAATCTTGTCGTTATAGCCGTCATAGTGTCGCCAGTACTCCCAGGGCGTCAGATCGTAGAAAAGCTGAGGGGTAAGCCGGAACTTCCCGTAGGCTGTTGATTCAACTTCCGCCCAAGACTTTTGCCAACCGTCGGCAGCACCCCCGGCGTTTACTACTTTCCCGGCCTTGCCCCTTTGCCTGCCGGTAGCTCTGCCGCTGCGGTCGCATCCGTACCCATTGCATTTGCAAAAGCGTCCATCACCTGCCCCACAACCGGCGAACCGATCATACCGCCTGTGTTGTCAATCCATCGGCTGATTGTCATTTCACTGGGGCGGCTGGTGTCTTCCTTTCCGGCTTCTACCGCGCCGTACTGTGCAGCGGGTCCGATCATATCGAACATCGCTGTAAACGGGTCTTTCTTCAGTAGCGAGTCGGCCACCGCCTGCATGCCTGACAGGTCGGTATTCCACGTCTTGCAGATTTCCCGCATAGTCCACATGCCGAATTTTAAGGGTACGGTGCTACCGTCGGCCAATTTGATTTCTGTATATCCTGCGTGCTTATTCATCAGATCAGTTAGTTATCGGTGGGGTTAATTTTGATTGTTGCGTAAGGAAACAGGTCGGCAGGATTGAAGCCTTTGCGGCCCCTGCTTATCGCACCGAGGGTGTCAACGCCCTGGAATGCGTCTTCTATCTGTTTTTGTGTGAGGGTGTGCCAGTTAACCAGCGCCTGTAACGACCCAAATCGATCTTGCAGGATGCTCGTTTGTTCGGCGATCATTTTTGCACTCTCAATCATTGGCAGCGCCCGGTTTTGCAGGTTGCGGGTTTGCTCAGAAAGGAGTTTACACGCTTCGGTAAGTTGATTACTTACTCGAAATTGGAATGATGTTTTCATAATCAGTTAGTTATGTGGCTATAATCCCTAATTTACCGCCCTTAAAAATGGCTTTCGTGCCGTTTGTAAAATGGCTATCACTGGTTGAAAATAATTCATTCACAGTCCGTAATGTGACCGTTTGATTGATGGGTAAGCCACTATCCGGAATTGTCGAAGTTACCGCCCGGAAAAAGGGGTTTTTGCCCGTTTGCCAAATGGCTGTCAGAAAGTTACAGCATTCCGCTCCAGCAAAATCCCCGTTTGTGAAACGGCTCCCGTTCGTTAAAAAAAACATTTCGGCGGTAGGGGGTAACCGTGAATGAATTACTATCAGGAAGTTACGTTGATATACCCGCTCAAAATCCCCGCACACTACATGGCTCGAATTAGGACAAAGAAAAAGCCCCGCAGAGGTGGGGGATTGATAGGTATTATCGATAAGAATTAAAATATTATAGGATTTGTCTATAATACCAGGCTCGGTACCTGGTGAAATGTTTGTTAGAACTTCGTAATGACTCCCGGAAAACCCTCGTTGAGTCGGTAACCCCTCGCGCGTTTTTATCGGGTGGAAAAACTCTTCAGCATCCTCGCGTGACTGACTCAAAAAACTCAACGTGCTTTTTTATAGTGTCGGATGTGTGGGATTCTGCTCTTTTTACCGGGTAAGAAAACTCTTCACCTACGCGTGTAGTGGCCCGGAAAAAACCTTCATTGGTTTCCGGACCCCTTTTTTATCGGGGGACAAAACTCTTCATTGGATAGTTATCGATGATTATCAGGTAAAACAAAAAGTATCTTGTTTGTACTTTCCGGCAGTTGCTCGAACTGTTGATAAGTGAGGGCCTGCTGCTTCGTATTGCCGTTTGAGAATGTCAGGGTCGCTCTTACCGTGTCATCCGGTGCCGGGCCATCGCCGGGTATAATCAACACCCCGCTGGCTTCTTTTGGTGCTGGATTCATCAGGCGTTTTATTGTGGCCGGATCTACATTCCCCTGAACGATTTTGGTTAACAGGGCTACTTTATCGGAGCGTTTCATAGTTTGGGATTAGTGGTTTGAATCAACCGCAGCGGGCGGGAGAATACGGTTTCCAGTTCTGGTATACTCACTAAATCATCCTGCCGGGCCTCCTGATAGATACGCAACTGATCCAGTTCATCAATCGTAAACTGGTCGAGGTCCAGCGTCAGGAAACGCAGAGCGCGGGCGGGGCCGGTGTTGCCTTGTAGCAATTGAATCAGAACATTACGCTTTTGGCTGTTATTCATCGTCTGGCTGTTTAGGAGTAGTATTGATCACCAGGCAAAGCACCGCGTTTTCGGCGCTGTCACCTAACTTCACAAATTCAGTATATGTCAACGGGTGCCGCGGTATAGTCGTGCCATTTCGGTAAGTAATCGAAGTCTGTACAATGTCATCTGGCACCGGGTCAACGTTCTTACAGATACATTGCCCACCCAGCCATTTGATCGGCTTGCGTAGCTCATTGAGTTGCCTACGGGCCAGCGTATTACCTGAGAGAAGATCGGCAAGTAGTTGCCGGTTATCGGGGGCTCTAAACTTTTTCATGGCTACATTTGATTATGGCGTTCAACTCATCGTCGGTGAGCTTATCAAAGTCATAATGCGGGTAAGGCGTCGGGGTAAATATCCGCTCCTTCTGCTCATCGGTCAACCCAGGTGCGCCACCGCGCATAATGATTCTGTCCAATTGCTGATCGGTCATATCATCGTAATTGATTCGGCGGGCGGTTGTGGATTGCGCTTGTTTAACTGCGGAGGTGTCCCCGCTCAGGATGCGGGCGAGTAATTCCCGCTTTGGATTGCCGGGATTCGTTTTCATTGGTTTTCCATCTTGTTTAGTGCTTTCTCCAGTAGATCATCAATCTGCTCGTCGGTCAGGCTAGACACGTCTATTTTCGTTTCGCGCTGCTTGGGCAATACATATTCCAGCATTTTCAGGTAGGCAGATACCCTGTCTTCAGGGTCCAGCTTGTCCAGGTCGTCTTTTATGTCATCAAACTTGTCGTCGATCAACTGGACAATACGCTCTTTGATCGTGCTGTTAACTTTATTTGGTGTTCCGGGCTTCCGTCCTCCGGTCTTTGTCTTTCCTACTGTGAACTTTGTCATGGCTTTCTACTTTTCTCTATTTTAGAGTGGTTTTCCTGTTTTATGATTTGTTGTGGCGCCTATCCCACCCGCTCAATCGGCACCATCCGCAACACCTTTTCAGCGGGGACTATCTCGGACCAGTCTGAGCCGGTAGGGCTTTGCACAAGCCGGGTAGTAGGCAGACAACCGGGATCTATATCCCAATCCGGAGGATAGCCAGGCCACTCGCTCAGTATGAAGTCAGCTAAATCAAATCCCTGCTCTTTCTGTTCAGTGGTGGTACCCTTTTCCATAAAGTCGGATACTTTGATTTTAAAGCCGCGGGCGTTCAACTCTTCGGCCCGCTGGCTCCATTTCTCAAAGGCTACCCCGTTGGTTGATGCGTCAGGGTAGAGTGTGACGCTACGATCACGCAGGGGAGCCAACCGCTCTGGCGTTAGATAAGATAAAGCGCCAGCGGCTAACCATACGTAATCTGGAAAATAGGGCGTACAGAGAATTGCGGTTTTGGGAGCCTCCACCACGGCAACAGGCTGATCTATTGGGGCGGTTAGTAGCTGAGGTAGTCCGAATAGGCAGGGCGAACGTTCGGCGTGTTCGTCGTATACGGACAACCATTCAGGTATCGGCGTTTTCTGCTCGGTGTGTCGCCGGATCAGGGCAGAATGTACCCAACTGGTTTTACTGCATACCTTCCCTTCCTGGTTGCTGTATTTGATTGTGTGCCAATTGCCATCAAACAACTTAATCTGTCCGCCCCGAATACGGCTCTGTTCATCGATGTACCAAAATACGCAGGCTCCAGGCCAGCGGCTTGAGGTTCCAATCTGGAAACGCTTCAGCAGTTCATCAGCAACACCATAGCCGAAGTATTGCCGCAGGAGCCGGGCTAATTGATTCTGATCGTAATGCCCCAATGAAGGGCGGAATACCTCAGCCGGTATGGTGTAAATTGGTGGCGGTGTGTAAACCTGCTCGGGTTGCCGGTCGTAGATATACGTTGCCACCCGTTCGGCCTGCTGTGGGGTCGCTCCTTCCATCGCTATAAGCGTTTGCATAAACCCCTGCCGGGTAACGGCGTTTCGCTTGTGCTTTCCAGCCATTCGAAACCATTCCTTCGGGATAGGCCCGCCCCCGCTCTTTTCTTTTTGCTCATCGTGGTAACTTGTCCCCGAGGTGCCTTTGTGGTAGGGGCTGTTGTGGTAGCCGCAATTCCCCTCCCGGTCACAGCGGCCGAATATCTCCGGTAATGCCTCCCCGGTCGCTGTTTCTACATAAAGGCTGAATGTCTTCCGATTTTTTGGCCCGCACTGGGGACAATCTCGCTTGATTGCTTTCTTCGGTAATTTATACGGTAGTGTAGGTGTCATCAAAAAATGGTTTGTTTTAGGTTACACACCCTACACTACCTACACGGTTTGATTTATTAAGTTTTTAATCGTGTAGGAAGTGTAGAAAGTGTAGGTCAGAAGAAAACATTTTTTATCAGTAAGGATCTGCTGCTTTCCTGGTGTAGCAAACGTTTCCGACATTCTTTCGCTGTGTCAATATGCCGTTTGTGTTTAGCTGGCGCTGGAAATTCTTGTTGCTGAATAACTTGTAATTGTTCTCAATGCAATAGGCTTTGTATTCGCGGTAGATTTCCTTCAGGCTGGTGTACTGCTCACTGACCTGATAGCCTTCATCATCCAGAAAAAGACGGACATTATCGGATTGCTGCTTGTACGTCTCTAGCTGCTGGTTAACCATCTGCGATTCTGTAAACCGCCCCTGAGCCAGCAACCTGCGCAACCCCTCCAGCACCCAGTTGAACACCCCTGAAAGTTCAGTCTGAATAATTTTATCTGCTAGTTGTTTGTCCTGCTCCGCTTCTGGGATTGTTACCGTGAAAGGCACAATCATGAAACGCCGAAAATAGGCGGGCGTATGTTCGACATCGGTTGGCAGCGCATTGCAATTAAAAAGCAGCTTTGCGTAGTCCTTCAAAACAAAAGGTTGCCCATACGGTAGCCGGGCCTCTACGGGCTCACCGGAAACCAGTTGCTTAAAGGTATCAGCCTCAAGCTTTCCATTGATTTCGCTGGCGTAATTCAGGAGTTTGTTAGCCAGGTGAGCGCGGCAATAAGCCGGGTCATTGGTCAGGCTTTGAAGCGAGTAGTGGCTAACGTTTTCGGGACCCAGTAGTGCTGTAACGATCTCAAAAAATACTGATTTGCCGTTTGCCCCCGACCCGTACAGGAGTAGTGTCTTTTCAAGCTTTAGCTTCGAGGGACTTATGAATATATAGCCTAAGTATTCGGACAATATCTTTTGACAATCAATATCTGGCAGCACCCGATTTAAGAATGCTCGAAACCTGGGAGCGTCGGCTACTGGATCGTAAGGTGACTATACCGATGATACTGGGCCGTGTGCGCCGATGCAAACTGGGCCACTGTGGATAAGTGGTATTGAGGAGTAGACAAAGGTAACTATTACCCTATTTTTTCTTCTTTTTTAGTTCGTTTTCGC
>NZ_QOWE01000015.1 GCF_003334855.1 Larkinella punicea
GGGTTAAAGCAGGGGGATGGGAACACACATAGGTAACGGTGTCAGGCACCTAAGGCACTGCTGTTTTTATCCATCCCCTACCGCTCAGCCGAGTGACTACCAAAGATAATTCGGTTAATGGTAATCAGATAGGGTAGTGAGCAAAGGTATGATCGGCACGCAGGGAAAGGCGATTCATTTGCTGCTACCGACGCTGCGCTGTGGAACCCCTTACGGGGCAACAACGGCTCGGTAATGAATAAACCGTGGGCTATTATCAAAACACACTACCAGAAATTTGCATACAAAACCGCCAGAATGCCCAGAATCAAGGCCGAACCGGCGATGAACGACGGCGTTACCTTGAACATTTGCCGGTCGATTTCCAGGCCTTTTTCGTTGTGGTGACTGGCCGGATCGGTCAGCGAAACGATGAACATGATGGCGATGTCGATGCAGAAAACCCACATGGTCCGGTGCAGAAACGGAATGTCAGCCGCCTGAACCCCGAACGTCTCCATCACTTCTGCCCAGAATTTGAGCAGCGTCGACAACGGAATGGTGACGATGGCCACCGTCAATGCCGCCCGCGTGGTGGCGCGTTTCCAGAAAAAGCCCAGCAGGAAAATGGCGAAAACGCCCGGCGTAATGAAATTGGTGTATTCCTGAATATACTGATACACCTGATCGAACGACCGCAGCATGGGCGCAATGATGATGGCGATGATGAACGCCACCACCACCGCATACCGCCCTACCCGCACCAGTTTCTGCTCCGACGCGTTTTTGTCGAAGAATTTCTTATAAATATCGAGCGTAAAAATGGTCGAAATGCTGTTGCACTTCCCCGCCAGCGAAGCTACTACGGCGGCCGTCAAAGCGGCAAACGCCAGCCCTTTCATGCCCACTGGCAGCAGATTCATCAAAACCGGGTAGGCATTGTCGGGCCGGACCGCACCATTGCTGGTCATTTCGGTCTGAAATGTGCCGTTTTTGAACAGCACATAAGCGGCAATACCGGGAATCACGACAATCAGCGGAATCATCAGTTTCAGAAAAGCGGCAAAGAGAATACCGCTCCGGGCGGTTTTCAAATCGGCCCCCAGCGCCCGTTGTACAATGTACTGATTACAACCCCAGTACGACAGATTGTTCACCCACATGCCGCCCGTTACCAGCGCCATACCGGGCAACACACTGTAGTGCGGATGACCTTCCGGAAAATACATATGAAAGTGGGAATCGGCTTCGGTGCGCAGCGACAGCAAACCGTTCCAGACGCCTGAAATACCCAATTTGTCGGACACCAGTTGCAAAGCGAGATACGTCACCACCAAACCGCCCGTGATCAGCACCACCACCTGAATGACATCCGTATAACCGATGACTTTCATACCGCCCAACGTGATAAAAATGGCAAAAAGGGCCAACCCGATGGTGCAGGTCGTGAACGAAATCCCGGCCAGCGATTCGATGGCGATGGCCCCCAGATACAGAATCGACGTCAGGTTAACGAGTACGTAAACGATCAGCCAGAAAATGGCCAGAATCGTGCTGACGGTGTCGTTGTACCGCTGCGCCAGAAACTGCGGCATGGTGTAGATGCGGTTTTTCAGGTAAATCGGAATGAAATAAACCGCCACGATGATCAGCACAGCAGCCGCAATCCACTCGTACGACGAAATGGCCAGCCCCATGGCAAACCCCGACCCGGCCATGCCGATGAAGTGTTCGGCGGAGATGTTCGACGCAATCAGCGAGGCTCCAATGGCCCACCACGTCAGCGATCCTTCGGCCAGAAAAAAGTCTTTGGTGTTGGTTTCAGCGGATTTCCGACGACGGTAGATCCAATAACCGTAGCCGGATACTATGACAAAATACAGCAGGAACACCGCGTAATCGGCGGGTTGAAGGTGGTTCATTTGGGAGTGTTTTTTGGCTAAAAGAACGGCAAAATAGAATTATTTCCATTCCCGTTCAACTTCCCACCTTTTCGTATGCAGTAAAATTCAAGCAGGCCAATCCCTGACAGGGTCTGCGACCGCTGTCAGGGATTCGGAGTTGCCGTCTGAACTTGTTGAGTAACGGGTTGAAAGTGTACCTCACACGGATAGCCGAACAGGCAGTTGTCCTTGATGATCTTGGCAACGCCCTCGGGCACCATCGCTTCCCAGCCATCTTCCCCGGCTTTGACCATTTGCAGCACGCGGTCGGTCGAAATGTGCAGGTTTTCTTCGTTGTAATCGGTAATGTCTTCGATTTTGTCGTTGGCGATGAGGTATTGATACAGCGGTTGCAGGTTGGGCGGTAACTGAAAATCCTGACACCGGTAAATCACGCCGTCGGAGAGCAGCGTTGGATACACAAAAAGTTTCACTTTCCGGCTGAACAGCGTGGCAAATGACTCCAGAATACCGCCCGGCAGGTTTTTATAATGCTGCTCTTCAAAAATATATTCCAGATTGGGAATGCCCAGAATCAGCCCCACTTTCAGGCGGGTCAGCCGCGACAGGTACGAAACCAGCCGGTAATATTCCAGAAAACTCGAAATCATCACCGTTTGTCCGAGCGAGCACAGAATATCGACGCGATCGAGAAAATCCTTCTCGTCGATCCCGTGATCGACGTTGGCCGCCAGGTTGTGGAGCGTTAACTCCGCGATGGTCACCACGCGGTTGGGGTCAATTTCGGGTTCTTCCAGAAACTGCTTCAGGCCATTGCTGAGCATATCGACGTGAACGTTGGTGACAGGCCGCAACCGCCCGCGCAACAGCACGATATGGCGTTTATAGAGTGCTTCCGAGGGTTGCAACACCCGCCCGTCCGGCCCGAACAAAGCCGCATTGGTAAAACCGTTTCGCACCAGATACAGGCTCATCAACCGGTTGTCGACGTTGGGAAAATCCGGCCCATCGAAACGGATCATGTCAATTTCGATGCGCTCCGGCGACAGATCATCCATGAGCGACAACAGCAAGGTTTCCGGTGATTTATGGTAGTAGTAACAGCCGTAGATCAGGTTGACACCAATCACACCCAGCGCCTGCTGTTGCAACACGTTCTCGTTGTCGAGCATCCGGACGTGGATGATTACGTCGTTATAAGGCCCTTTGGGCTCGAGTTGAAACCGCAGGCCAATCCAGCCGTGTGATTCGTTGGTTTTCTGATAGTTAAGTGCAACAACGGTATTGGCAAATGCAAAAAATGTAGTCGTTTCTCCGCGTTGTTCGGCCAGCCGTTTTTCCATCAGGCTGTACTCTTTGCTGAGCATTTTGATCAGCCGCGATTCGACCACGTAACGCCCGCTTTCTTCCGGGCCATAAATCGCATCGCTGAAGGTCATATCATACGCCGACATGGTTTTGGCAATGGTTCCCGACGCGCCCCCGGCTTTAAAAAACATGGCTGCGGTTTCCTGCCCGGCCCCGATTTCGGCAAAAGAGCCGTAAATCCGCCGGTCGAGGTTGATTCGCAGCCCTTTTTGTTTGGTTCCAATGGTTTTATCGTACATAGGTTGGCGAGTAGACGAGTTCACATGCGACGGGCAAGCTAACTTTTGGTTTAAATTTACAAATATCCTGGTGAATACCGCCTATCGCATGTCTACTTCTACAACGTCTTTTATCCATCTTTTTGTTTACGGAACCCTGCTGAGTGCGTCAAAACACCCAATGGCGCAGGATTTACGTCAAAAAGCCCGGCTTCTCGGACCGGCTTTTTTCCCCGGCCGGTTATACGATCTTGGCACGTACCCCGGAGCGGTTTATGACCCGATGGCCCAAACGAATGTGTATGGGGAAGTCTATTCGTTCACAGAATCGGTGTGGAAACAGGAGCAGGAAACGCTCGATGACTACGAAGGAGATGAATATGTCCGGGCTGTCGTGCCGGTCCAAACCGCCGATGGTTTGGTCGATTGCTGGACGTACCTTTTCAAACCGCCAACGGATTCGTTACCGCTAATTGCGTTGGGGCGGTATTTTGGATAACTAGAGAATTATAAATGTAAAATGACGAATGCTAAATGTAAAAGTGGAAACGCGCTCTTCAAACACTTTTACATTTAGCATTCGTCATTTTACATTTATGATTCATTTGAAACACAAACCCATCACCAATTCAACGGATTCCGGTCGTCGAACATGTTACTGCCTCCGGCCCGGCGTTCAACTGAGGAGCCAATGGCGGGCAATTGTGGCCCCTGATCGGCGGAGATGCGGGCCGTTCCGTTGCCGACAATCTGGGCCACGGCCGCGTTCAGGTACTCTTCTTCCAAATCTCCCAATGGTTTTAAGGCCAGCGGTTCGTTTTTTATGATTGTTGGCGTAAATCCCGTCGAATAATCCGACTGGTTCTGGGCATTAAAAGACTTGAAAACAATGGGTTGCATGCCCCACTTGATTTTGCCGGTTTTGTCCGAGATCGTAATGGAACCCACATTCTTGCCGTAGGTAGTTTCGCCGATGGTTATCACGGGCATAAAAGGCCTCAAGCCATTGATGATCAATTCACTGGCCGAAGCGGTTCCGCCCGTGGTCAGGACGAACACCCGCGAGAGGTTGCCGCCAATGTTTTGCGCTTTGGTCTGAAAGCGGGTCGTTAACTGAGCCGTTTGGTTCTGGCTCTGGAGTTCCGCCATCACATCCTTGTTGTATTCCGTGCGGTAAAACGTCTTCGTATTATCGACTCCTTTGGCAATCATACTCGCCAGCTTGACCGACGACGACACATAACCGCCCGGATTGTAGCGCAAATCCAACACCAATTCATTGACACCCCGCGCCTTGAACTTACTGAAAATCTGTTCCAGTTTCTGGTCGTAGGTGGGCGTTGTGCTGCCATTCGGGCCAGGGATAAACTGATTATAGACGAGATAGCCAATCGTTTTTCCACCAATCGCGTAAATCGAATCCAGAAAAACCGGGTTTTGCTGAAACACTTCCGCCGTAACCGTTTTCACGACTTCGGTATCCACGATTTTGTCACTTTCCAATTTGGCCAAACCGTAGTTGAAAGTCGTAGGATTATTGGTCAGAGAAGCGTAGTTTCCGGTGGTCAGTTTCTGGCCGTTGATGGTAGTAATAATATCGCCCCGTTTTAGGCCGGCTTTGTAGGCGGGAGAACCGGGTAAAACATACAACACTTTGATAACGACCTCCGTCGAACCTGCTGATCGCAGAAAATACTTGACCTCAAGACCCGTTGTTTTTTGTTCCCCACTCAACGAGGCTTTCAGATCGGCGGCACTTTCCTGAATCCACGAAAACCGGTCACGCTCCGGGTTGGCTCTGTTGTTATAATCGTAAAGCAGGGAATAAAAAAATGGAGCCACTGCCAGCATTGTATCCGGATTGGCCGGCATTTTGTCATTCCAGTAATACACCGCCCGCATGTTCTCCAGAATCCAGTTATTCACCGATTGGTCGGCTTTTGCAGGTGTGCCACTCACCGGCGACTGCGGGGTAACCGACGGGTCTTTCGTACAGGCAGTCATCCAAAAACCAAGCCCTGCCATCACCATCCAGACAGACTGCCGCACGTTCACAGAAATTTTCATTAGGTTCGTTTCGTTGATGCGAATTGAAAAAAGTGTGTAAATCTAACGCATGACTCGTTACTATATTTTACTACCGGAAATGATGATTAGCCCCTGCATAAAAAAGCCCACCGGGTATTCGCGTTGACGAATACCCGGTGGGCATAACCGTTTGGTGGGTATTATTTGTCTTTTTTAGCCGAATCCTTGCCCCAGCTCACCTTAAACTTGCCTTCGGTGATCGAGATTTCACCGCTGCCTTCGGTGCGTTTGGTGTTGTCGTGGTCGTGCGGACCCGACTTGGTCAACATCCCGCCACCGGCCGCCGTGATGGCTTTGTCTTCCAGGTTCTGCCGGATTCCAAAACCGGAAATGGTGGCCAGGGCGCGTTTTTTATACGTCACTTCTTTTAACGTGGCCTCAAACGTACCTTCAATGCTGTTATCCGTCACACTGGTGATCGTCACCGTCCCTTTCCACGACTCCCCATCGCGGAACGCGTGGCCCAATCCTTTCGCTTCCTCCGTGTAATCGACCAGCGCCCAAATCACGTTGCCGTTCGATTCCTTGTATTTCTTTTCCATCTCCCGGTCGTTTTCCGCAATAACCGGGTAGGTGCCCGGTTTCAGTTGGTCGACATACACAAAACGAATCCAGGTCTGCACATCCGGGCTTACGTTCATCCCGGCAATGGCGAGGTATTTGACACCGGTAAAGGGCAGATTCAGCCGCTGGGCTTTGGCTTGCCACTCTTTCCCGTTAATTTTGGCAGAAACCACATCCTCCGGCGCTTGTGCATACGTCAGTACGCTCCAGCCGAAGGCTACGATAAGGGCGAAAATCTTTTTCATAAGGTATTCTGTTCGTTGTTGTTAGCAGTATTTCGGAACAAACATACGTGAATCGGCACCAATCCGGTTACCATTCACGAAAAGCCGTTTACAAAAATAAACTACCTTGCCGGTTCTGGTTTTCAAAACTGGTCTGTATTGCTATTTAATCCTGTTAAAACCGCTCTTTTCCCGTATGAAACTGCTTTTGTTCCTGCTGCTTCCTTCCCTTGTTTTTGCGCAATGGCAACCCCAAACCAGCGGCACCGACGCCAACTTTCGGGCCGTCAGCGCGGTGAGCCGGAAGGTAGTCTGGGTGGGCGGCAGCAAAGGTACCTTCGTCCACACGGCCGACGGCGGGAAAACCTGGAAAACCGGAACCGTGCCGGGGGCCGAAAGCTGCGACTTCCGCGATGTCCAGGCTTTCAGTGCCAAAGAAGCCATTCTAATGGCCGCAGGCCCCGCCGAGAAAGGCCAGGCCCGATTGTATCGCACCAACGACGGCGGTAAAAAATGGCAGCTCATTTACCAGACCAAACAGCCCGGTGTTTTTTTCGACTCCATGGATTTCTGGAACCGCTGGGAAGGCATGGTGTTCAGCGATCCGGTTAATGGAACCTGGTATGTGATGACCACGACGAACGGCGGCAAAAACTGGAAGCGGGTTCCGGCGGAAAACCTGCCTCTGCTTCCCACGGGTGAAGCCGCCTTTGCCGCCAGCGGAACCAGCCTGATCACGCGGGGGTATAAATGGCGCATGAATAGTTATCAGCGGGCCTGGATTGCGTCGGGGGGCGTTGGCAACGGACGATTGTATACGGCGGCAACACCCGAGTCGACCTGGCAAATGATCGAAACGCCCATTCCGGCGGGTCCAACGGCCGGCATCTTTGGGCTTTGGTTCGATGCACAGGGCCAGAATGGCATGGCCGTCGGGGGCGATTACAAAAATGAAAAAGGCGTTTGGCAGAACGTGGCCGTAACTACCGATGGCGGTAAAACCTGGAAAGCCGGCACTCCCACCGACCCGCCGGGATTGAAAGAAGCCGTCGGGCGCTTGTCGGGCAAGCGGTTCATTGCGGTGGGGCCATCGGGAACAGGTTATACCGACGATTTCGGAAAAACCTGGACCAAAATTGACGATTCGGCTTTTCATTCTATCGACTGTTCGGGCGGCCAATGCTGGGCGGTGGGTGCCAAAGGAGCGATTGCGGTGATCAGGGAGGAGAAGTAGCGGTTTTGTGCGCTCTTTGTCGTCCGGTTTTATCCCAATTTTATCTTCATTTCTTCAATAGTATGCTTGCATAATACCTCGTCTATATAGTAGCTTTACAGTTGATGGCCCCTAACGAGCAACGAGAACTGAAGATGAAGAAAGAGAAAACCGTCGATTATCACATTAAAACGGGTTGGCACGCGATTTCGCGCATGTACAATGCTTACGCAATCCGCTACGATATGACGATGGCAATCGGCTATGTGTTGCTAAACATCGACACCGAACAAGGCACGCCCGCTACCAAAATCGGGCCGTTGCTGGGCATGGAGCCACGCAGCCTCGTCCGGATGCTGAAAAGCCTGGAAGAACGTGGCTGGATTCGGCGGGTCATCGACGAAAACGACAAACGGTTTGTCCGTATCGTGCTGACGGATGCGGGGAAAGAGAAACGCGAAGTAGCCCGCGAAGGCGTCATCCAGTTCAATAACCTGATCCGGGAAAATATTCCACTGGAAAAACTGGTGGTTTTCTTCGACGTCATGAAGGAAATCAACCGGCTGGTGGAGGATGAAAATGCCAAAATGAAAGCGAGTGGCATTACCGAATTCGCAATGAAGTGAAGGAGAGTAAAGAAATGAGACAAGAGAGTAGAGAGATGAGACCAGAGAGGTAAGACAATTCGTCGGACGACCCAGTCTTTCTTCTCTGGTCTCATCTCTCTACTCTTCAATAAAGATCCAGACCCTATTTCAATACCATGGAAGCAACCCTTGCAAAACCACAACCAGAAGGCCGGACTCCGACCGCCAAAAACCGCCGAATTCGCCGAATAGCCGTTCTGGGCTCCGGCATTATGGGATCGCGCATTGCCGCCCACTTTGCCAACATTGGCGTCGATGTGCTGCTGCTCGACATCGTCCCTAACACACTGACACCCGCCGAGGAAGCCAAAGGATTGACGCTCGATAAACCCGCCGTCCGCAACCGGATTGTGAACGATGCGTTTCAGAATCTGCTGAAAGCCAGCCCGGCCGCGCTCTACAGTCCGAAATTCGCCCAACGGATTACGCTGGGAAATTTCGACGATAATCTGCCCGAAATCGGCAAATACGACTGGATTATGGAAGTGGTGGTCGAGCGGCTGGATATTAAAAAATCGTTGTACGAGCGCGTCGAGCAATACCGCAAACCGGGCACGCTGATCACCTCGAACACCTCCGGGATTCCGATGCACCTGCTGACCGAAGGCCGGAGCGAGGATTTCCGGCGGCATTTCTGCGGAACCCACTTCTTCAATCCGCCCCGGTATCTGCGCCTGCTCGAAATCATTCCCGGCCCCGAAACTGACCCGGCTATCATCGATTTTCTGATGAAATACGGCGATTTGTATCTGGGGAAAACCACGGTTTTGTGCAAAGACACGCCCGCGTTCATCGCCAACCGTTTGGGGATCTACGCCATGATTCAAACCATTCGCGTGGCGGAAGAAATGGGGCTGACGGTGGAGGAAGTCGATAAACTGACCGGCCCGGTGGTGGGTCGCCCGAAATCGGGAACGTTCCGGCTCTCGGATGTCGTCGGGTTGGATACGACCGCCAATGTCGCCAACAACCTGCTGACCGTGCTGACCAACGACGAGTCGAAAGACACCTTCCAGTTGCCGCCCGTCATGCAGAAACTGATGGAAAACAAATGGCTGGGCGACAAAACCGGTCAGGGATTTTACAAAAAAATCAAGGACGAAAAGGGTCAGTCGGTTATTCTGGCGCTCGACCCGAAAACGTTCGAGTATAAACCGTCGCAGAAAGTCAAATTCGCGACGCTGGAAGGCACCAAAAGCATCGACAACCTCAAAAAGCGGTTTTCGGTTCTGCTGGCCGGTCAGGACAAGGCCGGGGAGTTTTACCGCAAAACCTTCGCCGACCAGTTCCGGTACGCCAGTCTCCGCATTCCCGAAATCGCCGACGAACTCTACCGCATCGATGCCGCCATCACCGCTGGTTTTGGCTGGCAATTGGGCCTGTTCGAAACATGGGATGCCATCGGCATTCGCAAGGGAATTGACCTGATTGAATCGCAGGGGGCTAAACCGGCGCAGTGGGTTTACGATCTGCTTGATGCCGGTTTTGAGAGTTTCTACAAAGTGGAAGGCGGAGTACGGAAGTATTATGACATTCCAACGAAGAGCTACAAAGCCATTCCGGGAACCGAGCAGTTTATTTTGCTGGAAAGTTTGTCGAACAATGTGGTTTGGAAAAACGCCGGTTCGGTCATCTACGACCTGGGCGACGGGATTCTGAACCTGG
Organism: Larkinella punicea; assembly: GCF_003334855.1. Taxonomy (GTDB): domain Bacteria; phylum Bacteroidota; class Bacteroidia; order Cytophagales; family Spirosomataceae; genus Larkinella; species Larkinella punicea. The sequence goes on from NZ_QOWE01000015.1 coordinate 9,871, forward strand.
AATTTCGCAGCAAAATGAATACGATGGGGGCCGAAGTGATCGAAGGCATCCACAAAGCCATCAGCCTGGCGGAAAAGGATTTCCGCGGCCTGGTGATCGGCAATGACTCGTCGGAAGCCTATTCGGCGGGGGCCAATCTGGCGACGCTGTTCATGTTTGCCATCGAGCAGGAATTTGACGAGATCAATCTGATGATTGCGCAGTTCCAGCAGACGATGATGCGGGCGCGGTATTCGTCCATTCCGGTCGTGGGCGCTCCGCATTCCCTGGCCCTCGGTGGGGGCTGCGAACTGAACCTGCACGTTGACCGGGTGGTGGCCCATTCCGAACTGTACATGGGTCTGGTGGAAGTGGGCGTCGGCCTGATTCCGGCGGGGGGTGGCACAAAAGAAATGGCCGCCCGCGCCAGCGATCTCTACCAAACCGGCGACCCCGAACTGAACATTCTGCAAAGCATGTTCATGAACATTGCCACTGCCAAAGTCTCGACTTCGGCGCAGGAAGCCCGCGAAATGAATTACCTGTTGCCCTCAGCGCAAATCGTGCTGAACCGCAGCCGCCTGATTGCCGAAGCCAAGCAGGTCGCCATCGAACTGGCTGAAAACGGCTACACGCAACCCAAACCGCGCAAAGACATCAAGGTGCAGGGAAAAACCGGGATTGCGCTGTTCAAAGCCGGGATTACCGCCATGCGCATGGGCCGCTTCATTTCCGACCACGACCAGAAAATTGCCGAAAAGCTGGCGTATGTCATTTGCGGTGGTGATCTGAGTTCGCCACAAAACGTCAGCGAGCAATATTTGATCGATCTGGAACGCGAAGCTTTTCTTTCGTTAACCGGCGAGAAAAAGACGCTGGAGCGGATTCAGGGGTTATTGAATGGGGGGAAGCCGCCGAGAAATTGATTTTTTAGATGCGAGATGTGAGACAAGAGAGTAAAGACCTTTCATTATAATCTCACATTTAGAAGATGGAAACACACAATTTCAGAAATTTAAAAGTATGGCAGTTATCGGTAGATTTTGTGACAGCTATTTACCAATTGACTACCCTGTTTCCAAATGACGAGAAATTCGGTTTGTCTTCACAAATTAAACGCTCGGCAGTTTCCATTCCTTCCAATATCGCGGAAGGATCTGGACGGGGTAGTAATAAGGAATTCGCCCGTTTCTTATCTATATCGCTGGCTTCATCCTACGAATTAGAAACACAACTAATCGTTGCAAATCGTCTAAATTTCCTGGCAGAAACTATTGTTCAAGAAATAATCCGGAAACTACATGAGATACAGAAAATGATATTCTCACTTCACAAAAAGTTTGAAAGTCAAATTTCTTCCTAAACTTAAGAGTTTCTCTTGTCTCATGTCTAACCTCTTTAATCTCAATAAAAAATGGACGCATACATCGTAGCTGGCTATAGAACCGCCGTCGGGAAAGCTCCCCGGGGCGGATTGCGGCTCACCCGCCCGGATGATCTGGCGGCTGAAGTCATCAAACACTTGCTCGCACAGGTGCCGAATTTTGACCCCGCGCGCGTCGAAGACCTCATCGTCGGCAATGCCGTGCCGGAAGCCGAGCAGGGCATGCAGATTGCCCGGTATATTGCCCTGCTGTCGCTGCCCAACAGCGTGCCGGGCATGACCATCAACCGGTATTGCGGATCGGGGCTCGAAGCCATCGCCATCGCGTCGGCCAAAATTCACGCCGGGCTGGCCGACTGCATCATTGCGGGTGGTACCGAGTCGATGTCGCTGGTGCCGGTGATGGGTTGGAAAACCGCCCTGAACTTTGAAATCGCGCAGAAACACCCGGACTACTACATCGGCATGGGCCTGACCGCCGAGCAGGTGGCCGAGCAGTTTAAAATTGGCCGCGAAGACCAGGATCAGTTTGCCTTTGAATCACACCAGAAAGCCCTGGCGGCTCAGGCAGCCGGAAAATTCGACGGTGAAATTGTGCCAATTGCGGTGAAAGAGACGTATTTCGATGCCGATTCAGGCAAGAAGAAAACCCGCGAATGGACCGTTGGCAAAGACGAAGGCCCACGCGCCGACACCAGTTTTGAAGCCCTGAACAAGCTGAAACCGGTTTTTGCGGCTGGCGGCTCGGTCACGGCAGGAAATTCATCGCAAACATCCGACGGTGCCGCGTTTGTCATCGTGATGTCCGAAAAGCTCGTCAACGAACTGGGGTTGAAACCGAAAGCCCGGATGGTGTCTTACGCAGCCGCTGGCGTAGAACCGCGCATCATGGGCATCGGGCCGGTGAACGCCATTCCGTTAGCCCTGAAAAAAGCCGGGTTGAAACAGGATGATATCGATCAAATTGAACTGAATGAAGCCTTTGCGGCCCAATCGCTGGCGGTTATTCAGGAACTCGGGCTGGATCGCAGCAAAATCAACCCGAACGGTGGGGCCATTGCGCTCGGCCACGCGCTGGGTTCGACGGGTGCTCGGCTGTCGGTGCAGTTATTGAATGAAATGGAGCGTCAGAACCAGAAGTACGGCATGGTTTCGGCCTGTGTCGGTGGCGGTCAGGGTGTTGCCGGAATTTTTGAGCGGCTTTAATAACCGCCTGATACCCCTAAATCCCCTAAAGGGCAGGGCTGTTAAGTTCTGGAAATCATGAGCGTTAAAGTTGGCAATTTCGAGCCTCTTTTCGCCCCCAACCCCCTAAAGGGGACTTTCTGCATTTGGAGTAAGCTGTGTCCAAGTCCCCTTTAGGGGATTTAGGGGCTACATTACACAAGGGGCTTCGGCCCCTTTTATTTTTTCCGGATCACCAATCGTGCCCCCACAACCGCCGTCAAATCCGGCAAATGATTCCATTGGCGAACCTGTTCCGGTTTTACGTTATAGCGCAAACCAATCCTGTACATATTTTCGCCGGGTTTCACCACATGAATCAGTTCATCCGTTGATTGGGTTGGCACTGTGACCGGAGCTGCCGGTTTTGCCACAGGCGGTCGAGCCGGAGCGGGTTTGGCGGGTTTAGCCGCCAACGGTACTAAACCGGTTTTCGTGGGCGACTTCGATTGATCGATCAACAACGCCTGACCGGGCCGAAGCGGTTTTTGAGCCGACAAATTATTCCAGAGGTACAACTGCGGCACCGTTACATTGTATTTCCGGGCCACCGTCGCATACGTATCACTTTTTTCCGCCACGTGCATAATCAGCGGACCACTCACCTCTTCCGGCTCCTCTTCGGTTTCCTTCGCCGGAACGGCTTTCTCCATTACGCGAACGGGCTGAATGGTTTTGGTCGCCCCCGAGCGGAACTGCGGGGCTTCCGGTTCGTTCAATGCCGCAATCATACTGTCCAGCGTCGACAGAGTGCTTCGGCTCGGAACGGTGGTCAGGGGCTTTTCGGCAACCGTCAGCCGCTCGGGCTGTTCAGTCGGCTCCGGTTTCAAAACGACGGGTTTCTGATCGGCCGAATCCGGTTTGGTAACAGCCAGAACCGGTTCGGTTTTAGGCGTCAAAGGTGGTTCGGCGGGTGTGCGGTAATACTCAACCGGCAGGTTGGAAGGCCGCTTTTTCTGCAGCCATAAAATCCGGTTCACCGCAGGTTGCTGCTCGGGATTGACCCCATTGTACGCAATCAGTTTGTGAAGTTTAATCCCGTATTGCTGGGCAATGGCCCAGAGCGACTGTCCACGTCTGACAATGTGAAACGGCACATTAGCCCGTTTCCTTTTTTTTCGCAGGTAATAAATTTCACCCGCCACAATCGGCTGGTCGCTTCGCAGGTCGTTATACCGCTGAAACTTTTTCACTTTCACGTTGCCCTCATAAGCCAGCGTAATCCGGTTGTCGAATAACTGCGCCTGAATTCCCTTTTTTCCGTTGATCTGGTAGAATATCCCGCCCCGTTTACCGGGTTCCGCCGTACTTTTTTGTAATACCGGAAAACCAGCATCCTGAAGAGCCGCCTGACGCTCGCCCGACGAACCGGTTTGCTGTTTCAACCCGGCATACTGTTCCGGCGTTGCCGGGACATAAACCGTATAATCCTCATTGTCCGGTATGCGGGGTGCTTTTAACCAGGTATTGTATTGACTGACCAGGGCTTCGCTAACCCGACACGTTTCCGCGATTTGCGACAGACTTTTTCCTCTGGTCTCTTCATACGGAAACAAAACCGTTTGTTTCTGGGGATGATAAACCGACAAGGCGCGTTCCAGAACCATTTTAGAAGCCAGCAACCGGATTAAAAACACATCCTGCGGGTCATTGAGGGCGTAAGTTTTCCCATCTACGGGGTCTTGGGCCAAAAGCTGGGTCGAGTCTCCGCGCAACAACTGATCGTATCGCTGAATAACCGACACCCAGTTCGGCTTTCGTGTGTGCAATTGTTTCAATCGGGTTAAAACAGCCCGCGTTGACCGGACGGGATGCCGCCGTTCATCCACAAAAACGTCAGTTCGAAGATCGTGCAGGACCGTCTTGTCCAAAGCCCAAAAACCGGAAGAAGCCTCATCGGAAACTGATATCGGATGATGAAGCGCCAGAAATAAAAAATCGTCGGAGAGGGAATGCTGAGCCAGGAGAGGCCGGATAATGGGGAAGTAGGCGTTCATTCGTTCCAATCGGGCCGTCACCAATGCCCGATTGACATATAACAATTCCGCTTCCTGTTGAACAGAATGCTGCGTGGCCGGGGTCAACAGAATCGTTACGCCGGCAAACTCCAGTCGGTTATCAATGCGGGGAACACCCTGAGCATGAACGGCTCCACCCTGAAGCAGAAGACCTAAACTCAATCCAAACAGTCGTCTGATGAACGACGGATTCAGGCCGTTCCGCAACAACGCTGGTCTGAATTTATTTTCCTGGATCATACCTACGCAATAGTCGTACCCAATAATAGACGAAATATACAGTTAAATCATACATGTACAAGCAAAAACGGCAAGAATTTTATACTTTATAGCTACCAAATGACCCGTTTCGTTAACAAACCGAAGACATAATCCCCACTAAAAATCGCCGTCAAATTAAACCCGTATGCTTGCATACTATTCCTACTTTTTTTACTTTTGCATGGTAACGGTATGCCTGCATACCAACCTATAAACCCCTATTCGACCTACACATCATGATTGCAACGGACCATAAAGCATCGTTGAAAGGCGGAGAGTTTCTGATCAAAGAAACCGATGCCTCCCAGGTGTTCATTCCGGAGGAATTTTCGGAAGAACAACAAATGATTGCCGCGACTTGCCGCGAATTTCTGGAGCGCGAAATCTGGACTCGTCTGGATGAAATCGACCAGGCCAAATCGCCGGATCTAATTGCTTCATTGATGGACAAAGCCGGCGAACTGGGCTTGCTCGGCACGTCGGTCCCGGAAGAATACGGCGGTTTTGGCATGAATTTCAATACGTCGATGCTGGTGACGGAAGTAACCGGCGCCGGGCATTCGTTCTCCGTGGCGTTGTCGGCGCACACTGGCATCGGAACCCTGCCGATTGTGTATTACGGCAACGATGATCAAAAATCAAAATATCTGCCTAAACTGGCGACCGGCGAATGGAAAGCGGCCTACTGCCTGACCGAGCCGGATTCGGGTTCGGACGCTAACTCCGGCAAAACGAAAGCCAAATTGACCGAAGATGGCAAGCACTACGTCATCAACGGCCAGAAAATGTGGATCACGAACGGCGGTTTTGCCGATCTGTTCATTGTTTTTGCCAAAATAGATGATGGCAGCGGCCAACCGGACAAGAACCTGAGTGCGTTCATTATCGAAAAAGATTTTGGCGGCATTACGATGAATGAACCGGAGCACAAAATGGGGATCAAAGGCTCCGACACCCGCCAGATTTTCTTCAACGATTGCAAAGTGCCGGTCGAAAATCTGCTGTCGACGCGGGGTAACGGTTTTAAAATTGCTGTCAATATTCTCAACATTGGCCGGATCAAGCTCGGTGTGGCCGCTGTCGGTGGGTCGAAAGAAGTGATCAACAATGCCATCCGGTATGCCAACGAACGCAAGCAGTTCAACACACTGATTTCAAGTTTTGGCGCGATCAAGCACAAGCTGGCCGAAATGGCGGTGAAAGTTTACGCCTGTGAAACCGCCTGTTACCGCGCCGGTCAGAATATCGACGACCTGATCGAAACCCTGAAAGCCAACGGCCTGGGCGATTCGGAAGCCAAACTAAAAGCCCTGGAGCAGTTCGCCATCGAATGCGCCATGATGAAAGTCCACGGTTCCGAAGCACTGGACTACGTGGTCGATGAAGGCGTTCAGGTGTACGGCGGCATGGGGTATTCGGCGGACGCGCCGATGGATCGCGCTTACCGCGATGCCCGCATCAACCGGATTTTTGAAGGCACAAACGAAATCAACCGGATGCTGACCGTCGACATGATTCTGAAGCGAACCATGAAAGGCGAACTCGATCTGATGGGGCCGGCGATGGCGGTTTCGAAAGAGATTATGTCAATCCCGGATTTCAGTGCCGACGAAGAAGAAGTGCTGTTTGCTGCCGAGAAAAAAGTGCTGCGGAATCTGAAAAAAGCCATTCTGATGGTAGCGGGTGCGGCTGTTCAGAAACTGATGACGAAACTGTCGGATGAGCAGGAAATCCTGATGAATCTGGCCGATATGGTCATTGAACTGTACGTGGCCGAGTCGGTTTTGCTGCGGGTTGAAAAACTGACGGGCCTCAAGGGAGAATCCTCGGTCGCGTTGCAGAAAGATCTGGCACTGGTGTATCTGCACGAAGCCGTCGAGAAAGTCAACAACGCCGGTCGGGCCGCCATCTCGTCATTTGCCGAAGGCGACGAACTCCGCGTAATGCTGATGGGCCTGAAACGCTTTACAAAAATTGAACCGCTGAACCTGAAAGACACCCGCCGTCGTATTGCCGATGCGATGATTGCGGAGAATAAATATATTTTCTAAGAAACTCAGGTCTAGTGGTTTACGAAAAATCGCTAGACCGACCGATTAACTTCACAACTAAAAACCAAAATTGTATAAGCCGACTGCGGATTCGCGGTCGGCTTTATTGTTTATCCGCTGGCTGCTCAACCGCCGGACTTGCTCGGTGAATTCCTCCGACGATAGTAAGGGCTGTTCGGAGACTTTCTTGCTCAATCGTGCGCTCTGCTGCTATGGTAATCGTTCAGGCCGGTACTTTTTTTCATAGTTCATCTGTGATTAGTAGCAAGTTCGTCAATCTCTTTCTTGTTTCCAGAAACCCTGCCAATAGCGGTGATTACCAGCCTGAAACCACCATTTATTCATTCGTATTGCAAAATGCCAACTATTTTTAAGACCTTTCGCCGTTCTTCTCCGTAACAATTCCAAACCATGAAGACGTACCTTCGTTCGTTAACGGCCCTTAGCGTCCTGTTTTTTTTTAGCACCTGTTCCCACCTCAGTAATTCGGTCCGGCTGATCAATCAAAACTTTGAAGACGAAGTGGGCCGGAACCAGAATCTGGTCTTTACTTTCAGCAAAGACCTCGTGCCGGAAGGTCGGCTCAACGAATGGGATTCCACGCAATACGTAGTTTTTGAACCGGCGGTTGCGGGCAATTTCAAGTGGACTGCCCCCAACGAACTGGTGTTTTCGCCAGCGGTTGCGTTCAAACCGGCGACAGAGTACAAAGCCGAACTGAACAACGCCCTGATTCGGCAGCAGAAAGACGCGCAACTATCCCTCGATAATGAAACCATTGCCTTCCACACACCCTATCTCCAGCTCGCCGACACCGAATTCTGGTGGACGCGGGGCGAGAACGGTCGACCGGTTGCCAAAGCAAAACTGAATTTCAATTACCCGGTGAGCGGAGCCGAATTGGCCGGTTTACTAAAAATTGAAGCCGAAGCGGAAAAACCGCTGATGACACAGGTTCTGCAAACGTCGCTGAACGAAACCATCCCGGTTACGCTCGCCAATGCCCCCGCTTCCCGCAGCGAAACCCCGTTGAAAATTCAGATCGGGCAAGGCCTGAAAGTCCCGAATACGGCTTTCAGCACGAAAGAAGCGTTTGAACAAACGACCGCGCTCCCCTCGCAATACAGCCTGGAGGTGGTAGACGTAAAAACCGGTTTTGAAAACAACGAAGGCGTTATCCGGGTCATCACGACGCAGGAATTGCAGGCCAGCCAGTTGAGCAGCTATTATACCCTGACACCGGAAGCCGAAAGCCGCGCCGAACTCACCGAAAACGGTTTTACCATCCGCGGTAATTTCAACGAAACCGAAACCTACGTGCTGACGCTCACTGACCAGCTAAAAGGCGTTTTGGGCGCACGACTGGACGAAACGGTTTCGAAAGACGTGTTTTTCGGGAAAATGCCCGCCGGTATTTCGTTCGTCAACAAACGGGCGGTTTACCTTTCGTCGAAAGGTGCGAAAAACGTGGGTGTCAACATCGTCAACGTGCCGAAAGTGGACGTGAAAATTGCGAAGGTTTACGAAAATAACATTCTGCACTACCTGCGCTCGGGTCGCTACGAAGAAAGTGGTGAAATCGACGGCGAATGGAAACCGCTGGGAACGCACTATTATTACGACGATGAACAACAGAATTACAGCGATATCATTGTTCAGAAAACCGTTGAAACGACCAATTTACCCAAAGCCAAAGGCGTTTCGGCCCTGAACCTGTCTCTTCCCGACCAAACCGCGTCCAGCCCGAATCCGCCCCGTGGGATTTACCTCGTTACGGTCAGTTCAAAAGACGACGCCTACATCAGCGCGACCAAACTGATTTCGGTGTCGGACATTGGCCTGATTACCAAACAGGGCAACGACGAAGTCTGGGTGTTTGCCAACTCCATCAAAACCGCCGAGCCGCTGGCGAATGTCGATATCACGCTGATCAGCAGCAACAACCAGGTCATTGCCACGGTGCAAACGAACGGCAAAGGCGTCGCGCATTTCGAAAAAATAGCGGAGAAAACGCCCGGTTCCAAGCTGGCGATGGTGCTGTCCAAAACCGAAGATGATTTCAATTACCTGTTGTTGCAGGACGCGAAAGTCGAAACATCGCGCTTCGAAGTGGAGGGCAAACGCGACAACCCGACCGGTTTTGATGCCTTTGTCTACGGCGACCGCAACATTTACCGCCCCGGCGAAACGATTCACTTCAACACCATCATCCGAAACCCGGTTTGGGAAAGCGTCGGCGAGATTCCGCTGAAAATTAAAGTCCTGTCGCCCAACGGTAAAGAATACCGGGTGCTGCGCCAATCGACCAATGAACAGGGTGCCGTGGCCACCGATGTACCGATCGACCCGGCGGCTGTCACGGGAACGTACGTCACGGAAATTTACAACGCCAACGACGTTTTGCTGGCATCGCGGAACATCAGCATCGAGGAGTTTATTCCCGACCGCATCCGGGTGGAAGCCCGTACGGAGCGCGACGCCTACAAAACCGGCGAAACCGTCACGATGACCGCCACGGCCACGAACCTGTTTGGCCCGCCAGCCACCGGGCGAACCTACGAAATGGACCTGCAACTGAAGCAGCGGGCGTTTACGGCCAAACAATTCCCGGACTACACCTTTGCCATCGAAAGCAACACCTCGTTTGAAAAAAATCTGCGTCAGGGCGTGACCGACGCCAACGGTCAGGCCGTTGAACGGTTTCCGATTTCGACCAGCTACCGCGACATCGGCGTGTTGGAAGGCAAATTGTTCGTCACGGTTTTTGACGAAAACAGCCGCCCGGTCAATCGCCTGAAGCAACTCGATGTGTTCACGCAGGAAACGTTTTACGGCATTCGGCTGGCCGATTCATACGTCGGCACCAACGTTCCGCTGCCCATTGAAGTGGTGGCGGTGGATCGAAACGGATCATTACAGAAAGGTGCTACGGCGCAGGCTGAGGTCGTTCGGTTTGATTACCAGACGGTTGTTGAAAAACAGTACGACCAGTTGCGGTATGTCTCGAAAAAACGCGAGAAAGTCGTTTACACCAATAATTTGAGTTTCGGGGACGGCCGGGCGAAATTTAGTTACGTACCGACGGTTTCGGGCGAATACGAGGTGCGCATCCGGCGGACGGGAAAATCCGGCGAGGTGGCTGCGGCTTACACGGCGGTTTCGTATTATGCCTACGGTTTTGGCACGACCCAAAGTTCGTCGTTCGAAGTCAGCACCGAAGGGCAGGTGTTGATGGAGTTCGACAAGGAAAAGTATCAGGTGGGTGACAAAGCGAAAGTACTGTTCAAAACGCCGTTTGCCGGAAAACTGCTGGTGACGCTGGAACGCAACAAAGTGCTGGAAACGCATGTGCTGGAAACCGATCAGAAATCCGCCGAACTGACCTTCAGTTTGTCCAATGAACACCTGCCAACGGTTTACGTGACGGCTACGCTCATTCGGCCCGTCGATGGGTCCAATCTGCCGCTCATGGTGGCGCACGGTTTTGCGCCCATCCAGGTTGAAGATCCGGACACCAAATTACCGGTGGAAATTACGGCGGTAACGCAATCCCGTTCCAAAACAAAACAGCATATTTCGGTTAAAACCAGCCCCAACGCCGAACTGACCGTGGCCGTCGTTGATGAAGGGATTCTGCAACTGAAGAATTTTCAGACGCCCGACATCCACGGTTATTTTTACCAGAAAAGGGCTTTGGAAGTTAATAGCCACGATCTGTATGCTTTCCTGTTTCCTGAATTGGCCATTTCCGGCCGTTCGTCGTTTGGTGGTGACGGCTATAATCTGGGCAAACGCATCAATCCACTGAGCAACGGGCGGGTGAAACTGGTGGCCTTGTGGAGCGGTGTTCTGAAAGCCAACGGCAGTGGAGAAGCCAGTTTCGACGTGGCGATTCCGCAGTTTTCGGGCGATTTGCGGGTCATGGCTGTTGCCTACAAAGGCAAGGCGTTCGGTTCGGCGACGAAGAACATGAAAGTGGCCGATCCGCTCGTCATCAGCACCGGCGCGTCCCGGTTTTTGAGTCCGGACGACGAGCTGAGTCTGCCCGTGACAATCAGCAATACCACCAAAAAACCGGCAACCGTGACGGCTTCGCTGAAACTGAGCGGGGCTTTACTGGCTAACGGCACGACTACGCAGCAACTCACCATCGGGCCGGGGCAGGAAGCCCGCGCGACCTTCGCCGTGAAAGCAAAAACCGCCATCGGCACGGGCAACATAACGGTTTTGGTGAAAGGTCTGAACGAAACATTCAGCGAAAGTCTCGACCTTACTGTTCGTCCGGTGACGTCTTTGCTGAAAACCGCCCAATCGGGCGTCGTAGCCGCCAATCAATCCCAAACCATCGATCTGACCAACCAATACATTCCCGGTACGGTGCGGAGTCAGTTGACCGTCAGCCGGTCGCCGATGATTCAGTTGAGCAAGGAGTTGTCGTATCTGCTTGGCTATCCGTACGGTTGCATGGAGCAAACCATTTCTAAGGCGTTTCCGCAGTTGTATTTTGCCGAAGTGCTCAAAACGATGGGCAAACCGGGCACCTATTTTGTGCGTTCGGGCGACAGTGATCTGAATCCGAATTACACCGTTCAGGAAGCCATCCGGCGCGTGGAATCGATGCAACTGGCCGACGGCGGTTTTAGTATGTGGCCCGGTTTGCCGACGGAAGACGGCTGGGCGTCGGCTTATGCGGTTCATTTTCTGACCGAAGCCCGACGCGCCGGTTTTGAAGTCAGTCCGTCGGTATATAGCAAAGCGTTGGATCGGCTGAATGTTCGCACGAGCAGCCCCGCGCTGGAGGATGAAATGGTTCGTGATGAAACCGGCAACACGGTTCGTAAAGTGGTGAGTCGGCAGAATCTGTACGGGTTATACGCCCTGGCACTGGGTGGGCAACCCAATCGCCCGGCGATGAATTATTACAAAACCGCAGCCCTGCGGCCGAACGAAAATTCGATAACACCAGACAGTCGGTATCTGCTGGCAGCCGCGTTTTACCTGACTGGTGATACACGCAGCTACGCGGCTTTGTTGCCCAAAAAATTCACCAATACGACCAACCAGCGGCAATCGGGTGGCAGCTATGCCTCGCCAATTCGGAATCTGGCGCTGGTGCTAAACACCTTGCTGGAAACCGATCCGGACAATTTGCAGATTCCGACGCTGGCCCGGCAACTTTCGCAGGCCCTGAACACCAGTTCGTATCTGAACACGCAGGAGTCGGTTTTTGCCGTACTGGCGCTGGGCAAAATTGCCAAAAAAGCCGCTACTGCGACGGCCACCGCCACGCTGTCGGCGGATGGAAAAACCGTTGGGCAGTTTACCGGCAAAACCCTGAATCTGACCACCGGCATTGCCAACCGGAAACTGAAGCTGGCGGCTCAGGGCAGCGGAAATCTCTACTGGTTTGCCCAAACCGAAGGATTGAGCGCAACAGGAAACTACACCGAAGAAGATGCCGGGTTACGGGTGCGTCGGGAATTTCTGGACCGCGATGGCGCGCCGATATCATCGTTCAAACAGAATGACCTGGTGGTGGTTCGGATTTCACTGGCGAGCGACAACGGAATTGCGGTTAACAACGTGGTGGTGACGGACATGCTGCCCGCCGGTTTTGAGATCGAAAATCCGCGCCTGACCGAACCGCGTGAAATGCCCTGGATCAAAGGGGCTTCGACGCCGGAACACTTCGACGTGCGCGACGACCGCATTCATTTTTTCACCTCGGCCGGAACAACCGTTAAAACCTTTTATTACCTCGTCCGGGTGGTGTCCAAAGGGCGGTTTGCGCTGGGGCCGGTCTCTGCCGACGCGATGTATGACGGCAGTTTGCGGAGCTATTCGGGGGGCGGAATCCTAACCACATACTAACAAAAAAAAATCGAAAAGTGACTTTTGAGACTAAGTTGCGTCTATTAAGTATATCCCACCATTTTATCCGGTGGGACGAGTTCATTCCAAGTCGGTTAAACCATTCGTTTTCCCCTGATTAGAAGCAGGTTGATTCGAATAAACTGTTTTAACGGGTTGGAGAAAGGCGTTTTGTAGTCTACCTTTGTGTCACCGAAAAGATTAAGTAATCGTATGCAATACAATCGCTATTACCTCTTATCCAGCATGATGGGCGATGAGTTATATCGTCAGCATTCATCTAAAAAAGATCAACCTATTGAGGAGAGTCTGGAAAAGCGTTTTAATCTCCTTTCGGAGATTCCGCTGGATCAATTTATACGCAGTGGCATGCCGTGGCTGCGTATTCTCGAAATGCTCGAACGGCGCTACTAACCGTATTGGTAGCTTATCTTTATACTATATCCATCCGTGAACCCATTCCTGACGATTTTTAGCCAAAGTCGGGAATGGGTTTATTTCATTTAACGGGAGTTTCCTCTGCAACCGGTAAAAGTTGTAACTTGCCTATCGATGAGGAAATTATTTTTGCTGTTTGGTTTTATTGTTTGGCTTTTTGCGTTCAAATCCACCGTTGACGAACAGGCCTGGATACGAATCAATTCCCTCGGCTACCGGCCTGCCAGTACGAAAGTAGCCATCTGGGTCGGAAAAACGGAGGAAGCCGTTGCCCAGCCTTTTCAGGTCATTGACGCCCAAACCGGAAAAGTCGTTTATGAAAATTCGGTTGGGAAAGACTTCGGTGCGTATGGCCCTTTTGTGCAAACCCACCGCCTGGATTTTTCCAGCGTCCGCAAACCGGGTACCTACTACCTCAAAACCGGTACCATCCAATCGCCCGAATTTCGGATTGCTGACGACGTATACAACGGAGCGGCTGATTTTTGCCTGCGCTACATGCGCCAGCAACGCAGCGGTTACAATCCCTTCCTGAAAGATTCGTGCCATACCCACGACGGCTATACGATGTATGGCCCCATGCCCGACAGCACCCACATCGATGTGTCGGGCGGCTGGCACGATGCTTCCGACTACCTGCAATACGTTCCGACCTCCGCCAACGCCACCTACCACCTGCTGGCCGCTTTTCGCGATTTTCCGAAAGTTTTCGGTGATCATCATCTGGCCAACGGGCTGGAAGGAACGAACAACCAGGCTGATGTGCTGGACGAAGCACGCTGGGGCCTCGACTGGCTGCTGAAAATGCACCCCAAAGACGACTGGATGTTCAACCAACTGGCCGACGACCGGGATCACTCGGGATTGCGCATTCCCAAACGGGATTCGGCGTATGGAAAGGGCTATGAGCGGCCCGTGTATTTTGCGACGGGAAAACCGCAGGGTCTTTTCAAACACAAAAACCGCGCAACGGGCGTTGCTTCCACGGCCGGCAAATTCAGCAGCGCGTTTGCATTGGGCTACCAGGTGTTGCGCAAACGGGATCTGGATTATGCCGACAAATTGTGGGAACGGGCGCAAAGTGCTTACATGCTCGGCCTGCAAAAACCGGGTGTTTGCCAGACTGCGCCGGGCAGGGCACCCTATTTTTACGAAGAAGACAATTACGTCGATGACATGGAACTGGCGGCTGTCGAGATGTACAATGCCGCCCGGGTGCAGGGCTACAAAGCCGCCGATTACCTCAATAGCGCCTACGCCTACGGTTTGATCGAACCGGTAACACCCTGGCTGGGAACCGATACGGCCCGGCATTACCAGTGGTACCCGTTCATTAACATCGGCCATTTCGAGGTCGCCAAGCGGGTCGTCGATACCCGTCGGCAACACATGGTCGGTTTTTACCGGGATGGGATCGAGAAAGTCTGGCAGAAGGCGCAGAGCAACGCGTTTTACCGGGGCGTTCCGTTCATCTGGTGTAGCAATAACCTGACGACGTCTTTCGCCATTCAGTGTTACTGGTACCGCAAATTAACCGGCGATACCCGCTATCTGCAACTCGAACAGGCCTGTTTCGACTGGCTGTTTGGCTGCAATCCGTGGGGAACCAGTTTTGTGTACGGTTTACCAGCCGGAGCCGATACGCCCGCCGATCCCCACTCGGCCTTCACCCACCTCAAAAACTATCCCATCGATGGCGGTCTGGTCGACGGGCCGGTGTATGGCCGGATTTACAAGAATCTGATCGGGATCGAGCTGAAAGAGCCGGATGAATATGCGGAGTTTCAGAGCGATCTGGTCGTTTACCACGACGATTACGGCGACTACAGTACGAATGAGCCAACGATGGACGGCACGGCTTCGCTGATTTACCTGCTGGCCGCCAAACAGGGCGAAACGGCAGCGGCAGCCACGGTTGCTGCTCCGGCGAAAGCGAAAGTGGTCAAAAAGAAGACCTCGTCCCGGAAAAAGACGGTTCGCAAAAAGTCGTCCGGACGAAAAAAGGCTCCGGCCAAACGTTCGTCGTCAAAGAAAAAACGGAGACGGTAAGCGGTTTTCGTTCTTATCGGGTCCGGATCACCCCCAGCTTTTTTAGCAGATCGGTCCGATTGCTTTCCGGAACAGAAATGGGGTTACCGTGATTACGCATAAACAACTGGTTTCTTTCCAAACGTTCGATGTGGTTCAGATTGATCAACAGTGAGCGTGACAACCGGTAGAAATAGGAGATAGGGAAATACTGAGCCAGATAGCCCAGATTCATGGACAACAGATGCGGTTTTTCTTCATTGACCATAAAAACCTTGACATAGGCTCCCTCCGCCAGCAGATAGAGAACCTCCTGGAGCACCACCTTTTCATACCCCTTATTGATCGGCAGAAATAACGTCTCGGGAACCGCTGTGTGGCTGGGCCGATGGCTCAATGAACGATTCGTATAGGCCAATTCGATCTGAAAGACAATTTCATTCTGGTGAAAGGGTTTGATCAGATACGCAATTGGCTCGGTTTCTTTGGCCCGTTGAAACGTCGGCGTTTCTGAATTGGCGGTCAGGTAGATAATCGGCATCCAATGCATGGCCAGCATATCCCTGGCGGTCGTAATTCCGTCAGCCGCAGATCGTTCCAGATGAATATCAACCAGCGCCATATCCGGGGGTTGTCGCCGGATAGCGGCCATTGCTTCGTGGTAATTCCGGGCGATCGTCGGCACCCGGTGCCCGGCACTTTCCAACGCTCCCTTGAGGTCATGAGCCGTCAACAAATCATCTTCAATAATCAGGATGGTTAAGGATTCCATGGTACGTTCAAATTTTAAACTGCATCTCAAACCGGGTGCCCGCTTCCGAATGAAACTGACAGGAGCCATACAACTGGTCGACCTGGATCTGAATGAGACGCATTCCGAAGGTCTTACTTTCCCTAAAAATAGCCGTACCGGTTTGCAAAAAAGATAGCCCCGGTCCATTATCGGTAACGGTCAGCAGTAGCGCACTTCCCTGCCGCCGACTCATCACCCGGAAAACCGGGTCAGGATGATCCGGGAACGCATATTTACAGGCATTGGTGGTTAATTCGTTCACAATCAATCCCAACGACAAGGCATGGGTGGCCGATAACTCGAACGCTTCCAGGTCGTATACCGTCTGAATCCCGGAATAACCAAAGGCACGGATGACACTCTCGACCAGTTCAGGAATAAAATCAGGCAGATTGACAGTCACCAGCCCTTCGCCATCGTAAAGCCGGCGATGCAGCAGAGCCATCGCCTGCACCCGCAACTGGCTTTCTTCCACGGCTTTCCGGGCGGTTTCGTCGACAAGTTGTTTGGAATGCAGGTTGAGCAGACTGGACACCACCTGCAGGTTGTTCTTCACCCGGTGGTTCTGCTCTTTCACCAACTCGGCATTCCGGGCACTGATGCGGTGGTTTTTGCGATAGAGTCGAAAAAAAATGATGCTCGTGACAATCGTGACGAGCAGGAGGGTCGAGACGGCCCAGGTCAGCCGTTGCTGAACGAACAGGGTTTCCGAACGCAACGCCAGTTCTTTCTGCTGGGCTTTCAGGAGTGCATCTTTTTGCCCGGCTTTATACTCCATGTTCAGGCGGGAGATAGCCCCTGCGTGATCAACGGTGTAATTATTACGTTCAATCTGACGCAATTTTTCGCTGTGCACATACGCACGTTTCCAGTCGCCAATGGATTGATAATACAATTGATAATTGCTTTCAAAACTATAATTGATAAAATGGTCGATGAATGGACTCTGGTTGAGCAGTTGCTGGGCCTGAGAAAGAAATGACCATGCCTGCCTGGGCTGACCCAGACTGGTATACGCCGAAGCCAGTTCCAGCATGAGCTTCATCCGAATTCCCTGCTCTTTCTGCTGCGTTGCCAGTTCCAGCGCTTTTTTCAGGTAGTCTGTTCCGGTCTGGTTCTGGCCCACACTTCTCCAAAAGCGACCAACCGCCAAGTGGTTTTCAATACGGGTTACGGTATCTTTCAGTTTATAAGCAAGTTGGTTTATTTCCTGGTAATAGTGCAACACGCTATCGGCCTGTGATTTAGATCGATCCGGAGTTCCATCGGGTCCATTATAGATATAAAAACCCATCAGACATCCGTACGCTCTGATCAAGGCTTTATCAGAGTGGATGCGCTTCGCCATCTCCAGAGCCCGATACGCATACAGGAGCCTGTCCTCGCGGTTTTCCTGCGTGCCGCTCAACCGAACGTACAATCTGGCCAAATCAAAGGAGCCGCCACGGGGTTCAATGATTTTTAATGATTTGAGAAACCAGCGGTGGGCGGTCAGACGGTCACCGGAGGCTTCGTAGGTTTTTCCATACAGGTAATAGGCTTCTGCCAGCAACAACGAATCTTTCTTCGCAAGGGCCTCCCGATACACCGTATCCGCATAGAGCAGTTTATGCGACTGGAGTTTCAGGTATTGGGGCTGTTGTGCCCTGCCTGCCACCAGCGTCAATCCAAGGAGCAGCAAAAGGCCAACGAGCCTCGCCATCGTATGCCGAAGGGAAAGAAAGGACATGAATTACGCTGGTTAGATTTACGTATTAAAGCAAAAGGAAGTGAGTTTGTCATTCTAATCAGAAATCCTCACTGAGAGAATCGGCGACTCTGTATAGGTAGAATCCCTGGTAGTAAAGTTACCGATTATTTCATTTTGATAATCAGTTACATTCGATCAAGTTAAACAGTGGCTTGCCCCTCTCGCCCAGCCACCTATTCCTTAAAACTATGATAAACAATTTTTACCGATTCGTTTGTGGATTTCTGATTGCCGGTAATTGCCTGTTACCCTCTCTTGGTTGGGCACAGAAAGAGCCCAAAGTTACGCTCGAAAAAGTGGCCGAAAAATGCAAAGGATTACCACGCGACAAGCGCGTGACGGTGAAAGTTGCCCGCTTCAACGTCTCGGCCAAATCGTCACAGGCCAACGCTACGTTCGGTGATGAACTGGCGACCATGCTCACTTCGGCCATCCAGCAGACTAATTGTTTTCGGGTACTCGAAATGAACCGCAATGTCGGCGATGCGACGGGTGAAATGGCTTTTGCTCAGGATGGTTTCACCAATGGTTCGGGTCCGCAGGCCGGAGCCATGCTGGGGGCGCAACTGATTATTACGGGCGAAGTAACGGACTTTTCGGAAGGCAAAACATCAACTTCCGTAGCCGGTTTCAGTGTGGGTGGAAATCAGGCCACCGTTGGTTTTACGCTGAAAGTATTGAATCCACAAACCGGTGAAGTACTCTTCAGCCGCGATGTGAACATGAAAGGTAACTCGTCCGGCTTTACCGGAGCCAGCATGTTTGGCGTAAAAGTAGCCGGAACTACCCAGAACCGGGCCGTACAGGATGCCACCCAGAAAGCCATCATCAAATCCGTGGAAATTCTGGCTGACGAAAAAGACAACATGGACATTCCGGAGCCGATGAAACCGAAAGAAGTAAAACGGTATACGGCCCAGAATTGTCAGACCTTACGCAATGGATCGCCCAAAATTATCATTCTGGTGACGGAAGCCACCACCGCCGGAACCGCCCGCGACAACACCACCACCGACCTGAACCGGCGCGAACGCGAACTGGCACTGAAAGAACGCGAAGCAAACGTAGGCTTGGCCCGCGACGTTGTTCAGGGCATATTTGGTCGCCGGCGGGACGAACCGACCAAACCGGAGAATACGGCCAGCCGCCAAACGGGTTCATCGGCGGTTTTTAAACCGGTGGTTATCGAGCAATCGGCGACCGAGACAGAGTTGATCCGGCATTTTGTCGAAGCAGGTTTCCGCGTCGTCGACCCTAAAATTTACGGAAAAATGCGGCAGATGGCCGATTCTTCCGCCGATTTGGGGGCCATGGCAACCCTGGGGCTGAAGATGGGAGCCCATATGATTATCACGGGGCAGACCATTTCGGAACGAACCAATTCGCAGGGCGGGATGGTTTCCAGCCGGGCCCGGCTGGAAATTCGGGCCATTGCGACCGAAGACGGTTCTATTTTAGCCACCAACACCATTGCGGGTGGCGGGATCGACGTTTCGGAAGCGATTGCCAACAAAACTGCCATTCGGAATGCTTCGGACAACATGGCCCAATACCTGATGGAGCGACTCTGTACGATGAATTTGCAGTTTGCAGGTACTGAGGCTGTAAAACCCAAAGGTGGTGCGGTAGCCCGTGTTACCGCATCGCCGGATGCGGCCGCGAATTCCACCGAAATTGTCGTGACGAATGTCAATTATGCCAAATTACAGGCGTTAGCCACCGGGCTCGCAAAGAATCCGAAGGTAAAAGGGGTGAAGAAAAATCTGAAAAGCGGTACAACCGAAGGAGTCCTTCACATTGAGCATACAGGCAGCACCGACGACCTGATCGATGTGCTGAGCAAAAATCCGGCATTAAAATTTGAGGTAACCGGTGTGGAAGAAGGCAAAGCAAATCTGGCAATGAATTGAGGGCCGATTTCAGGATATTTTTCGTTGCGTGTTACCAAATGCACTTCAACTGGAATAAAGCGATAAGTGTATCAATCTTTGGGTGTGCACGTACTACTCACTCCCCAGCTCGACGTTCAGTAGCTGGGGAGCTGTTTCTTTAAGCAACGACCCAATACCGGTATTTTTCGTTTCGATCTTTCAAAACACCACTTCTATTCCAAAATCATTAATTTGCACCATCGACGGAGCTTGCTGGTTGCGCAGTTCGGTGGCAATGCGCTGAATGATTTCGGTTCGGCGTGGAGTGGCGACTTTGGCACCGGCACTCCGGCAATACGCAGGCCATTGTTCGTTGCCCGGAACAAAGACGTAGATGGAGGTCAACATGCGTTCGTACGAAAACCGCAACGTTAGCATGGATTCACGGTAGCTGATCCACCCGGATAAACCGGTGTGTTCCATTTCAACGGTGTAATTGGTCAATGGAGTGGCCATAGGGGTCCGGGTAGCCCAAGAGTTCATCAAATTCATGATACGGTGTTTTTGGAAGTAATGGTGTCCCGCTATGCTGATCGTTTGGTTGTGTTTACTGTGTTGGGCTATCGCTCCTGGGATCGATAATTGGGTAAAAGATGCAGTCCGGGTCGCCGACGTTGCACGGAACGACACAAACCCCGAAAAATATATTTCGCGGCACCGGGGCGCCATCATTCGGGGCGACACAACCGCCCGACGGCTGGCGATCGTGTTTACGGGGGATGAATATGCCGATGGAGGAGAACAAATCCGGCAGAAACTAGCGCATCACCGGGTTTCTGCTTCGTTTTTCCTGACGGGCCGGTTCTACCGCAACGCCGGTTTTCAAACGCTGATTCGCAACCTGAAACAAGATGGTCATTACCTCGGTGCGCATTCCGACGCCCATTTGCTGTATTGCGACTGGACAAAGCGCGACAGCCTGCTGGTAACTCAAACGCAGTTTCGCAACGATCTGGAGCAGAATTACGCAGCCATGCAATCCTACGGTATCTCGAAAAAAGACGCCCGGTATTTCCTGCCGCCCTACGAATGGTATAACGACACGATTGCCGCCTGGACCAAAACCGCAGGTTTCCAACTCATCAACTTTACGCCCGGAACTCTCAGCCACGCCGATTACACGACGCCCGATCTGAAAAATTACCGCAGTAGCCGGGTTATTTTAGCGTCCATCTATGCGCAGGAACAGCGGCATCCGGTCGGCTTGAACGGTTTTATTCTCTTGCTTCACGTTGGGACTCATCCCGCCCGAACCGATAAACTGTATGCGCACCTGGACGAACTTCTTGCGTATTTACAGCAGAAAAAATACCGGCTGGTGCGGGTCGATGAATTAATTTGATAAGGAACATATAACAAAATATACTTTCTCCGTTTTTCTGTTGATTCATGCAACAGTCCGCTGTGAATCAATGTCTTTCCCTTGTTTTTCAGAATTGCCCCGCCTGTTTGCTAACCCGGCATTGTCCCTATAAAAATATTTTTTAACTACAATTATAGTTGTAACTATTAAAATTTGTTAACTTTCAGCAACGGATGTTAATTCTTTCCAACTTGCCGATCCTTATTCGTCAATCGATTCCTGTTCCCCATGAGAAAACTTTTCCTGCTGCTGTTACTAACGGTATGCTGCCAGGCGGCTTTTGCCCAACAGTCGAACCGGATCACCATCCGGGGCTCCATCACCGATACGTCCAAAGCCGTCATGCCCGGAGCAACGGTCATGCTGCTGACCCCAAAAGATTCCGCACTGGTCAATTTCGGTCGAACCAACGACAAAGGGGCGTTTGAATTCCGGAATGTAAAGCGGGCTCCATACATTCTGAAAGTATCGTACGTTGGTTTTTTGCCCTTGCAGGTAGAAGTGAATCCCGACAACAGCGAGGTGACCGATCTGGGGGCCTTGCCCATCAAGCCCATTCAGAAAGAATTACTGGAAGTGGTCATTAAAGCGGCCAAAGCACCGCTAAGCATTCGGGGCGATACCATCGAGTACAATGCCGCTTCGTTCAAAGTACCGCCCGGATCAACGGTAGAAGAATTGCTCCGCAAACTGCCGGGGATGCAGGTCGATCAGGAAGGAAACATCAAAGCCCAGGGCGAAAACGTCACGAAAGTCACCGTCGACGGAAAAACATTCTTCGGCTCAGATCCCAAACTAGCCACCAAGAACCTTCCCGCCGACGCCATTTCGAAGGTGCAGGTGTTCAACGACAAAACAGAAGCCGCCAAGACGACGGGCATCGACGACGGAAAACGGGAAAAGGCCGTCAATCTGGAACTGAAAGAAAGCCATCGCAAAGGCGGTTTCGGAAAAGTGACAGCGGGCGTCGGAACGAAAGACCGGTTTCAGCTCCGGGGGAATTATAACCGCTTCAATACCAAGGAACAAATGTCGGTGATTGGTCTCGGCAATAACATCAACCAGACCGGCTTATCGTTCGATGATTACCAGGATTTTCGGGGAAGTCAATCCTTTAACTGGGAAGATCAGGGCGATTTCGGGTTCTACAGCGGAGGGGTCTACTTCTTTGGGGGCGATGATGGCATCGGTGTTCCGATCACGGGTGGGGGTAGCAACAGCCGGGGTTTTTCCCGTAACTATGCCGGGGGAGCGAACTACAATTACGATACCAAAAAGACCAAACTCAGCTCCAATTATTTCTACAACCAGAGCGGTCTGACGCTTAACTCCGATTTGGATAAAGAAACTACTCTGCCCAATAGTTCTTTTTTTAATACGGATCTCAAAAGCCAGGGCAGCCTGACCCGAAACCACCGGGGCAGTGCCCGGTTTGAAAAAAAAATCGATTCGCTCAATACCCTGGTGATCATCGGCAATCTGCGCGCCAACAATGGCAACACGGCCCTGTTCAGCGATCAGGACTTTTTTAAGGACAAAAATAAGGATACACTAACCAGCCAAACCAATTTTGCCAACTACAACCAGTTCAACGGTTTCCAGCTTGCGACAACGGCAATTTACCGGCATACCTTCCGGAAGAAAGGGCGCAACTTTGCCGCCAGCCTGGCCTACAACGTGAATGATACCGATGGCTCGGCCCAGCAACGTTCGACCAACACCTATTTTAATGACACCACCGCCACCGGCCCGACGATTTTTAGCATCAACCAGGACAACGTCACCAGCAGTCTACGAACCGAAATCAAGTCCAGCCTGGATTATACCGAACCCTTATCAAAAACAACGTTCTGGGAAACGTTTTACAACTTCAGCCGACGCAACGACAAGGTCGATCGTGACGTGTTCGATGTCGGTGACCAGATTTCCGTTCGGAATGAAACGCTGAGCCGGTATTACACCAACGATTTTACCTACAACCGGATTGGCTCTCTGATCCGTTATTCCGACAAAGGATTTAATGTGTCGGGCGGTTTGGCGGGGATGTGGTTTCATCAGGCCGGGCAATTTGCCTCGAATCAGGGGTCCTCGAATTTTACGAAAGTCGACCGCAATTATTTCTCGGTTGTTCCCAATGTCAGCGTAAACTACAACAAGAAGAACAAACGGTTTAACGCTGGTTACAACGTTAACGTCAACCAGCCACAAACGAGTGATTTGCAACCGGTTATCGACAATAGTAATCCCCGATTTATTCGGGAAGGAAATCCCGATTTATTACCCTCGCTTACGCACCGGGTCAGTGGCGGATTTGGCGTCTTCAATCCCGGTAGCTTTGTCAACGTGTTCGTCAATGTCAACTACGGCTACAACATCAATCAAATCGTTTATAATCAAACGGTTAATGAATTGCTGGTGACGACCACCCGCCCGGAGAACATCAGCGGTGGAACCACCAAAGGCGGAAGCGTTTATTTTAGTTTCCCGATAAAAAAGACGAAAGCGGTGTTGAATACGAATTTTTACACCAACCTCAACAAATTCCCGACGTTCATCAACGGTGTCCCAAACCAAACCAACAACAACAACTACAACGCCTACATGAGCCTGGATTTGACACCGAGCGAAAAATTTACGTTCTATCCAACGTTTAACTTTAGCATCACGGATACGAAGTATTCCGTCAATACGGCGCAAAACCTGACGATTTATAATTACAACTACGGCGGTAACATGAACGTCCAGTTGCCCAAGGGGATTTTCTTCAACGGACGGATGAATTACCAGATTTACAAAAACCCCAAGTTTGATTTTAGACAGGAGTTGCCGATTTTGAACCTGGCCGTCTACAAACTCTTCCTGAAAGACAACAAAGCGGAGGTACGGCTGACGGCCTATGACGTTTTCAACAAAAACCGGGGCATTACGCAACAGGCTTACCAGAATTACGTTCAAACCGAGCGGGTTCAAACGCTGGCGCGGTATTTCATGCTCTCCTTTTCGTATAACCTACGGGGCCTGAAGTCGCAAATGCGTCAAAATAACTACATTTATTAATCAGCAGGAACCGCAAATGATAATGAAAAAGCTTCTGATTCTTCTTCTTGTAATGATCGGTGCCCCGTCAATGGCCCAAAAAATGGAAGGTGTTGTTACGTATGACCGCACGCAGGATTACGTTAAAATCATGTCCCGGATGACGTTTCTGAGCCTGGATCAGAAAGAACGCATGAAGGCTACAAACAAAAACTACAGCAGCCGCCCCACCCAAATGGTGTTGTATTTCAACGAAGATCAAAGTCTGTATACGAACGAAAGTGAGTACTGGCGGAGCGAAAACGGTCAGTGGTCCTACCGAAACAGCGATTACATCATCCGTCGTGATTTCAAACAGGAAACCAAGTCGGACGTGATCGAAATGCTGGGAAGAACCTACCTCATCGACGATTCCCTGAAAACGCCCCAATGGAAGATTCTGAACCAGTTGAAAGACATCGCTGGCCACATCTGCATGAAGGCCGAAACCGAAGACCCCATCAAGCAACAGAAAGTTGTTGCCTGGTTTGCCCAGGACATTCCGGTTTCGGCCGGACCCGAGCAGTATTTCGGTTTACCGGGCTTGATCCTGGAACTGGATCTCAACGACGGTGACGCGGTCGTTACCGCCAGCAAGATTGAGATGCGGGACGTCTCGAAAGAATTAACCGCTACAAAAAAAATCAAAGGCAAGAAAATCAAAACCGCCGACTACGATAAATTGATCAAAGACCATATCCAGACCAGCACCAAAGCCCAGGAAAACCCATATTGGACAATCCGGTATTGAACTTAATGATGAGTTATGAACGATGAATGGGGCTGACGCATTCATCGTTCATAACTCATCATTAAGTTTACAGCTTCCCTTTCTTCAACTCCGCAGCCGCGTAATTGGCCGCTCGTGCCGTCAGGGCCATAAACGTAATGGACGGGTTTTGGTTGCCGACCGATGTCATGCAGGCCCCGTCGGTGACGAAAACATTTTTGACGTTGTGAAACTGATTCCACTTGTTCAGCAGCGACGTTTTGGGGTCTTTTCCCATCCTGACACCGCCCATTTCGTGAATGTCCAAACCCGGATTGCGGTTATCGTCATAAGACGCGATGTTTTTACACCCTGATTTGTCGAGCATTTCGGCCCCCTGCACCAGAAAGTCTTTCAAGATTTTTATGTCATTGTCGTCGTACCCCACCGACGTAATCAGTTGCGGAATACCCCAGGGATCTTTCTGATCGGCACTCAATCGAACGTGGTTTTCGTATTTCGGAACGGTTTCGGCCTGCATCATCATATACACGCTCCAGTCGCCCGGTGTCAGCAGACTTTCTTTAAATTCCGCCCCGAATCCTTCCTGCCCATTGCCACGTCCCCAACCGGCGCGGCTGGCGCTAAAGGCCACCATGTAGCCCCGCTGAAAGTCCGTTTCCTGTTTTTTCACATTGCGGAAGGAAGGCATAAAAGCCGTGGTCGGTCGACGTCCGTAGAAATACTGGTCCTCATAACCCTCGAACGAAGCCGTCAGACTGCCCCGGTAATTATGGAAGGCTACGTAGCGGCCCAGCAGCCCGTTGTCGTTGCCCAGTCCATTCGGAAAGCGTTTTGAGGTCGAATTCAATAACACCAGATTGGAATTCAGACAGGCCGCATTGACAAAGATGATTTTGGCAAAATACTCGGTCGTTTGCTTCGTATGGGCGTCGATCACCCGCACCCCCGTTGCCTTGCCTTTCTGTTCATTGTAAATGATGGAATGAACCACGGAATCGGGCCGAATTGTCAGATTACCGGTTTTGGCCGCCCACGGCAAGGTCGCGGAGTTGGAACTGAAATAACCGCCAAACGGACAGCCCCGGTAGCACAAATGCCGTGCCTGGCATTGCCCTCTGCCCTGCTGCAAGTGAATGGGCTGCGGTTTGGTCAGGTGGGCGCATCGGCCAATGATCACGTGCCGGTCAGCGTAGTTGGTTTTAACGGCGGTCTGAATGTGTTTTTCGACGCAGTTTAATTCAAAGGGTGGCAGAAACTCGCCATCGGGCAAGCTGTCGATCCCGTCTTTGTTGCCACTAATCCCGACAAACTTCTCGACCCGGCTATACCAGGGTGCCAGGTCGGCGTAGCGGATGGGCCAGTCGACGGCGAAACCGTCGCGGGCCGGGGCAACAAATTCATAGTCGCTCCACCGCTGCGTTTGCCGCGCCCAGATCAGCGATTTCCCGCCCACCTGGTAGCCGCGAATCCAGTCGAACGGTTTTTCCTGAATGTACGGATGTTCGGCATCTTTCACGAAATACTGCTGCGTAGCCTCGTCCAGCGCGTAACATTTGGTGGCTACGGGATTAGCGGCTTCAAACGTGTCGGGCATCCGGTTGCGGTGGGGCAGATCCCACGGATTGGCCATCGCAGTCGGGTAATCCGTGATGTGTTTCACCATGCGGCCCCGTTCCAGCACGAGGGTTTTCAGTCCCTTTTCACACAGTTCTTTGGCCGCCCAGCCCCCGCTGATTCCCGAGCCGATGACGATGGCGTCGTAGCTCATTTGTTCTTTGGCCTTTCCGTTGAGGTTCATCAAATAGAAGCGGTTAAATCCATTCGCAAGTTAAACAAAAACCCCTGTCAGGTTCTGAAAACCTGACAGGGGTTTCTACGTCTAAACAGATAAAACTTCCGCTATGTCAGTTAGTCCCCTTCCTCTGCTGCCTGATCAGTATTATCACATCTATAACCACGCTAACGCATCGGACTTATTGTTTAGGGAAAACTCCCTAACTACCATTACTTTCTGAAAAAATACGCAGAGCACTGCACGCCTGTAGTCGATACCTTTGCCTATTGTTTGATGCCTAACCATTTTCATTTGTTTGTTCGTATAAAGTCTGAAAGCGAGCTGGTATCTTATTTTGAAGTGCCTGAAAATCTGAGTTCTCTGGAATTACAGGATAAAATAACCTTTCAACTCAGTCAAATATTTTCGAATTTCTTCAATGCATACGCCAAAGCCTACAACCGGCGGTTCGGGCGAAAAGGAGCTTTAGAAGTTGTTGGGGATTTTATAACTGGCTGAAAAAAGTGGGTGTCTGCTTACCTTTATGTTGCAACACAATAGAGGTATGGTTACTCAATTTAATGAGCTTACAGACACCCACCGGGCAGCCGGCGCTGTGGCAATTTATTGAAAACTATTTGCCAACACAACGGAAACGCCGACTTTGCTTACGGCATGTGACGAACGCTATTTTCTATATTCTGCGTACAGGGTGCCAATGGCGCAATTTACCCAGTCACTATCCGCACTGGCAGGCCGTTTACCGCACGGGCGGCCCCGTACTACTTTGTCAAATGGAAGAAGGAAAATCGTTTAAATCTGCTCAATCAGGCTTTGAATCAACGAGACCGGGTTGCTCAAGGACGCCAACCAACACCTTCCTTAGTTTGTGTTGATAGTCAGAGCGTTAAACTCGCACCACTGCTCTCCGAGCAACGGGGACTTGACGCTGCCAAGAAAGTAAACGGACGGAAACGACAGATTATAGTTGACACTGGTGGCAGGCTTTGGAACGTGTATGTTCATGCCGCTAATCAGGCCGATAGTCAAGCGGGAGTAAACGTTTTGAAGGGAATAGAATCGTGGAGCCAACGGCTCCAAAAAGTGCTTACTGATTCGGCTTACGAGGGCTTGTTCGCTGATGTAGTCAAACAGCAGCAGTTGCTGTTTGAAGTTAGTTCAAAACCGTTTTGGATAAAAGGTTTCGTTCCCCTTAGAAAACGCTGGGTTGTAGAACGAACTTTTGCCTGGTTAAATCACTTTCGGAGAGTTACTAAAGACTACGAGCAGACGACTGCCAGTGCAGAAGCATGGATCTTATGGGCTAACTGTGCATTGATGTTGAACCGATTGGCAAAATAACCAAATAATATTTCCCAACACCCTCTTATTCCTGAATCCTTTCAAAAGAAAAGGAGTAAGCGATGAACGATATTACAACCAGCTTATTTACTATATCCACCATAATCCCGTCAAACACGGTTTTTGTAGAAAATTGGCTAAATGGCCGCATTCTTCTTTTCAATCATTGATTTCTGAAAAACCGATTTTAGTATGTCGCGATGAAGTTTTGAGTTGGTTTGGTGGGCGGGCTGCCTTTATTGCTTTTCACGGAGATACGGCTTAAAATGGACAGACACCTGTCAGGTTTTCAAAACCTGACAGGTGTCTGTCCATTTTAAGCCGGTTATTATTTACATTCCTACTCCACTGGCGAGTCGATGACCCGCACGATTTTCCAGATTCCGCGAATGTCTTTCAACGGAACCGTAACGCTGCCACCGTTTGGATTATCGGAATGCAGCGTGAGCCGCTGTTTGGTCAGTAATTCGTTGTCTTTGATGCGTTTAACGACGAAAAAGTCGCGGTAAATCACCGCAAAGATGCCGCCCGACTGGTATTCCCAATTGTTCGGGTCCACCAGAATCGCCAATACTTTCGCTCCGTTGGCCAGTTGTGGCGTCATGCTGTTGCCCGAAACCTCGATAACGACCGGGTCCTTGTGATTGCCCACCAGATGAACCGGAACGCGGTACGTTTCCATCTGTGCCATACTGATTCCTTCAATGTAGGTCTCGATGAAGCTCGCGTAGAAACGCGTCGGCACAAAAGGAAGATCGGTGTACCGTACCTCCAGTTCAATAATTTTTCCGTTCTGCTCCGGCTCGTCCAACACGGGTTTTTGCCCCCGCAACAGAAAGTCGGCCCGTACCTGCGGATATTGCTCCAACAACCGCATGATGGTGTCATACGATGGTTTAGCGCGGCCGTTCAGGATGTTATAAAACTTCGATGAGTTCTCACCCAGGTCTTTGGCAGCCTGGTAGATACTGATTTCCAGCGCGTCAAATACTTGCCGCAACCGCTCCTGAATCGGCTCTAAACCCTCCTCAAAAGATTTTCCGGGTTCGTTAAACATAATATAGTTGTTGACTTTTATAATATAAGTATTATATATTGTGATCAAATTTACTAAATAAAACAACAAATCCGATGAAAACTACCAGAATAATATTATACGATAGCTAGAAAATAGGATGAAGCGGTTGGGGGAATATACAAAACCGACGGTTCTGTTCGTCGATATGAACAGTTTTTTTGCCAGTTGCGAGCAACAGGTGAATTATTACCTGCGCGACCGCCCGATTGCGGTGTGCGTCTATACCGGAAAACAGGGCTGTGTGATTGCGCCCTCCATCGAAGCCAAACGACTGGGAATCAGGCTTGGGATGCGGCTGGACGAAGCCGTAAAGATTTGCCCGGATCTGGTACCGGTTGAAACAAACTCCAAACGGTACCGTGAATTTCACGTTGCCATCATCGATGTGCTCCGCCAGTTTACGCCCGATGTCTTGCCGAAAAGCATCGACGAAGCGGTGGTCGACCTCACACGCTGTCAGTTGATGTACAAGGACGTGCGGGAGGTTGCTCAGCAGATCAAACGGGACATTCGCGACAAAGTCGGTGATTATTTACGCTGCTCCATCGGGATTGCGCCCAATGCGTTTCTGGCCAAATTAGGTTCCGATCTTCAGAAGCCCGACGGTCTGGTGATGATCACGCCCGAAACCATCGACGACGTTTTACGGAATCTGAAACTGACGGATTTGCCCGGCATTGGAACCCGAATGGCAAAACGGCTCGAAGACAAAGGCATTCTGACGCCCCTGAATCTGCGGTATGCGTCGCCCGAACGGCTGCGGGCGGTTTGTCAAAGCGTCATCGGCTGGCACTGGCATTTGCGGCTGAACTTCGGGGGCGAAGTGGATCTGGAAACCAGCGCCTACAAGAGTATGCAGGCCATGCGAACCATTTCGACGGCCCAACGACGATCCGAAGAACAACTGGATGAATTACTCCAGTCGCTTTGCCTGACGCTCGAGCGCCGGATGGTGCGCCAGGATGTTTTCTGCCAGATCGTGACGTTTTACTGCCGGTATCACGACGGCCGAAACTACAGCGACGAAGTCCGGCTGCCCGAACCCAGGCAGGACAGTATGGAGCTCTACCACCTGATCCGGCAACGCTTCGAGCGGTTTCAGAAACTCAACCAGTGTGAACCCATTTTGAACCACTCGATCCGGAGCATGAGCGTCAGTGTGTTTCGCTTTATCCCGGCCCAACTGGTTCCTTTCAGCTTGTTTGAAGACAATACCCGTAAAAACACGCTTCGGAAAACGGTTTATGAAGTGAAAGCGAAATTCGGCAGTGATAAGCTGATGCGGGCCACCGAACTCCGCGATAACCCGGTATTCCGGGATGTCATCGGTTTCGGGTCGATCAAGGACTTACACGATGACCAAAATCCATTTTGAATGACGGAATCGATACCTTCAATAGTTTTTTAGCGAAAACGTGTTACTCTTCCTCTTTTCTGAAGTCAAAAGAAGGAGCGCGAACTTCGCATTGTGCTACACGGTTTTCCTGGTATCTTTCGTTATCTAATTCGGTACAGCAAGCCCGGAAGCGGTTTTGCCTAAATCATCAGACTTATGAATAAATTATTCACCGTCATTGTAACCATGCTGCTTATGGCAGTGACTCTGGTTTCGTTTCGGCCCCGCCCGGAAGCGGCCAAAGAGGAAGCAAAAATCAAGTGGCTGACGATTGAGGAAGCCTTTGCGCTGAATCAGAAAACGCCGAAAAAGGTTTTCATCGACGTGTATACCGACTGGTGCGGCTGGTGCAAGGTCATGGATCGCGAAACATTCACCAATCCCTCCGTTGTCGATTATATCAACAAAAACTATTATGCCGTTAAGCTGAACGCCGAACAGAAGGCCGACATCGTGCTGGGAACGGATAAATTTGTGTACGTTGCGCAGGGCGGCCGGGGCTATCACCAACTGGCGGCTGCGTTGTTGCGCAACCAGCTAAGCTACCCGACCGTCGTGTTTCTGAACGAGAAATTTCAGCCGATTCAACCCGTCCCCGGATACATAAAAGCCCCGGAATTTCATCAGATCATCACCTTTATCGGGGGCGACCATTACAGCAAAGAACCTTTCGATCAGTTCAAAACGAAGACGTATCAGCAGAAATATTCCGTGAAGATTTAGCGGATCTATCCTACTTCAACACAAAAACGACCCCGATCTGAAACCGGGGTCGTTTTTGTGTTCAACCGGACAGGAAATAATTCGTTTTCGCTTGAAAAACAAAGAACAATTTCACTGAAATTGCAGTTAGGAAAGCTTGAGCAACTTTAAACCGACGCTCGCATCCTGACAATTTATGAAACTTTTCGCCGGCTGTGAACTCCTCTACGAAGTTCCGGCTCCAGCACCTGTTGTGCTTATGTTACGCCCCCGCTCCGGTGCCGGGCAATGGGTAATTTCCGAGGAATACCAGATCGAACCGAGCATTCCGGTGATCGAATACACCGACCCGTACGGCAATCTGTGCCAGCGACTGATGGCACCGGAAGGCAAGTTTAAGATTCAAATATCGCTGGTGGTCGAAACTGCCGACGAAATCGATACGGCTCCCGGCGCGCCCTTTGTGCCCGTGCAGGATTTGCCCGACGACACCCTGCAGTTTTTACTGCCCAGCCGCTACTGCCAGTCGGACCGTTTGGGAGCCCTGGCGGCCGAAATTACGGAAACCGCCCTCCCCGGCTACGACCAGGTTGAAGCGATCCGGAACTGGATCCAGACCCGCGTGACCTACCAGTACGGCACCAGCGATGCCAGCACGTCGGCTGTTGAAACCGCCGAAAAACGCATTGGCGTCTGCCGGGATTTTGCGCACCTGGGCATTTCGCTCTGCCGCAGTATCAACATTCCGGCCCGGATGGTGGTAGGCTATCTGCACCTGCTTGAGCCGATGGATCTGCACGCCTGGTTCGAAGCGTTCATCGATGGTCGTTGGTATACGTTCGACGCCACCCAAAAAGAACCCCGTGGCAATCGGATCGTGGTTGCCTATGGCCGGGATGCTGCCGATGTGGCACTGGCAACGCAGTATGGCGCCATGACTTTGGAAGAAATGCGGGTGTGGGTGGAAGAAAAGAAAATAGACGGCTAAGTTGCCAGACAGGCGAAATGAGACCGGTTTTTCTTTTTTTGTAAATAAATTTGACAAAACGGTTACATTTCATAACTTCCTGCCAATCAACTTAACCACTCAATCCATGCTGAAAGAATTTAAAACCTTCATTGCTCAGGGCAACGTACTGGATTTGGCCGTGGGTGTCATTATTGGTGCGGCTTTCGGAAAAATAACCACCTCTCTGGTTGAAGATATTATCAACCCGATCCTGGGGCTCGTAACGGGCGGTGTCGATTTCAGTAATTTGAAAATTGTTCTGAAGGAAGCCGTCGGTGAAACGCCGGAAGTGGCTATTCGGTACGGTAATTTTCTCAACATTGTCATTCAGTTTTTAATCATTGCCTGGGTTGTGTTCCTCATTGTTAAGGCGGCCAACCGGGTTAGGTCGCAGGAAAAGAAAGAGTAACCTTTCCACTGTACCCACTCCATCGACCCCGCTCCTGAGCGGGGTTTCTTTTTTAGAAACAAAAAGATTGGTGAACGGGCGAACAGACTACAGCGAAACCCCTATTTTTGTCTCCGGTTTGCACATGAATCTATGAAAGGTACTAGGGAATTGATGATTGTTTTGGGCGGGGGCGAAAGCGGTGTTGGGGCAGCTTTGCTGGCAAAGGCAAAAGGATACACGGTTTTTTTGTCGGACAAAAGTCTCTTACAGGAATCCTATCGCCAGATTCTCCAGCAAGAGGGCATCCCGTTTGAAGAAGGACAACACACCGAAGAAACCATTTTTCAGGCCGACGAAGTGGTGAAAAGCCCCGGCATTCCCGAAAAAGCGCCCATTATTCAGAAACTCCGGGAAAAGAAAATCCCGGTTATTTCGGAAATCGAACTGGCTTCGCGCTACACGAACGCCCAACTGATCGGCATTACGGGCAGCAATGGAAAAACCACCACAACGCTCCTGACCCATCATCTGCTGAAAACCGCCGGCTTCAACGTCGGTCTGGCGGGCAACATCGGCGAAAGTTTCGCTCAGCAGGTTCTCGACCATTCGTTTGACTATTATGTTCTGGAACTGAGCAGTTTCCAGTTGGACGATATGGTTCAGGCCCGAATGAATGTCGCCATCCTGCTCAACATCACGCCCGATCACCTCGACCGCTACGAGTACCAGTTTTCGAAATACGTGGACTCGAAATTCCGTATTTTGCAAAACATGACCCCCGACGACACGTTTATCTACTACCAGGAAAGTCCGGTGATCAGCGAGGCCCTGCCCGTTAAAAAACCGGTGCCCCGGCTGTTGCCCGTATCGCTGGTCGATGCGCCCAAACCAGGGGCGTATCTGAAAGACGGTTTGCTGGTAATCGACAATGGTTCTCAGTCCCTTGAGATTCCACTGGCTGATCTGCCGTTGAAAGGCCAGCATAACGCGATCAACATGCTGGCGGCAACGCTGGCGGCTCTGGCGGTCGGCGTCAAACCGGACGCACTGCGGGAAGGATTACTGACGTTCCAAAATGCTGCTCACCGGCTCGAACCGGCGGGCGAAATCAAGGGCGTACAATTCATCAACGACTCGAAAGCCACGAACGTCGATTCGGTTTATTACGCTTTGGAAAGCATAACTACGCCAGTGGTGTGGATCGCGGGCGGTTTGGACAAAGGAAATGAATACGACCAGCTTGAGCCGTTGGTTCGGAAAAAAGTAAAAGCGTTAATTTGTCTGGGAAAAGATAACCGGAAACTGGTGAGCTATTTTGCGGACCGCGTGCCGACCTTGTTCGAGACGCAGGACGTCAACGAAGCCGTTGCCAAAGGGCTGGAATTAGCCAATCCGGGCGATACGGTTTTGCTATCACCCGCCTGCGCCAGCTTCGATCTGTTTCGTAATTACGAGGACCGGGGCAATCAGTTCAAAGAAGCCGTAAAAAGAATTATGAATGATGAGTGAAGAGTGAAGAGTTAACGTGTGCGTCAGCCATTTTCACTCTTCACTCTTTACTCTTAACTCTTCACTCAGATATGACGATCTCTCCAACAGATTGGTTGAAAAGCAACATCAAAGGCGACTACCACATTTGGGGGGTGGTGCTGTTTCTGTCCATTATGAGCGTGGCGGTTGTGTATAGTGCCACAGGGACGATGGCCTATCAGAAATTGCAATCAACGGAACATTACCTCTTTAAACACGGCGCGCTGGTGGTGCTGGGGCTGGCCTGCATGTGGGTGGCTCACCGGTTCAACTACGTCTACTACGCCCGGCTGTCGCGGTTTGGCATGTGGTTGTCGGTACCCCTGTTGCTGTGGGCTTATTTTAAAGGGACCAACCTGAACGAGGCCTCGCGCTGGATCACCATTCCGCTGATCAACCAGACCTTTCAGCCCTCGGATTTGGCCAAACTGGCACTGATCTCCAATCTGGCCGCCATGCTGGCCAAACGGCAGCACATCAAAAAGGAACAATATGACCCCAGCGTTCTGGTCAACATGATTGGCTGGATCGGGATTATCTGTGCCTGCATCGTTTTGAGTAACGCATCGACGGCAGCTTTGCTGGCTGCCACCTGCTTCCTGCTCATGTTTATCGGACGCGTACCCAGCAAGTATTTACTCATCATGGTGGTGGTTTGCATGATCATGGGTAGCTTTGCTCTTTTGATCGGGCAGCGGGCTAAAACATCGGGCAGCCGTCTGACCAATTACTGGGAAACCTTCAACGGAAGGCGACCGCCCGAATTTCAGGTTGAACAATCGTACATCGCCCTGGCACACGGCGGAATTTACGGACAGGGGCCGGGAAACAGCCACCAGCGGAATTTCCTGCCCCACTCCTATTCCGACTTTATTTTTGCCATGATCGTGGAAGAGTATGGGCTGATCGGCGGCATCGTCATCATTGCGGCCTATCTCTATCTGCTCTGGCGCGGGATGCGGGCCATTCGAAAGGCCAACCGGGCGTATGGCGGTTTGCTGTCGGCCGGTCTAACGTTCAGCATTGTGATTCAGGCGATGATCAATATGGCGGTTTCGGTCGGATTGGTTCCCGTAACGGGCCAGCCCCTGCCGCTACTCAGCATGGGCGGCACATCCCTGCTCTTCACCGGAACCGCCATCGGTATTATCATCAGTGTGAGCCGGGGAGAAGCCGACGAAAGCAAAATTTAACCATAATCGACTGATTACGAACGATTTTTAACATTTTCGTAATTTCAATTTGGAGTCAACCCACTATGCCAAAACGCATCATCATCAGCGGTGGAGGAACCGGCGGACACATTTATCCGGCGATTGCCATTGCCAATGAGCTGAAAACCATCGATCCAACCACCGAAATTTTGTTTGTGGGAGCGGAAGGAAAGATGGAAATGGAAAAAGTGCCGCGGGCTGGCTACCGGATCATCGGCTTGCCGGTGGTCGGGATTAAACGGAAGCTGACGCTGGAGAATCTGGCTTTCCCGTTCAAACTGGGGCGGAGTTTTCTAAAGGCGCAACAGGTCGTCCGTGACTTCGGGCCGGATGTGGCCGTGGGCGTGGGGGGCTACGCCAGCGGCCCGGTTTTGCTGGCGGCTTCGTTGAAGGGCATTCCGACACTGATTCAGGAGCAGAATTCATACGCCGGGTTGACCAACAAGTTGTTGTCGCGCGGAGCCAAAACCATCTGCGTGGCCTATCCCGGCATGGAAGCGTTTTTTTCCATTCAAAAAATCAAGCTGACGGGCAATCCCGTCCGGACCGACATTATGCAGGCCAAGGGGAAACGCCCGGAAGGCCTGGCTTTTTTCAAGCTGGAACCCGGTCGCAAAACCTTGCTGATCATTGGGGGCAGCCAGGGGGCGCGCACCATCAACGAAAGCATCGAAAAAGACCTTCGGCTGCTGGTCGATTCCGGCCATCAGGTTGTCTGGCAAACCGGGCCTCTGTTCATCGAACGCGCCCGCAAAGCCATCGCCGATGCCGGAGCCAGCCGGGTCAAAGCATTTGATTTTATTTACGAAATGAATCTGGCCTACGCAGCCGCCGATGTGGTGGTGTCGCGGGCGGGAGCGTTGTCGGTGTCCGAGCTTTGCCTGGTCGAAAAACCGGCGATTCTGGTGCCGTTTCCAGCGGCTTCGGAAGATCACCAGACCAAAAATGCGATGAGTCTGGTGAACCGGCAGGCGGCTTTGCTGGTCAACGACCGTGAAGCCCCCACCGATCTGGTTCCGGCGGCACTGCGGCTTCTGGCCGATCCCGGAGAACAGCAAACACTTAGTCAACACATTCGCGAATTGGCCCGGCCCAAAGCCGCGCGGGAAATTGCAGAAGAAGTTTTAAAATTGATAAAATAGATGGTTAGAAATGGTTTTGATGGTTAAAAATGGTTTTGATGGTTAAATGGTTAAAAATGGTTGGATGGTTTTTAGACCTGTAACCATTTAACCATGCAGCCATTTAAACCATTTTTAACCATTCTAACCATCATAGCCGTTTAACCATCGTAGACCATTAAAAATGAATAACATCCGTTACGTTTATTTTCTGGGAATTGGCGGTATTGGCATGAGTGCTCTGGCGCGGTGGTTTCTGGTGAACGGGTATGAAGTGGCGGGTTACGACCGCACCGCCACCGCCCTGACCAACGCCCTGCAACAGGAAGGCATGGCCATTCACTTCGAGGAAGATGTTGAACAGATTCCGGCCCATTTTCGGGAAAACCGGGACGAAACCCTGGTCATTTACACGCCTGCCGTACCCAAAACCCATCAGGAATACATTTATCTGACCGAACACGGTTTTACGTTGCAGAAACGGTCGCAGGTGCTGGGTTTGCTGGCCGGGCGGATGACCACCGTGGCCATTGCCGGCACCCACGGCAAAACGACCACTTCGTCGATGGTGGCCCATATTCTGAAAGATTCGGGCGTGAACTGTGCGGCTTTTCTGGGTGGCATTACCCAGAATTACGGCACCAATTTTCTGCTGAACGAACCCACCGACGACCTGTCAAAGGTCATCTGCGTGGTGGAAGCCGATGAGTTTGACCGGTCGTTTCTGACGTTGTTTCCGCAGGTGGCCATCGTGACCTCGACCGACGCCGACCACCTGGATATCTATGGCGACCACAACGCGGTTCTGGATTCGTTCAGCGCTTTTGTCAGCCAGATTAAACCGGATGGCACGCTGTTCATGAAACGGGGGCTGGCATTGGCCGACCGAACCCCGGCAACCGTTTATGAGTACGCGTTAGACGAAGGCTCGTTCTACAGTAAGAATCTGCGCATCGAAAATGCCTGCTTCGTTTTCGACATCGTTTATCCTCAGGGTGTTATCGAAAACATAGCCTTGCAGATGCCCGGTTTTCACAACGTCGAGAATGCCGTGGCAGCCGCGGCAGCGGCTTTGCAGGTGGGTGTCGCACCGGAACAGATCCGGCAGGCGCTCGGAAATTATAAGGGTGTAAAACGTCGCTTCGAGTATATACTCAAATCAAAAAACGTTATATTTATCGATGATTATGCCCATCACCCCGCCGAAGTATTTGCTTTTTTATCGTCGCTGAAAGCGTTATATCCGGAGCGAAAGGTAACGGCCATCTTTCAGCCGCACCTCTTTAGCCGGACCCGTGATTTCGCCGATGCGTTTGCAAAGAGCCTTTCACTGGCCGATCGGGTTATTTTGCTCGATATTTACCCCGCCCGTGAGTTGCCCATCGAGGGGGTGAGTGCCGACCTGATTTTCAAATCGATTTTGTCTGAAAATAAAGTTCAATGTACCAAAGCAGACCTGCCAGATCTGCTGCGAAAGGAACCGCCGGAATTGGTGGCCACCATCGGCGCAGGCGACATCGATCAGATGATTCCGGTGTTGCGAAACCTATTTGAGACCAATCAATAAAAATTCATCTCTTTTAAAGTTAATAAACACGGATGTTTTCTATTTTTCCCTTAAATAGAACTTTCATTCTGACCGTAGCAGGGTTGGCCATTTTGGTGGGGCTCATCGCCTTTACCGAACACCGCCAAAACCATCGCCAGTGTGAAGGCATCGACATCCGGATGGACGAAGTTGATGGCCACCGGTTTTTGAACCGGAACGATGTACTGAAAACGCTGACCAACGAAGGCGCCGATCCACTCCTGGGCGACGACTATGCCGACCTGGATTTGAAGCTTTTGGAAAGAAGGCTGAAACAGAATGGGTTGATAAAAAGTTGTCAGTTGTATCGGGACCTGAAAGGCATTCTGATCGCTGATATCAAGCAGCAACGGCCGTTGGCGCGGCTGGTTCCGGATGGTGATGAGGACAAATCGGCCTATGCCGGTTATTATTTGACCGAGGAAGGGCGTTGGTTTCCGCTGTCTATGAATTACACGGCACGGGTTGTTCTGGTGTCCGGTTCGTATTTTAGCGAACGAAAATCGCTGACGACGGAGCAAAACCAGCCTTTACTTGAGTTGCTGAAACAGATTGAAAAGGACCCGTTCTGGAAAGCGCAGGTAGCCCAGGTGGTAGTTGACAGAAATCGCGAAGTTACGCTGATTCCGCAGGTGGGCGACTGTTTGATCGAAATTGGTCAACCCGTCGAACTGGAGTCTAAATTTGAAAAGATTAAATTATTTTACAAGCATATTCTGCCCCTGAAAGGGTGGGAACGATACCGGAGGGTTAGTGTGCAGTACCGTAACCAGATTGTGTGCGAATGATACCTAAGCAGGAAGAAATTATAGTTGGACTGGACATCGGCAGCACCAAAGTGTGCGCCGTGGCCGGTCGCCTTATCCGCAGTAACGATCACGCTCGCCTGGATGTCCTGGGCGTGGGAAAAGCCATTTCCAAAGGAGTCACCAAAGGCTCCGTCGTCAATATTGGGCAAACCGTCGAAGCCATCAACCGCGCGGTTGAAGAAGCCGCCGGGCAAGCCAACATCGATATTCACGTCGTGAATGTCAGTTTTTCCGGGCAAAACGTAACTGCCCGCCGGCAACACGGCAGCATTACGCGTACGTCGCCCGGGGATGAGGTAGTTGCCGATGACATCGATCACCTGGTCGGCGATATGTACCGCTCGGTTCTGCCGGCCGGTGCGGAAATTGTTCACGTCCTGCCGATGGATTTCACGGTCGACAGCGAATCGAACATCGACTACCCGGTTGGGCGGATTGGTGTTAAGCTGGAGGCTGATTTTCAGGTTATTACGGCGCAAACGAGTTCCGCTTCCTATACTCGAAAATGTATTCAGCGGGCGCGTTCGGTATCTCCGCAGAAAGAACCACTGGAAAACGACAAATTCCTGCTGGCGCCCCTCGCGTCGGCTTTGGCGGTTTTGACCGATGAGGAAAAACACGCCGGTGTCGCCCTGGTCGATATTGGTGGCGGAACGACTGAAATTGCAATTTACCACAAAAACGTGCTGCGGCACGTTGCCGTGGTTCCCTATGCCGGAAATAGCCTGACAGCCGACCTGGAAGTCGGGTGCCGGGTGTTGCCAACCCAGGCTGAACTGTTGAAAACGAAGTTTGGCAGTGCCGATCCTACGGATTTCCGACTGAACGAAGTGGTGGCGGTTCCGAACCTGAGCGGTCGGCCGCCAAAAGATATTCTGCTGAAAAACGTGGCCCTTGTCATCGAGGCCCGTCTGAAAGAAATCGCAGCGATGGTACAGGCCGAAATTATCCGCTCCGGCTACCGCGACAAACTGGTCGGCGGTGTGGTTCTGACCGGCGGAACGGCTTCGATCTCAGGCATTGAGCGAATTTTTGAGCGCGTTACGGGTCTGGACGTCCGGATCGGTTTTCCGGATCAACTGGAACACAACGTCAAAGCCGACCTGGTGAGCGACCCGGCTTTTGCCACGGCAGTGGGTCTGGTGTGGGCCGGTTTCAAACGGTTGGACGACCGCATTCCGTTGCAGCACATGGTTTTGAATCCGGTGATTGGTTCCGGTACGAACGGACATGGTCACGGTCATGGACACGGTACAAACGGACAGACATCCGGGAAGAATGCAAAAGACACGGGTAAAGGAGAAGAAAAAGGGGGTGGAGGATTTATGACCTGGGTTCGGAAGTTTCTGACGGATGACATTGGCAAAGACCTCGGCCCCGACGACCGGTACAATCAGTAGTACTCAATTTTGACGGCACAACGTACTGGCTATCCAGCGTTACCAAATATATATTTATAGCAACAAACATTAGCAGGTATGCCAGAGGCATTGGAGTACGGCATGAGGTTTGAATTCCCCGACGAGGAGGATGACCCAATCATTAAAGTAATAGGCGTCGGTGGCGGTGGCAGCAATGCCGTCAACCACATGTTTCGAATGGGCGTAAAGGATGTGGATTTCATCGTCTGCAACACAGACCGCCAGTCTCTGACCAATAGCCCGGTAAAGACCAAAATTCAATTGGGTGCGCTTCTGACTTCCGGACTGGGAGCCGGAACAAACCCCGAAGTGGGCCGTCAGGCCGCGTTGGAAAATACGGACGATATCCGGCAGTTACTGGGCGAACCCACCAAGATGGTTTTCATCACGGCGGGGATGGGGGGCGGAACCGGAACCGGAGCCGCACCGGTCATCGCACAGATTGCCCGGGAAATGGGCCTGCTGACGATTGCTGTTGTTACGGCACCGTTCGACTTTGAAGGCATCGAGAAGCTGGATCAGGCCATGCGCGGTATCGAAGAGTTGAAAGAATACTGCGACACGGTTCTGGTCATTCTGAACGACAAGCTGGCGGAAATCTTCGAGGACTTTCCGATGGATCAGGCGTTTGCCAAGGCCGATGATGTGCTGGCGAATGCCGTTAAAAGTATCGCGGAAATCATTACCGTTCAGGGTGAAATCAACGTCGACTTCATGGACGTCAAGCGGGTACTGGAAGGTGCCGGTCAAGCCGTGATGGGCTCCGCCGATGCCGAAGGCGAAACCCGCGCACTGACCGCCATTCAGGATGCCCTCAACTCGCCGTTGCTCAACGACCGCGACATTCGGGGTGCCAAACGGATTCTGCTTACGATGGCGTCGGGTCCCGATGCCCGTACGACCATGCGGGAATTGCAGATCATTACCGGTTACATCAAGGAAAAAATCGGCAAAGACAAGCAGGCACATCTTTTCAAATACGGTACAATCAAAGACAAGTCGCTGGGCAAAAATCTCCGCGTTACGGTGATTGCCGCCGGTTTTGATTTGCCCGCCGAACGACCGGATTTTCCGCCAACGAACTGGAAACAACCGGAGCCGGAGTTGAAAAAAGAAGAAGTAACCGATGAATTACCCGTTGAGGAAGAAGAGGATACAGAACTGGTAACGGAAGACCAACCCCAGGGAGCAGACACCCTGACCCGGGGTGGTAATAACGTTGAGGTAGCTCCGGTACCCGATCCGGTAATCCGTCCGCATCTGACCAGCATCGACGACATTCTGATCGACGAAAAGCGGGAAGATGACTTGCTGCTGATCCAGAAAATGGTCGAAGGGTTTTCGCAGGGGCGGTATTCGGAGCGGGAACGGGAATTGGAAACACCGGCTTTTGCCCGCCAGAAAGTGAATTTATACGAAATACCGCTTCTCGATGAGCGGGATATTATTCGTACCCGACTGAATGATTGAATGATTGCCCCTAAATCCCCTGAAGGGGACTTGTACCCGGCACCATCCGGATCAGAAAGTCCCCTTCAGGGGATTTAGGGGCAATCATTCAAAAATCAATCAACTGCTGCGCCTGTTGTTGCAATAGCAGGTTATACAAATCATTGTGTAAGGCCCCTTCTTTCCAGTAATTCCGGATCTGCGCCAGCTTCACGCGCAACGCCAGGGTATTCGTCCCGAGGTAACTGAAAATATCATTCAAATGGCTGAGGGCCAGGGCTCCACCCTGATGATTGGCGGACAGGCCGACGAGTGCCACTTTCTTGTTTGATAAACCGCTGGGATAACTCATTCCGTCGATAAAGGCTTTCAGGACGCCGGGGTACGAATTGTTGTATTCCGGGACGATAAACACCATTTTCTTCGCCCGCTCGACCACTTCCTTATACCGGTTGAATTCAGGATTTTTTCCCGTATTTTCGTACAGAGCCGTTGTCATAAAATCGGGGGGAAGCCCGCTTAAATCCAGAATGTCACTCGGTTTACCCAGTTGCTGTAGAATGAGGTGGTAATAATCGGCAATATGGCGCGACATGGAGTCTTTCCGATTGGTTCCAACGATGATGATGATGGGATTTTCACGTACCGGTTCGGTAGGATTTGTATTCATATCCTTGTTTTCGTTCTGCTGAATTGACACGCAGTTGCAGCAATAACAACCCGTTCGGGTTTTAGTTCAAGTATAAAAATGACTCACCAGGACGTTAAGGCTGAGCTATTGGCTCTGGCGGTTCCCGAAAAAGCCGTCTTTTTCAAACGATTTTTTAAAACCGGGCCGGGCCAGTACGGCGAAGGCGATGAATTTCTGGGCCTGACGGTTCCACAACAGCGCATCATTGCCCAAACGTACCAACGACTGCCTCCCGACGAAACGGAAAAGCTCGTGCGGAATCCGTTTCACGAATGCCGCCTGACGGGCCTGATCATCTGGACCAATCAGGCCAAACGGCCCGGCGAGGAAAACCGGCGACTGATTTTCGACTACTACCTTCGGAATAAAAACTTTGTCAACAACTGGGATCTGGTGGACACGAGTTGCCCCGGAATTGTTGGGAATTACCTGCTGAACAAAGACCGCAGCATTTTATACGAACTGGCGCAGGAAAACCACCTGTGGTCGCAGCGAATCGCGATGGTGTCTACGCTGGCTTTTATTCGCAAAAACCAGTTTCAGGACACTTTTCAGATTGCCGAAGTGTTGCTCAGTCACCGGCACGATCTCATTCATAAAGCCGTTGGCTGGATGCTGCGTGAAGTAGGAAAGAAAAATCCGGACGCACTCGAAGAGTTCCTGCACGACCATGCGGGGCGGTTTCCGCGGACGGCTTTGCGGTATGCCATCGAGCGGTTTGACCCCGCCCGGCGAAAGTACTACCTTGATCTATGAGCAGCCCTGCCGTTTTCTTACTATCTTTGCCCCCTGCCTGAAAAGCAAAGTTATTGATTGCGAACTGTTAACTGGAGACTGACACCCTATGTCGTGGTTTATCCGTAAAGAAAAAGGTATCAACACGCCAACCGAAGAGAAGCTCGAAGCGCCGGACGGATTGTGGTACCAATGCCCGAATTGCAAGAAAATTATGCATTCGCGGGAACATAAGCTAAACGCCTATACCTGCGTACACTGCAACTACCACGAAAAAATCGGTTCGGATGCCTATTTCTCCATCCTGTTCGACGACGGTCTATTTACGGAACTGGATGCCAACATGACGTCGGGCGATCCGCTGAAGTTTGTCGATACGAAGCCGTATCCGGAACGCGTGAAAGCGACCATCAACAAAACGCAGCTAAAAGATGCCGTTCGGTCGGCCTACGGGCAGATGAACGAACTGGAGGTTACGGTGGCTTGTATGGATTTTAATTTCATCGGTGGTTCGATGGGATCGGTGGTGGGCGAGAAAATTGCCCGGGCCATCGACCATTCAATCAAAACCCGGACGCCGTTTGTCATGATTTCGAAATCGGGCGGAGCGCGGATGATGGAAGCCGGTTATTCGCTGATGCAAATGGCCAAAACCTCGGCCAAACTGGCGCTATTGTCGAACGAGAAAATACCGTATGTTTCCCTGCTGACCGACCCGACCACCGGCGGTGTGACGGCGTCCTTTGCGATGCTGGGCGATTTCAACATTGCCGAACCGGGGGCTTTGATCGGTTTTGCCGGGCCACGCGTCATTCGCGAAACCATCGGCAAAAACCTGCCCGAAGGGTTTCAGAGTGCCGAGTTCGTGCTGGAACACGGTTTTCTGGATTTCATCGTCGATCGCAAAGATCTGAAAGACAAGCTGACGGGGTTGTTTAAAATGTTGCAGTAGCTCTTCGGGATGCCTACCATTTGGATTCAGGATGGTTTTCGGTTTTTCTTTTTCAGCAACGAACATGAACCTTTACACGTTCATGTTGAAAAGGGTGACTCGGCGGCAAAATTTAATTTGATTCCGGTCTCTCTTGTAAAGAATGAGGGGATGAAAAATAAAGATTTAAAAAGAGCCGAAGCAATTATTGCTGAACGACAACAAGAGTTCCTTTCAAAGTGGAAAAGCTATTTTAGTTGAAGCTTGTATGGATACCGCAACTTTATTAAGGAGCCT
This sequence comes from Larkinella punicea, assembly GCF_003334855.1. Lineage (GTDB taxonomy): Bacteria > Bacteroidota > Bacteroidia > Cytophagales > Spirosomataceae > Larkinella > Larkinella punicea. The sequence goes on from NZ_QOWE01000015.1 coordinate 54,268, forward strand.
GAAAGTAAATTCGGTCTGGTTCGATACCGAAAAGGTTTATTTTGACCTTACGGACGGGAGAACGATTGGTAGTCCGCTTAGCTGGTTTCCCAGACTCAAAAAAGCCAGCGATAGCCAACGTCAAAATTGGCGTCTGATTGCAGGCGGTTATGGCGTTCACTGGGAGGAAATTGACGAAGATTTGTCGGCGGAAGGAATGTTGCTCTACAATCTTCAATCACAATCATAAGTACATGCGCCTGGTTTCTCACCCCGTTCTCTGCAATTACTACATCACCTATCGCTGCAACGCGACCTGTAGTTTCTGCGACATTTGGGAGCGTCCCTCGCCCTACGTGACGCTGGAGAACATGCGCGACAACCTGCGGGACTTGAAGCGGCTGGGTGTCCGGGTGATCGATTTTACGGGGGGCGAACCCCTGCTACACCGCCAACTGGACGACCTGCTCCGTGAAGCCAAAAACCTCGGGCTCATTACAACCATTACGACCAACGGGCTGCTGTATCCGAAATACGCTGAGCGGCTGCACGGTCTGGTCGATATGTTGCATTTTTCGCTCGATTCGCCGATTGCCGAAGAACACGACAAATCGCGGGGCGTCAAGTGTTTCGACAAAGTGATGGAATCCATCGCCATCGCGAAACAACTGGGCGAACGGCCGGATATTCTGTTTACGGTTTTTGAACACAACGTTCACCAGATCAAACAACTGCACGAAGAAATCTGTCTGCCGAACGACCTGGTTCTGATCCTGAATCCGGTTTTTGAATACAACGACGTTGAAACCGGGGGCGGTTTTTCGGAGAAAACGTTGCAGGAAATGACGTGGTGGGGCAAACAGAAAAATGTGTACCTCAACGACGCCTTCATCCAACTCCGGCGCGACGGCGGCAACCACGTCGACGACCCGGTTTGTCTGGCCGGCAGCACCACGCTGGTGATTTCGCCCGAAAACAAACTGGTGTTGCCCTGTTATCACCTCGGCCTGAAAGACCTTCCCATCGACGGCAAGCTTTATGATCTCTATCGCTCTGATGAAGTGCAGAAACTGATTGCACTGGAAGGTCGGCTGCCGGGTTGCGAAGGCTGTGCCATCAATTGCTACATGCAGCCTTCTTTTGCCGTTGAAATGAACCGGTATTGGTGGAAAGCCCTCCCCAGCACCTTAAAATACAACCGCATCAAAGGAACCTGGAAACAATTGTTCTGAGACCACAGAGTCGGCTTCCCGGTAGAGTCACCGAAGTTTTACTCCTTACTCAGTTTCAGACCTCGCCGATAGAACGGGTAAGTGAATTTCTACCTTCGTACCGGTTGGCTTCTGTTCGGCATCCACTTTATCAATGATAACGACCTGGCTTGGTTGACCGGTTTGCTGGTGAATGAGCTGCAATCGCTCTTCGGTTACCTTCAGTCCCACACTCGTATGCGAGGAAACGGTTTTACTCTTCAGTTCAGCCGCCTTCTGACGGCCCACCCCATCATCTTCGACACTGCAGTCCAGTCCATGCTTGTTGGGCTGGATGTAAACGGTGATGTTGCCCCGGCTTTTCTTATAAGCAATGCCGTGCAGAATAGCATTCTCGATGTAGGGCTGGATAATCATCGGCGGAATCGACACCGCATCTTGAAACAGGGCAGGGTCGGTCCTAATAGAAAAGTCAAATTTATTACTGAAGCGGAGCTGCTCTAATTCTAAATACAATTGCAACTGTTCGAGTTCGCTGGCCAAGGTCACCCACTCCTGCCGGGAATTCTCCAGAATGAGCCGCATGAGCCGGGAGAACTTCACCAAAAACTTATCGGCGTTGTCGCTGTCATTTTGGAGAACAAATAACCGAATAGCGTTCAGTGAGTTATAAAAAAAATGCGGGTTCATTTGTGACCGCAGCGCCTTTATCTGAACAGCCGAAATCTGCTGCTGTAATTTTTCGGCCACCAACTCAGCTTCGATCTGTTCACGTTGGTGCCGCTCGCGTTCGCGGGCAAGTTCCTGTTCAACAATGGCACTCTTGATGGCCCCCTGTCGCTGGCTATATCCCAACAATAAGGTAAAACAGGTTAACTCCCCAATAATTCCAAACTCCAGATAGGTGAGCGGAGCGAACAAAAACGAGTTGGCATTTATTTTATAAACCTGTCCCGTTGACATGATCATGGAGGCAACGGCACCCGCCAGCAACAGACCGGAACCCAAAGCCAGGTAGCGCGGTACAACGCCCTTCAACCGACTGATTTGTGGAATGGCGTATGTCGCCAACCCGATGATAATCAGACGTATCAGGGCATGAGCCAGGGTATAGAGCGGTTCGTTCCAATACGCAAAACAGACCACCCCAATCAGCACAACGTAGCCCAGAATGAGGAGCCGGGTCCAGTCAAACAGCCACAATAAGCGTGGAATAGTACGGCGGAGTTGAAGCAGAGAGTCAATAAAACTGAAGTACACCACATACGCCAGCATAGGGACCGTGGCACGAACAAAATTTTGGGCATTCGTCGAAAGGGATGCACTTAAGCCGTCTACCCGCAGGCTGAAGTAAACCAGCCAGGCCAGCATGTATAAGGCATAAAAACCGTAGATACGCTCCCGGTAGATATTCCACTGCACCAGGTTTAGCAGGAGTATCGAACTGACCATACCCGTAAACAGCAGGTTCCAGGTAGTGAAATGCATGAAGTGAGAATAAGTTGGTAAAGCTACGGATCGAAATAAAGTGTAATATAGAGCCTACCTACCCAAAAGTGCAATTTTCCTGCGGTTGCCGGACAAACTCTTTGCCGGACAACTCATTTTTCATCCGTGACAGGACCGTTATTGCTTGATTACCGCGTTGGTATAAATCCGCCCGCGCGCCGACGTCCGGATCAAATACAATCCCGGGGCGAGTTGCTCATTGCCAATGGCCTGCTGGTGTTCCAAAACCGTCTTGTTTTCAGCAATTTCCTGAATGATTCTTCCCTGGCTATCCAGCAATTGAAAGGATGCGGTGGTCGGTTTATGACTTTTCAGGACAATCTGAAAACGGTTTTGCGAGGGGCTTGGGTAAACCGCAATGGATAAATCCCGGTCGTCGATGCGGTCTTCCAAAGCCGTCAGCAAACCGCGTTCCAGCGCTGGTTCGTAGGGGGGAATGGTGCCGGGATTGCCGCCGGTTTGGTCGATGACCCGGGTCACCAAATCGAAAAGTGTGGTACTGATCCGCTGGCCGTTTCGCCACTCTTCGGCCACAATGGCAAAATCGTAGGTCCCAACCTGCGTGGGTGCATCCCAGGTCACCTGCCCGGTTTTGCCATCAACCTTAAAGGTTCCTTTTCGGGTTATATCGTTGGGAAAGCTGTAGTCGGAAAGCGCCTGACTGCTTTTGCCACAATCACCGTTCCTGACCCGAACCAAATAATGCGCAACACTGTCGCCATCAGCGTCTTTTCCCTGAAAATTGTACATGGCTTTTTGGTTAACCGGAACCGTCAGACTACTGAGGGCTGGTCCCTGAAAAACCGGAAGCGTATTGACAACTGCTGCCGAAAACGTAGTTTCCAGATAGAGGGGTACGGTAAGCGCATTAGGCAGATTGCTGAGTTCAGACCGATTGCGAAGTTGCGTGGAAACCGTATACGTTCCCGAGCCCGTTCCACTGTACGTATGCGTAACTTTATAGACATTTAAACTAATCCCGTTCTCAAGCAGGGTTCTGGAATACCGCGGAATTTCCAAATCGCCGGAACCGTCGCCGGTACAAAACGAAATTGGATTACTCTGATCAACAGCCGTTCTACCATATACCTCATCCATGTACACCTGAACCGAAAACTCGAAGGTAAGCGAAGCCGAAACCCGTCTGACCTGAATATACCCCCCGATCAGGTGGGTACCGAATACGGGTAAGGTGCTCAAAACCAGCAAAAGTGTAGTGATCTTTTTCATACGGGCGGGGAAAAGGAAGGATAGGATGATACCAGCAGTTGATCATTTATTTTGAAACGGAGAAGGCAATTTTGTAGTATTACAACTGGCAACTATTCACGATCTTTTACGATTGATATACAATGCTTTATACCCCCGAGCAAACCGCCGGTTTTTCAGCCCATTCATTTCAGCATTTGCTGACGAATCTGGATGATCACGTGCTGACCCTGACGCTCAATCGCCCTGAAAAGAAAAATGCGCTGAACCCCACGCTGCTGAACGAGCTGGCATTTGCACTGGCTTATGCTCACTACGAAAAAGACGTTTGGCTGGTGGTGCTGGCGGCTACGGGCGATGTTTTCTGCGCGGGCATGGATCTGAAAAGCCTGTCGTCCAGCGAGCCAAACCCGCAAACCGTTCCTCGGCCCTCCGGCCCGGTGCGGCTGGGTGAGTTGCTGGCGGGTCTGCATAAACCGTGTATTGCCAGGGTGCAGGGAGCGGTGTATGCCGGCGGTTTTCTGCTGGTGGGCGGCAGTACGCACGTTGTGGCCGTCGATACCGCTGCGTTCAGCTTACCGGAAGTAAAACGCGGTCTGTTTCCGTTTCAGGTCATGGCGGTTCTGCTCGACATCATGCCCGGACGGACAGCTCTGGATCTGTGTCTCCGCGCCCGGACGCTGTCGGCAGCCGAAGCCCGGGAAGTGGGTTTGGTAACGGAAGTCGTTTCGACGGCTCAACTGGACGAAACCGTTCAAAAAGTGGTGAACGAATTGAAACAGTATTCCCCAACGGCGATGCAGTTTGGTTTACGGGCTTATCAACAGCTAAAAAATATTCCTCAAGATCAGCATCAGGCATTTCTGCACGAGCAATTTCAGCAGATTCAACAAACCGCCGATGCGAAGGAAGGCATGGCGGCTTTTTTAGAGAAGCGATTGCCAAGTTGGGGGAAAGAAAAGTAATTTCAAATGCAAAATGAGTAATGAAAAATGTAAAAGTATTTCAAAAGCGCCTGGCAACTTTTACATTTTTCATTACTCATTTTGCATTTGAAATTAACTTTTTACAAATCCGGACAGCCTTCCCGTCGCCGGGTATCAATAATGGCCTGGATTTTCCAACCGCCGTTCAGTTTCACCAGCGTAAAAACATTGACGCCACAGTGACTTTTCTGGCCGTTGAAGTAGAAAACATACGGCGTCCAGGCGATGGCCAGTTCAGCATCGATCCTGACTTCATAGGCCGAAAGCCGCTCGTCGAGTGCCCCCGGTTTCTGTTTGCCAACCGACGCAATAAAGTTGGGAATCGATTCACTCCGCACACTGACCGCCCCCTCTTTGTTTTTAGCAATACTTTGAAGCGATGCTGTGGGCACAAAAACCGCTTTGAAGAGAGTCGTGTCGGCCTTCCGCATTCCGTCGAATAGCTGGGATATGGCGGCACGGACGGCTTTTTCGTCGTCGGACTGCGCCAAAGCGGATAATGAAACCAGGCTGCATACAATCAGTAGTGCTTTTCTCATCGGATAAAGTAGCTGCATTTAACCTAAATATACTGATTCCGAATCATTTCATACAACACACGCGAATCCGCTCACCGCTGTTGTGAAACAAATCCGGTTCAAAGTCCGCTTTTCGAAAGAGATGCCAGGGGTTGATAGGCATTATTCGGCAAAATGGCCTCTGGGGAATGAGGTAACGGATCATAAAAAAGCCGGAAGTTGGAGACAACTTCCGGCTTTACATCCCTACGGATTTGAGTCCGAAGACAGTTATAAGGTGCTAAAATCAAATCCTTCCAAAAACGAAGTCGTAAACTGACCCGACTGGAACTTGGGGTCGTCCATCAGTTTGATGTGGAACGGAATGGTGGTTTTGATGCCTTCGATCACCACTTCCTGCAACGCCCGTTTCATGCGGGTAATGACCTCCTCGCGCGATTGACCCGACACGATGAGCTTCGCGATCATCGAGTCGTAGTTCGGCGGAATGGTGTAGCCACTGTAGACGTGGCTGTCGATCCGAATTCCGTGCCCACCCGGAAAGTGCAGGTTCGTGATCTTGCCCGGTGAAGGCCGAAAACCATTGGCGGGATCTTCCGCATTGATGCGGCATTCCATCGCGTAAATTTTCGGTGTATAGTTTTTTCCGGAAATCGGCGTTCCGGCAGCGACTTTAATTTGCTCCTTAATCAGGTCAAAATCCGTCACTTCTTCCGTTATGGGGTGTTCCACCTGAATCCGGGTGTTCATCTCCATAAAGTAGAAATCGCCGTGTTTGTCCACCAGAAACTCGACCGTTCCGGCGCCTTCATACCCGATGGCCGACGCGCCTTTGATGGCCGCTTCCCCCATTCGTTCCCGCAGTTCGGAACTAACCACCGGCGAAGGCGTTTCTTCGACCAATTTCTGGTGCCGACGCTGAATGGAACAATCGCGCTCCGAGAGATGGCAGACTTTGCCGTATTGATCCCCAACGATCTGGATTTCAATGTGGCGGGGTTCTTCCACGAATTTCTCCAGATACAGGCCGTCGTTGCCAAAGGCAGCCCCGGATTCCATCTTGGCGTCGAGCCAGGCTTTTTCAAATTCCAGCTCGCTTTTGATGATCCGCATCCCGCGACCACCGCCCCCGGCGGTAGCTTTGATGATCACCGGATAGCCAATTCCGGCCGCCAGCCGCTTGCCTTCTTCTACTGACTCCAGCAGTCCTTCCGACCCCGGAATAATCGGCACCCCGGCAGCTTTCATGGTCGCTTTGGCCGTCGCCTTATCGCCCATTGCGTTGATTTGCTCGGCCGTCGCTCCAATGAACTTGATACCGTAATCGGCGCAGATTTGCGAAAACTCCGCATTTTCAGACAGAAAACCGTAGCCCGGATGAATGGCATCGGCACTGGTTACTTCGGCAGCAGAAATAATGCTGGGAATATTCAGATAGGATTGGCGGCTCGGCGGAGGACCGATGCAAACGGCCTCGTCGGCAAACCGCACATGCAGGCTATCGCGGTCGGCGGTCGAATAAACCGCCACCGTCTTGATGCCCATCTCGCGGCACGTCCGGATGATCCGCAACGCAATTTCGCCCCGATTGGCGATTAGGATTTTCTTGAACATATATTTTTGAATGAGCGAATGAGCGAATGAGTGAATGAGTGAATAGCTTCGCCAATTACCTGCATTCTGCGAAGCTATTCACTCATTCACTCATTCGCTCATTCACTCATTGATTAAATAGGTTCGACTAGGAACAACGGTTGATCGTATTCGACCGGCGTAGCGTTTTCGACCAGGACTTTGACAATCCGGCCCGCCACTTCAGACTCGATCTCGTTGAAGAGTTTCATGGCTTCGATGATGCAAACCGTTTTCCCCGGTTTCACCTCGTCGCCTATTTCCACGAATGACGGAGAGTCCGGACCCGCTGAGCGGTAGAAGGTTCCGATCATGGGCGATTTGATGGTCAGGTAGTTGTTCGCTTCTGCTTTGGGAGCCGGAGTGGGCGCAGGGGTCGAAACCGCCTGTGGAGCAGCGGGAGCCGGTTGTTGCAGGACGGGTTGCGCAAGCGGCTGAGCCGAAGAAACCGGAGTCTGACCGTATCGTTTTACGTTCAGTTTCAGCTCGTTGGTTTCAATACTGACCTCATCCAGTCCCGATTGGGCGATGAAATCAATAAGATTCTGAATGTCTTTCGTGTCCATGTTTTTCTAAATGATGAAGGATGAATGATGAGCGATGAATGAAAAGACTGGAAACCATTCATCGTTCATCGTTCTTCATTCATCATTCTTTTTATTTAACTCGTTCTACGTAATCGCGGGTACGGGTATCGACTCGGATTTTGTCACCCTGTTCGATAAACAGCGGTACCATAATGGTGGCACCGGTCGACACGTCTACTTTCTTTTTGGCGCTGTTGGCCGTATCGCCCCGGATTCCCGGTTCTGAATAGGTCACTTCCAATTCCACAAAAGGCGGTAATTCGCACGTCAACGGCGTATCGGTTTCGGCGTTGATCAATATTTCAACTTCCTGGCCTTCTTTCATCAAATCAGCCCCCTCAACAATTTTATCCGTCAGATTGATCTGATCGAACGTTTCATTGTCCATGAAATTATAGCCTGCCTCATCTTTATACAGGAACTGAAATTTCCGGCGTTCTACCCGTACCGGATAAATCGTCACCCCGGCGTTGAACGTATTGTCGAGTACTTTACCCGACGTTAAACTTTTCAGTTTGGTACGGACAAAAGCGCCACCTTTTCCGGGCTTAACATGTTGAAATTCAGTAATCTGGAACAGGTCGTGGTTAAATTGAATAACGAGTCCGTTCCGAATGTCTGCGGTCGTTGCCATGGTTTTGAACTATGATTATACTGATTATACTGATTAACCTGAACCGGACTATGCTAATTTTAATGATTACGCAATTTTTAAATCATAGTTAATCAGTGTAATCCGGGTTCAGACAATCAAATTGCCCACTTCAGGTAAATTGCTCCCCAGGTAAATCCGCCACCAAAAGCGGCCAGAATCAAATTATCGCCCTTGTTCAACTGCGATTCGTAGTCGAACAGGCAAAGCGGGATGGTTGCTGCGGTGGTATTGCCGTATTTATGAATATTGAGCATGACCCGGTCCATGCCCAGGCCCATGCGGTTTGCGGTGGCTTCAATAATGCGTTTGTTCGCCTGATGCGGTACCAGCCAGGCGACATCGCTGCCTTTCAGGTGGTTGCGCTCCATGATTTCGGCGGATACGTCGGCCATATTCTTGACCGCAAATTTAAACACCGACGGTCCGTCCTGGTAGACGTAGTGCCAGCGTTTATCGATGGTCTCGTGGGTGGGTGGGTAACGGCTTCCGCCGGCTTTCTGAACCAGATGGTTCTGGCCGGAACCATCGGAGCGAATGATGGAATCGATGATGCCGTTGTCTTCCGTTGTGGGTTCCAGCAAAACCGCACCGGCACCGTCGCCAAACAACACGCAGGTGGTTCGGTCGGTATAGTCGACAATGGCCGACATTTTATCGGCACCCACCACAACCACTTTCTTGTATTTTCCAGTTTCGATGAACTGAGAACCAATCGTTAGCGCATACAGAAAGCCCGAACAGGCGGCCTGAATATCGAAGCTCCCGACGGCCCGGATGCCGGTCATGTCACAAATCAGATTGGCCGTCGACGGAAAAACGTAATCCGGTGTGGTGGTGGCACAGATCAGCAGTTCAATTTCTGCGGGTTCCGTACCGGTTTTAGCCAGCAGGCCTTCCACGGCTTTGGCCGCCATGTGCGACGTGCCCAGGCCTTCACCTTTCAAGATATGCCGTTCTTTGATACCGGTGCGGCTGGTGATCCATTCGTCACTGGTATCCACCATTTTCTCCAACTCCGCGTTGGTCAGGATGTAGTCCGGTACATAGCCGTATACGCCCGTAATTGCCGCTTTACTGTTCATACTCGGGGGTGCAATCAATTTTACAGACAAGAGAGGATAGACATGAGACAAGAGAATTCGATCGTACTTGTGCCGGAATCTTTTGTCTCATGTCTGTCCTCTTTTGTCTCATTTTAACTTAAAGCCTGTGCGATTTTCGTATAAGCGTTGGATTCTACCTGCTTTTTTGCCAGACTAAGCATATTTTTAATGGCCAACGGCGACGAGATCCCGTGGGCAATAATGACATTTCCATTAACACCCACAATCGGACTACCACCCACTGATTCATAGTTGGTTTTGTCCGTAAACTCGTGGCTCAGGCCCAGTTCTTTGGTCATTTCGTAAATCGACTCGCCCATTTTGAACAGGATATTGCCCGTAAAACCGTCGGTTACGATCACGTCCGCTTTGTCGCGGAAGAAATCGCCCCCTTCCATATTACCGACAAAATTGATTTTCCGGCTGTCTTTCAGCAACTGATACGCGGCCTGGGCAATCAGCGATCCTTTTTGTTCTTCCTCACCGATGTTCATCAATGCCACGCGGGGTTTGTCGATCCCGAACGTGTACTGGGCGTAGATAGAGCCAATTTCGCCAAATTGCAGCAGCATTTCCGGTTTGCAGTCGGCGTTGGCACCAATATCGACAATAACGGCAAAACCGCCACTAAGCTGGGGAACAAAACCGGCAATGGCGGGTCGCATGACGCCTTCGATCGCTTTGATACTGAACAGGGCTCCCACGTGCATGGCACCGGTATTGCCCGCACTGCAAAAGGCATCGACTAACTTGTCACGTAAAAGTTTAAACCCAACTCCGATGCTGGAATTGGGTTTTTGCGAGAGTGCCTTGGTGGGGTGCTCTCCCATTTCAACCACATCTTCCGCATGAACAATTTCCACGCTGGAACCTGCGTACTTATATCGTTGAAGAAGGTCTTCAATTACCCGTTGCTTGCCCACCAATACGATGGTAACGTCACTCGGTAAATCTTTAGCGGCCATCACGACTCCTTCCACAATTGCGTCCGGAGCGAAATCGCCACCCATAGCGTCGACTGCGATTCTCATTGAACCAGGTTTGGGTGCGCTGAATTGGTAAACGAACGTGTAAAAATAGTAGTTGCCCGGCAATAAAAAAGTATTTCACGTTCATCCGGTGCAGATTCCTGTGAAATACTTTTTACCCCCAACCCCGCAAAAGAGGTTTTCGATACGCTGAAAAAAGCCCCTGCGTGGGGTTGGGGGCTAGAATGTCAGGCGGTTGGTGCGTAATTTTCAATCATCACCTTGCCTTTGTAATACAGGTTGCCTTCGAAAACGTGCGCTTTGTGACGAATGTGAATCTCGCCCGTCGTCGCATCGAAAGAGAGCGCCTTCGGGGTCAGTTTATCGTGCGTTCTACGCTTGTCCCGGCGGGTGGTTGAATGTCTGCGTTTGGGATGTGCCATAATTGTATCTTGTCAATTGTCAGTAAGTCTTGCCATTCTCCCACCGCCGGAACGGTTGCTGGAGTGATAACAAATTGTATTAATTATTATTCAGTTTTCGTAATGCTTCCCAACGGGGGTCAACGGGCGGCTCAGGGGTTTCGTCATCGGGCCCCGGAGCGTCCGACCGGTATACCACCTTGCCTTCCTGCTCCTCATCCTCGTCGTTTTCTTCCTGCCGGAACCGGGGATGCAGTTTTTTCATCGGCAACGACAGCACGATAAAATCGAAAAGGTAGCGCGCAATGTTAATTTGCTGCGTCTCCCACAGAATCAGTTCGATTTCGTCGGTCAGTTCCTCCACGCGATCCGAAAATTTCAGAAACAGTTGTTCCTCAATATCAATCGGCTCGTCGAACGGATCCAGGCTGCGGTCACAGATGAGCCCCACCGTTCCCTGGATATGGAAATTCAAGTGAATCATCGACGACGACTTGGTCAGAACCAAATGCGTCTTGAATGACCCGCTTTGAATCAGTTCCTGATCCATGGCCTCGAAAAACGCATCGCCGGATTCAAAGTCAAACTCGTACGATTTGTCTTCAAGACTGCTAATGGGGATGGTGTATTTTTGCAACTCCTTCACTATCGTCTCAAAATAGTCCGCAAAGTTACGAACTATTTCTGAATCCTAAAAGACTAACTATCAATTTACAGTCTCTTTGTTGAGACGGGTGGGGCCGACCGGTGGTAGAGGACGTAACTTTTCATCGAAACCGAAACGGGTTGATAGCCGGCAGCGGTCAATTGCGGATGCTGGGCATCCCGGCACGTCGCGTCAGCCAGGAAATAGGCCGGCTTTTTCGCCAGCGTCGTCATTTCAAGGCGGTGGTAGCGTTGCAGATATGAATGGAGCAAGACACTGGCCATCATTTCCGGGCAAACCCCCAGTCTGGTATTCGACGGAACGACCGATCCGATGGTGTGAACGTCGGCCAGAATGGCCCGGTGGCTTTGGTAGGGCGTTCCGGCAATGCTGATTCCGTAGAGCCCGGAGCCGAGACACGCCATCCAGCCCAGCGCCAGGAAGATCCTCAGACCGGTTTTCGGCAACCGAAACGTGAGTTTTACCAGTTGCGGCCCTATCCACGCTCCTAACCCCAGCGCCATATACGGAAGTGCAGGGACGATGTAATATTCGATCTGTTTGGTGGTAGCCATAATGGGTAGCGTCGAAGCCAGCCCCAAAGCCATATAAAACCGAATTATCCCCGAAAGCGGACGAATCGCTTCCCGTGATTTCAACCAGAACCGGTTCAGAAGCCACAAAACCGCCAGAAGCACCAGGGCCGGTGCCAGGTTGGTCAGCAAAACTTTCACAATGAATGTTCGACCCAAGGAGCCTGAGGTATCACCGTAGACCTCGCGTTTTCCGTTCAGGGCCGCCCACACCTGCTGGTTAAAGTAGGTATGCAGGAAAATCCGGGCCGGTTCATACAGCAACAAGAGCGACAGCAGCAGCGCAAAACCACCGATCAGCAAAAACGTCCAGCGGGTTGCCTTCGCGAGTTCCGGGGTTGGGCGGCAAAATAATCCGTATAGCCCCGGAACCGCCAGCACATGCAGACTCACCGGGCCTTTGGTAAGAAAAGCCGCCAGCAAGGCCAAAATGGCCACCGTAGCCATTAGAAACCATTTTTTGGGATTTTGCCAGCCTTCAATCGTATATTTGACGGTCAGCAGACAGAACAGGCTCATCGTTACGTCCAGGTAATTTTGCGCATAGGTCCACTCTGTGAGCGGAAACGTAAACAGGAGAAAAACCGGTAACCATTCCCAGCGGTACAATGGATGGTCGGTCGGAACGAGTTGCCGCCACAACTGAACCATCAGGACAAGGATCAGTAGAAGCACGACGAAACAATAGACCCGTTCGGTGACGTAAGTATCGCCGAGAAGTCTGAAAAACCAGGACTGGATGTAAAACAACAGGGGAGGATGTTCGTAAAACGTTTCGGTCCGGTTAAACGGCAGCCAGAACGAACTGGCAAAAACCGGCGACCAGAATGACCCTTTTCCGATGGCCATATTACGGGAAAGTGCCGCGTAGGTGAGGCCGTCGGCCCACATGCCTTCGCGCAGCAAACGGCGAAAAACAATAAAAGCACCCCAGGCAACCGTAAAAAGCCAGCCAATCCGGCGATAGGCGACTGTCGTGGGCAATATGGAAACAAAACCAGGCAATGAAACAGGACCCATATAACGCCGAGTGTAAAACCGCATCAAGATACTTTCTAATTCATCTTTTTTCACACCGTTCCCTTATTTCTGCCCGTTAATACCGCTATTTATGGAAATTGTATCCAGAAATCGTTCTTTTTTCATAGTCTACTTCCTTTGCCTGGCAACAGTCAGTGTGTTGATGCTGCTCTATAGCAAGACTGAGCTTATGCAATGGGTGAATGGACACCACGCGCCCCTGGCCGATCTTTTTTTTCAGAATGTCACGTACCTGGGCGATGGCGCCTTCTCCGTTCTGATCATCATCATTCTCCTGTTCCGGTCGTTCCGGTTTGCCCTGATGGGGGCGGCCTCGTTTCTGCTGTCGACCCTGATTACCCGCGTACTGAAGCAGCTCGTTTTCTCGGATTCGTTGCGTCCGTTGAAATATTTCGAACATTCGCCCTGGCAATACCGGATCATCGACGGCCTCGACATTCACAGTTACAACAGTTTTCCGTCGGGCCACTCGACCACTGCTTTTGCGGTTTTTTGTCTGTTAGCCCTGCTCGACGATCGCAAAAGCCGGGGCTGGTTTTTTGCCGCGCTGGCGGTCATCACGGCCTATTCGCGGGTATACCTCTTTCAACACTTTGTGGAAGATGTCTACGTCGGCTCGCTGATCGGCACCGTTTCCTCCATTTTCGTTTTCTGGCTCCTGAGCCGCCACTGGGACCAAAACCCACAAAGCTGGCACGATCGGCGGTTGCGGTTTTAAGCCAAAAAATTGCACATACAAAAATAGTCCCGAAATAATCACATCGAATCGGTAAATAGTTCGATTGTTTGCCTTTTACGTATATACCTGCCTCTGCGGGTTTCAGAAATACCTTGTACATCCAGCTTTCCGATTTGGCAAAACAACCTATTTCCCAAAAAATAGGTTGTACAAATGGGTTTATATCAATAATTATTTGGTATTTATCAAATATTCAGCTTAAAAATAATCTCAGTTATCAACAAAACGTATCTCTTTTCGTAATTTCAGCTTGAAATCCAAGGTTCTCCATTATTATGCTTCAAACGCCATCCATTGCTGATCCAACCACCACAGCCTTAGGTCGGGGTATTCAGCACATTGGTTTCGGCAAGTTGGGCCGCCGACCCCTACCACCTGCTTTGATGGAAGAATGCCGACAGGAGTTGGTGTCAGGCCACGCTGATCCGTTGCAAAAGGGTGCTTTTTTGGGGGCTCTGCTGGCAAAAGGGCCGATGCCGGAAGAACAGTCACTGGAGCAGGTTTTCGGGAAAGGGGCTTTTTTGAACCCAACGTATTTTATCAATAAAGTATGCCCTGATCTGCCCACAAACCTCTTTCCCATTGCCACCAAACTTCTGAAAGGCCATATTCTCCGCGCCAGCGAAGCGCATCAGTTGGGAAACTTTCTGTTTTTGAATGACGATTGTGAAACATTCAAAGGCATGGCTATCAACATTTTGCGTATCCGCATCGAATCCAACGACGAATACAAAGGCTTCTATAATGCCGCTATGGAAACCATCACGCCCGGTTTTCGGCAACTAAGCTGTGTCGATCGTCCGCTGGTTCAACTGGCCGAACCGTTCGATGGCGTGGAGCATACGTACCTGATTACCCCGCTGCTGGCCCATTTTTTCGAACAGCGCGGCTACGGCGCCCTATCAGTCGTTGGCCGAACGCCGGGGCCGAAATATACCCTCAATGCCCACGATCTGTATCTCTACCTGGGGTGTCAGATGTTGCAGAGCAACCACGAAATCAACACGCCACCGGAACCATTCGGCTGGGTGCTCGATCAGAAAGCCCTCTCGCCTGCCCTGAACCGCTGGGTCGACCGCCGTCGGCTCATGCTCAAACGCCCCTTTCTAGCAACGCTCGAAAAAATCCTGAACCCGTGCAGCGCCCGGATTCTGGTAACGCCGGTTTTTCAGGTTCCCTTTCAGATGAAAATGGCGGAACTGGCACTCATGGCCGGTTTTGATGCTGTCATTGTGATGAAACGCGGTCTGGAAGGCAGTCTTTCGCCGTCGACCAGCCGGAGCAGCGGCATTCTGTGCGCCGTCCGAACCGCCCGCGGTCACCTGTTCTACCAGCATTTCGATGCCGACTTGCCCGCCTTTGCCGAATACCGCACAGCCAGTGACGAAATCGTGATGAACCTGCAGGTTAACGACAATGCCCGGCTCATCCGCGATTTCATGAATGAAGGCGAAACCGCCAACGACGACTTCGACAACCGCGTCCGCTTTACGCAGGCCTTGCTAAGCCGGGGCATGGACTGGATCGAAGGGCAACTGGATGGGCGGACCATGAAAGACGTCCGGTTGAGCTAATCAGGTCGATTTGGGCCGAAATACCTTCATAACGTCCGGGTTGGTCGTCAGAAACGGGCCGCCAATCAAATCGATGCAATACGGAATGGCTGGAAAAACCACCGACAGACATTGCTCAATCGCCGTCGGTTTTCCGGGCAAATTCAGCATCAGCGTCTGGTTGCGAATCCCGGCGGTTTGGCGCGACAGAATGGCCGTCGGCACGTATTTCAGACTTTCCTGCCGCATCAGTTCACCAAATCCCGGCATCATTTTCTGACAAACTGCCTCGGTTGCTTCCGGTGTCACGTCGCGCAGTGCCGGGCCGGTACCGCCGGTGGTCACCACCAGACAGCAGCCTTCCGCGTCGGCGAGTTCGATCATCGTGGCTTCCAGTTGGGGTTGCTCGTCGGGAATTACCCGATACACCGGCTCCCAGTCACAAGTCAGGTATTTTGTCAACAAACTCACCACGGCTTTGCCGGGAATGTCTTCGTAAATGCCCGCGCTGGCCCGGTCAGACACATTGATTACACCGATACGAATTGGAGTTGCCATGGAAAGCCTTTTAGAATGATGGCGCAAAGATACGCGCAAGCGCGCGACGGAACGGCTAGTTTCTGTACTTTTGCGAAATCAATCCCAACGCTATGCCCCGAATTCCGTCCCGTTTTATTCCCGTATTGCTGGTTCTGGCCGGAGCGTTGTTCTATTTCCCGTTTCTGGGCCGCGTTCACCTCTTCGACTGGGACGAAATCAATTTTGCCGAGTCGGCGCGGGAAATGATCGTGACGGGCAACTACACCCGGGTTCAGATCAACTTTCAGCCGTTTTGGGAAAAACCACCCCTGTTTTTCTGGCTGCAGGTGCTGGCCATGAAGGCGTTCGGCATCAACGAGTTTGCCGCCCGGTTTCCCAATGCCGTCATGGGTATTGTTACGCTGCTGGTTCTGTATTTCGTGGGAAAAAAGAGTGTCGATGAGCGGTTTGGTCTCCTATGGGCGCTGGCGTATTTCGGTTCCTTAACGCCCCATCTGTATTTCAAATCCGGCATTATCGATCCAACCTTCAACCTGTTTATCTTCCTGAGTGTCTGGCTCATCGCCCAGGCGGTGTCGGCTTACGGCACGTCCAAAGCCACCCGGCTGGCGGCTTTTTCGGGGCTGTTCGTCGGGCTGGCGGTGTTAACCAAAGGCCCCGTGGGCGGTTTGCTGGTCGGTCTGACGTTTCTGATTTACTGGGCCATTCAGCGGTTTCGTCCGATCCTCAGCTTTCTAAACGGTTTGTTGTTTTTTGGTTGCGGGCTGGCCGTAGCCTCGGTCTGGTTTGGTCTGGAACTGGTCAAGAACGGTTTCTGGTTTTTTGAAGAATTTTTCCGCTACCAGATCCGGTTGTTCTCCACGCCCGACGCCGGGCACCAACAGCCGTTTTATTATCATTTTGTGGTGGTTTTGCTAGGCTGTTTTCCCATGTCACTGCTGGCGATTCGCGGTTTTTTTTCGGGTGCTCGTCCAGATTTTAACGGTCCGGCGTTCCGGCGCTGGATGATCATTCTGTTTTGGGTCGTGATGATCTTATTCTCCATCGTCAAAACCAAAATCGTTCACTATTCTTCGATGGCCTGGTTTCCGGTTTCCTACCTGGCCGCTACGGTTTTGTACCAGTATCTGAATGGGGCTTTGAAATGGAACCGCTGGCTAACCATCGGCATTGCCGTCATTGGTGGCGTATTGGCCCTCCTGATTACGGCCTTGCCGCTGGTCGGGATGAATGCCGCTGACCTGATTCCGTACATCAAAGACCGGTTTGCGGCCGCCAACCTGACCGCCCCCGTCGAATGGCAGGGCTGGGAATGGATCATCGGGACGGTTTATGGGCTGATCATTTTGGGGTTGTTAGTGCTGCGGCAAAAACGGCCCGTCGGCAGTGTGGTGACGTTGTTTCTGGCCACACCGGTTTTGTTGTGGTTTGTATTACCGGCGATTGTTCCCAAAATTGAACGGTATACGCAGGGCGCGGTCATTGATTTTTACGAAGCCAAACAGGGGCAGGATGTTTATATCGAACCCATTGGTTACAAAAGCTATGCGCACCTGTTTTATTTCCGGAAACAACCGCCAACCAATCCCAACAGCTACCGGGAAGACTGGCTGATCAACGGCCTAGTCGATAAACCGGCATTTTTCGTCACCCGCAACATCAACATTGATCAATACCGCTATCATCCGAATCTGGAAATTATTCGGGAGGAAGCCGGTTTTGTTTTTCTGCGGAGAAAACCGGCGTTCAAGTAATTGAAGGTCGTAGCCCGTTTTGCCAACAAACGGGTCAGTTTATTACTGCGCAGCAAAAACGATCAGGTGGTTTGATACCGATCTTTCAGGTATTTCACCGAATTCTGCACCATTTGGCCCAGGACTTCCGTGTCAATATCCTCCAGTTTTTGGATGTAAATGCAGCCTTTCCCGGTTTTGTGCTTGCCGAATCGTTGTAACAATGGCTCTTTCTGGTCGAAATCGGAAGCCATGTACAAGGTAATGGCATTGGCACGGGAAGCAAGCCCAATCAGCGGGGCGTCACCTTCATGTCCGCTCTCATATTTGTAATGGTAACTACCGAATCCGACGATGCCCGCGCCCCACATTTTAGGTTCAAGCTCGGTTTGTGCGGTGATGAAGGCAACCAGTTCCGTGCAATCGCTGCGTCGTTTCTCATGTGCAATCGCATTCAGATAAGCGGATACGCTATGCTCGGTTTCCGTTGTTTTATTTTTTGCCATGATCGTCGGTTTATCGCAGTCAGCTACCTTCTAAAAATAGTAAAAACGGCTCATATCGTGCCAGAAAATTGAACGACAGGTTGAATTTATAGTAGCTAAAAGACAGATTCAGCCAGAAATTTTAAAGATGGGCGAAATGCTTTAACTTGTAACTATGAAACAACTCTTCTTCGTGGCAGTTTGGCTTTTGGTGGCTCAGGCCGCGTTTGCCCAACCGACCAACAACACTGGTGCACCGAAGTTGCCCCGCATCGCCATCGCCGGGTTAGGCATCGAATCCAGCACGTTTTCTCCGGCGGTTACCCACGAAGAAGCTTTTCACGCCCGCTACGGCGGGGAGATCTACAACGCTTACCCGTTTATGATGCCGATTTCGCCCCTGCGCAAACAGGCGGTTTGGGTTCCCACCATCGTCGGCAAATCGCTGCCGGGCGGAGCCGTGACGCGGGAAGCCTACGAATCGCTGGTCAGCAAAACGCTGGATTCGCTCAAAAAATACGGCCCCTACGACGGGTTGTATTTTGATATTCACGGAGCCATGAGCGTCAAGGGGCTGGATGACCCTGAAGGCGATTTCATTACCCGAATCCGCAAAGTAATCGGCTATAAAACCCTCATTTCTACGTCGATGGATTTGCACGGCAACGTGTCGTGGCGGCTCGCCCAAAATACGGATTTGATGACCTGTTACCGGATGGCTCCGCACGAGGACGCCATGCAAACCAAAGAACGGGCCGTGGTCAACCTGCTGGAGCGCATCAAAAGCGGCAAGGGAAAACCGGCCTACAAAGCCTGGATTCCGATCCCGATTTTGTTGCCGGGCGAAAAAACGAGTACGCGCATCGAACCCGGCAAAAGTCTGTATCAACAGGTGGCTCCCCTGGCCGACCACCAGACTGGCATTGTCGATGCGGCCATCTGGATTGGTTATGCCTGGGCGGATGAACCCCGTAACCATGCCGTGGTGATGTCGGTCGGTGATGACAAAACCAAGGTTATTCAAACGGCCGAGAAACTGGCGCAGGCGTTCTGGAAAGTCCGGAATCAATTCGATTTCGTTGCCCCGACGGGTAAACTGGAAGACGTTCTAGCCAAAGCCCTGGTCAGTCAGAAGCATCCTTTTTTCATCAGCGATACCGGCGACAACCCGACGGCGGGTGGTGCGGGTGATGTCACCTGGACGCTTACGCAGATTCTGAAGCGTCCGGAATTTCAGCGGGCGGATGGCCCGTCATTGATCTACGCGTCGATTCCCGATCCGGAACTGGTGAAAAAGGCGATGGCTGCGGGCATTGGTGGACAGGTAGAAGGCGTTGCGGGTGCGCGGGTAGATGCCCGGTTTGCGCCACCGGTTCCGCTGAAGGGCACCGTCGAAGCCATTGTAAAAGGCGATATCAACGCAGAAGTTGAGGTGGTCGTGAAAGTAGGCAGCGTGCATGTCATCGTTACCCAAAAACGAAAACCGTATCACAAGGAAATCGACTTCACCCGCTTAGGCCTGAATCCCCGCCAATCGGACATTGTCGTCGTCAAAATCGGTTATCTCGAACCGGAACTGTATGCTATGCAGGCCGACTGGATCATGGCGCTGACACCCGGCGGTGTCGATCAGGATTTGGCGCGATTACCCTACAAACGGATCAAACGACCGATGTTTCCCTTCGATGCCGCGATGAAAACTCCGGATTTGTCGGCGAAACTGGTGCCGTTGTCGGGGGAATGACGGCAGATCCCTTTCCGGTCTAATATTTCACCCCAATTCCCTCAAAATAAGCATCCAGATGCTCCAGATCGCATTCCGATGTGATGGCAGCGACGGACGGACGGGCGATGGTCAAACGGGACGTTTGCTCCGGCTCACAACGGGCATTGGTTCCTACAGCACGAATCGCCAGGGCCACGCAATCACCCAGTTGCCAGCTTTCGCTCTCCAGAACCAGGCGCTTCGCATTGCGCTGGTCGCACAAGGCAAGGCGCCTGGTCGGTCTCTTTTGGCCTTTGCCGTATTGCGCAACGAAAACCGTTTGCAACGGCTCATCGAACTCGCAGGTAATCCGATACAGGCGGTTTTCGTGAAAGACCAGAAATAACGCAGCAATCGTAATTCCCTGCAATTCAACAGTATCAGCTTTGAAAACGCGAATATTCGTGCAGGGCAGGGCAAGCGTTCCCTTGACGACCACCAGCTCCTGTTCCTGAAAACTGGGCTGGTGCAAAGAATCTGGCGTCATGATCCCAATTCGAAACGGCCCCAATCCGACCCCATTCGACTGGCTGTAGAGTGGATACGAAAGGAGAAACAGGAACAGAAGAAGATATTTCATGGATGGCAATTTCGTGGAAACAGGCCAAATCGCAAGAAACCGGGCTTATTTCCCCAACCCCAACTGCAAAAAAGCGGTCAGTTCCATGAGCCAGGCCACGCCCAGGTGAATGATAATACCGCCCCAGATGCTGCGGGTTTGGAGCGCAATGACGCCCAGAATGTAGCCGCCAAAAATGGAGCTGACCGTTTCGCCAGGCGGTTTTCCGAAGTGAATGAAGGCATACGTAATCACCATTGGGAAAACCGCGCCCCGGCCCAAAATCCGCGCCATGCCGATCACCAGAAAACCGCGAAACATCAACTCCGTCGGTACAAAATCCCAGCCGTAGGCCAGTTCATACACCAAAGCCGTTACCCATTCCGGCACGTTGAAAAACTCGTTGGCGTTGGTGTCGCGGTAGGTTGGATACGATTCCAGAAAAGACGGCTGGAAAGATGCGTAGGTAATCAACGGCACCATACACAACAGCAGAACGAAGTAAATTTTCAGCCCTTTCCACTTCGGCCGCATGCCGTAAAACCCGTTCGATTCTTTTTCGACGAAGTTGTAAAATAAAATCAGTGGCAACAAAACCGTCAGCAGCGACTGCCAGTTGCGCAGGCAATAGAACGCAAACTGGTAAATCTGACCGTCAAAAACCGTGTGACTCCAGTCATTGAATCCGTAAAAACCGGCGTACCAGCTATAGATCGTCAGACCCGTCAGACTATACACCCAGAAATCCCGCCGTCGCCAGATGTCCAGCCGCTGGTGAAAGCGCGTCCATAACCACACCCCGGAATAATAGGCAAACGCATACAGCAGAAAATAGAACAGAATCCGGATGTTTTCGCCCCGATACGCGTCGATGTAACTATCCTCAAAATCCAGGTAATAATTGATGCTGATGCAAACCGCCAGAAACACAGCGGCTGCGGCATATAAGTCGGCGCGAAAGTCGGCTTTCAGGTGTTCGCGGAGGGATCGGATCAGGGTACGCATGGTGGTCCAAAGGTGGTGGAAAGCCGCCGGCAAAACAAAGCCGTTCTGGTGGGAAAGTCAGGATGTCCGGATGAATCGGAACGGATGGAACATGAATTGTTCCAGCTACTTTTCCTCGGCTAGCTTGGTCACCATCGCCGGGACTTCTGGTTCACCTTTGAAAAACGCGCCTTTTTTGCCCTGCGTCAGCGCCCAGCGGTGCATCCACGAAATCCCGCCTTTGCCAATGTAACCATCTTTCGAACGGTAGGCTCCGTCGTTCAGGGCTTCTTCCAGCGAAATAAAGGTGTAACCGCTCTGACTCAGCCGTTTCAGTAAATCGCCCATATAAACCGCATTGATCGTGTTGGCGTGCGTCAACAGCGTCTGCGGAATGGGTCGGCCAAAAAGCGAATCCGACTGCGCTTCGTAGTAGCGAACATAGGCCGTCATGTAGTCCAGATACTGCCGACCGACCTCGGCCGCCGACGCGGTATCGCCTTTCAATAGTGCATTGTCGTAGGCGTGGGAAAACAGAAAATCATAATTATCGACTGTTACAGGAGCTTCACGGTAGTTGTGTTGCACAAGAAACCGCTCCAGGGAATCTTTTTTAGCGGGCGTTTCTCCCTTGCGGAGGAACGGATGCCGAAAAAACCGGAACGGTTTTCCGCGTTGTTCCACCAGTGGTTTGACGATTTTCTCCCCGCCCATTACTTCGTCCAGGTAGTCCGGGATCGTAATAACCGTGTAGTCTTTGTGCGAAAACGTATGATTTCCGAGTTCCAGCCCGGCATCGAGCCACAATTTTAGTACATTGACCTGATTTGGATCGGGAGCACCATTGCGGTATAACCACTGAGAAACCACAAACCCGATGGCCGGCACACGGTGCGTCTGAAAATGCCGGACCAGTTTTTGATTCATGATCAGCCGACCGTCGGGGGTTCGGTAATAGCTGGTCACCCCCGGCAGATCATCGACGGTGATCACGATTTTTTTCTGCGCCCAGAGTTGGGAAGTCAGTAACCAAAAACCGATAAAAAGCCGGAAACGCAGCTTGAAAGCCTGATTTGTAGATCCGATTATGATGTTGTTATTCGCCCTTACTTTAACTACCGTTGCCATTCTTGTTCGCATTGTATCGAGCCCTTTATCGAATGTTTTCCAGAAACAACTCACCCAACGCGCTGCCGAACCCCTGTTTGTCTCCTCCGCAACCTATGGCTTTTTGAGCATATTAACAATCCCGTTCTGGTCTGAACTGGAGTTGGCCGAGCTACCCCCCGCATTCTGGTGGGATGTGCTCGTTTTCAACCTGATCGGCGTCCTGGGAAATGTTCTCCTGATCAAAGCCATCCGAACCGGCGAGTTATCCGTTCTCGGCCCGGTCAATGCCTACAAATCCGTCGTCAGCCTGGTGCTCGGCATTCTGTTACTCAACGAAATACCCAGTTGGATGGGTGTGGTGGGCGTTCTGCTGATTGTTGCCGGGAGTTACGTGGTTTTGGGTTCCGGCCAGCGCAGACGCGGTTTCTCGCTGGACATTCTGAAAAAACCGGAAATTCAGTTTCGCCTGATCGCACTGGTTTGCTCCGCCATCGAAGCGGTTTTCATCAAACGCGCCATGCTCTTGTCCACGCCCATGACCACCTTCGTGCTCTGGTGCGTGCTCGGTTTTCTGTTCTCCTTCGGTTGGGTACTGCTGACGTTGCGCAGTCGCTGGAACGAACAGATCCGGGTCTTTTCTACCTACAAAGGGACCTATGCCGCGCTGTTTGTTGCAACGGGACTGATGCAGTTTTCGACCAATACGGCGTTTGGTGGCATGCAGGTTGGGTATGTACTCGCCCTGTTCCAAACCTCGGCCCTGCTCAACGTCCTGTTTGGCTACCAGTTTTTTAAAGAACAGAACATCGTCCAGAAACTCATCGGCGCGGTTATTATGGTGACCGGGGCGGTTTTGATTGTCGTTTTTAACTAGATATAACCCATGAAAGCCGTCCTCTGCCATCAGTATGGCCCGCCCGAAACCCTGACTGTGGAAGAAACCGCGTCGCCGAAAGCATCCCCGGGCAAGTTGGTAATTCAGATGAAAGCCTGCGGGGTGAACTTTCCCGACACCCTGATGATTCAGGGGAAATACCAGTTCAAGCCACCGTTTCCGTTCTCGCCCGGTGGCGAAGTGGCCGGGGTGGTCAAAGAAGTGGGCGAAGGCATCACGCACCTGAAACCGGGTGATAACGTCTTTGCACTCACCGGCTGGGGCGGTTTTGCCGAAGAGGTGCTGGCCGACGGTTTCAAGACCTTTCCGATTCCGCCGGACATGGATTTTGTCACGGCGGCCTCGCTCATGTACACCTACGGCACGTCATACCACGCGCTGAAAGACCGGGCCAACCTCCAACCCGGCGAAACCCTGCTGGTGCTGGGAGCCGCCGGGGGGGTTGGCCTGGCCGCCGTTGAACTGGGCCGGATCATGGGCGCAAAGGTGATTGCGGCCGCTTCGACCGACGAAAAGCTGGAGCTCTGCCGCCAAACCGGCGCGAGCGATACCATCAACTACAGCCGCGAAGGCCTCCGCGAACGACTTAAGGAAATTACCGGCGGCCCCGGCGTCGATGTCGTGTATGATCCTGTTGGTGGTAGCCTCACCGAAGCGGCTTTGCGCTCCGTCAGTTGGCGCGGGCGGTATCTGGTCGTGGGCTTTGCGGCTGGTCAGATTCCGGCTATTCCGCTCAATTTGCCTCTCCTGAAAGGCTGTTCGGTGGTTGGCGTGTTCTGGGGCGCGTTTGCCGAAAAACAACCGAAAGACAATTTTAAAAATGTTCAGGAGTTATTGGCGTTTTATGAACAGGGACAGATGAAGCCCCACATCCAGGCGGAATACCCGCTCGATAAAGTACCGCAGGCGCTAACTGAAATGATGAACCGCCAGGTGATGGGAAAATTAGTCATTACGCCAAAAAACTTTCACCCCTAAATCCCCTAAAGGGGACTTGGACACAGAATTTCCAGATTCAAAAGTCCCCTTTAGGGGATTTAGGGGTGAATCCAGACAGAAAAACAGAGATTATATATTTAACCACTTCACAACATGTCATCCTCCACACTCGACCTATCCGGACTGAATTTTAACCTGACTGAAGAACACCTGGCCGTGCAGGAAGCCGCCCGGGATTTTGCGCAGACCGAACTGCTGCCCGGCGTGATCGAGCGCGACACGGCCGCCAAATTTCCCACCGAACAGGTTCGGCGCATGGGCGAGCTGGGATTTCTGGGCATGATGGTGTCGCCCGACTACGGCGGTGGCGGGATGGATACGGTTTCGTACGTAATTGCGATGGAAGAAATTTCCAAAGTCGATGCCTCGTGTTCCGTTGTTATGTCGGTCAATAACTCGCTGGTTTGCTGGGGATTGGAAGCCTTCGGCACGGAAGAACAAAAACAGAAATACCTGACGCGGCTGGCTGCGGGCGAAATCATCGGGGCATTTTGCCTTTCGGAACCGGAAGCGGGGTCGGATGCAACGTCCCAACACACCACGGCGATCGACCACGGTGGTCATTATATTCTGAACGGCACCAAAAACTGGATTACCAACGGCGGTTCGGCGGGTGCTTACCTGGTGATGGCGCAAACCGATGTAGAAAAAAAACACCGGGGCATTAATTGCCTGATTGTCGAAAAAGGGCTGGACGGTTTCGTCGTCGGGAAAAAAGAAGATAAAATGGGCATCCGGGCGTCTGACACCCATTCGCTGATGTTTACGGATGTACACGTGCCGAAAGAAAACCGGATTGGCGACGACGGTTTTGGTTTCAAATTTGCCATGTCAACCCTGAACGGCGGCCGCATCGGCATTGCCGCCCAGGCCCTCGGCATTGCGTCCGGTGCCTATGAGCTGGCGTTGGCGTATTCGCAGGAACGACAGTCGTTTGGAAAGAAAATCTTTGAGCATCAGGCCATTCAGTTTAAACTCGCCGAAATGGCGACGAAAATCGAAGCCGCCCGCTTGCTGGTCTACAAAGCCGCCCGCTTGAAGGACGAACACAAGGATTATGTGCAGGCAGCGGCCATGGCCAAACTGTTTGCGTCGGATGTCGCGATGTGGGCCACCACCGAAGCCGTCCAGATTCACGGCGGTTATGGCTACGTAAAAGAGTATCACGTGGAGCGGCTGATGCGAGACGCCAAGATCACCCAGATTTATGAAGGTACGTCCGAAATCCAAAAATTAGTAATCGCCCGGGAACTGCTTAAATAGAACTTTTTTACCGTTAGCACAATTTTTTTAAAAAACACGCGCGCTACTTTATTGGTATCGCGCTATTTTTTTTATCTTTTCGCAAGAACGAATGTTGTATTAGATTTGTACAATTTATTAGTTTTGTGCAACTTTGCAATTATTATCATGTAGATACATCACTTTCCCCATATGGAAGACTATAATAAGATTATCGAATCGCTGGGTGTGAAGTTCATCAAGGCCCGCAACATCCGCATTTTACAGCCCATAACCATCAAAAACTATTACGATGTCGAAAATACGTTGACCGTTCTGTATAACGGCGAGGTATCGTTCGGCGAAGAAAAAGTGAAGGTGGAAACCGGCGACATGCTTTTTATTCCGGGCGGCAAGCACATTACCGTGACCTACGGCGACGCTTCGCAACCCAAAACGGTCTCCAACGAAGAATTTATGATTCATCGGGAGCTATATTTTGAAGCCAACCGCGATCCGCAGAAAATCGCCAACATGCCAAACTCCTTCGGCTACGTGTCGTTCGAAGCCAAGGTGTTCGACTCGGTGAACTTCTTCAACTCGCTCGACGTGCCGCCGTTTATCATCAAACGGGAAGATGCGCTGGTGCAGACGATCAACCAGATTCTGGCTGAAGAAATGCTGGATACGGCGGGTAAAGGCCGGATCATCAAGATCAAGACCGAAGAAATTGTTATCGAAGTCATTCGGTACATTCTGAAAAACCGCCTGTTCGTCGAGCAGTTGGTGACCAACAGCACGTATTTCAAAGATCCGCGCCTGATCGACATCTTCGCCTACATCAAAGACAACCTGGGCGGAGACCTGTCGAACAAGGTACTGGCCAACGTGGCCAACGTGTCGGAAGATTACGTCGGGCAGTATTTCAAAATGTTGACCGGGATCAATCCGCAGGATTACATCGAATACCAGCGGATGGAAGCCGCCGTCGGGCTGCTCCGGACGTCGAAGAAAAGCATCCGGGCCATCGGCGCCGAAGTGGGGTACAAAGATACCGCCTATTTCTGCCGCCGGTTCAAGATGATGTTCGGGATTCCGGCCGGTAAAATGCGCCGTCGGGAGTCACTGATGAATGTGTAAAGAAGGAAAAAGGGAAAAAAGGAGGAAAGGAGGAGGGGAAGAAGGGACGAGCGGGATTTAAACCCCTTTTTCCTTTCTTCCCCTCCTCCTTTCTTCCCCTCCTCCTTTCTTCCCTTTCTCTATACCAATTGCCGGTTCATTTCCTGAACCGCAGCCGCAATTTCCGGTAGCAAATCCGGGTTTTTCTCAATGCCGTTGCCCACAACGATGACATCGGCACCGGCTTGCAGAGCCGCCTGAGCCCGTTCTACGGAATTGATTCCTCCCCCGACAATGATGGGCGTATCGACGCAACTGCGTACGGCGGCAATCATCTCCGGTGAAACCGGGCGACGGGCTCCACTGCCGGCGTCCATGTAAATCAACTTCAGGCCGAGCATTTCGCCCGCCATCGCCGTACAGGCCGCAACGCCCGGTTTGTCGTGGGGCAACGGCGTTGTGTTGCTAATATAGGATACGGTGGTTTGCACCCCGCTATCGACCAGCATATAGCCGGTGGGCAGGATTTCCAGACCACTTTTCTTCAAAAGCGGAGCGGCAATCACGTGCTGACCGATCAAAAACTCCGGATTTCGGCCCGAAATCAGCGAAAGCAGCAGAATGGCATCGGCGCTGGGCTCAATATGAAGGCTATTACCGGGGAAGAGAATCGCCGGAATAGGGGTATAGGTTCGAATGGTTTCAATGACTTCGCGGAGAATGAAGTTGGTAATCAGACTACCGCCCACAA
The DNA here is from genome assembly GCF_003334855.1 of Larkinella punicea. GTDB lineage: Bacteria > Bacteroidota > Bacteroidia > Cytophagales > Spirosomataceae > Larkinella > Larkinella punicea. The sequence continues at coordinate 81,780 of NZ_QOWE01000015.1, forward strand.
AAAAGAAGTCAACCCGGTTTTCAACACTCCGAATCAGCAGGTCCTTAAACGAATCTTGCTCGATCTTATCCGGGTCGAGCAAGACGGCAAATGACTTTTGCCCTGTTTCCTTGCGGCTATTCAGGGTATTTAATACGTTACGGGTACTGGCCTGGTTCTGGTTGTGTGGTTGCATTATTCTGACGTAAACGCGAAATAAAATCAGTAACCTGCTGCCGGGCGAGATTCGTCAGAATAGACGTCACAATCCCGGTGATAGCACCACCGATTGCCGATCGGGCAGGAGCTTCCTCTGCAGCTTTAGCGGCCCGTCGCACATGCGCCCGGGTGCTGCCACCGGCATAGTCATCAGCCTCCTCGTAGTCGTCATCATCGTATTCCAGATCCGGTTTATCAGACTTTGGCAACACAATGCTGGCAACCACATAGACGGCCAGACAAACTCCAGCCACCAACGCCACGGTTTTGCCGACTTCTGCGGCATCCTCTTTTAGTGCCTTGACGTTGGACTCAATCGAACTTTTATACTGCTCGGTGGCTTCCATCAACTCAGCCCGTCGGGCCGAGGTATCTGAAAAGGGCACATTCGTATCCATAAAAAAGAGCGTTCTAAAATTAGTAAAAAAATGGATTGACTTATGATAAAGCTCTCTACTTAGTTAGTATTCGAGGGTAAATAAACGTTTTATTCCTTCATCGGCCCACTCTCGTTGAGCGATTCCCGCGTTTGATCCATCAAATCCTGGATGGTTTCGGCCCGTTCCTCCGCTTTTTTCTCCTGAGCATTTTTAAGCATCGTGTAGGTCATCTTCCGCAGCATCCCCTCCACCGGCCCTTTGGCAAAAGCCCAGATCAGCGTCAGCAGCAGAAAAAAACCGGCCACAATCAGAAATCCCTGATAGCGACTATCCAGTACTTCATTGAGATAAGCCGCTAATAGTGAGAATAGAAAGATGGTTGTGATGGTCGCTAAAAAACCCAGTACAATGCCGTGTACCGCATTCAGGGCAATGTTTTCAACCTGGTTGCGCGTTTCCAGCTTAAATAACTCAATCCGCGCTTCCAGGTACTTAAAGATGCCTTCCCTGATTTCTTCTAATTTCTCTAACATAGCGGTTTGGTAGTAATGACTGCTCTAGTAGTTACCAATTATAGCCTATTTTGTTTGGAAAATTTTCTGGGAGAACCGGTTTTTTAGGCAGTGTCTGTTTATTGGACGAAAAAATACAGAATAGTCATCAGCGCTATTAAAAAAAAACCGCTTCATTCGTGAAGCGGGTGATGTATGAGGGATTCTGTCCTGACGTATGTTGAGCAGAACTACGTCCGTTTCAGTTTTGCTTCGATCGTCTGTTGGGTGTGTGGAACGGCGCGCAGCCGTTCTTTCGGAATCAGCCGGCCGGTATCGATGCAAATGCCGTAGGTTCCGTTTTTGATCCGCACCAAAGCCGATTCCAGTTGCTGAATAAATTTCTGCTGACGGGCCGCCAGTTGACTCAGGTTTTCGCGCTCACTGGTGTCGGCACCGTCTTCCAGCAATTTGGAAGTGCCCGATGTATTATCAGTGCCACTGTCGTTGCGCTTGCTCAGCGTTTCCTTGATGTAATTCAGCTCGTTCCGGGATGCTTCTAACTTCTGGCTAATCAGCACCTCAAACTCTTTTAGCTCCTCCTCCGAGTACCTTTTCTTGTCTTCCTGAACCATAGTACTGATCAGCTAGTTAAGTGGGTGAAAATTTCTCCGTCGATGAAATAACAAAATTACAACTCTATTGATTCTTTTTCAATCAATAGAGCCTACCGTTTAAAAAAAAGTTCAAAAAATAGTCATCGGTAAATACCCGAAAACACCAAGTAATATTTGGTTATCGAACGGCTTGTTTATGACGATGTTTGGTATAAAACAGGTGGCGTAATACATGATTTCGAAACGGAAAATTAGATTAAATCACGAAAAAATAGTTCTTAAGATGCATCGTTATCTTTTTTGGTAAGTTTGCTGTGGCACCACATCAGAATTGCCAACTAAAAAAATAGGAATATGGCTTACATAGAACCAGCCCCCATAAAAGATAAAGAAAACCCGCTCGAATCCATGATGTCGCGGTTCGATGCCGCAGCGCAAATGCTGGGTATTACGGAAGAAATGTACTACATCCTGAAGGTTCCGGCACGTCAGGTCATGGTGGGTTTGCCCATCACGATGGACAACGGATCGATCAAGGTTTTTGAAGGTCACCGCGTCATTCACTCCACCATCCTCGGCCCGTCGAAAGGCGGTATTCGGCTCGATCCGGGCGTTACGCTCGACGAAGTTCGCGCTCTTGCCGCCTGGATGACCTGGAAATGCGCCGTGGTCGATATTCCCTACGGTGGCGCCAAAGGCGGTATTGCCTGCAACCCGCGCGAAATGTCGGCGGGTGAAATTGAACGATTGATTCGGGCCTATACCGTCGCCATGCTCGATGTTTTCGGCCCCGACCGCGACATTCCGGCCCCCGACATGGGAACCGGTCCGCGCGAAATGGCGTGGCTCATGGACGAATATTCGAAATCCCGTGGTATGACCGTCAATGCCGTCGTTACCGGAAAACCGCTCGTGCTGGGCGGTTCGCTGGGCCGGACGGAAGCCACCGGACGCGGGGTGACCGTAGCCGCGCTGTCGGCGATGGACAAACTCCGGATGAACCCCTACCGGTCTTCGGCGGCCATTCAGGGTTTTGGCAATGTCGGTTCGTTTGCGGCCGAGTTGCTGCACGAACGGGGTGTAACGGTGATGGCAATCAGCGATGTGACGGGCGGGTATTACAATAACCGGGGCATCGACATCAGCGCGGCCCTCGCCTACCGCAACGCCAACAAAGGCACCCTCGAAGGATTCAATGGGGCCGAACGCATCACGAACGAAGAACTGCTGGCGTTGCCGGTCGACGTACTGGTACCGGCGGCCAAAGAAGATGTTATTACGGCCGAAAACGCGGATTCGATTCAGGCAAAAATGATCGTGGAAGGCGCCAACGGTCCGACCTCAGCGAGTGCCGACGACATCATCAACGAAAAAGGCATCATGGTGGTGCCCGATATTCTGGCCAATGCAGGGGGGGTTACGGTTTCGTATTTTGAGTGGGTGCAAAACCGCATCGGCTACAAATGGACGCTTGACCGGATCAACCGCCGGGCCGACCGCAACATGAAAGATGCCTTCGACCGCGTGTTCGAGACATCGCAGAAGTACAAGGTTTCGATGCGACTGGCGGCTTACATCGTCGCCATCGACAAGGTAGCCAGCACCTACAAATTCCGGGGGGGCTATTGATTGGCAGGCAGATACGGTTTTCGGATTATGTTTGGTGGCGGCCTCAACTCTCCCCAAATGTAGTCTGAAAACCGTATGGGTATATGGATGGAATGTCGCCAACAAATTGGAGCCAATGCGGTTTGTTTCGTACCTTCACCGCTCTAGCCCATCTTTTTAGACGCAACTGATTTTCCAATCGTATGACCATCCACAAGGAAGGATATCAAATTTTGTTCTGGACAGCCCTGATTCTGTTAGGAGTCAACATTTTATCCATCTTCTACTTGTTTACTGGCAACCAAACCGCCAGTACACTTATTCTCATTGTTAGTCTGGTGTTGTTTTTCCTGGTATTGCAATTTTTCCGGAAACCGCGCCGAACCACGCCCCTGAACGACAAGCACATCATTTCGCCCTGCGACGGCACGGTGGTGGTAATCGAAGAAGTGAACGAACCGGAATACTTTAAAGGACAACGTCGGCAGGTCTCCATCTTTATGTCACCGTTGAATGTGCACATCAATTTCCATCCCGTCACCGGCACCGTCAAATACGTAAAATATTACCCCGGGAAATACTTAGTGGCCTGGCATCCGAAATCGAGCACCGAAAACGAGCGGACTTCCGTCGTCATCAAGGCGAAAAACGGCGCCGAAATTCTCCTCCGCCAGATTGCCGGTGCCTTGGCCCGGCGGATTGTCTGGTATGCCAAAGAAGGGCAGCAGGTTGAGCAGGGCCACGAACTCGGTTTCATCAAGTTCGGTTCCCGCGTCGATTTGTTCCTGCCGCTGGATGCGGAGGTGAAAGTGAAGATTGGCGAGAAGACGAAAGGTGGGGTGACGGTGGTGGCGGATTTGTAAACTTTCCTTTGCATGAATACCATACAGGAAGCCAGACGCTACTTAGATGAAGCCAGAGATATTCTCCGGGAGAAAGCCAACAAAGAAGATGGCTACTACCTGAATACAAAATACGTCAAGATGGCTGGACATACCGCTTACGCGGGTGTTTTAGTAGCTTTGGATGGTTTTCTAGGGAAGAAAGGCAAAGGACGAAAGGATGTGGATTGGTACAAACAGCAACTCGCCCCTTTCGATAAGAAGCTGCGGAATGCGTTCGTCGGAGCTTATTATACGTTGAATTTGTCTATGTCTTATGATGGCAATCCTAGCGTTAGTATAGCAGAAGCTGGTTTAGCTGAGGCTGAAAACGTTATCAACTGGGTTGAAAGCTGGATGGCTGAAGAGTTAAAGATCTCTTGATAGTTTTTTTAAAGCTTGAAAAAACATCTTCACTTTATAATCTTTTTTAATACCTCTTGATGAAGCTTCTTTAAATGAGGAGAAATCTGTTTGTTTATTTTATCTTCTTTCATAGATTTTGCAGCCTTTTGAGCATATGTAACAAAGTTCGCAGTTAAATATTTGCTCTTTGAAGCCTTATTACTACCCTGTTGAATTTTAAATATATAATCGCTATTCCTTATTAAAAGTTTCTTTTTAAAGACGATTTTATTTAACGCTGTAGTTCTCTCAGCTCTCTTCTTTGCCATTCTAACCCTCATCTTCATTCTACGATAATAGCGAGCTAGAGAAGATGATCGAATGAAGCAATTCTTACCATTGAATTCAAAACCTAAATATTGAGCGTTTCTACGTATATTCCCTTCAAAATCTTTAAATGCCCTTAAAGAGCCATCATCCGACAGCTTGATATAAGTAACTTCTGTTTTATCAGTATTAATTTCTAACTTAAGTTGATTAGAAATTTCGCATTTTATCCAATTTTCAATTTCTCTCTGCTGTTGAGTTGAACAGACAACTATTATATCATCACTATAGCGCCTATACAAACCATTTTGCTTTTCGAAAATTTCTTGATATGCCATTTTATCAAAATTTAGCATATATAAATTTGAAAGAAGACCGCTCATTGGTGCACCTTGTGGTATACCTTTACCTTCTTTATTAGGTACTATAAACCCTTTTTTTCTAACTACATCTCTAAATTGCTCAGCCGTACAAAGTCTCTTTATTTTTTCTTGTTTATCTTCAATTTTAAACTCTTCATGTAGGATCTTTCTTGATACTTTAGAATAGCGGGTAATAGATTTAAAAACGTTATAATGATCTTCCGGCAAATTATCTACACCTAAAATATCCTTCCAAGATTTTAACAATAATTTATGATCTAAATTCGTGTAAAAATTACTAATATCAAAGGCCAGTATTACGCATTCACCTTTTTCTTTAACTGCTTCAAATAACTCATGAGCAAAATGGATATTACATTTACCTTTTCCAGATTCATCTTTGAATTTACGATAAGCGAGAATAAATTTTGAGTAGGCTTCTTCTTTTATTTTTTCCTCATAAGCAAGCTCTAAGAGAATATTGTAATAGGAATAAATATGAGCGTCCATGTGTGATGCATACATTACTGATCGTTCTTTCGTATCCTTTTTTCTCTCACCGGAATCTTTATCCTTTTTATAACGAGGGGTAAGAATTATTTTTTCAATGAAAGGATAAAAGTGATGGCCCGCAATCTCTTGTGGATTACTTACTACTTTACATACATTTACTAAATTAGGTTTTTGGTCAAAATGGATGTAACCACGTTTCTTATTAGCGCGAAGCTGCTGAGCTTTTTCAGACCAAATTTTTATAGCTTGATTTAACATACACAGTTAAAGGGTTGGGCCTGGTCGGCGGAACCATTAGCCCTCCCCGCACAACTAATTTTAGAGAAATACTTCACAGTATTTCTCAGACCGCCTTAGATTTAACTTAATAACCACAACTACAATGAAATGGGAATCAATTGTAACTGCTTTAGTGTTCTCTGTCCGGCTCAGCCTTTGTTTCGGCGAACTGAATGAGCTTCTGAACATAGTTCTGGGTGCTGGTAACGTTACCGGCACCAGAACGGTTGTCCCGATTCTAAACACTCTCCCTTCCAGCCTAAATCTAGAAGCAATGCAAATGTATCTTTTAAATTTACTTCACCAAAAATAATTGAGTATTTTTTCTTGTAAAAATACTCAATTATTTATCTCTGTATTTATTACTTCGTTTTCAAGACCCAAAAATCTGAGCAAAAAGCAAAAAAGCCCCCGCCTGACACCAGACGAGGGCTTTCCCATTTTTTCTATTCAAAAATTTACGACGCCGTCTCCGTCTCCACCGCTTCCTGCGCATATTCCTCTACCGGCAAACACGCACAGACCAGATTCCGGTCTCCGTACGCATTATCGATCCGGCTGACACTCGGCCAGAATTTGCGGGCTTTCACGTACGGCAACGGGAACGCAGCTTTTTCGCGGCTGTAAGGGCGGTTCCAATCATCAGCGATGAACACGTTGACCGTGTGGGGGGCGTTTTTGAGAACGTTGTTGGCTTTGTCGGCTTTGCCTTCTTCGACCTCCCGGATTTCGGCCCGGATGCTGATGAGGGCTTCACAAAACCGGTCGAGTTCGTCTTTCGATTCGGATTCCGTCGGCTCGATCATCATTGTGCCCGGCACCGGAAAAGAAACCGTCGGCGCGTGAAAACCGTAGTCCATCAGGCGCTTCGCAATGTCTTCCACTTCAACGCCAAACGCTTTGAACGGCCGGCAATCGACGATCATTTCGTGGGCGCAACGACCATTTTTACCGGTATACAAAATCGGATAATGTTCTTCCAGCTTCGCTTTCAGGTAGTTGGCGTTCACAATGGCGGTTTTGGTCGCATTCGTCAACCCTTCTCCTCCCATCATGGCAATGTAGGCATATGAAATCGTCAGGATGCTGGCTGACCCGTAGGGAGCCGCCGAAACCGCGTGAATCGCCTGATTGCCGCCCGTTTCCACCACGGCATGACCCGGCAGGAAAGGCATCAAATGTTCAACGACCCCAATCGGCCCCATGCCCGGCCCACCACCGCCGTGCGGAATGCAGAACGTCTTGTGCAGGTTCAGGTGACAAACATCGGCACCAATGGCCGCCGGACTCGTCAGGCCCACCTGCGCGTTCATGTTCGCGCCGTCCATGTACACCTGGCCGCCGTGCTCGTGGATGACATCGCAAATTTCTTTGATCGTTTCTTCAAAAACGCCGTGCGTCGATGGATAGGTCACCATCAGACACGACAGGTCGCTGCTGTACTGCTCGGCTTTTGCCCGCAGATCGGCCACGTCGATGTTGCCCCGTTCGTCACACTTCACAATCACGACTTTCATCCCGGCCATCACCGCGCTGGCGGGGTTCGTGCCGTGGGCCGACGACGGAATCAGCGACACATTCCGGTGGCCGTCGTTGCGACTCTCGTGGTAGGCCCGAATCACCATCAGACCGGCGTATTCGCCCTGCGCCCCGGAGTTCGGTTGCAGCGACATGCCGGCAAAACCGGTTATTTCGCTCAGCCATTTGCTCAAATCATCGACCATTTTTTGGTAGCCCATCACCTGATCTTTCGGCGCGAACGGGTGCAATCCACCGAATTCGGGCCAGGTAACCGGAATCATTTCAGCGGTTGCGTTCAGTTTCATCGTACAACTGCCGAGTGAAATCATCGAATGCACCAGCGAAAGGTCTTTTTCTTCCAGTGATTTCAAATACCGCAGCATTTGGTGCTCGGTGTGGTGCGTATTGAACACCGGATGCGTCAGATACGCCGATTGACGGATCAGTCGCTCCGGCCAGTTGATTGCCAGGGTTTCGATGGCGGCATCCATATCGGCGCATATCCCAAAGACATCCAGCAACTGAACCACATCATCAACGGTTTTCACTTCATCAAACGAAACGCAAACCCGTTCGTCGTCCAGATACCGCAGGTTGATTCCCGCCGTCCGGGCCGATTTCCGCAACGATTCCACATCATCCACCTCGACCGTAACGGTATCGAAATAATTCTGCGTCTGAATTTTATAGCCATTCCAGCGTAAAACCGTCACAAACAGCTTGGTCATGCCGTGGATGCGTTCGGCAATGGCCCGAAGCCGTTGCGGACCGTGGTAGACCGCGTAACTGCCCGCCATAACCGCCAGCAGCACCTGTGCCGTACAGATATTGGACGTCGCTTTTTCCCGGCGAATGTGTTGTTCGCGGGTTTGCAATGCCATCCGCAGGGCTGGATTTCCTTCGGCATCGATGGAAACGCCAATAATCCGACCCGGAATCTGCCGTTTGAAGGCATCTTTGGTCGCGAAGAAAGCCGCGTGCGGGCCACCGTAGCCCATCGGAACGCCAAACCGTTGTGAAGAACCCACGACGATATCCGCCCCCATTTCACCCGGAGGGGTCAACAGCGTCAGGCTCAGGAGATCAGCGGCAACGGCCACAAAGATATTTTGCTCATGAGCCGCCGTAATGAGATCGGTATAATCAAACACCTCGCCGTCGGACGCCGGATATTGCAGCAGCATCCCGAATAAATCGTCGGACGTGATGTTTACTTGCCGGTGATCGCCCACCTGAACGGTGATGTTCAGGGGCGTGGCACGGGTTTTGATGACGTCAATGGTCTGCGGATGGCAGCTTTCCGACACAAAAAAGGTCGTAGCATTCTTTTTGGCGACCGGACGCTGGGCATACAGCACGTGCATGGCTTCGGCCGCAGCCGTGCCCTCATCGAGCAGCGACGCATTGGCGATTTCCATCCCGGTCAAATCGATGATGACGGTTTGGAAATTCAGCAGGGCTTCCAGCCGACCCTGGGCAATTTCTGCCTGATACGGTGTGTAGGCAGTATACCAGGCCGGATTTTCCAGTATATTGCGCAGAATGACGTTCGGCGTAATGGTATCGTAGTAGCCCGTACCGATGTAGGATTTATTCAGTTTGTTAAGCTGGGCGAGCTTTTTAAAATCGGCCAGAAACTGATACTCAGATTTGGCTTCGGGCAGATCGAGCGGTTTTTCGAGCCGGATCAGGGCCGGAACCGTCTGGTTGATGAGTTCGTCCACCGAATCGACTCCGATGGTTTTCAAAATGGCATTCGTTTGTGAAACATCCGAGCCGTTGTGACGGTCTTCGAAACGTTCCTGATAGTGTAGGTCGAGCTTCATTACCAGTGAAGTGTGATTGAAAGCGATTGAGATAACCGGGTTAAAGTGCGGTTGCCGAAAGCAATGACATAAATACAAAAATACAAAGAATAAATGAACCCGATTGGTTCCCACCGACGAATCCGGCCACGATTTGATTTTATCCTGTAATTATTAAATTTTCGGGAGCAAAAAGGAATTTTTTACCATGTCTGTACATCCAAAAATATCGGTTATCATGCCGGTTTATAATGGCGAACGATTTCTGGCAGAGGCTATTGACAGCATCTTAAACCAAACCACAACGGATTTTGAAATGATCCTGATCAATGATGGCTCTACCGACGGAACAGGACAGATCATAGCCCGGTATCAGGAGCAGGACCCACGCATTCATGCCATCACCAATAAAAAACCGCTTGGGAAAGCGGGCGATTTAGCCAAAGAAATGGGGATACAACTGGCAAAAGGTGTCTACATTGCCATTATGGATGCCGATGATGTGGCCCGGCCCAACCGGCTGGAGCGGCAGCTTTCTTTTCTGGAAGCGCATCCGGATGTATTCCTGTGTGGTGCCTGGGCCAATTATATTGACACGACCGGAGCGGTTTTTCGGACGTGGAAGCCGGACCTCGATCATGCGCAGATTTGCCGAAACCTGTACTGGAAAAACGCCATCATGCACCCAACCTTTTTCTTCAGAAACGAGCCGTCTTCGGGGCCATTTTACGAAACAAAATATACCTGGTACAACGATTATTACACCCAATTAAAGCTCATTAAACAGGGTAAAAAGCTGGCCAATGTTCCGGAAATTTTACTTTCATACCGCGTTTCCGGTCAGAGTTCTACCCAATCCGGTATTAAAAAGAAAGTGCTGGAATACTTCCAGATTCGGCGGGAAATCGCGCAATACCCCGTTACAAAACCGTCCTTTTCAACCCGCCTGATCGTCTTGGCGCAGTATGTGGCTGTATATTTTTTGCCCGAGAAATGGCTGCTGCGTTTTCATCCTGTTTTCAAAAAAACGATTTGATTTTACGGTCAATCCCGTCTTCCTATGTCTGACTACAACCAAGCCTATCATACTGAAATTGAAACGAACGCCCGCCGGTCAGCCGAAACGATTATTCAGTTGTTAATCAAGCTGTTTAACCCCCGGTCGGTTGCCGACATTGGATGCGGTCGGGGTACGTGGCTGGCCGAATGGCAACGACAGGGCATAAGCCAGATTTTAGGCGTAGACGGCGGGGGGCAGGATGTTTCCCGAGTGTTGATTCCTTCCCGGAATTTTCTTGAATATGACCTGAATACCCCTTTCAATTCCGCCCGGCGATACGACCTGGTTACTTGTATGGAAGTGGTCGAACACCTGAAACCGGCTTCGGCGAGCACGATTGTACAATCGCTTACCGGCCTGTCCGATGTGATTGTTTTTAGTGCCGCCGTGCCCCAACAGGGCGGTTTTAAGCACATCAATGAGCAGTGGCCCGCTTACTGGGCCGAAAAATTCGAGGCTGAGGGGTATGTTTTTACGGACGGCATCCGGTGGCAGTTGATGCCTCATCAGGAAGTGGCGTGGTGGTATCGCCAAAACCTGTTTTTAGCCATCAAAAAAGAGCTTTATGATCAGAAATTCAGCTTTTTGCCGCGTTTTTCACCTGATTTCTACGTGATGCACGAACTGGTTTATAAAACGTATGCCAGTTTGCCCTACCGCCTGTTTTTCACCATTGAGCAGTTTATTTACAATCATTTTCATTCGTTTTACCATACGATCAATCCCACCATCAAGAAATTTTTATCCAAATCATGAATCCACTGGTCCGGCTGGTCTTTTTTAATCCCGTCATGAATTACGCCGTCTGGTCGATTCGTCGCTACATCCGGCGCGTGGCCCAACTGGTGCCCGCCGGTACGACGCTGCTGGATGTCGGCGCGGGCGAATGCCAGTACAAGCCATTTTTTTCGCACGCCCGTTATCTCAGTACCGACTGGTGCGGAACCACCGACCACCACCGGTATTCGGCCGGGATCGACTACATCTGCCCCGCCGATGACTTGCCACTTGATTCGGAACAGGTTGATTTTGTGCTTTGTACCCAGGTTCTGGAACACGTTCGCTATCCGGAGAAAGTCATTCAGGAATTGGGGCGGGTTTTAAAACCGGGCGGTTTGTTGTTTCTGACGGTGCCCCAAAGCTGGGAGGAACACGAGCAACCGTACGATTTCCACCGGTTTACGCAATTTGCGCTACGGGCCTACGCCGATGACCACGGTTTTGACGTAGTGGAAATCCGGCCCCAGGGCGGGCGGTTTCTGGTGATCGGCTTTTTTCTGGCGTGGAGCCTGCCGACCTTGTTTAAAAACACATTCGGGCAACCCGGTTTTCTGTTTGCCGTAGTTGCCTTTTTCCCCCTCAATTTTCTCATCGCTTTGCTCTTTTTCTTGCTCGATCCGCTCGACCGGAAACGCGAGTTTACGATGAATTATGAGTGCATTTTTCGCAAAAAATAACGCTTAAAGCAACCGGCGAACCAGGGCGAAGTAGCCCCTTAAAACCGGGTTTACGATCCAGGTAAGGAGTGGATTTTTGATCTCGGAAAAAACCAGTTCGTCACTGAACCGGTTCCAGATAGCGGCATCGGAAACCGTTCGTTTGGCTTGAACCTGGTTTCGAACCCGCCGGATGTGCTTTCGGTGCTGGACTAAAAACCGGTAGCCTTTTAGTTTTTCGGTAAAAAAGCCCCCGGCTAGTGAATACAGGAGAATGAGTAGTTCGATACCGACGAGTGACGGCCCTAACACCAGCAGGGTTCTGAATTCATAATTTTGCAGGACAACCATCAGCCGGTTTTTCTCCGCGTGATACCATTTGGCAGTGCTTTTGGAGAAATGGTAATCATGATAAATAACAGCTTTTGAAGCGCAAAAATGCCGGTAGTTTTGAAGAAGCCCCCGCCAGCTTACATCCTGATCCTCTGAATAAGCGAAAAAAGCTGAATTGAAACCGCCGACCTGCTGGTAATACAGTTTGGGCATATAAAGGCAGGCACCACTCACGCTGCCGATTTCCGGGTCATGGTCATACACCGGTTTCGGACTCAGGTTGTCTTTGCACCAGCCAAAACCGAGGTAATGCATGGCATTCCCCGCCGTATTCAGCAAATCAGGCTGCCGACGATGTAAAATAACGGGTTGTAGCAAACCCACCTGTACGCCTTTTTGGAGCTGTTCCTGATAACTTGTCTCAAGCAGACTCAGAAAATCCGGCGTCACCTCCGTGTCCGGATTGAGCAGCAGACACGCGTCGGCTCCGGCGGCAAAGGCGTGGGCCATTCCCCGGTTGTTGGCATCACAAAAACCGGTATTACTTTCCTGATAAATAACCTCTACGGATTGGGAAAGGCTCCGCAAAACAGCCGGTGTTCCGTCGCTGGAACCGTTGTCGATAACCAGAATATGAAAACGCGGATGAGTCAGTCGGGCCAGCGACTCAAACAGCGCCGGCAGATACGCCCGGTGATTGTAGGTGACGATGATAATCCAGGTATTCAGCCCAACGATTTGCTCAGTCATTGATCCGGTAAATCTCGATACTGCCCAACTTCCGAACCTGACGCAGACAACGGATTTCGGCGGGCTGGGGTGCGCGGTCAAAGACAAAATACTTTACGTTCAACTTTTTGAGCTTGGGTGAGCAGGGGTCAACGCCAACTGCATAACCGTCCTCAAACGTGTTATTGATCACCGTCGAATCCCGGCCGTCGATGTAGGTGTAATACACCGTGTGGGCATACCGGTTATACGCCGAATCCCGTTTGGCCGTGGGGTCCAGCACCCGCATCGTTTTAAAATCCGGCAGGTTCTTTACGCCACTCAATTGATTGACGCCGGTGGCCGACACCATGTAGGTAATGTACTGGCTTCCAATAACCACCCAGCGGGCTTTGGGTTCCTGTTCATGCAGTTCACGAATGTTTTTATACAGCAAATGATCGGTCAGGGGGGCGAGTCCTTTGGAAACGGGATTGGCTTTGAGACCCGGTAACACAAAAAGAAAAATGGCACTACAGAAAATAACGGTTTGGTAAGGGAATCGCCAAAAAGGCAGCAACAGCACCGAAAGTGCGGCAAAAAAGAGCGTCGGAAGAAAGACCTGATGCGCTTTGAAAAAACCGTTCGAATCGTTGAGGTTTAACACCGCAGCGTAAATCATCAGCGCAACCACACCCCCGATGGCCAGCGCCGATACCAGGCCACTGACTTTGATCGGGTGTTTACGAACATAATCCAGGTACAAGAGCGTCAGAAAGACATTGCCTACCCCGAAAGGTACCTGAGCCCGGCGGGTAGGGCTCAGGTTCAGCAGGGTCATTTTGGCCAGCCAATCCGGAAAGCCCACTTCGATCCAGGCCCAGAAAATGAGGACGAACAACGAAACCGCCATCAGCAGCGGATCAACTTTGCGTGAATAAACGAACAGCAGAATGAGAGAGAGGAAAATAACCGGTGCAAAGGTGATAAAATGCGATAGTTCACAGATATTCAACCACTCTTTTGGGAAACGGGCATCGTCGACCAACCAGCTATAATATTCTGAAAACCAGTTGGCAATGAAGCCGGTCCCACCCGTTTCGCTTCGTTGGCCGGGATACACGGTATGGCTCATCGCATCGATGGATGATTTGGCGTCTCCGTAATACATGTAAAAAATAACGCCTAAAAGGGCAAAAGCGGCCCCAAACGTAAGGAGTTTGGCCGGTAATTTGTCAAACAGCCATTCTTTATGAAATTCGCGCCAGACGTAGCCCACCAGCAGAAATACCAGCAAATACCCCAGTGGAACCTGGTAAGGCGGATACAAGGCCAATGCAAAAGCCGCGAAGGCCCAGACGAATAATAATCCACTGACCAGCAAGGCCTTGACCGACCGACCATAAAACAGATAAATGGAAGCGACAACCAGCAGCGCGCCCGGCAGCAGGTTGGGCAGCAGATAGAACGACCACCGGGCAATTCCGCTGGAAAAAACCAGCCAGAACGCGCCAAAAACCGAAAGCCAGAAGTTGTTGCGGGTCAGCAGCAGCAGCAGTAAGGTCAAAGCCACCAGCGAGCCGATCACTTTGAACTGCCACCACCAGGCAAAGCCCTGTTCGGGACTCAGCAGAAAAAAGCCCCAGTAATCCGGGCGGAAGATACTCACGAAATGGTTTACGGGGTAATAACCTACCAGTGCGGGCCGCTCCCCGCCAATGGCCGGATTCTCCAACGGAAAACCATTCTGAATCTGGGACAGGATGAACGGAGTTGAGACGCCCCACTCATCAATGCGAATAGGGAGTGGTTTGCCGGAAATGAGCCCCCGCCGGGGATCCGACCCGTCCGGAATGACCTGATTCCAGTAGGGAATGGATGAATAATGGATTTTTGCCAGGGTTAGCAGCAGAAAAAGACCGACGCAAATGCCAATAAACCATTTTAGACGCTTATCGAAGACAATGAGTTCAAAGCCTTTGCGACTGGGAATACCGGCGGTAGTGGTTTCAGTTGAAACGACCGATCGGTTTGCTGAGGAATCGATCGGTTGATGATTGGAAACGCTTCGGGTCAGGTTGGGTTGTGAGGTAGCCGGTATTTTCTTCTTTTTTGACATATCCGCAAGGTGATTTTTTTAAAGCTTCTTGTAATTTCCCGGTGGCAGGGTTGCCTGGGATGTAATTTTTACGTCAAATTTGATTGTTTTTCATTCGTCTGCACCATCGTTCCAGGCGTCTGCATATCCATTACTTCCTTCTTCAAAATCGCTATTTCGTGGGTCAATTCTTTGATCGAATGTTGTAATTTAGAATTGACTACCGACAAATGCACCAGGAAACAGATAATGGCAAAAATAGCCATTAAAAAAATGAGCGCGGGGGGATAAAAAACGCCCAATAGCCGGGAGATCTGCGTCAATCCATCGCGCCAAACCGAAAAAACCAGCAAGATGATTGCGCAAACAATCCACACAAAGGAATATTCTTCCCGCAGTTTTCCTCTAACAATAAGCCGGGCAATAAAGGCCATGAAAATCAGGGTGCCAACTATACTAAAAAGCTGAATGGTGATGGGCAGCGATTGCATGAGCTATATTTTTCGTAAACGAATGTAAACAAACAGGGTACCCAACGTCACTTTGAACAGATAATAGACCGATTGAACCCATCCAATGGATGAGGTTCCACCCTGCCGTTCTTCCATCAAAACCGGCACTTCCAGCAGCCGCAGTTTATGCAATCCAAACTGCACGATGGCTTCCGGTTCCGGGTATTCGTCGGGATAATAGCGGTTGACAATCTCAATCGTTTTGCGGTTGAAGGCCCGGAAACCCGACGTACTGTCGTGGACGGTTTTACGGATCAGCAACTGGTTGAGCCAGCGAAAATACCGAATCCCGATGCGCCGGACAAACGACGACTGAAACCCCTGTCGTTCCAAAAACCGGGAGCCGATAACGACGTCGGCCTGGTCATCGAACAGCGGTCGCAGCAGTTTTATCAGCCCTTCGGCGGGATGCTGCCCGTCGCCATCGATCTGAACCGCAATGTCATACCCCTTGCGATACGCATACTTGTAACCGGCCTGCATGCAGCCACCAATGCCGAGGTTCACGGGCAGGTCGAGGTGCAGGCAGTCCAGCGTGCGGACAACGGCCATCGTGTTGTCCGTTGAACAATCATTGACCACCAGCGTATCCAGCGACAGGCCGAACCGGGTTTTCACCCAGTGAATATCATTCACAACCGCAGCAACCGAACGCTGCTCGTTGTAGCACGGAACCACCACCAGCACCCGAAGTGACTTCATTTTCTTTCTTAGGTAGAACGTTGGACGAGTTAAAGCGGGAATCTGCTACACGATTTTCAAAGGTAGCAGGACGTATGATTTGGGTCAAATTATGTGCCATAAATTATCCGATGTTTCCCTATCTTACAGCCGATTAGTCAAACTGAATGAAGCAACTTCTCAAAACCGCCCTTCCCTTTGTCCTGGCAATTTCCCTGCTGACGTATGCGCTGAAGGATATTTCATTCGCCGACATCGGCCGGCAGTTTCAGCAGGCTCACTATGGCTGGATTGCGCTGGTGGCACTGCTGACGGTTTTGATCTACCTGGTGCGGGGAAAACGCTGGCAGCAGCCGTTGCTGGCGCTCGGGTATTTTCCGACGGCTTTCCGGGCCACGGTCGCCACGCTGGCGGGTGTCATTGCCAGTATGATCGTGCCGGGTTCCGGCGAACTAACCCGCTGCGCCACGCTGCAACGGACCGACAATGTACCGTTTTCACAGGGCGTCGGCTCGGTCGTGGCCGAACGAATCATCGACTTAATGATGCTGGGTCTGGTGCTGTTGCTGACCTTTCTGCTCGAAATAAACCGCGTTAGCAGCTATGTGTCCGGCCTGTCGTTCCGCGTACCGGATAAAACCGCCTGGTTTCTGGCGGGCGGACTTTTGGCCTTGCTGGTTTTGGCAGGCGCTGGCATTTGGCGTATGTTACTGATTTACAATATAAAACAACATCCGATCGCTCTCAAAATAGCTAACAGTGTTAAGGGGCTCTGGAAGGGTTTTAACGCCATTCGGCAGCTCCCCAGCCTTTACTTGTTTGTACTTCTAACAGTGTTAAGTCAGTTTTTTTCCTGGCTGAGCACCTATTGGCTTCTGATGGCACTGGACAGCACGCATTCCCTGCCGCCCACCGCAGCCCTGACGATCCTGGCGGTTAGCTCGCTCGGCGGACTGGCGGTGCCCACCCAGGGCGGCATTGGAACCTACCATTTTCTGGTCAGCCGGGTGCTGGTGCTCTACGGTTTTACGCCCGCCGAGGGGGCCGTCGTTGCGACGTTTCTGCATGCCGTGGGCTTCGGAATCAATTTAGTTTTAAGCAGCCTGAGCTTCCTGATCGTTCCGTTTATCCTGGCCAAAAACCGGCAGAAAGGAGCCTGATGAATCGGATGTCAACTGTGAACCGACGCCAACATAATTAACCCACAATTTCGTTTTATCTTTGCACAAGCAGGGAGGACGATTGTCTATTCCTGCTTTTTGATTTGTCATTTTCTTCACAACAACTCAATGAAATATTCGATTTTTAGTGCCGGTTTACTGCTGATTGCGCAGCTTGCCACAGCCCAAACCGCCACCGATTATGCCAATACGATTTCGGCTGCTGATCTCGAAAAACACCTCCGCGTGCTGGCTGCCGACGATATGCAGGGCCGAGAAACCGGTACTGAAGGACAGCGGAAAGCGGCCGATTACATCGCCAAACAGTTTGCGGCCGAAAATCTGCAAGCGATCGTCAAAACCGACGACGGGAAAACCGGCTATTTTCAGCCGTTCAAGCTATACCAGAAAACCTGGGGCGATTTTTATGTCAAGGCCGACGGGAAAACGTACACCTACCCCAAAGATTTTATCGTCAACGGCTTGTTTGGCGTGATGCAGGAAGCGTCGGTAGAAACCGTGTTTGCGGGCTACGGCATTCTGACCGACAAATACAACGACTACGCGAAAATCAATATTCAGGGAAAAGCCGTCGTCATTCTGGAAGGTGAACCCAAAAAGGCCAACGGGAATTACGTGATTTCCAATTCGGACAAAGCCTCGGAATGGAGCAACGACGAGAGTCTGCGGAAAAAAGTCACGATTGCCAAGGACAAGGGTGCCGAACAAATTTTCATCGTTTCGGCCGAATCGCCGGAAGCCTACCGCCGGTTGGTGGCCGAACGCAGTGCGCTCATGGGCCGATTCAATCGCCTGAGCCTCCGCCCTGCCATGGAGAAGATCGGAGCCGTTGGAACGTTCCTGATTACGCAGGACATGGCCGCGGCTGTTCTCAACACAACAACGGCCAAATTGCAGAGCGCAGTGGCCAAAATTAACAAAACCGGCAAGACCAATTCCGGCGCGTTGAAAGGGAAAATCAGCCTGAAAGCCGAGCGGAAAGATGTGCAGTTGGAAAGTAGCAACGTGCTCGGGTTTCTGGAAGGCACCGACAAAAAAGACGAAATCGTGGTTATTTCTTCGCATTACGACCACATCGGCGTCAATCCGGACGGGCAAGTGAACAACGGCGCCAACGACGACGGTTCGGGAACGGTTTCGGTGATTGAAATTGCGCAGGCCTTTGCCAAAGCCAAAGCCGAAGGGCACGGCCCGCGCCGGAGCATGCTGTTTCTGACGGTTTCGGGCGAAGAAAAAGGCTTGCTAGGATCGGAATATTACACCGACATGAATCCTGTTTTGCCGCTGGAAAAAACCGTCTGCGATCTGAACATCGACATGGTGGGCCGCGTCGACGATCTGCACGAAGGCAAATCCGACAACTACATTTATGTCATCGGTTCCGACAAATTATCGTCTGAATTGCACCAGATCAGCGAAGATGCCAACCGGAAATACACCATGATGGAACTGGATTACAAGTACAACGAACCCAGCGATCCGCAACGGATTTATTACCGCTCCGACCACTACAATTTTGCCAAGCATAAAATTCCCATTATTTTTTACTTCAACGGCCTCCACGCCGACTACCACCGCCCCGGCGACGACGTCGAGAAGATCAACTTCACGCTGGCCGAAAAATCCGCCCGGCTGGTGTTTTATACCGCCTGGGAAATTGTGAATCGGGAGAATAAACTGGTGGTGGACAGCAACAAACCGTAACGGTTTTGGACGGTGAGTTTCCCGATCGGGGAGAACATAAAAAAGTTGGCTATCGCAGGATGATCTCTGCCGGTAGCCAACTTTTTCTATTTTTTTGATTCACTTTACCTGCTTATAATGAAGTTGTTTAGGATTGCATAGGAAAAAGAATAATAAATGTAAAATGATGAATGCTAAATGTAAAAATTGTTCTCAATCCAGCATTTTTACATTTTACATTCATCATTTTACATTTATTATTTCCTTTCTTTTTATTCTATTTTGAATGCTAAACAGGTTCAATTACTTCTTGGCGGAAGCAATCAGATCATTGGCCATTTTTACATAATCCGCATTTTTAGCTTCGCTTGCCAGGGCAACTGTTTTCTCGGCGCTGGCAATGGCATTGGCTTTTTCGTTTAATTTCAGTTGAATGCGAGCCTTGAGTAACATCACCCAAAACGCCTTGGGGTTTTGTTCAGTGGCCTTGGTTACCCAGGTAAGCGCCTGTTTTAAATCCCGGTTGGTATCATAATAATAGCTGGCGGCCTCAAAATAGGCCGGCTTATCAGAAGCCAACGAAGTCTCGATGTTCTTGACAATGATCTGGTCAACATCGGCCGTAATGGCTACGGGAACACGGGTTTTATCCCAAATGATTTCCAAAACCGCCGAACTGGACAATATATCGGCGATATTGAGGGTAAAGTTTTCTACTTTGTTAGCCAATGTAGTCGGTTTTACCGACACCCGCAGAACTTCGTTTTCTTGTTTATAGTCGCCCACGTTAGCACCAAGGTTCAGGTCTTTGGAAAGCATGACTTGCCAGGTGGTTTTACCGGGAATGGTGAATAATCCATACGTACCTGCTTTCACGTCTTTGCCTTCGAGTTTGACATCCGATGAAAAGGTGATTTTAGAAGTAGCATTGGCACCGGTCCGCCACACCTTGTCATAGGGAACCAGATCCCCAAAGATGGTCCGTCCTTTCATGGCTGGTCGGGAGTATTCCAGCGTAATATCGCCCAGGGCAAAACTTTGTTTGGTGAGTTGGGCGGGGCTGGCGGCTGGTATTTTCAGTTGGGCCTGAGCGGTTGCGCCCACCGTCAGAGAAATAGCAAGAACGGTTGTGAGAAACTTAAGTGACTTCATGCGAGTGGAATGATGAATGAATAATTGTACGTTTTTATCTTAAAACGCAAAGGTACAAAATATTGGCCCGGTATTCTGGTCATTGGCTTCGGTCCAATCGGCCAATTTTTTTATAGAGGATATATTGACTGCGCGCTGATAAATAACTGTTTAAGCCTATCGCCATTGGAAAGCACCTCTGGCTTATACTCTGTTCGAATAGATCTGATCTGGTATTTTTGGAAAGCACCCTGCTTGAAAACAGAAAAAGGCCACACGATTGTGTGACCTTTTCTTTGTAGCGGGAGCTGGACTCGAACCAGCGACCTTTGGGTTATGAGCCCAACGAGCTACCAACTGCTCCATCCCGCGATGTTGGGACTGCAAAGGTAAGGCGTTTTTCATAAAAAACAATTACCTTTGTGAAAAAATCTGCCCCCTCCCGCTATTTTTTTTAGCCGGAGGGGAGTTTTTTTCTATAGTCATTGGTTGTCAATTACATGGATATTTCAAATGAAACGTACGGCCCGGATCACAAAGCCGGCTATGTCAGCATCATCGGTAAGCCCAATGTCGGCAAATCGACGCTGATGAATCAATTGGTGGGCGAGCGGCTTTCGATCATCACGTCAAAAGCGCAAACCACCCGCCACCGCATCATGGGCATCCTCAACGGGGTGCACGACGGGCAGGAGTTTCAGTTGGTCTATTCGGATACACCCGGTATTATCAAGCCGCAATACCGGTTGCATGAATCGATGATGAGTTTTGTGCGCGGTTCGCTGGAAGACGCCGATGTGATTCTGTTCGTAACCGACATTTTCGAGAAATACGACGAAAATGACGTGATCGAACGGTTGCAGAAAACGCAGACCCCGGTTTTGTTGCTCATCAACAAAATCGATCTGGCGACCCCCGAACAGGTGGAGGAGAAAATTCAGTACTGGAAAGAGAACTTCAAATCCGAAGCCATCATTCCGATTTCCGCCCTCACCGACATCAACATCAAGCATGTCTTTAAAGCCATTGTAAGCCGCCTGCCGGTTCATCCGCCTTATTTCCCGAAAGACGAGTTGACCGACCGGCCCGAACGCTTTTTTGCCTCAGAAATCATTCGCGAGAAGATTTTCCTGAACTATAAAAAAGAGGTTCCCTACAGTTGTGAAGTGATCATCACGGGCTTTAAAGAAAAAGACGACATCATCGTTGTCCAGTCGGAAATCCTGGTTGAGCGGGCTACTCAACGGGCGATTCTACTGGGCGAAGGGGGTAAAATGATTAAAAAAACGGGTATTATGGCCCGTGAGGAACTGGAACGCTTCTTCGGCAAGAAGGTGTTCCTTGAACAATACGTAAAAGTTGAACCCGATTGGCGCACCAAAGAACGGTCGCTGAAGAGGTTTGGGTACGAAGAATAACCGAAGGCCAGCCAACGCGCTCCTTCTTTCCTCTAAAGTGAATCATGGCAAATATTGTAGCAATTGTGGGCCGACCGAATGTCGGTAAATCGACGCTGTTTAATAAATTGGTAGAACAGCGCCAGGCCATTATGGATAACCAGCCGGGCGTGACGCGCGACCGTCATTACGGCTATGCCGACTGGACCGAGAAGTATTTTACCGTCATCGATACCGGCGGTTATGTGGTCGGATCGGATGACGTTTTTGAAGAGTCGATTCGGGAACAGGTCCAGATCGCCATCGACGAAGCGTCCGTGATTTTATTCATGGTCGATACCATGGCCGGATTGACCGACATGGACAAGGATTTTGCCGACGTGCTGCGCCGGTCGAAAAAACCGGTGATCGTGGTTGCCAACAAATCGGAAACCGTTCTGCGCCAGAACTCCGTCGGCGAATTTTACGCGCTGGGTCTGGGTGATCCGTTCCCGATTTCGTCCCTGACGGGAACCGGTACGGGCGATTTGCTGGACGAAGTTGTGAAGCATTTTCCGTCCGATGGCGTCGAAGATCCGAACGCGGGTATTCCGCGCATCGCCATTCTGGGCCGTCCGAACGTTGGGAAATCGTCGTTTCTGAACGTCCTGATCGGCGAAGAACGCAGCATCGTGACGGACATTGCCGGCACCACCCGCGACGCCATCGATACGCGTTACAGAGCATTTGGGAAAGATTTCATTCTGACCGACACCGCCGGGATCCGGCGCAAAGCCAAAGTGAAGGATAACATTGAGTTTTACTCGGTGATGCGCTCGCTGAAGGCCCTGGAAGAGTCGGATGTGGTGATTGTGATGCTGGACGCCACGCGCGGTCTGGAAGCGCAGGATATGAACATTATCGGACAAGCCGTTCGGGCCAAGAAGGGGGTTCTGCTGATGGTGAACAAATGGGACGCCATCGAGAAAGATACCAAAACCGCCGATACGTGGAAAAAAGAGATCGTGCAGCGCATGGCGCCGATCGATTATCTGCCCGTTATTTTTGCTTCGGTCGTAGAAAAACAGCGGATTTTCCAGGTCATGGAAAAAGCGATGGAGGTCTACGAAAACAAGCACAAGAAGATTTCGACCTCGAAACTCAACGAGGCCATGCAGCAGGAAATCATGAACTACCCGCCCCCGGCGACGAAAGGAAAGCTGATCAAAATCAAGTATATGATTCAGTTACCGACGCCGTCGCCCACGTTTGTGTTTTTCTGTAACCTGCCGCAGTACATCAAGGAACCGTATACCCGGTATCTGGAAAACAAACTCCGCGATCACTTCGGGTTCGACGGAGCACCGATAACTATATTTTTCCGGCAAAAATGAGGGGTCCGCAGACAACGGCATCAACTCGAACACGGTATTGGATTGGAGCGCTGCTGGTTTTTCTGGCAGCGTTTTGTTTTGCCTTAAAGGGCATTTTAATCAAAATAGCCTACCAGTATCCGATCGACGCGATTTCGCTGCTGACGCTGCGGATGGTTTTTGCATTGCCGTTTTACGTAGCCATTGCCCTGAATCTGTCACGACGGCTTCCACCGGCCCGTTTATCCATTCAAAACTGGTTAAAGCTGGGTATGCTCGGCCTGACGGGCTACTACATTGCTAGTTTTCTAAATTTTCTGGGTCTGGTTTACATCACGGCCAGTCTGGAGCGAATTCTGCTGTTTGTCTATCCCACGTTTGTGCTGCTGCTCGGCAGCGTGGTATATGGCCGTAAAGTCAACCGGTTGCAGATTCTGGCGGTGCTGCTGACGTATGCCGGGATCATGGTGGCGTTTGCGCCCAACATTAACTCCGGGCAGCAGAAAGACGTGTTTCTGGGAGCGTTCTGGGTCATTCTGAGTGGGCTGGTCTACGCCGTTTATCTAGTGGGCAGCGATACGATGATTGCCCGCGTGGGCGCCCAGCGGTACACCTGCTACGCGATGATTGCGGCCACCCTGGCCATCGTTTTCCATTGCCTGATCGCCAACGGCCTGGATCTGTTCCGGTTTGCCGCTCCGGTGTACGGGCTGGCCCTGCTGATGGCGGTTTTGGTCACCGTGATTCCGACGTTTATGATCGCCGAGGGCATCAAACGCATCGGTTCCGGCAATGCCTCCATTGTCGCCAGCATCGGCCCCATTTTCACCATCGTTCTGGCAACCACGCTTTTAGACGAAACCATCTCGATTTCCCAGCTTTTCGGCACATTGCTGGTATTGCTCGGCGTCTTTCTGATTGGTTGGAAAGGCCGTAAATAACGGACTACCAATTGCATTTGTCTGTTAATTACCTTACCCTGCTTAACTGGTTTTAGACCCTTTTTAAATAGATTAACATATCAATGTTACTAGCATATTTTTTTGCTTATCCCGTATAAATAACTAAATTTCAGTTACTTTACGTACCTAAATAGCACACAGAATCATGACAAAGGAACCGGTAGTTAACGACGAAAAAAAGATTGAGCGGGCCGCTTATGTATTGAAGGCCGTCGCTCATCCGTTGCGCATCAAGATCATCCAGATGTTGAATGAGCACAAAGAATTAAACGTATCAACGATTTATAAGAACCTGAACGCGGAACAGTCGTTGATCTCACACCATCTCATTAATATGCGCGACAAAGGAATTCTTGAAATCCGGCGAAGTGGCAAAAACATTTACTACTTTCTGGTAGACAATTCGATAGCCGAAATTATCGATTGCATTTACCGCAGTAAAATTCTGGCGTAACAAAAAAGGGAAGCGATACTGCTTCCCTTTTTTGTTTTTCAGGAGAACAACTCCCCATCCCGATACGCGGGCACAATGCCCAGGTGTTTATACGCCTTTTCAGTCGCTTCCCGTCCCCGCGACGTTCGTTTTAGATAGCCTTCCTGAATTAAAAACGGTTCGTATACTTCCTCAATCGTTTCGGCCTCATCGCCACAGGCCGTCGCAATGGTCGACAGCCCGACCGGCCCGCCTTTGAATTTATCAATGATCGTCGTCAGAATCCGGTTGTCCATCTCGTCGAGACCATTTTGATCCACATCGAGCGCCCGCAAGGCCATTTCAGCAATCGCAACCGTAATGATTCCTTTCCCTTTTACCTGCGCAAAATCGCGCGTCCGGCGGAGCAGGTTGTTGGCAATCCGGGGCGTTCCGCGACTCCGGCGGGCAATTTCGTAAGCCCCGTCAGCCTCGATGGGCGTTCCCAGAATAGCCGCCGACCGGTTTACAATCGTGGTCAGCAAAGCCGCATCGTAATATTCCAGCCGGGCATTGATCCCAAACCGCGCCCGCAACGGCGACGTCAGCAAACCGGCGCGGGTGGTGGCCCCGATGAGCGTAAACGGGTTCAGCTTGATCTGAACGGTTCGGGCGTTCGGGCCAGAATCGAGCATGATGTCGATTTTGTAATCTTCCATCGCCGAGTACAGGTATTCTTCCACTACGGGGTTGAGCCGGTGAATCTCGTCGATAAACAGCACATCGTTTTCCTGCAAATTGGTCAGCAAACCGGCGAGGTCGCTCGGCTTGTCGAGCACCGGGCCGGAGGTCATTTTGATGCTGGCATTCAGTTCATTGGCAACGATGTAGGAGAGGGTAGTTTTCCCCAAACCCGGAGGGCCGTGGAGCAGTACGTGGTCGAGCGCTTCGCCACGCTGGAGGGCGGCCTGTACGAAAACGCCCAGGTTTTCGAGTATTTTGGCCTGACCCGTAAAGTCTTCGAACGACAGCGGCCGCAAGGCGCGTTCAATCTCCTTTTCGGTGGCCGTCATGCCTTCGTTGGTACCTTTCAAAATGTCTTTCCGCATCGGTATTTGAATGAACGTATTTGTTGTTTATACCTAAAACAGGTCTGTTTATCAAGTACTTATACAGACATTGTTTTCATTCAAATATACAGAACTTTGGGCATATTTCCACTATCGAACCAGCAGAATCGAACCGCGTTTCAGCACTTTGGGCCGCTCCGGATAATAGAGACTTTTGAAGTTTACCGTGTAGGCATACACCATCGACGGATAGGCCTGTCCCCGGTAATTGCCATCCCATTTTTGTTCCGGATCGTTGGAAACAAAGATCACTTCGCCCCAGCGATTAAAGACCCGAAGCTCAAAATCTGTTACGTAAGACGTAAAAACATCCAGCAAATCATTGTTACCGTCGCCGTTCGGCGTAAAGGCATCGGGAATCACGACCCGGGGCTCACACTTGTCTACCACCACCGCCGTATCCAGAGCCGCACAGCCATTGGCGCCCGTTACCCGAACGGCATAACGACCTACTTCCAGAACGGTTATCCGGGGCGTTGTATCGCCGGAATGGGGCCAGAAATACGTCTGCGTGCTGTTTCCCGATACCTGCAAAACCGCCCGGCCCTGATCGCCTACGCACAACGGGACCTCCCGCGTCAGATCGAAAGTCGGTAAAGGTAAAAAAGTCAGCCTCACTTCATCGGTTGCCGTACAGGCGCCGGCTGTCGCGACGACCGAATACGTTCCTGAAGTGGTTGGCTGAATTGATGATGTCGTTGCTCCCGTCGACCATTGGTAAGTTGCCCCCGCCGACGCGGTTACTTCCAACCGGAGGGTTGGCGACGGACACAGGGTCGTGTCGGGACCCAGGCTCACCGTTGGCGGAACCTGAACAAAGACAATCTTGCGGTCGAAGGCCACACAACCACCCTGAGAAGCCGAATAGGTCAGCACGATGGGATTCGGCCCGGCCAGGCTATCGGCGGGGGTGAAACGCCCGGTACTATCGACACCCCGGCCCGTCCAGAATCCGCCCAGGGGCGTCGCGCCACTGAGTGTAAAACTGGGCGAATTAGCGCATATTTCCTGCGGAAGCCCGGCTTCCACGACCGGTTTTGCGTTGAAAGTAACCACCACTTCGTCGGAACCCTGGCAACCCGTGATCGAGTTGCGAACCGTCAGGCGGTAGGGGCCAGCCGTCGTTACATTGATCGAAGGGGTAGTCTGACCACTGTTCCAGAGGTAGACATCACCGGGGGTTTCCACCAGCGTCGACAATTGGACCGTATCGCCAATGCATTTGCCCCGATCAGGCCCCAGGGACACAAAACCGGTGGTGTCGACCGGAACCCGGATGTTGTTCAGCGTATCCAGACAGCCCCCCGTATCGCGGGCCTCAAGGCTATAAACGCCACCGTTGATTCCCGTTAGACCGGAACCGTTGCCCACCACCACGCCATTGGCATCCCGCCAGATAAACTCGGTCGGTCGTCCCCGCACAATCGTAAGTCGAATCGAGCCACTCTGCGGAATCGTACACAAAGCCGTCTGCGGATCGGCCTGAACCTCAATGCTGTTGTTGGATCGCAGCGTTAAGGTCGTGTCGACCGTACAGGCGTTGTCGCTGATAATCCGAACAGTATACTCACCATCGCGAATGCCCTGCAACAGCGCGGTCGTATCACTGAGCGGTTGCCCGCCAGAACTCCATTCAAACCGCCGAACCGTGGCCGATCCAACGCTGAGTCGGATGCTGCCGTCGGTTGTCGTACAGCCCGTAGGCGGAGTCATGAAAGCCGTAACGACCGGTTTTGGCAAAGCGACCACCGCGACGGTATCGGTATTCTCGCAGCCGTTCACATCCCGGACAATGACAGAATACGTTCCGGCCTGGGTAATCGTGGTTTCCCGCTCGGTCGACCCGTTGCTCCACTGGAAGCTGTTCCAGGCGTTGCCCCGGGCGATCAGCGTCAGGGAACTGTTCAGACAGAGCGTGGTGTCGGGACCCAGCGTAAAATTGGGCGGACGGCGCAGAGTCACATTGATGGTATCACTTGAAAAACAGCCCCCGTTGGCCGCAATAACAATAAACCGTCCCGGTGGAATGCCGTTATAGCCCGGCGATCCAGGCACGGTCACGGGCAACGTTCGCTCGTTATACCCTCGTATCAATCGCCCGTTTCGGATCCAGATGTAGACACTGGCTTCCACTTTGGCGTCCAGCGTCACCATATTCTTGCAACTGTCAATGTCTGGCCCCAGATTGATCGGGTCAGGCGTCCGAACAATGGTTACATCCTGCGTAATAACCGTGTCCTTACAAATACCGCCATCAGACCGCATGGTCACGATACGCAGACTGACCGAATACACGCCCGGTTCATTGTAGGTATGCGTAGCCTGCGTGGCCGTTGAGCTAAAGGGCGCACTGTTGTCCCCCCAATTCCAGGTATAATTATCCTTCAATGGCGGACACATGGGCGTCACCGTAAACTGCGTGGGCGAACCGGCGCAGGTGTCAGCGTACGAAAAACCGGGTGAGTTGGACGGTTCGTTGAAGTTGGCGACCATGTTGGGCAAACCCAACTGGCTGGTTGGCCCGTTCAGATTGAGACCATTCGGATCGAAGGTGGCGGGGGCCAGCAACTCATCGTTCGGGTTGTCGATCACCCCCAGACTCGTTCCATCCTTGATGGCCACGTAAATTTTTCCGTCGGAGCCAATTTGCAAGGCTCCATACTGTCGGCTTCGGGTACTGTCGAGCACGGTTTTGGACGCTTCAATGGCGGCCGGGTCCGGATTCGTCAGGTCATAAATCAGAATCTGGGACGCATTGGCCGTATCGCCCTGTAACGAAACGTAGAGTTTCGACCCATCCGGCGAAAACTCCACCCCGTAGGCTTTGGGCGGGGCGGGGCCGATGTTGATGGCTGGCCCGGCCGTCATGACCCCGGTCGAATCGTTGAAGGTAAACACTTCGACGTAGTTGGTGGGTGGACCGGGCACCACCACCGCGATGGGGCGGTTTCCGTTGCCGGTCGTATCCGCCGGACCGATTTTCATGTACCCTTCGCCCTTCGTCGTGGTGTCGTGGGGCATCCCGAGGGCATATTCTTCCGGTCCTTCAACCCCGGCTTTCGTTACGTGATAAACCTTGAACTTGTTGTTGCCGAAGTCGTGGGAAATGACCCAGTAAGTCGTATCGCGGTCGTTCCGCACCGAAGCCAGCCGCTCCGTGGTCAGGGAGTCGACCAGCGTGTTTTTTTCGATAATGGCACCCGTTCCCTGGTTATACCGCATATCGACCACACTGACACTGAGGATCTTTTTGCCGTTGATTTCGGAGGTTGTATACACCCGGTAGAGGTATTCGCAGCCTTTACAGGTGGGTTGTGGCACAATCAGAGCCGATTGGGTCGAGGTCTGACTCCCCTGCAACTGGGCGGTATCCGCCGGGTTGAGCGGTTTCATCAGATTGCCGTTTTTGTCGTAAATCAACACCCCGCCCGTATAAAACAGGAGCTGTCCCTTGGTATTCGAGATTGACGACGACCCTTCGATGGTGTTCAGTTTTCCGTCGTCCAGCGGTGTGGGACTGCCCCCGGAGAAGTCGATCCCGGCATTATTTCCGAAATACCACTTGGCACCTTGTTGTTCCGGTCGCTGTCCGCAGACCTGCACATTGATCCGGTCTTCCACCGAGCAGACTTTCTGTTTATCCGCCTGCGTACCGATCCAGACTTCCACCGAATAACAGCCCGCACTGTCGACCTGAATGGTCTGTGTCGTGTCGCCTTTGGGATACCAGAGAAAACTCGCACCCGCAGGAGCGCCGTTAGGATATGGATCAAGCGTTATTTTCTGACCGTTACAAAGCATGGTGTCTGTCCGCCAGTTCTGAAACTGGGCAGGAGGGATGCCAATTGTAATCGTCGTATCGGTTTGCAATGTCGTCCCGTTTTGCAGTGTTCGGGTCAACGAAACCGTGTAGTCTCCGGGGTTTGTATAGGCATAACTCGGTTTTGCCGCCGTGGACGTGTCCGCAGCGGTAGAGGGGTCGCCAAAATCCCAAACTCGGGAGCGCACATTCGGCACGGTATCTTCAAACATCACGGCGGGGCCATTCTCGCACGATGGATCCGGAATACAAAGCTTGCCGCTCACCTTAATGCCCGACTGCGCCCGGGCCATACCGGCAAACAGCCCCCAACACAGAAGCATCCATCCCAACCGCCGTACCATTCCTGTATAGGTTGTCATTCGCTGCTAATAAAATCAAGTAGGTTGCCGGTTTTCCCAGTGGCTGTGAACATAACAGTGAAGGTCGGCAGTACGTTATTGTAAACGAAACGGCAGCTATAAAAATTTTATAGGACTCCATTCATCCGTTTCATCCGTTACCACTACCTTTATCTAGGCGGTCAAGTGCAATTTTACGGTAAAAAAACGTTTATGTTTTAGTGTTTTCCCGGAACCAGTTTGGCAAGTTGTTTGCACTAAAGATACAGTTATGTTAAAACGTTACCTTCTTATCCTCTTTGGCTTGCTGATCGCCGGAACAGTTTGGGCGCAGGATCCGCAGTTTTCGCAGTTTTATGCGGCTCCCATGTACTTAAACCCGGCTTTTGCCGGTTCGGCCCTGGCGCCACGGGTAACGGTCAACTACCGGAACCAATGGCCCGCCGTGACCAATTACGTGACCTCCATGGTGAGCGTCGATCACTATTTCGACCGCTACAACAGCGGGGTCGGCCTGATGCTGCAAAGCGATAACCAGGGTCAGGGGCGCATCCGTTCCACCGACATTGGCTTGCAATATTCTTACCAGATTCAATTGGCCGAACAAACGTTCGTCCGGCTGGGCGTTCAGGGCTCCTACGTAAACCGCTCGATCAACTGGTTTGGCCTCACCTTTGGCGACCAGTACAACAACGGCGGTTTTACCGGCAATCCCACCACCGACCCCGTGGTTTCCAACGGCTCACCAACGCTTTCTTACCTGGATTTTTCAACCGGCGGTTTGCTGTATTCCGACTGGTACTGGATCGGCGTGGCGGCTCACCACCTGGGGCGGCCCAATCAGGGCGTTTTTGTCCTGAGCGACGAAAGCCGTCTTCCGATGAAGGGGAGCGTCCACGCGGGCCTTCGGATTCCCTTCGCGGGTTTCACCGGCCGGGGCGACGAGTGGGATCGTGAAAAAACAATTTCACCCGCGATCAACTACCGGTATCAGGGCAAGTATGACCAACTGGATCTGGGCGTCTATATGACCTATTCGCCCATAGTGGTCGGGCTTTGGTATCGTGGTTTGCCGTTGAAAAAATACGCCCCGAGTGTCACCAACCGCGAATCACTGATTGTTTTGGCCGGTTTTCGTCAGGACAATTTTTCGATCGGCTACAGTTACGACGCCACCATTTCCTCACTCGGACCAGGCAGCGGGGGTGCCCACGAAATTTCGCTGTCATACACCTTTGAGAATTTCCCTTCGGGCAAACCAAAAAACCGCAAAGCGCGCAAGCAACTTTCCTGCCCGAAATTCTAATCGCTTTGTTTCGTGAAATGCTTGCCTCCTTCCTCTGGTTGAGGGTGGCCGGAATTTCCGTTAGATTATCCATCTTTTCCCAAATAAACTCTATGGTTTATTTTATATGAATTTGTGTTTTTTGCATGACGATTAGGTAGATCACGGATGATCACAAACCGCCTGATCGGGTTCACAATGCAAAAAAGGGGGCTATTCATTTTTATCCTTTCAATCGGAAGCTGGTTTGCCAATCCTACGCAAGCCGTCAGTCAATCTAAAATCTCGTTAGCCGGAGAGTGGCAACTCCGTTTAGACCCCGCCGATCTGGGTTTGCGGGAACATTGGTGGCAGGGAACCTACCCCGATCGGGTGAAGCTACCGGGTTCTTTAACGGAAAATGGAAAGGGCAATGACATTACCCTGCAAACGCCCTGGGTGGGCGACGTCATCGACAGCACGTATTTTTTTGCGGACAGCTATAAAAAATACCGCGAGAATCCCATCAAAATACCGTTCTGGCTCCAGTCCGTCAAGTATTACGCCGGGCCGGCCTGGTATCGACGCCAGATCGAAATTCCCGCCAACTGGGCCAAAAAACGCATGACGCTGAACCTGGAACGCTGCCATTGGGAAACGATGGTGTACGTCAACGGCCAGTTCTGCGGCACCCGCAACTCCCTTGTAGCTCCCCACCAGTTCGATCTGACCAAACACCTGCGACCCGGCAACAATACCATCGCCATTCGGGTCGATAACCGGTATAAACTACACATTGGCCCCAATTCGCACAGCGTTGCCGATCATACGCAAACCAACTGGAACGGGTTGGTCGGTGATTTGTCGTTAACCGCCGAAGCCCCAACGTATATTGAAGACGTTCAGGCGTTTCCGAATCTGGCGACTCAATCGATCAAAGTGGCGCTTATGCTTCACCAGCCCCGGCACCAGGAATTTCAGGGGAAGCTGATTCTACAGGCCCGGAGTATGCAAAAAAATGGCGCGGCCTTGCCGGAATTAACGCAATCCGTTCAGTTCACCAGCGAAGAAACCACGCTGACCCCGACGTATGCCATACCGAATCCACAGCGCTGGGACGAGTTTAACCCTAATCTGTACAAACTGCACGTTCGGCTGGTCAGCGATCAGGGCGAGTTGCTATCGGAACGGGAAGTGACGTTCGGAATGCGCGAAATGAGTACGAGCGGAACGCGGCTGGCCATCAACGGTCGTCCGATTTTTCTGCGGGGCGATGTCGAATGTGCCACCTTCCCGCTGACGGGCTATCCGCCAACGACGGAACCGTACTGGGAAAAAATCATGAAAACCGCCAAAAGTTACGGCCTGAATCACCTGCGCTTTCACTCGTGGTGTCCGCCCGAAGCGGCTTTCGACGTGGCCGACCGGCTTGGCGTCTATCTGTACGTGGAAAGTCCGCTCTGGGCCAACCAGAGTAGCGCCGTCGGTACCGGTGGCGTCATTGATGACTTCATTTACCAGGAGTCGGAACGCATTCTGAAGACGTACGGCAATCACCCGTCGTTTTGCATGATGTCGTACGGCAATGAACCGGCCGGACCCGAGCAAAACGAGTTTCTGGGTCGCTGGGTCGACCACTTCAAACAAAAAGACAACCGCCGGCTTTACACCAGCGGAGCGGGTTGGCCGATGATTCCTGAGAGTCAGTTCCACATCCATTCCGACGCCCGGATTCAGCGGTGGGGCGAGGGCGTGAAAAGCATCATCAACGCGGGAACGCCCAAAACCAGCTACGACTGGCGCGAGATCACCAAAACCGCTACGGCTCCCTACGTCAGCCACGAAATCGGGCAGTGGTGCGTTTATCCAAATTTCAAGGAGATTGCCAAATACACCGGCGTGGTGCGGGCGAAAAATTTTGAGATTTTCAAGGAAACACTCGAAGCCAACGGCATGGGCGATCAGGCCGAGGCCTTTCTGCATTCGTCGGGTCGCTTGCAGACGCTCTGCTACAAAGCCGACATCGAAGCGGCCCTGCGGACGCCCGGTTTTGCCGGTTTTCAGTTGCTGGGGCTGCACGATTTTCCGGGACAGGGAACCGCGCTGGTCGGCGCGCTGGATGTTTTCTGGGAATCCAAAGGCTACACGACGCCCGAGGAATACCGCACGTTTTGCAGCCCAACGGTTTTGCTGGCCCGGATAGAGAAGCTCGTCTACGAGAACAACGAAACGTTACAAGCCGCGGTGGAAATCGCCCATTTCGGCGCGGGCGAGTTGACCAACCAAACCGTGCTCTGGCAGGTGCTCGATGCAGCCGGTAAAGTAAAACGGAGTGGTTCGCTGACCAAAGACAAGATAGCGATTGATAACCTCCAGTCGGTTGGCACGATTCAATTGCCGCTCGCGGGTTTCAAAAAACCGGAGA
Source organism: Larkinella punicea (assembly GCF_003334855.1). Classification (GTDB taxonomy): domain Bacteria; phylum Bacteroidota; class Bacteroidia; order Cytophagales; family Spirosomataceae; genus Larkinella; species Larkinella punicea. Next base: position 115,033 of record NZ_QOWE01000015.1, read on the forward strand.
TGCTTACGTTGAAAGTTGCGTTGAAAGGCTCCGAAAGTACGAATTCCTGGAATTTCTGGGTCTATCCGGCGGGCGTCGATGCCGATGCTGCTAGGGGAAAGGTCATCGTGGCCCAGACTTTGACGCCCGATGTCATCAATCAATTGCAGAACGGCGCGAACGTCCTGTTGCTGCCCTACGGACACGTCAAAAAAGGCAAAGGGGCCGAAGTGGAGATTGGGTTTTCGAGTGTTTTCTGGAACACATCCTGGACCAAGGGGCAGGCTCCGCACACGCTTGGGCTGGTTTGCAATCCGGCTCACCCGCTGTTTGCCAGCTTCCCGACCGAAGCCAGCAGCAACTACCAGTGGCAGGATCTGGTCAGTCATTCCCAAACCGTCATTCTGAATGATTTTCCCAAAACGCTTCGTCCGCTGATTCAGCCAATTGATACCTGGTTCGAAAACCGCCGGTTGTCGCTGGCGTTTGAAGGCCGGATTGGCAAGGGAAAACTGCTGGTGTGCAGCATCGATCTGGAAAGTGATCTGGCCAAACGCCCGGCCGCCCGGCAGTTGAAATACAGTCTGCTGAACTACATGAACAGCGGCCAGTTTAAACCCGCGAACGAGCTGGCAATCGATCAGGTAAACCAGTTGTTTCAGGCCGAAACGTCTCTGCTTACGCCCGCTAAAAACGACTAAAATATTTTGACAGACCTCTATTTATGGCTTTGCAGGAAGTAACTGTGTGGGAAGAATCGGTTGTGATTCCCACGTATGGTGTCGGCGCACCCGAAAAAAATCCGATGTTTCTGGAAAAACGGGTGTATCAGGGCAGCAGCGGGGTGGTGTATCCGCACGCCGTGATCGAAAAGATCGACGACCACAAGGAAGACCGGACGTATCAGGCGGTTTTTCTGGAAAACCAGTATCTGAAAATCATGGTGTTGCCCCAGTTGGGCGGACGGATTCAGATGGCGTACGATAAAATCAAAAACCGTCATTTCGTCTATTACAACCAGGTGATCAAACCCGCACTGGTCGGGCTGACGGGGCCGTGGATTTCGGGGGGTATCGAGTTTAACTGGCCGCAGCACCACCGCCCGAGTACGTTTGAGCCGGTGGATTATACGACCGAAGCGCATCCCGACGGTTCCAAAACCGTGTGGGTCAGCGAAGTGGAGCGGATGTTTCACACCAAAGGCATGGCCGGTTTTCGGCTGCATCCTGACAAAGCCTACCTCGAAATTCAGGGCGTGCTGTACAACCGCACGCCCGTTCCGCAGACTTTTTTGTGGTGGACGAATCCGGCCGTCAAAGTGAACGATTACTACCAGTCGGTTTTTCCACCGGATGTCTATGCGGTTTTCGACCACGGAAAACGGGATGTTTCATCGTTTCCGATTGCCACCGGAACCTACTACAAAGTGGATTATTCGCCGGGAACGGACATCTCGCGGTACAAGAACATTCCGGTTCCGACGTCCTACATGGCCGTGGCATCGAAGTATGATTTTATGGGCGGCTACGAACACGACAGCCGGGGCGGTTTACTGCACGTAGCCAGCCACCACCTGTCGCCGGGCAAAAAGCAGTGGACCTGGGGCAACGGCGAGTTTGGCTATGCCTGGGATCGCAACCTGACCGACGAAGACGGGCCGTATATCGAACTGATGACCGGCGTTTTTACGGACAACCAACCCGATTTTTCGTGGATCATGCCCAATGAAGAACGGACGTTTGTGCAGTACTTCATGCCTTACAGCGAAATTGGAATCGTTAAAAATGCCACAAAGGAAGCCGCTGTCAATCTGGAGTTTACGAACGATACCGTTCAGATCAGCGCGTATGCAACCGCCGTTTACGCCGGGGCCGTCATTCGATTAACGAACAACGGAGAGGTGGTTTTTGAACAACGGGTTGACCTTTCGCCGGAAAAACCGTTTCGGCATGAAATACCGCACTCGCTTCTTGCCCCTAAAGTCGTCCGCGACCCCGGCCCTAAAGGGGACTTTTTGCATCCGGAGGATTCTGCGTCCAAGTCCCCTTTAGGGCCGGGGTCGCGGACGACTTTAGGGGCGCATCTCCGTCTGAGTGTAGAAAACGCTGACGGCCTGGAACTGGTTGCTTACCAGCCCGACGAAGAGACGGAGACAACGGTTATTCCGGAACCGGCCCAGGCCGCTCTGGACCCCGCCGAGGTAGAAAACAACGAGCAGTTGTATTTAACGGGTTTGCACATCGAGCAATACCGCCACGCAACCTATGTCGCCACCGATTATTACGAAGAAGCCCTGCGCCGTGACCCCAAGGATGTGCGGTGCAACAACGCCCTGGGGCTTTGGCATATGAAACACGGTCAGTTCGCCAAAGCGGAACCGTATTTCAGGCAAGCCATTCAGACGCTGATCCAGCGCAATCCGAATCCGTACGACGGCGAACCATATTATAACCTCGGCCTGTGTTTGCAGGGGTTGGGGCAGTATGACGAAGCCTTCGACGCGTTTTTCAAAGCCACCTGGAATGCCGCCTGGCAGGACACCAGCTTTCTGGAACTGGCCCGCATCGCCACCCGGCGGAAAACCTACGCCCAGGCCCTCGAACTGGTTGAGCGGTCGCTGGCGCGTAACTGGCACGGGCATTCGGCTCGGCACTTGAAAGTCGCTTTGTTGCGGAAAACCGGGCGAACCCACGAGGCTTTGCAACTCATCGACGACACCCTGGTGATCGACCGGTTTCACTTCGGCTGTCTGTTCGAAAAATCGCTCCTCTTGCAAACCGACGGCGCATCGGCTGCGGCTGCGGCCCAGACGCGGAGCCAGCTTAACGACCTGATGCGCTACAACGTCCATACCTACCTGGACTACGCGCTGGACTACAGCCGGGCCGGTTTATACGACGAAGCCATTCAACTGCTGTCAGAATTGCTGCCAACCGGAAAGGCGGTTTACCCGATGGTGTATTACTTCCTGGCCTTTTTCAACACGCAGTTGGGCCAGACCGAAACCGCTCACGATCATCTCAAAAAAGCCACCGAAGCCAGCCCGGATTTTGTGTTCCCCAACCGGCTGGAGGAACTGACGGTTTTGCAATGGGCGGTTTTTCAAAAACCGGATGATCAGCCGATTAATCACGCCCATGCCTGGTATTTTCTGGGCAATTTCTGGTATGGAAACCGGCAATACACAGAAGCGATCGACGCCTGGGAGCGGTCTGTGAATTTCGATAATACCTTTCCCACCGTGCACCGGAATCTCTCTTTGGCGTATTACAACAAACAGCAACGGGCCGACAAAGCACTGGCGTCTCTGGAAATCGCCTTTGCGCTGGATACCGCCGATGCGCGGGTACTGATGGAATTGGATCAGTTGTATAAGAAGCTGAATTACCCGCATGAAGAACGGCTGGCTTTGCTGGAAAAGCACCTCGATACAACCGAAGAGCGCGATGACCTGTCTTTAGAGCGAATCACGCTGTATAATCAGCTCGGCGCGTATGAAAAAGCGCGCGACTTGCTGGCGACCCGGCAGTTTCATCCGTGGGAGGGGGGCGAAGGCAAAGTGGTGAGCCAGTACCTGATTTGTCACATCGAGCTGGCGAAGCAGGCGTTGCAAAATGCCGAGTATGCCGCAGCCCTTGACCTGCTAACAGCCGCTGAAACCTATCCGGTCAATCTGGGCGAAGGCAAACTGTTCGGGGTGCAGGAACCCGATATTTTCTATTTGAAAGGACTGGCCTACGAAGCGATGGGCGAAACGCAAACCGCCCGATCGTATTTTGAACGGGCATCCGTCGGGCTGGATGCGCCGGTTCAGGCGGTTTTCTACAACGATCAGCAACCGGATAAACTGTTTTATCAGGGATTGGCCTGGAAAAAACTGGGGCAGAACGACCGGGCCGAAAAGCTCTTCAAGACGCTGATTCACTACGGAGAAACCCACCTGAACGACGCCATCAAGATCGACTATTTTGCGGTATCGCTCCCCGATCTGCTGGTGTTTGATGCTGATCTGAACGAGCGAAACCGCATCAGTTGCCTGTATCTGATGGGCTTAGGGCATCTGGGTCTGGGAAATGGTCATGTTGAACAAGCTCTTGCCTGTTTTGATGGCGTTCTCGCCAGTGACCGCAACCACCAGGGCGCGGCTTTGCACCGGAAAATGGTCGATTTTCTACCGGCGCAGGAAGTATCGGGTTAAGATTTTCGGAGTTTGCGGAAGTCGCGCGGAGACACACCCATGACGTGGGCAAAAACCCGGCTGAAGTGGTACGGATCGCTGTATCCGATCTGGTAGGCGACTTCCTTGATGCGCAATTGTGTGTTTTCGAGTAAACGACAGGATTCCTGAATCTTTAAAAAAGTGAAGAAATTGATGGGCGCACTTTGGACCTTGGTCCGGAAAACCGCCGAATAGTGCGACGCCGACATGCCCGCAATCTGCGCCAGGTCTTCCAGCGTCAGGTTCTTGCTCAGGTTCTCTTTCATGAACGCGATGGTTCGGCTAATCGGGTCGTTTTCGGGTTGCGCAAACTGGTTGGGGTTATAAACTGCATTGTTGAACGTGGCCAGAAAGCGCGACAGACTGCTGTTGGCATACACAATATTGTCCATGTTATACGACATTTCAACGTGCGACAGAATGTCGTCGAAAAGTTGAAACCGTTCGGGCTGGGGCGATACGGTTACGGGGGAAAGGTCGGTATCCTGTTTTAAAAATTGCAGAAAATGGTGTGACCGGGAACCGGTAAAATGCAGCCAGTAGATGGTCCAGGGGTTCTGGGCGTCGGTTCCGTAACGGTGCGCCTGATCGGCTGGCAGAATAAACACCTGATTGGGTTTTACGGTGTATTTCCGGTCGTTGAGGACATACCAGCCTTCGCCCTGGATGCAATAGATCAGAATGTGCTGCGGGCTGCCTTTCCGGCGTTCGCGATCGTGGAAAGCGGCTTTCGGATAATAGCCAATATCGGTGATGTACAACGACTCACAAAGCGGATGAACGGCGATCAGTTTTTTTAACTCGCCCGGCAACACATAACTGCGCTGTCCGGCAAAGCCTTCTTTCTTTTTGATCATGTCGCAATATTATCTAGGTATGGGTCAGGAATGGTTTGTAAAAATACGCATCTGTATCGCTTTTTTTCTAAAAAATACCCGAATACTTTAACGAAATCCTTATGGCAAAAACCGGGCTTAACGCCAACTATATTTTTGGAATCGCCTTCATTTCGGCATTGGGCGGTTATCTGTTTGGCTTCGATTTTGCCGTGATTTCGGGTGCGCTTCCGTTTCTGCGGGGTTATTTCGGGCTCACGGCCTGGTGGGAAGGATTTCTGACCGGCTCGCTGGCCCTGGGCTGTATGCTGGGCTGCGTGCTGGCCGGCAACCTCGCCGACCGCTACGGTCGTAAACCCGGCCTGATGGTGGCGGCCCTCATTTTTGCGCTCTCCTCACTGGGCATGGCCTTCTCCTCCACCTTGCCGGTTTTCATCACCATGCGCTTTGTGGCCGGAATCGGAGTCGGGATGGCGTCGACGCTGAGTCCCCTCTACATTGCCGAAATTTCGCCCGCCGAAGTCCGGGGCCGCAACGTTTCCATCAACCAGTTGACCATTGTGATCGGGATTCTGATTACCAATCTGGTGAACTACACGCTGGCCGATAACGGCCCCGATGCCTGGCGCTGGATGTTCGGGCTGGGGGCCGTGCCATCCGCCGGTTTTCTGCTGGGGGTCTTCTGGTTGCCCGAGAGCCCGCGGTGGCTGGTGCAGAAAGGCCGGGTGCAGGAAGGTGAAACGATTTTGCGCCGGATTGGTGGCGAATCCTTTGTGAAACAGACGGTTATTGCCATCAATCGTTCGATGGAAGGGGCCGAAAAACCGTCGTTGTCTATGCTCATGGAGAAGGGCGTTCGCCCGGCGGTGATTGTCGGCATTGGCCTGGCGGTGCTGCAGCAGTTGTGCGGAATCAATGTGGTTTTCAATTATACCTCCACGATTTTCGAGACCGTAGGTGCCAATCTCGACCGGCAGTTGTTCGAAACCGTAGCCATCGGAATCGTCAATCTGGTGTTCACACTGGTGGCCATGTGGCAGGTGGACAAACTGGGCCGCAAACCGCTGATGCTCATCGGAACCCTGGGGCTGGCAGTCCTCTATATCGTGATTGCGGTGCTGTTGAAAACCGGCGCATCGTCGGGTTTGCTGTCCATTTTCGTGCTGCTGGCGATCAGTGTCTACGCGACTTCCCTGGCACCCATCACCTGGGTTTTGATCTCGGAAATTTTCCCCAACCGGGTTCGTGGGCTGGCGTCATCGGTCGCGATTCTGGCGTTATGGGGGGCTTATTTTATTCTGGTTTTCACGTTTCCCATTCTCGCCGAACAATTGGGGACGTACGGACCTTTCGGGCTTTACGCAGTAATCTGCCTCGTCGGATTCTGGTTTGTCCGCCGGAATGTGCGCGAAACGAAAGGAAAAACGCTGGAAGAACTGGAAGATACCTTCATCGCGCATTGATTTCATAAGATTATCCATCTTAATCGAAATTCTCTCTATTGATTTAGGAGCTGAAGCCTTTAATCTTTGTAGTTATGGAATTTAGCAAATAATGATTTGGATTTTACTGTGCCTACCATCCATTCAATCGGCTGTTTCTGACTAAACAACTAAACCCTTAATCCTTTCTTACGTATGAATTATTCTATACGGTGTCTGCAAACAACCCTGGTATTGGTTTGCCTTACACTGACCACATTTGCCCAGAGCCTGATTACGGGCAAGGTGGTTGGGGAGCAAAACGATGGCATACCGGGTGCTACGATTACCATAAAGGGCACCACCCGGGGCACCACAACCGATGCTTCCGGCGGGTTTCAACTGAATGCCAGCCCGAACGAAACGCTCGTATTCAGCTACGTAGGCTACGTGACGCAGGAAGCCATCGTTGGCAACCGCACGAGCCTTACCATCAAAATGCTGACCGACACCCGCAGCCTGGAAGAAGTGGTGGTGGTGGGGTACGGTACGGTAAAAAAGAGTGACCTGACCGGTTCGGTTTCGACCATCAAAGCCGACGCCATCAAGGAAATGCCGGTGGTCTCGGTCGATCAGGCCATTCAGTCACGCGCGCCGGGTGTTCAGGTGACCCAGAGTTCGGCGGCTCCCGGCGGTGGGATTTCCATTCGCGTGCGGGGTGCCAACTCCATCAACAGCGGAAGTGAGCCGCTGTACGTCATCGACGGTTTTCCGATGTATCCCGACAACGGCGCGATGGGAACCGCGGGCAACCGGCAATCGAGCAACGCGATGGCCACCATCAACCCCAACGAAATTGAATCCATCGAAATCCTGAAAGATGCCTCCGCCACCTCGATTTACGGATCGCGGGGTTCGAACGGCGTGGTTTTGATTACGACCAAACGCGGAAAAGAAGGTCAAAGCCGGGTCGATTATGAAGGATCGTACTCATTCCAGCAAATTGCGCGGCCCATCGAGGTGTTGAACGGCAGTGACTACGCCCGGTATCTGAACATTCTGGAACGCAGCCAGGGCGGTAGCCCGCGGTTTACTGACGCTCAGATCAGCCAGATCGGCGAGGGCACCAACTGGCTGAATGCAATCACGCAAACCGGCGCACTGTCTAACCACCAGCTTTCGTTTACCGGCGGAAACAAGGCGATGCGGTATGCTTTTGTCGCCAACTACCTGGATAACAAGGGAATTGTCAAGAATACATTTTTCAAACGGTACGGTTTTCGGCTGAACCTCGACAACGATTTCCTCAACGGTCGGGCCACGCTCAGCAATAGCTGGTCGTATAACCGGACGGGGAGCAGCAACGTGGCCACGGATCGGGGCGGCCCGGGCGGGATCATCATTACGGCCCTGGGCCTGGACCCGACCGTAGCGGTGTATGACCAGAATGGCAATTACAATTACCCGAGCTACGATCAGCGCTTCAACATCAACCCGCTGGCGGAAGCCGTAGAAGGCTACGACCGGGATAACATCAACCGGTTATTCGGGACAACGGCCCTGACGGTCAACATCATCGAAGGACTGAAATTCCGGACCAGTCTGGGCGCCGATGTCGTGAATGCCACCCGCAACACGTTTTACAACAACTATACCTTCACCGGTCGGCAGTATGGCCGGCAACTGGAACGGGCCAACCGCAACGTCAGCAGCATCCTGAACGAAAACATCCTGAGCTACAACAAACAAATCCGGCCGGGCCACAACCTCGACGTAACGCTAGGGTATACTTACCAGCAGGAAAGCAACCTGTTCAACTCGGCGTCGACGCGCGGGCTGCCTTCGGATGATCCGGAGTCGGTTAACATGCAAAACGGCAGCAGACCGCAGATTCCCAATTCCGGGCGTCAGGACTGGACGTTGCAATCGTTGCTGGGCCGGGTGAATTACAACCTGAAAGACCGCTACCTGTTTACGGTCACGTTCCGGCGCGATGGTTCGTCGCGGTTTGGTCCGAGCAACAAATGGGCCACGTTCCCTTCCGCGGCCGTTGGCTGGCGTCTGGTAAATGAAGATTTCTTCCAGAATTCGGCTCTGAAAAATGTGTTTGACGACGTTAAAATCCGGGCCAGCTACGGTTTGACGGGTAATTCACAAATCCCGGTTTACCGGTCGCTGGGCGGTTTGTCGACCTACAATTATGTGTTTGGTGGTGGCCTGGCTGCGGGTTATGGCCCCAACCGGATTGCGAACCCCAACCTGAAATGGGAAAGTACGGCGATGCTGAACCTCGGTCTGGATCTGGCCCTGCTCAACAACCGCCTGTCGATGACCTTCGACGTGTTCAGCAACAAAACCACGGATCTGCTCCTGGATGTTTCCATTCCGCAAAGCACGGGTTTCAGCACCATCATGCTGAACTCCGGAGCGCTGACCAACAAGGGTCTTGAGTTTTCCACGAACTACAAAATCTTCAACAATGCCGCATTCAAATGGGATGTGAGCGGTAATATTTCGGTGTTGCGGAACGAGATCACCGATTTGGGACAGAGCACGCCTTTCTTCGCCAACAGCACCAGCGGCCACCTGGGCGTTTTTGGTAGCTGGGTAGAAGCCGGCAATCCGATTGGTGTCTGGAAGGGCTACAAATACGTTGGCCTGTTTCAGACCGACGACGAAGCCCAGACCTTTGCCGCCCGCGCCGGTTATCCGAAATACGAAGACGTGAACGGCGACGGAAAATACACCGCCGATGATTATGTGGTAATGGGCAATCCGAACCCGAAATTTACCTGGGGACTGAATTCCAGTGTCAAGTTTAAAAACTTCGACTTCTCGATCTTCTTCCGGGGTGTTCACGGCAACGATGTGCGGAACCTGCAACAGTCGGAAATGGGCGATGGGGTTCAGAAAATCAACCAGATTGGCGACATCCTGACGGATTCGTGGACGCCGACCAATACCGGAGCCAGCCGGCCCGTGATCGATGGTCGCCGGGATTTCATCTCTTTCCGCCGGTCGTCGTTCTTCATTCAGGACGGTTCTTTTGTGCGGTTGCAAAACCTGGCGCTGGGCTATAACATTCCGTTGCATACCAAATACATCCGGTCGGCCCGGATCTACGCCAGCGGACAAAATCTGTTCCTGATCACGAAATACAAAGGATTTGACCCGGAAGTGAACAACCAGGGCCAGAACAACCTGAACCGGGGCGATGACTACGACGCCTATCCCCGCGCCCGGATGTTTACGGTGGGTGTCAACCTTGGTCTGTAATTCGCTAACCCTACAATCTTTAAAGAGACATGAACCTGATTATTTCTTCCAAAGTCAAATCCCTGCTGATGCTGTCGGTCCTGGCCACAGGCCTCGGTTGCTCGGATCTCAAGGAAAACCCCGACTTCATCAATCCCGACACGTTTTATAAATCGGCTACGGAACTGGAACTGGGTGTCAACGGTATTTACGACGATCTGAACTCCGGCTATTCCGGCTATTTCTACGACCGCTACGTATTTGAGTGTTTGACAGGCGACCAGATCGGCTGGGAAAAAGGGCCGCTGCAATACAACCTGGGGAACGTCAGCTCGGCCGATGAGTACATTGAGGCTTACTGGTCAATCAGTTACCGTTCCATCAACCGAGCCAATGCGGTGATCGAAACCGCCGATGCGATGAACGACCCGGCCAACGACGCGCTGGTGAAACGCCTGAAGGGTGAAGCGCAGTTTCTGCGGGCGTTCTATTACTACGGTTTGCTGAGTTATTTCGACAATCCTCCGCTGACGACCAAATCGACCAAAGGCATTAGTGAATTGCCGTCGAACGCGGGCGGAAAACGCGCCGTGATCGACCAGATTTACGCCGATGCCAAAGCCGCTGCCGAAGCATTGCCCGCAGCTTATACCGGTGCCAACGCCGGACGGGCAACGAAATGGGCCGCCAAATCGATCCTGATGAAAGCCCAGCTTTGGGATGAAAAATGGGCCGACGCCAAAACCACCGCCGAAGACATTATCAACAACAGCGGTTTGCAGTTGTACGAAAACTTTGGATACAACTTCGATCTGGCCCACGAAAACCAGGGCGAACGGATTTTTGAAGGCCAGGTTTCGGCAGCCGCCAACGCCAGCGAGTGGAATGTGCACTCGGCCCACTTTAACCCGGAAGATTACCCGAGCGAACTGGGTGGAGCGGGCTGGAGCTGGCTGAGTGCCACGCAGGAGTTCCGGGCTTCGTACGACAGCAAGGACAAGCGCATCGATGCCACGTTCATCGAATCGTATCCAACGGGCCGCCTGGGCAAAGTCAATGGGCAATATCCCATTGTGAAATGGAGTCCGACGGCGGATTTCAACCTCTCCCGGTTTGGCGGGATTGTCAAAGCAGATGCCAATCCGGCCGACCCCAGTCAACTGGTTTTTGGCAAAGCGTGGGCGGGTAAGCTGGTGGAACTGGGTATCAACTACAACAATACCGAAAAGAACACCATCTACATTCGTCTGGCCGACATCCTGCTGGGCCATTCCGAAGCCTGCAACGAAAGCAATACGGGCGACAAGTTTATGGGAATCAACAAGGTACGTGCCCGCGCCGGTCTGACGGCCCTGAGCGGTTTGAGCCAATCGGCCTTGCGGGATGCGATTATCAAAGAGCGCGAGCAGGAGTTTGTGTTCGAACAGGTGATGTATCCGGAACTGCGTCGCAAAAGCAAACCGGGCGGACAGCCTGATTACCTGGGTGAGCGAATCAACCACTACATCACGAAATACAAAGTGGGCCGGACCCTCAAACCACGGGATTACGTGCTTCCACTCCCGCTGAAAGAAATGCAGGGAAATCCGAACGTGACGCAAAACCCGGTGTGGCAGTAATAGTTACCCCCAACCCTTTTTTCGCCCCCAACCCCCTAAAGGGGGCTAAAACATCCGGATTTTAAAGTCCCCTTTAGGGGGTTGGGGGCGAAAAAAGGTTGGAGGTGATCAAAAGAGGGCTTTCACGAGCCCTTTTTTGATTTCTGTTTTTTAGCGACCTTGCCTGTATGAAGTACCTATTCCTCTTGCCGGTTTTCCTGTGCATCCTGGCTTGCGAGCAAAAGCCGAAGACGCTGTTTACCACCTTGCCCGCTTCGCAAACCGGCGTCCATTTCCGGAATACCGTTACCGAAAACGACTCCTTTAACCTGGTCGATTATTATTACGTCTACAACGGCGGGGGCGTCGCTGTTGGTGATTTGAACAACGACAACCTGCCGGATTTGTACTTCACCGGCAACCAGGTGGGCGACCGGATGTATTGGAACACCACCAAACCCGGTTCGGATTCGCCCACCTTCGAGGACGTAACGGACAAGGCCGGTATTCAGAAAGGCGGCTGGTCAACAGGGGTGACGATGGCGGATGTGAACGCCGACGGCCTGCTGGATATTTACGTCTGCAAGTCCGGAAATTATGCCGGAAGCCGCCGGAAAAATCAGCTCTACATCAACAAAGGGAATTTTCAGTTTGAAGAAAGCGCCGAACGCTACGGTCTGGCCGACACCAGTTATACCAACCAGGCTACGTTTTTCGACTTCGACAAAGACGGCGATCTGGACGTTTTTCTGCTGACCAGCACCAATCTAATCCGCAATCCGAATCAGGTGACGCCGGTCATTGCCGACGGTTCCGGGTTGGCCAACGACAAACTGTTCCGCAACGATTCGGATGCGTCGGGACCCCGGTTTACGGAGGTGACGAAAGCCGCCGGTATTCTGCACGACGGTTTCGGGCTGGGACTCACAATCGCCGATTTCAACCAGGACGGCTGGGAGGACATTTACGTCGCCAACGACTTTCTGGCGAACGATTTTCTGTATGTCAACAACCAGAACGGGACCTTCAGTGAAGTCAGTAAATCGTATTTCAAGCACCACAGCCAGTTTTCGATGGGCTGCGATGCCGCGGACATCAACAACGACGGTTTGCCGGATCTGGTCGTAGCCGACATGCTGCCCGCCGACAACGAGCAGCGCAAAAAAATGGCGGGACCGGCTAATTATCAGCAATTTGAAAGCATTACCCGCCAGGGCTATCACCCGCAGTTTATGCGGAATATGTTGCAGGTGAACGGCGGAAAAGCCGCCGACGGTCGGATGGTTTTCTCCGAAATCGGGCAGTTCGCCGGGGTTTCGGCCACCGACTGGAGCTGGTCGCCCTTGCTGGCCGATCTGGACAACGACGGCTGGCGGGATTTGGTCATCACGAATGGCTATCTGCGCGACATTACCGATCTGGATTTTGTGTCATTCAACGATTCCTTCGCGCAGGGAAACCGCACACCCGAAGAAATTAATGCGTATCTGCGGCAGGGTGCGCCCAAAATGCCGAGCATCAAAAAAGCCAACCGGTTTTTCCGAAACCGTCGCGATCTGACCTTTGATGATGTGACGGCCAACTGGTTTGGCTCGGAAACCTCCCTGTCGAATGGTTCGGCCTACGCCGATCTGGACCACGACGGTGATCTGGATTTGATTGTCAACAACATCAACCAGGATGCGTATATCCTGCAAAACAATACCGCCAACTCGCATTACCTGCAACTGAAATTACAAGGCCCGAAACAGAACCGGTTCGGACTGGGCGCGGATGTGACACTCTACAGCAACGGGTTGACGCAAACGCATCATCAGGCCGTTACACGGGGGTATCAATCGTCGGTCGATTACATCATTCATTTTGGCCTTGGTACGAATAAAACCGTTGATTCTCTGCGAATTATCTGGTCAGATGGCAAGTCGCAGACGATGAAAAAACCGGGCATCGACCGGCTTTTAACACTGAATTATCAACAAGCTTCAACGACCGTTCGGCAGCCGGAAAACCGTCCGTCAACCTTGATGACGGACATCACCCGAACATCCGGGATTCAGTTTACCCATCAGGAAGAGTCCTATCTGGATTATAATCAGGAACCGCTTTTGCCGCACAAACTCTCGCAACAAGGCCCGAAACTGGCGGCTGGCGATGTCAATGGCGACGGTCTGGAAGATTTGTTCGTGGGCGGTTCGTTCCGGCACTACGGAAAATTGCTGATCCAGACATCGGCGGGGCGGTTTATCGAAAAACCGTATACCGATGAATCGTTGCCGAAAGACGAGGAGGATGTAGGAGCGCTGCTGTTCGATGCGGATGGCGACGGCGACAAGGATCTGTACATCGTCAGCGGTTCTAATGAATATTACGACGGTTCGGAATACTATCAGGACCGGCTGTATCTCAACGACGGAAAAGGCAAGTTTACGGCGGCAACCGACCGACTGCCAGCCATCCGGCACAGCGGCTCGTGCGTGCTGGCGGTGGATGTGGACAAAGACGGTGATCTTGATCTGTTCCGGGGTGGACGACTGAAGGCGTTGCAATATCCGCTGCCCGGTGAGAGCTATTTATTGATCAACGATGGCGGACGGTTTCGGGATGCGACGGACGAATTAGCCCCCACTCTGCGAAATGTCGGTATGGTGACCGATGCGGTCTGGGCCGACATCGACCGGGATTCGTGGCCGGATCTGGTCGTGGTGGGCGAAATGATGCCAATTACGGTTTTCAAAAACAACCGGGGGAAGTTTGCTCAGGTCTCTTTTGACGCGCTAAAGGGTTCGGAAGGGTTCTGGAATTGCATTCGTTCCGGCGATTTTGACCACGACGGCGATCTTGATTTTGTGATTGGCAATCTGGGGTTGAACAGCCGCTACCGGGTGTTGCCCAGCCAGCCCATGCGCGTTTACGCGGGTGATTACGACAATAACGGTCGGCTCGACGCCATTGCCACGTATTATTTAGACGGCATCGAATACCCGATTGCGTCCCGCGACGAGCTGGGTCGGCAGTTGCCGCTCATCAAAAAGCAGTTCACGAATTACGCCCTGTACGCCAAAGCCAAAGTCACCGACCTGCTGACGCCCGAGCGGCAGAAAATCAGTACGGTTTTGCAGGCCTGCTGGCAGCAAAGTGTGTTGCTGGAAAATACTGGCGGCAGTTTCCGCATCAAACCGTTGCCAGCCCTGGCCCAGTGGGCACCCATCCAGAGTTTGCTGGTGGAAGACATCGATCAGGACGGTCATCTCGACGTGCTGGCGGTCGGAAATGCGTATGATGCCGAGTCGGTAGCCGGACAATACGATGCGATGACAGGACTCGTGCTGAAAGGCGATGGTAAAGGCGGTTTTCAGCCGATCCTGTTTCCGCAAAGCGGTTTTCTGGCGGACGGTGACTGCAAATTCATCGTTGGAATCAACAGCCCGACCCAGCGGCTGATTGTGGTGTCGGTCAACAATGGCCCTTTGAAGGTCTTTCAGCCCCGGAAGAAATAAGGCGGAAACCGTAAAATTATCCATGTAAAGCAAAATTTGCTCCATTCCGATTAGGATTATGGCTAACTAAATTTGTGTAGAACCAATACCGCCCAGTTGGGGCCGCGTATGAACACAAAAGTAATCGTCGTCAGTGGAGCCGTGGTGGGAGTAGGCTTGCTGCTCTCGTCCTTTCTGGGCTGGTTCGAGGAGCGCGTCGACTTCAACACCCAGGTTAAACCGCTGCTGAATAAAAACTGCATTGCCTGCCACGGGGGCGTCAAAAAGGCCGGGGGATTTTCCGTCTTGTTTCGGCACGAAGCCGTTGCACCGACGAAATCGGGCAAACCCGCCATCGTGCCCGGTGATGCCGACGCCAGCGAAATGATCCGCCGATTGACGCTGACCGATCACGACGACCGTATGCCGCTGGATGCGCCCCCCCTGAAACCCGAAGAAATTGAAACCCTCCGCAACTGGATCGATCAGGGTGCCGAATGGGGAGATCACTGGGCTTATACCCGCATCGAAAAACCGGAAATTCCTCAAATTGGTACGTTCTGGAGCCGCTTGGGATTAGCCAAAAATGACGAAACCAACTGGGTCAAAAATGAGATTGATCCGTTTATACTCGAAAAACTCCGGGGCCAATCGCTGAAACCGTCACCGGAAACCGACCGCGCCACGCTCATCCGGCGCGTTTCCCTCGACCTGACCGGTTTGCCGCCCACGCAGCAGGAAGTGGCTGATTTTGTGAAGGATCAATCACCAAATGCGTACGAAAAAGTGGTGGACCGGCTTCTGGCTTCACCCGCCTACGGTGAACGCTGGACGGCGCTCTGGCTCGATCTGGCACGGTATGCCGATTCGAAAGGCTACGAAAAAGATACCGAACGAAAAATCTGGCGGTACCGCGACTGGGTCATCAAGGCTTTCAATCAGGATATGCCGTATAACCAGTTCACGATCGAGCAACTGGCGGGAGATTTGCTCCCGAATCCAACGGATGACCAGTTTATTGCGACCGGTTTTCACCGCAACACGATGACCAACGACGAGGGCGGCACGCAGGACGAAGAATTCCGGGTTGCTGCGGTGCTGGATCGGGTAAACACGACCTGGGACGTGTTTCAGGGAACGACGTTTGCCTGTGTGCAGTGCCACAGCCATCCCTACGACCCGTTTGTTCACGATGAATATTACAAGTACCTGGCCTTTTTCAACAACACCCGCGACGAGGACGTTCAGACCGATACACCGACCCTGCGGTTTTTCAAGGATCAGGATTCGGTGAAGGTGGCCGAGTTGAAAAACTGGGTGGCGTCACACACGAAGCAGCCCCAGCCGGTGCAGGAACTGGTGAATTTTGTCCGGCTGACCGAGCCTAAAATCAATTCACACGATTTCGATCAGTACGTCAACGCGTCGCTGCTGGATGCCAAGTTTTTCGGCGTACAGCACGGCGGATCGGCGCGGATCAAAAACGTCAACCTGAACGGAACCAACCGCCTGATTATGGCGATTGGAACAAATGCCGAAAAGGCGGTTTTGACGCTCCATCAGGACAGCCCGACGGGTCCGACGCTGCTGACGATTCCTGTACCCAAAACCGGGAGTCAGTGGCGTGATACCGTGATGATTTATCCAATGCCGACGGTTTCGGGGCGTCATCATGTGTATCTGACGATGGACAGCCCGAAACAACCGAAGGATTGGACGATGATTAAATGGGTGTCGTTTCGGCCTGCTTTGCCGGGAACCTCGGCAACGGTTTTGGGCGAAATAGATCACAAACTTCAGGCGGTGTTGAACGCCAAACCGGAATCGACGCCGGTTTTGTTCGAAGGAAAAGGCGATTTTGCCCGGAAAACGCACGTGTTCGACCGGGGCAACTGGCTCGTAAAAGGAAAACCGGTGCAAGCCGATGTTCCTAAATCACTGCCGCCCTTGCCCACTGATTCAAACGGAAAACCGGTTCCCCGAAACCGCCTGGGACTCGCGCTGTGGATGGTGAATCGGGATCATCCACTAACCGCGCGGGTAGCCGTCAACCGTTTCTGGGAACAGCTTTTCGGAACCGGGCTGGCCGAAACCGTGGAAGATATGGGAACGCAGGGCATTCCGCCCACCCACCGGGAATTGCTGGACTATCTGGCGACTGAATTCATGGAAACCGATCACTGGTCGGTGAAACGCCTGCTGAAACGCATGGTAACATCAGCCACCTACCGTCAGCGTTCGGAGGCTTCGGCAGACTTGGTCGCGAAAGATCCATTCAACCGCTGGCTGGCCCGTGGTCCCCGCGTACGACTAACGGCCGAACAGGTCCGTGACCAGGCGCTGGCAACCAGCGGTTTGCTGAGTTCGAAACGGTTTGGCCCGAGTGTAAAACCGTCGCAACCCGAAGGCATCTGGCAGTCGCCCTACAACGGCGAGAGCTGGAAACTGAGCGAAGGCGAAGACCGCCACCGCCGGGCGTTATACACCTACTGGAAACGAACGTCGCCGTATCCGTCGATGATCACCTTCGACAGTCCAAGCCGGGAGTTTTGTCAGGTCCGGCGCATTCGGACGAACACGCCTTTGCAGGCACTCGTTACCCTAAACGATCCGGTTTTTGTCGAATCGGCTCAGACGCTGGCGGCTATGATGCAGAAACACGGAAAAACCGCCGACCAACAAATTCAGGCCGGTTTTCGGCAAGTCATGCAGCGGAATCCGGCCCCTCAAAAATTGGCTGTGCTAGTGAAGTTGTATCAAAAAGCGGAGACCTATTACCAACAGCATCCCATCGACGCGCAGAAGTTACTGGCCCAGAAAGACGCCACTCCGCAGTTGGCGGCTTTGACGATTACCGCCAATACCATGCTCAACCTGGATGAAGTGATTACCAAAGAATAATATGAAAAAGCTCATCGACGAACTACAACAGGCGGCTGTCCAACGCGAAACCCGGCGGCATTTTTTGCATACGTGTTCCACCGGTTTGGGTGCCATGGCACTGGGTTCCGTCCTGGCTAGCTGTGATTTTTTGGGGAAATCCGACGAGAAAGGTTCCTCCGTAACCAGTGCGCAACCGCTGGGCAACGACGACCGCTCCCCGACGGCGGTGCGTCCGGCGCAGTTTCCGGGAAAAGCCAAACGGGTGATTTACATCCATATGGCGGGTTCGCCCTCGCAACTTGAACTGTTCGATTATAAACCGGAACTGGCGAAATACAACGGCAAAGACTGTCCGCAGGAATTGCTGACGGGAAAGAAATTTGCCTTCATCCGGGGCGTTCCCAAAATGCTGGGGCCGCAGGGGAAGTTTGCCCAACACGGTCAGTCGGGAGCCTGGGTTTCCGATTATTTGCCACATTTGCAGGGTATGGTGGACGAAATTACGTTTCTGAAAGCCATGCACACCGACCAGTTCAACCACGCTCCGGCACAGTTACTGATGCACACGGGAGCCGCCCGGTTGGGACGCCCCAGTATGGGTTCGTGGGTGACCTACGGTTTGGGAACGGAAAATGACAATTTACCCGGTTACATCGTGCTGGCGTCCGGGGGCAAACAACCCGATGCCGGGAAGTCGGTCTGGGGCAGCGGTTTTCTGCCGTCGGTGTATCAGGGCGTTCAGTGCCGGACGGAAGGCGACCCGGTTTTGTACGTTTCTAACCCGGATGGGATGTCGCGGGATATGCGGAAAAACACCATCGATGCCATTTCGGAAATCAATCAGCAACAATACAACGACGTAAAAGATCCGGAAATTCTGACCCGCATTGCGCAGTATGAACTGGCGTTCCGGATGCAGATGTCGGTGCCGGATGCGATGGATATCAAAGGCGAACCGCAGTACATGCTCGATCTGTACGGCGTTGACCCGAACAAAGGCTCGTTTGCCCGGAACTGTTTGCTGGCCCGGCGGCTGGTGGAGCGCGGGGTGCGTTTTGTACAGTTGTTCGACTGGGGCTGGGATTCACACGGTACGGACACGAGTACGGCCATCGATCTGGGACTCCACGACAAATGCCGGCAATCGGATCAGGCCGTAGCAGCTCTGCTCCAGGATCTGAAACAGCGCGGTTTACTGGACGACACGCTCGTGGTCTGGGGTGGCGAATTTGGCCGGACGCCGATGCAGGAAAACCGCGATGGTCAGACATTGCCGTTCATGGGCCGCGATCATCACCTGGATGCGTTTACGGTCTGGATGGCGGGTGGTGGCGTCAAACGCGGTTTTTCGTTCGGCGAAACAGATGACATCGGCTATTACGGCGTGAAGGATCAGGTACACGTCCACGATTTACAGGCGACGATTCTTCATTTGCTGGGGTTCAATCACGAAAAACTCACGTACCAGTTCCAGGGTCGCCCTTTCCGCCTGACCGATGTGGCCGGAAAGGTGGTAAAACCTATTCTGGCGTAAGTTCCGGGGTCGGGCTACGGGCTTCGTCTTTCACCACCAGTTGCACGGTATACCGGCTTTTCTGTTCCAGCAACAGCTTTTTATGGACCAAAACCCGGTCGATGGTTTTCTCGTCGTAGTGCCGAATGGTGATAAGTTCCAGCCCCTCGTTGTAGGTAATCCGAAAGTTTTCCTGCAAATGGGGCATCAGACGGGCCAACCGCTCCGGCCGGTGGTCGACCACGACGGAAAAGCTGATGGCGGTATTTTGCATCAGGTTAATTTTCACGCCATATTCCGCAAAATGCCCGAAAATTTTACTCAGATTTTCTTCCGCAATAAACGAAAAGTCTTTCGGATGTAATGAAATCAGCGTCTGGTTCATCTTGAAAATGAACGACGGAACGGGCAGGTGCTTCTCAAAATGGCCAATGACCGTTCCGGGCTCCTGCGGTTGTAGAAACGACCGGACGTACAACGGAATGTTCTTATTCTGCAACGGTTTGATGGTTTTCGGGTGAATAACCGTCGCGCCGTAATAGGCCAGTTCGATGGCATCCTGATAGGTCAACTGGTCGATTTTGACGGTTTCGTCGAACCATTTCGGATCGGCGTTCAAAACGCCCGGCACATCTTTCCAGATCGTAACGCGCTCAGCATTCAGGCAATAGGCAAAAATAGCCGCTGTATAATCCGAACCATCCCGGCCCAGGGTCGTGGTGTAGCCTTCGCCTGTGTTGCCAATAAACCCCTGCGTGATCATAACGCTGGTTTCGATCAGATCGGCGAGGGTGTCCGTAATGTGTTCACCGGTTCGCTCCCAGTCTACCTTGCCTTCGCGGTAGGTATCATCCGTTCGGATCAACCGCCGGGCATCCACCCAGTAGGAGTCCAAACCGGATTGGTTCAGGTGGGCATTGAGAATGCGGGTCGAGAGCAGTTCACCAAAGGAAACCAGTTGGTCGTATACTTTATCCGCATTGGGTTCCGGCTCCTCGGCAAGCAGGGTTTCTACGTCGGAAAACAGCTCGTAGACGCCTTCAAAAGGTTCGCGGTTATCACCAGCCAAGTTATCGATCACTTGTTCGTGACGCGCCCGGACGTGCTGCCAGATCGTGTCTTTGGCCGCTTCCCGGCCAAGATAGGCCCAGGTCAGCTTCTCCAGTTCATTCGTGGTTTCACCCATTGCCGACACCACCACCACCAGTTGCTTCGGTGGCTGCTGTTGAATGATTCCGGCCACGTTGCGAATTCCCTGCGCATCTTTCACCGATGCCCCGCCGAATTTAAATACCTGCATTGTTACAAAGTAGAAATGAATATGAACGTGGCCGGATTACCGCTGCGATTGAAGAGAGGAGGCCGGTTGTTTTCCGCACCCATCCATCGGTTCAATCGCACTGGTAACCCGGCCACGTTGCTGAGTAAGGGTTATCGGTTAAGCAGTAATGATGCGCTCGGCATAGGTTAGTTCCCGGACGGCATCGGCAATTCCTTTCGGATCGAAACCACATTCGCGGTGAAGGTCGATCTGTTCGCCGTGTTCGATCACCGCGTCCGGAATGCCCAGCCGCTTCACGCGGGCCACGTAGCCGTGGTCGGTCATGAATTCGATCACCGCACTGCCAAAACCGCCCATCACGCAGCCGTCTTCAACGGTGACTACTTTGTCGTAACGCTGGAATACTTCGTGCAGCATCACTTCGTCGAGCGGTTTTACAAACCGCATATCGTAGTGGGCCGGGTGAATCATCTCGGTTTCGAGGAGATCACAGGCGGTTGTCACGTAGTTTCCGATGGGGCCAATGGTCAGAATGGCGACGCCTTTTCCGTCCCGGATTTTGCGGCCTTTTCCCACTTCGATCTGCTCGAGGGGAGTCCGCCAGTTGGGCATCACGCCTTCGCCCCGCGGATAACGGATGGTAAAAGCCTGTTTTCCCTGTTGAATGGTATCCGACTGGGCCGTAAACATCAGGTTGCGCAGTTCCTGCTCATTCATCGGGCTGGCCACAATCATGTTTGGAATGCAGCGCATAAACGACAAATCGTAGGCTCCGTGGTGCGTTGGCCCATCGGCACCGGCAAAACCGGCCCGGTCGAGGCAGAAAATAACCGGCAGTTCCTGAATGCAGACGTCATGAATCACCTGATCGTAGGCCCGCTGCATGAACGTGGAGTAGATATTGCAGAAAACCACCTGTCCCTGCGTGGCCATGCCCGCCGAAAAGGTAACGGCATGTTGTTCGGCAATACCGACATCGAAAGCCCGGTCCGGGATGGCTTTCATCATGATATTGAGCGACGACCCCGACGGCATGGCGGGCGTTACGCCCACAATTTTCTCGTTCACTTCGGCCAGTTCAACCAGCGTGTTCCCGAAAACATCCTGGTATTTAGGCGGTTGTGGTTTGTCGTAGACTTTCTTTTTGATTTCGCCCGTTACCTTGTCGAACAAACCCGGCGCGTGCCACTTGGTCTGGTCTTTTTCGGCAGGGCCGTATCCTTTGCCTTTTACCGTCAGACAGTGTAGCAGTTTGGGGCCGGGAATGTCTTTCAGGTCGTTCATTACGCTCACCAGATGATCGATGTCGTGGCCGTCGATGGGGCCAAAATACCGCAGGTTCAACGATTCGAACAGGTTGCTCTGGTGAAGCAGCGACGCTTTCAGGCCCGTTTCAATTTTAGAAACAATGTCCTGTGCGCTTTTCCCGAAATTGCTCATCTTGCCCAACAAATTCCAGACTTCGTCCTTCATTTTGTTGTAGGTCGGCGAGGTGGTAATGTCCGTCAGGTATTCGCGCAATGCACCCACATTAGGGTCGATGGACATGCAGTTGTCATTCAGCACAATGAGCAGATCGGCTTCGGTTGCGCCGGCGTGGTTCATGCCTTCAAAAGCCAAACCGGCCGTCATCGCACCGTCGCCAATGACAGCGATGTGATGACGTTTGGGATGGTTTTGTAGCTGCGAGGCAACCGCCATACCCAGGGCCGCCGAAATCGACGTTGAAGAGTGGCCAACGCCAAAAGAATCATATGGGCTTTCCTTCCGTTTCGGAAAACCGGAGAGCCCTTTATAAAACCGATTGGTATGAAAAGTATCCCGTCGTCCGGTCAGAATTTTGTGGCCATACGCCTGATGCCCGACGTCCCAGACCAATTGATCATCCGGTGTGTTGAAAACGTAATGCAGGGCTACCGTCAATTCGACAACGCCCAGACTGGCCCCAAAGTGGCCTCCATATACCGATACATTATCGACAATGAATTGCCGTAGCTCGGCACAGACTTGTGGAAGATCGGTTTGATTCAGATTACGGAGGTCGTCCGGACTGTCAATCTTGGCGAGTAGCCTGCCGGGTGTGATCAACATAGTAGGTTGGATGCTATAGAATGTTTTTCATAAACTACGTGTGGTAACAAACTGTTTCACAGCGTTCATTCATGAAATGAGTATCAGGCAAAAGTACAAAAAAAATACAAACTGCACAGTGATTGCCCAGATTCCGGACAAATGGCTTACAGAATTGATACAGGGTCAAAAAGCACGCTAAAATCGGGTTCCAGCGTGCTTTCAACTAAAGTTTATCGAACAGTATGTATTCTTTCCCTCTAAAAACCGTCACCGAAAATTCGCGAGAAAAATACAATTTAGATTCTATCCACGCTGGCTCGCCCGGAAAAGTTTCTGTTTCTCTTCACGAGTCAGGCTTTCATAACCGGAACGGGATATTTTATCCAGAATCGCGTCAATTTCGTCCTGATCCGGCATCGCAACCGCCGAAGGAGACGACGGAGCCGCGTAAGCTCCGGTGCTCAGGCTGGCACTACTGCGCTGACGGTAAGACACTTTAACCGGCGGTTTTTTCCGAAACAGGCTTTGCCAGCCGTCCATCACCCAATAAATGGGTTGCCCCAGATCCGTTCCATTCTGAAGCATTTTGATGAACAGAAATCCGACCAAAGCGCCCCCCAAATGGGAAAGATCGCCCCCGGCATTCGGACCAATGGACCGGGCCAGCGACAGAACAATGTAGAAGAAGGCAATGTATTTGATCCGAACCGGACCAAAAAACAGCAGATGAAACGTATAGTTCGGCAGCAGTGTCGACGCTCCGACTGCCACGGAAAAAGCCGCAGCCGACGCGCCCAGCATCCGGGAGTCGCCCACCTGCTCCTGAAAATAGGGGAGGAGGTTGTAGATAGCCATATAGGCCAGACCGCCCGCCAAACCGCCCAGCATATAGAGCGCCACCAGCCGGCGATTCCCCAGGTATTCGTCGATCAACCGGCCAAACCAGTACAGGAAGAGCATGTTGAACAGAATGTGAAAGACGTCTTCGTGGGTGAAGAAGTACGTAATCATCGTCCACGGCTTCGTGATGAAGGTTCCCAGGGCAGCCGGTAACCGCAGTTGATCGACAATCAGATTGTAGACTCCCGACATTTCTGCCAGCGTCAGAATGACTTTCAGGATCAACAGCAGCAGAAAGACAATGGTATTAACAAGAATCAACTGCACCAACGTGTTGTTGGGCTTGTTGAATTCGCTCCGGAAGTCATCTAACAGTCCACTCATTACTCAATAAAAATTATTTCGTTGCTTCCCCCAATATTTCACCAATATAAAAGCAAACAGCATACCGCCAATATGAGCAAAATGCGCCACATTGTCGGACTGTGCCCGATAAATGCCCGAATACAATTCATACGCACCATAAAACGCCACCAGGTATTTCGCCTTGATGGGTATCGGTGGAAATAAAAGGAAAAGTTCGGTATTTGGGAATAATAATCCAAATGCCATCAAGATTCCAAAAATCGCTCCCGACGCCCCAACCATCGGTACCGCCAATTGCTGCTCATAATACGTTTGAATCAGTTGCACGGCCCCTCTTCGATACGCCGGGTCCGTTGGGTTGTCTTCAAACACGCGTAAAAAATTATCCCCCTGACTCAACAGGCCCCGATCCGACAAAAATAACTCCAGCGACTCGGGCGTTGGGTTGCTTTGAAAAACAGCCACTGCATCTCGTAACTGGCTGGCTTCAAAATAGTTTATGCCCAGAAATAATAATCCGGCTCCAACGCCGGTAATAAAGTAAAAAATCGTAAACCGTTTGCTCCCCCAAACCTGCTCAAGCATCGGGCCAAAGAAAAATAAACCCAGCATATTACTGAAAATGTGCCCAAAATCAGCATGCAGAAACATGTAGGTTACAAACTGGTGGGGTGCAAAGGCCGGTGAAAGAAACGAATAGAGTCCAAACGTACTGATCAGATCGATTCCCAACGCTTTTACAATAAACAAACCAACATTAATGAGCAACAGCGTCCTGACGACCGGCGTAAGATTCATAAAATTGTAACGTTTTCTTGCATAATAACCATATCAGGACCGAAATAATCCCGCTAATTTATCTAACGCCAATACCGTCGTAATCGGTTCACCACCGGGCGTATAGGATGGGTTTGATGACGCAATTAATTGATCGACCAGAGCCCGTTGTTCCGGTTCGGCCAGTTGCTTCTGGTGCCGCGCAGCCGACCGCCGGGCCAGCGAACGGGCAAGGACTTCGGCCCGCTCCAGTTTCAACCGCCCCGTATCTTCGCGGAGTTGCGCCAGCAGGTTGGCAAACAGTTCTTCTTCATTCTCGCCTACCGAAAGCGCCGGAACGCCCCGGATCATAAAGGCATTCTGCCCGATTTCGTCGAACAGAAATCCCAGACTCGTCAAATCGTCGCGCAGTTCGAGTGCCAGGTTGTAATCGACCGGCATCACCGTCACCGTTTTCGGAAACAGCAGTTGCTGCGACACGCCGTTGCGCTTGGTCAGTGCGGCCTGGTATTGATCATACAACACCCGTTCGTAGGCCCGGCGCTGGTCGATCACCAGCATACCGGCCTGAACAGACGTTACCAGATAGCGGTTGTGTACCTGAAGAATGGGACCAGCCCCTTCCAGAGCAACCGCTGACGTAATGAGTTTGTTCACCCGACTTCCCAGCGTTACCGACTCGATTTCGGCCTGCGAATCGGCTGATGCGTTGTTTTCAAACAGATTCTGCGCTTCAGTCGCCGGGGTTTCATTGGTTTCCAGCCCTTCAAACAACGCCTGCCAATTGGCGGCCGACTTGCGTGGAAAGTCAAAACTGGTGGCCGCTTTGTGTTCAGCCGGTTCGGTCGACCAGGCGGGTGACATTGGTCGCAGGGGCGACCGGCTTTGAGCATCCGACTGGCCACTTCCGTTTCCCACTTGTACTTCAGACGTACGACGGGGGGCCGGGGTCACAGGCAGGAAGTTCACATTGGAATCAAAATCGAGCGAAGGGGTCAAATTATAGACGCCAACGGCCTTCCGAACAGCCGCCATGACGATGGCATACACCGAGCGTTCATCGTCGAACTTGATTTCGGTTTTGGTAGGATGGATGTTGATGTCGATGTGCGACGGGTCAATTTCGATAAACAGGACGTAGAAAGGATGAAAACCGTCCTGAATCGTTCCTTCATAGGCACCCACGACGGCATGATGCAGGTAGTTGTGCTTGACGAAGCGCGAATTGACAAAGAAAAACTGTTCTCCCCGCGTTTTGCGGGCAAATTCGGGTTTGCCGATATACCCCCGGACGTTCACATACGGCGTTTCTTCTTCGCAGAAAGCCAGTTGTTCGCGGTATTGCTTTCCAAATAAATCGACAATCCGGCGGCTCAGCTTTCCGGCCTGCAGGTTGTAGACTTCCGAATCGTTGTGATACAGTGAAAAGGCCACCTCCGGATGGGCCAGCGCGACACGCTGGAATTCATCCAGAATATGCCGCATTTCTACCGAGTTGGTTTTCAGGAAATTGCGCCGGGCCGGCACATTAAAGAATAAGTTTTTTACCAGAATATTCGTTCCCGGCAAACACGAAACCGTCTCCTGGGTTTTCAGTTCGGAGCCTTCCATCCGGATAAGCGTTCCCAACTCGTCGTTGGTGCGGGATGCGTCGGACCGTCTGGTGCGCAGTTCAACCTGGGCAATGGCGGCAATGGATGCCAGGGCTTCGCCCCGAAAACCCATCGTTCGGATGCGAAACAGATCGTCGGACGAACGGATTTTTGAGGTAGCGTGCCGTTCAAAGCTCATCCGGGCATCGGTTTCCGACATCCCAATGCCATCATCTATAATCTGAATCAGTGTTTTCCCGGCGTCCCGTATAATAATTTGTACGGTTTTTGCTTGGGCATCTACTGAGTTTTCCAGTAATTCTTTGACCACTGATGCCGGGCGTTGCACCACTTCCCCTGCCGCAATCTGATTGGCAATCGAATCCGGTAACAGTTGAATAATATTCAACATTTTGTATTTATCTACTATTTCAAATCCTTAATGGAAGAACAAATTACTATTTTTCCACGACATACGGAAAAGCAATCAGACCAGCTTTTGTAATTTAGTAAATCTTTTTTTTTGAATGTTTGTTATAGAAATAATTCAAGAGTAATTTTGAATATAAGCAGAAACCAAACGTTTCTTTCTTTGAATACAGTACAATAGAAATAGGGGTTTTAATACCTTGCGTTCCGTTAAAAGTGGCACCCTTTTACCCAAATACCGAGATGAAGAAGGTCAAATTGAACATGATTTTGCACTGGGTTGTTTTCTTCCCCATTATTCTGCCTTTATGTATGATTTTTGGCGCTTTTCAGGGAGCGATTCAGATGGCAGACAAAGTGCTCAACCAGTTTTGGTCTGATGTAGCACCCACCGTTGAATAAACGATTTGTAAACCCCATTTTCCGGCTCGAAGACCGGTTTTTCTTCGTCCAAATAGCTACGCCATTTTAACGAATTGTAGGATGATTCTACGTTGGCCTTTCCGCTGACCGAAGTGATCAATAAATGAAATCCAGGTTTTTATCCTTGTAATCTTCCGGATCAAGCGCTAAAAACTCTTCCCAAAATGGACTGTTTGGAACCCCGGCTTTACAGATCAGGGGTTCTTTTTTGATGGGATGAACAAAATAAAGCCGTCTGGCATGTAAATTGATGCTGCTGTCCTGATTTGGCCGCGGGAAGCCGTACTTGATGTCTCCCCGAATCGGACAGCCCATACTCGCCAATTGCACCCGAATCTGGTGCGGCCGACCCGTAATCGGATTGACTTCCAGCAAATAATGATCGTTGATTTTTCCGAGTAACCGGTACGTCAATTCGGCCTTTTGCGAACCCGGCACTTCGTCGTCATAGGCTTTTACGGTATTCGTCGCTTCGTCTTTGAGCAGAAAATGGGTCAGCCGGCCTTTCTCCTCCCGGGGTTTTCGCCCCACCACAGCCCAATAGGTTTTCTGAACCTGCCGTTTCCGGAAGATTTCGTTCATCCGTTCCAGCGCCTTCGACGTCCGGGCAAACACCACCAGCCCACTCACGGGCCGGTCGAGCCGGTGAACGGTTCCCAGAAACACATCGCCGGGTTTATCGTATTTTTTCTTGATGTAACTTTTTATCATATCAAGCAGTGGCACATCGCGGGTTTTATCCGCCTGCACCAACACACCCGGCTCTTTATTGACCACAATCAGGTGGTTATCTTCGTAGACAACGACGTATTTCTGTTTCATTCGTTTGGAACGGTTTTTCAAACCGTCTTTTGTGCTTTCCTGATAAGCCGGGCTTCATGGGCCGACCGTTCGTTCGGCTAGTAGGCTTCTTCTTTACTCGGAAACTCACGGTCTTTCACATCGTCGACATAATGCCCGATGGCCTGCGTAATCACGCCGTGTAGATCGGCATACCGACGCAGGAAACGCGGTTTGAATTCTTTGTTAATGCCCAGCAGGTCGTGCAACACCAGAATCTGGCCATCAGCATCCGGCCCGGCCCCAATGCCGATCGTCGGAATGGTCAGACTTTCTGAAACCTGTTTGGTTAAGGTGGCCGGAATTTTCTCCAGAACGACGGCAAAGCAGCCAATGTCTTCCAGCATTTTCGCGTCTTCCAACAGTTTTTGGGCTTCGGTTTCTTCCTTCGCCCGAACGGCATAGGTCCCGAATTTATAGATCGACTGCGGGGTCAAACCCAGGTGACCCATCACGGGAACGCCCGCGCTCAGAACCCGGATAATCGACTCCCGAACCTCCAGACCGCCTTCCATTTTCACCGAATGCGCACCCGATTCTTTCATGATCCGGATGGCCGACCGCAGGGCTTCCGATGAATTCCCCTGGTAGGAACCAAACGGCAAATCGACCACGACCAGCGCCCGCTTCACGGCCCGAACCACCGAGGTAGCGTGGTAGATCATCTGGTCCAGCGTAATCGGCAGGGTCGTTTCGTGGCCAGCCATCACGTTGGAGGCCGAATCACCCACCAGGATGATTTCGACACCGGCGGCATCAACCAATCGCGCCAGTGAATAGTCATAGGCAGTCAATGCCGAAATTTTCTCTCCCTTGCTTTTCAGCTCCTGAATAACATGGGTAGTGATCCGTTTGATGTCGGGGTTATGAACAGACATTCCTTAGGTAAACCGTTTATAATAGTCAGTGAGCAGGATTTAGCAGGCAATCTACGGGTATTCGTAGGTAATAAAACCACGATGACGGCAAAATGATTCTACAGCGGGTAAACGGTTTGCAGTTTACGTTAAAATCAACGGTCGATCAGCCAGGATTCGGGGTTCATCCGGCTGGTGCTTTTCCAGACCTGGAACTGCACTTCCGCCACGCCATCCTTGTCGGTGGCCACCACGCCAATCACTTCGCGGGCTTTGACGCGCTGCCCCACCTGCACCGATACGCTTTTCAGTTTGGCGTAAACCGTGTAATAATCCCCGTGCTGAACGGCCACGATGTTGTGCATTCCGGTTACGTAGGTCGTATACTGAACAATCCCGTCATAAACCGCCCTCACCACCTCGCCGGGACTGGTCTGAATATCGATGCCGGGGTTATCCTGCATGACGCCTTTCAAAACCGGGTGCGGTTTTACGCCGTAATGATCCGAAATGAAGCCCCGCGTGACGGGCCAGGGCAGCCGGTTTTTGGAAGAAGCAAAAGAAGACGCCAGAGCCGCTTCTTCGTCATTTAGCAAATTATTTCGGCGCTCATCGGGCTTGCGGGCGGTTCGTTCCGACGCTTCTGCGGCCGATTCGGTGGCCTTTGGTTCAACGGCTTTCGGTTCAGCCGTCTCCGGTTCGTCCGATTCTGCTGCGGCAGCGGCCCGTTCAGCTTTGGCTTTAGCTGCGGCTACCGCAGCGGCTTTTTCACGGGCAATGCGCTCGCGTTCGGCTTTTAAGCGGGCCAGACGCGCCAGGCGTTCCCGCTCTTCCCGTTCGCGAATCTCCCGGCGAATCATTTCCGTAATGGCCGATTCCAGCCGGTTGACGGCCTTGCGACTTTCGGCCAGTTCGGTCCGCAAGTCCTGTTCTTTCTCACTCAGTTCCTCGGCAACCCGGTTTTTCTCATCCTTCAGCCCTTCCAGACGCTTCGATTCGTTGACCTGCACGGCCAGTGTCCCTTGCTGCTGTTTCTTTTTACGCTCGACGTCCTGCTGCTTTGTAAGCATCTCCTGCCGTACTTTCTCCATCTGCCGCACCTGTCCCTGCCGGGCTTCAGAATATTGCTGGAGGTATTTGTACCGCGCCACCAGTTGATTAAAGTTTTCGGCTGAAAACAGAAAGCCCAGCGGATTGACCTGCTGCCGGCGTTTGTCGGCGGCATAAATCATTTCACCGTATTCCTTTTTGAGTTTTTCCAGGTTGTTCTGCAACTGGTTGGAAGTCCGGCGCAGTTCCTGAATTTCGGACGTCATCAGCTTGACATCTTCCGTCAGCAGGTTGATCTGTTTGGATTGGGCCGCAATTTCCTGATTCAGCGCTTTCAGTTGGCCGAGGGTCGCCTGTTTCTGCGAAGAAGTTTTTTTCAGAATCGTCCGGATCTGCGAGACCTTCTCGATGTTCTGCTTTTTCTCTTTTTCTAACTGCTGACGACTCCGCTGCTGGGCCATTACGCTCCCGCCAGCCAGCCAGCATAGGGTAAGCACAAGGATCAATTCCCTCCAATCGGTAGCCCGAACCACTCTGTACTTCATAAGCATCTTGCAATACCGGGGCAGTTACGGTCTCCGCTGGTATTTTGGCGGAATGCTGAACGGAAAGCCCGGATTTTTATCGGTAAGCTCTACTTTATTGTGTCGTATTCGTAAGACGGTCTGGTATGGTTGACCGTCGTTTTTGGATTTGTAATCGACGGTTACCAGACTGGTGTACGGAAACAGAAAATTATTCAATACCGTGAAGTCTTCATAATCCAATGTCAGCGAATTCTTGGTGGGTTGCTCCACCACCAGCAGTTTTTTCAGCTTCCGGTTTTCTTCTCCAATGTAGTTGTCGACCATCACCTTGCCTTCGCGCTGCCGCAACAGGAGGTAGTCCTTCTCGTTTTTAACCCGTTGGGCCGGTTCCTGGGGCAGTGGCAGATTTCCGATCAGCAGCGACTGGATCAGCCCGAAAGTGAGGTTGAAATTAAACCGCTGACTCAATGACGCGTAATCATACACAGAATATTCGCGGTGAATGCGATCCATAATCACCACGGAATCTTTCGTAATCAGCGCCCGTGCGACTTCAACCCCAACACCCGACACCGACAACCAGATCAGGCTGTCTTTATCAATACGGAGGTTTACGTTGGCGTTGTTGATATCCTGGTCTTTGCTTTTGAACGAAACCTTCGATTTGGCCGTCAGGTAAGCGAAATCAACCTGGTCGACGGTTGCCTTGGGGTCAACGGAAGACACGACCGGGGCGATGGCAATCGTATCGGTACGGATTGGGGTTTGGGCTTGCACGGAAACCGTATCGGCTGTGGGCGAAGGAGGGGCGTTGCGGAACAGTCTCCGCCGACGACATCCTTCCGATGTACACAGCATGATGACGCACAAAAGTCCAATAAGGTATTTACTCATAAATTTTTCCGGTTGCAATTTTCTTGTCCAACCGCTCGGTCGTTTCGCCTTTTAGTTTGGCCCGTTTCCACTGTTCAATTGCCTTGTCGTGCTCGCCAAGCTGGTACAACACGTCTCCGTAGTGTTCGATAATCGTCCCACTCACGTTCGGATCGGCCTGAATGGCTTTTTCGAGGAATGTCCGGGCCTTGACGTAGTCTTTCATGACGTACAAAACCCAGGCGTAGGTGTCCAGATAGGTCGCGTTAGTCTGGTTTTTTTCAACCAGTCGCTCCGACATTTGCAGTGCCAGCGGCAATTTTTCTTTCCGCAGGGACAAAAAATAGCTGTAGTTATTCAAAACGTGATCGTTGTCCGGGTCTTCTTTCAACACCAGTTCGTAGGCTTCGTCCGACTTCTGGTGGTCGCCCATGCCGTTGTAGACATCGCCCAACTGCGCATTCACGCTTTTCATCAGCTCGGCGTTGGTGGCCGAAAGCCGCCGGGTTTCCTCGTAGGCTTCAATGGCTTCTTTATACCGTTTCTTGAAATAGTTAGCGGATCCGTTAAACGCCCAGATGACGCCCTGATTCGGGAATAATTCCAGCGCCTGTTCGGAGTGAACCAACATGCTGTCCATCTGATTCAGTTCACCGTCGAGTTGCAGAATGGCCCCCCAGACTTCATATGTGGCTTTGTCCAGACGGGCGGCTTTGACGTAATAATCCCGGGCCTCGGCTTTTTTACCCTGTTGCACCAGCAAGTCGGCATAAATGGCCTGTGAACGGGCGTCTTTGGGATGAGCCGTTGCCAGTTCTCTGGCCAGTTTCACGGCACTCTGTCTCGCTTTTTCGTCTTTACCAACCACGCCGATGTAACTTGATAAAATCCGCGCTTTAATATCGGCTTCCAGGTTCGGATTCGAAAAGACCTTGTCAAGTTCCTGGCTGCATTTTTCCAAATCACCCTGCTTGCGGTACAGATCGGCCAGCATGACGTGGGCCTGGGGCAAATCCGTGTTGACTTTCAACGCCCGCTGGAGCCAGTCCACCGCCTGATCGTTCCGGTCGTTGGCAATCAGCAATTCTGCCCCTTCGAGCAGGTAGTCGGTTTCACCGGGTTCAGAAGCCACCAGTTTTTCAGCTTCCTGAATGGCTTTTTCCACTTTATTCTGCTTCAGGTAAATCCGCTGTTTCTGCCGGATGATTTCTTCGTTCAGGCCGGTGGCCTTCTCAACCTTGTCGTACATGTCGAGGGCCTTGTCCGGTTTTTCGTCGAACAGGTAAATGGCCGCCAGTTCAACGCCGTATTCGATGTTATCGGGGCTTTTTTTGATCAGCTCTTCATACAGATTTTCGGCGTCGGCGTAGCGTTTCTGCTTCACCAGCAGTTCGGCTAGTTGCAGCACATAGTATTTATTGGTGCCTTTATCCAACTGAACGGCTTTCTGGGCGAAAGGAAGGGCCTCTTCCGGCTTGCTCAGTTTCATCAGGGCCGTTGCGGCTGCGTAGTTGGCTGCCGGGTTTTCGGGATCAAGCTGGATAACTTTCTGGAATTGCGGTACTGCTTTGGCCGGTTCGTCCATCATCATGAACTTCATCCCTTCCGTAAACAGGGATTCCTCCACGCCCCGAACGCCCTCTTTCGGCTTCTGCTGTTCCTTTTCCTTGGATTTACGTTGTGCCTCAGCGGGTGTGATGCTCCACACCATCAGGCAACCGATACCGGCAACCAGCCATTTCCGCCAATTGGGTTTTACCAGATAGTGCATCTGTATGAGTTACTTAAATGAATTGAACGACTCTGAATGCCCACCGGGCTCTCCTGTTCAAACGTGTCAGGCACAGTCTCTATTGCAACCGGATGCAACCATTGGTCACAATATGCAAAGGTAGTGGAAAACCGTCAGAACCTTTGACCAGGAAGGGATTGAATAATGAGAAATGTAAAATGATGAATGTAGAATGTAAAAATGTGCGGCTAAGGAACACTTTTACATTCTACATTCATCATTTTACATTTATCATTAAAAACTTTTCACCCCATCCGCGTCGTAAACCGATCCACGGTTTCATGGGGATGAATTTCCAGCACATTGGCGAGCACCAGCAAGACCAGGGTTCGGGAGGCCATTTTGCGGGGAATATTGGCAATGTTGGCGAAGAGATCGACGGTAATGCTCTGGTTGCGATCCAGATGCTGCATCAGGGTCTGCTCTTTGTCGCCATACGTAAACCGCACCGCCCGCTCGGCGGTTTCGCCTTTCATAATTTCGCGCACCTCCTTGCTGGCCTGAACGGCCTTGTCGTCAACCCGAATGTAGGCCCGCCGGAAATCGTTGAGCGGATCGTCTACGTAATGTGGTTTTCGCTCGCTCTCCGGAACCGTAATCACCAGCACTTCCCGCTCGTTGGCGAGCAGCACACGTTCCATGGAATAGGTGATGGTGGGTGTACAATACCGTTCAATGGCGCGTTCCAGCAGGTATTCGTCTTCGTCGACGTGTTTGAGGCCCTGGATACTTTTGTCGTCGCCGATGCCAATGAGCAGTTTTCCGCCTTCGGTGTTGGCAAACGCCACAATTTCGCGAATAATCCGTTCGGGGTGATTGGACTTTAATTTGAATTCGAGATGCGTTCCCTCACCCTGTCTAACCAGTTCCTTGAGCGCCCTGTAGTCCATCCGTCAGTCGGCTGTGTAGGTATCAGGAAGGATGTCAGCCCCTCCCTTGCTTTTAAATATAACCGTTTTAACCCATACGAACCAAAAGGTTGAACAACTATTTTACCGGAAATTGCCGTAATTTTGTCCGTTGTTCTCAGTATTAACCATTTAAACTAGTTGGCGGTTTTACCTTTTGGCAGGATCTGATCTAGTAACGAAAAAATGCTGGTAAACGTTGTTATCGTCCTGGTTACGTTTGTGGGAATGGAAGGGGTGGCGTGGTGGACACACAAATACATCATGCACGGTTTTATGTGGCGCTGGCATCATTCGCACCACAACCACCATGCCGGCTTTCTGGAACGCAATGATCTGTTCAGTGTGGTTTTCAGTCTGGCGGCTGTCGGAACGGTGGTGGTGGGTTTCGAAGTCGACTCGCTCTGGTTTCTGGCACCAATTGGCATTGGTGTGACCTTATACGGTATTTTTTATTTTATTTTCCACGATGTTATTGTCCACCGGCGGATCAAAATCCGGTTCAGCACCCGAAATTCGTACCTGAAGCGAATCATCCGGGCGCACTACATTCACCACAAGGTTCACAAGCGCCAGGGAGCCGAAGCATTCGGTTTTTTGTATGCGCCGAAGAAATACCGGAATCGCTGATTTCCCGCAAATGGCAAAACCCATAAAGTCACAACGTTCGCGCTGCACCTTTATGGGCCAAATTCATGGAAACAACCGGCTAATACTCGTCTTCGTTGAAGAAGAAATCGTCCTTGGTTGGGTAATCAGGCCATATTTCCTCGATACTCTCGTAGGGCTGACCGTCGTCCTCCAACTCCTGCAGGTTTTCAACTACTTCTAAGGGAGCGCCAGAGCGGATCGAGTAATCGATCAACTCATCTTTGGTAGCCGGCCAGGGGGCATCTTCCAGATAGGATGCCAATTCGAGTGTCCAATACATACGCGTTGCTGCTAAAATATGACGACTGATTGTCGTAAAATTGTGCAAAAGTAAAAAAATATGAATATCCTATACATGTCGCTGAAAATTCTTTCAGAAACGGTACGGATGCCGTTCAGGCCATTTAACCGAATCCCGGCTGAAAATGTTTGTATTCTTTCGTCAAACTTCTTCTTTTTCTAACCGTCTATTAATCAATGAACATTGAAATTTGCGCGTTTTCCCTGGAGTCCTGCCTGATTGCACAGGCCAACGGTGCCACCCGGATCGAGTTGTGTGGGGGAGCAGGGGAGGGCGGCACCACGCCGAGCTACGGCCTGATCGAATTGGCCCGCCAGCAGGTAACGATTGCCCTTTACGTTATGATACGTCCCCGTGGAGGAGATTTCTTATACAACGCCACCGAATTGGCCGTTATGCGCCGGGATATTGAAGCCGCGAAGCAAGCCGGTGCCGACGGCGTGGTGCTGGGCCTGTTGAAAGCCGATGGAACCATCGATGAAGAAAAAACCGCCGAACTCATTCGTTTGGCCCACCCGCTGGCGGTTACGTTTCACCGGGCGTTCGACCTGACGCTCGATCCGGCAGAAGCCCTGGAAGCGGTTATTCGAACGGGTGCGAAACGCATTCTGACTTCGGGGCAGCAAGCCAGCGCGGAAGCCGGTATTCCGCTTCTCCGGCAATTGGTTCAACAGGCAGACGATCGGATTGAAATTATGGCCGGAGCGGGCGTCACGGCCACCAATGCCGCCCACCTGGCCGCAACGGGCGTTCACGCACTCCACCTGACGGGCAAGCAGGTGATGGATAGTGGCATGGAATACCGGAAGCCCGGTGTTCCGATGGCCTCCGTGGCTCTGGGAGAATACGAATGGCTCAGCACGAGCCGTGAAGTTGTCCGGGCGGTGGTAGAAGCTACAAAAACTATTTCGCGGAGTTGAGCGGAGAAAAAAAGAGTTAAGCAGAGGTTATATTTTTCTCCGCTTAACTCTTTTTTTCTCCGTTCAACTCCGCGAAATAACTCAAATTTCTTTTTACCAGAAATACCCGTATAAAAGCACAATAATCGCCAGCACAACGGCGGCACCGATGGCGAAGCTGGAAGAGGTTTTGAACATGCTGCTGTCAATCTCCAGCCCTTTGTCACTGGGTTTCTGAAGTCCCAGCACCACCATCACCGCAACACAGATCAGGAAGACAAACCCCATCGTATCGAGAAACGGAATGGTGTAGATTCCATCCGGGTTCGGGACGGCAAAACCGGTTGAGGCCAGAAATTCCAGATCCACCAGACCGGGCAACATATACTTGAAAAACAGCGACAACAGGAACCCGCCCACAATGGCGAACAAGGCCCCGGCCGAGTTGGTTTTTTTCCAGAAGAAACCCATGATAAAGGCGGCAAAAACGCCCGGCGACACCAGCCCCGTCATTTCCTGGATGAACTGAAAACCGCCTTTTTTGTCGATTCCCATAAACGGCGAAATGAAAATGGCCATCAGCATCGACACCCAGATGGCAATTCGACCCACCCGAACCAGTTTCTTCTCGCTGGCATCCGGTGCAATGTATTTCTTGAAAATGTCAAGCGTGAAAATCGTAGAAATCGAGTTGGCTTTCCCGGCCAGAGACGCCACGACCGCAGCCGTCAGGGCGGCAAATGAAAGTCCTTTCAGACCGGCGGGCAGCAAATTGAGCAAAACCGGATAGGCATGATCTTTATTCACCTCGCCCGTAGCATCCAGCATTTCCTGTTGAAATAAGCCCTGCTGATAGAGCGTGTAGGCAGCAATCCCCGGCAAAACCACGATAATCGGCATCAGGAGTTTCAGGAAAGCCGCAAACAGGATCCCTTCCCGGGCGGTTTTCAAATCGGCACCCAGCGCGCGTTGCGTAATGTACTGGTTACAACCCCAGTAGTTTAGGTTCACAATCCACATCCCGCCGATCAGCACCGTTAGACCGGGCAATGACGCGTAGTGCGGATGGCCTTTCGGGAAGATCATGTGAAAATGGTCTTCTGATTTCGCCAGCATGTGGTTGAAGCCATTCAGTATGCCGGTGGTACCATTCTCCGAGGAAACCAGATTGACCGCCAGATAGGTGGTGGCCAGCCCGCCCAGAATGAGAAAAAACACCTGAATAACGTCCGTATAGCCAATGACTTTCATCCCGCCCAGGGTGATGATGACTGCAAAAACGGCCAGCGCGAACATACAGAACGTAAAATTGAGTCCCGAAATGGTGGAAACTGCCAGCGCGCCCAAAAACAGAATCGACGTCAGGTTGACCAGGATATAGAGAAACAGCCAGAAAATGGCCATGATCATGGCAACAGTGTTGTTATACCGTTTGGTCAGGAACTGCGGCATCGTAAAGATCCGGTTCTTGAGGTAAATCGGCATAAAAAAGACGGCGACCACAATCAGCGTAGCGGCAGCCATCCATTCATAAGTAGCAATGGCCAATCCCATCGCAAAACCGTCACCAGAGGCTCCGATGAACTGTTCCGCCGAAATGTTGGAGGCAATCAGCGACGAACCGATGGCCCACCAGGTCAATGACCCTTCGGCCAGAAAAAAATCGGTAGAGGAGGTTTCTTTGGTCTTTTTTCGTTGGTAAATCCAGTAGCCGTACGACGCTACAATGATGAAATAAATGAAGAAAACAACGTAATCGAGAGTCTGTAATTTTTGCATGACGGCAACTGTAAGCGGGGAAGAAATAAGCTTAGGATTATTACGACTCGAAAGATAATAATTTACAGAACATATTCTTGCCAATCTTCGTCTCTCGCGTAGATTATTGTTGTAAAGCGATATTCGCCAGAATAATCAGATTTTGATGGTCTCCGGCACGATTTTCCGCAACCGGGGATTGGTTTTGAAGCGATGGGCCACAGTCAGCCGGTAGTTTCCGGTATGGATGGTGTAATTGTAAATGGGTGTTATGACCGACACCGAGCCATTGACCCAGCCGAGCGTTACACACCACAGATTGCTGTTGTAGCCCGCAACGACCCTGAAAAGGAGATCCGGACGCAGTGTGCTGTACGTCAATTTACCGGACTCAAAGGTCTCTTTGCTGAAGGTGGCATTCAAATTGGTCGTCAGCGAACCCGTGGCAAACCAGTGCTGTCGGTAGACGTACGTGTAGGCATAGCCCGCACCGGGGCCAAATTTCACAAACCGCATTCGACGCACATCGGCTTCCGGGAAAACCGGCCGCAAAACGGAAGGATACAGCGCACTATCGCCCCGCATCATGCCGTAATACAATTGAAAACCCGCCAGAAACGTACCTGCCGATTTTTTCTGCCACTCATTTTGCACCAGAGCCGCCCGAAACGAAAACCGCCGAAAATTAAACACCCGCCGAATCGATGCGCCCACCAAATAAATACCCAGATCGGGACGCTGATAGTATTGATCGGGGTTGGGCGACGCGTTGCCCCGGGGGGCGAGGTAGTACCCTTCATAAAATTGCCCAAATCCGTCGACAACCCATTTTCGCATATAAAGGTGCGTTTGGAGGTCAATGTCGCGGGTTTTGCCTTTTCCTTTGTTATTCAGAAACGAAAGGCCATACGCCAGGTTCAGCGTCAGGGCGTTGAAAGTGGCACCAATGCCTAAGTCCAGCGACGAATTGGGCTTGAAACGCAGCGTAGGACTCGGAATAACCGGGGTTGACAGAACAAACGAGGTGTATTTTTGGGAAAGATACAGCCGGCCGGTCAGTTTCCCAGGGAACGTCTTTACATACGTCGAGTCCAGCCCACGGCCCAGGAGGTTTTGTGCCAGCCCCGGCAAAACCGTCCCGATTACCAGACAGACAACTGGAAAAACGAAAGGAAACGCCCGGTTCATGGAGCTGACAAACCCACGATTACCCTCCAAACGTCGCTTCATCGGGAAAAGGTGGTGTCAATTTTGTGGCGGCTCAATTCTTCCTGCCATTCCGAACGGAGGGTTTGCTTCTGGGCTTCAAAATCTCTGCGGCCAAACATTTTCATCCGGTATTTTCCAAGATCGCGCTGCAATAGCAAGTGGTTTTTCAGGCCGCGGGAAGTTCGGGTCGAGTCCGGTTCCTGAATCTGCCGAATGCGTCGT
The DNA here is from genome assembly GCF_003334855.1 of Larkinella punicea. Classification (GTDB taxonomy): domain Bacteria; phylum Bacteroidota; class Bacteroidia; order Cytophagales; family Spirosomataceae; genus Larkinella; species Larkinella punicea. The sequence continues at coordinate 153,882 of NZ_QOWE01000015.1, forward strand.
TTATTATTGCCAAAGATTAAATCCGTCAGACTGATTTCCACCAGAAAAGCCGCTTTCTTGTTGAGTGTGTAATCGCCGTTCAGATGCAGATACGACAGGTTGCTGGACAAATTCAGATCCGGCATCAGAATTCGGTTTTCGTGGAGCAAAAACTGGGCTTCCACGTCTTCAAAATAGATGTGGCTCGTCTTGGACTTCGGCAAAAACCGCAGGGCTTGCTGAATGGGCTGGACTTCGATGAGTTCCATTTGCCGGATCGAGGCTTTGGTGTACGCCGTTATCTTCTTGATATCCGGCAAAAAATCGTTGTTCAATTCCGTCCGGAGCGACATGGCACAATCTACATTACCACGGATATTCTCGCTCTTCAGCACATCGATTCTCATCTCCTCTGCCGCCCGAAAAAGCAGGTGGAGATCCATTTTCTGGAGCGTTACATTGAGCGTTACCGGAAACCCTTCCGGACGCCCCAGTTTCATCAAGCCGTGGGAACCCAGCCGCCCGCCAAAAACATTCATCGTGAGCCGTTCCAGTTGCGCGGTTTCGTCTTTGATGACGGTTTTCAGACCAAAGTCGTCGCCTTTCAGCGTTTGGTAATCCAGCTTGCGGGCTTTCACTTCCACATCGAACTGGTAATCGTTCAACGCGGATTTTTTTTGCTGCGAAACCGGCCTTTTGTAAGTAGCCTGCATACTGTTCAATCCAGACAATAAACCCACCAGACGTTGCAGATCCAGCCGTTCATACGACAGGCTCAAGGCCGCATAGGGCGCCTGAATCCCATCCGGGGTCAATTGAAAGTGACCCAGTCCGGCGATCGATCCGCCCAGGGTGGTGCGGCAACGAAGCTGCGGAACCCGAACCCGTTCTCCTTTTTTGTGAACCACGAACGACATATCGCTCAAATCTTCCCGAGACGGCAACCGAATGCGATCAATCCGAATGACGGCGGAGTACTCGGTGCCGAACAACAGCCCGGCCAGCAAACTATCGGTTGAAGTCGGTATTTTGGGAGGACCCGACCGCCGGGCTGACGGGGGGAGCGGTTTTGAGAAATCCAGTTCCTGCCAATGCGCAGCCAGTTTGGTCCGAACCGGGTACGTAGTCCGATTGCCACCCAGAGCATACCGGAGCAGATTGGTTATTTCACCGTTAATTTTGAAAAACCGGCCATCCAGTTTCCCCACCACTTCCCGAATCCGAAGCATGTTGTTTTCCGGAATAAAGTGAATATCTGCATTGAGCGCCGTACACCGACCCGACGGTTTTGGAAAATGAAGGCAACCATCTTTAACGCGAAGCGTCCCTTTCCAGAACGGTTCATTGGGGGCGGGTTTAACCACAGTGGAATACAGCAGCGGACTGCGAACGGCCAGGTTGATGGCGGCCGTTCCGGAATAAAGCGAGTCGCCGGGCCAGTTCATCAGTTGGGCCAGTTGTTGCAGCGACAATTTCCCCTGAATGGTGGCATCGGCGACCGGCGACACCAGATTGGCCAGCGTACCGCGCACCACGAGCGTATCGTCGCCCGATTGAACCCGAAACTGCTGAAGCGTCAGTTTGGTGGTTTCGCGGGCGTTCCGGGCGCCGTTGTTCCAGTTTCCCCGCACCTGCACGGTTTGAAAAACCACCGGCGTTTTGGGCCAGTGGTAATTTTGAGCCTGGAGTTGAAAGCTGATGTCATTGTGGGGCCGCACCGTCGTGCTGCTCTGTCCGCTCATTCGAAACCGGAAAGCGACTTTCCCCTTCATGTCGGCATCACCGGCATACCGTTTGAGCGAGTCCGGTAATAATGCCGCCAGAAATTCGTGAGCCGGTTGCAGTCCGTTCAAACCGATGTTCAGATCCATGCCCTGGTTTTCGGGGAGTTTCCGGTGACTGCCCGTCAGATGAATGGGCGACCCGTTGACCAGAAGCTGGCTTTGGCTGAACGTTCCGGTTTTGGTCGTCGGGTTATATTCATACCGGACATTGGCCGTGAAAGCCTGCGCCCGAAACAGCATCAGGTTCCGGTTTTTAATAAAGTCGATGGCGCCCTCGACGGTTCCCTGCAATTGCAGCGTCGGGTGGTTAAGGTGTCCATTTAGATCGGCATTCCGGATGGTCATCGAAAACGCATTCTTTTTGTAGTCATTTTCAACGATCACCGTGGCGTCTTCGATCCGGATTTCGGGAATGGCAATCGAATGCGTGTGACTGGTGTCCGACCGGGTTTCGGCTTTCCAGACCAGCCCGGTTTTTTGCCCGGTCGAGTCAACCCGCTGGTGATACCGAACGCCTTTCAGCAAGATCTTCTTCACCGTCCGGCTTTCCCGGAAAATGTCAGAGAGCCTGATCACCAGATTGGCCTGATCGACGCCCACAATTTCCATTGGTTGTGGGCCCTGGTTGTCGTGAATCGACACATCGTTGAGTTGGATCGCCAGATTTGGAAAGTGACTGAGCAACGAAAAATTTACGCCAAAATCGGCCAGACGCTGTTCGGTGTGGCTGGCAAATTCATTGCGAACGGCCAGAATGACTTTTTCTTTGTAGACGGTTGTCAGCAAAAGTGGAATCAGCAAGCCCACCACCAGCAGAACGCCAGCCAGAGCGGCTCCTATTTTTATCCAGTGAGAAAACCTCGCCATGCTTTTACAGACAGATCGTTGAGCAATCGAATCCGGCAAAATAGCCGGTTTTAACTAAACACCCATCAACGGCACACTGTTCGACCCTACAGAATGATCGTCCGATTCTGGTGAATGAAAACGCGGTCGTTGAAAACCAGTTTCAGCGCCTGCGACAGCACGATTTTTTCCACGTCTTTTCCTTCCGTAGACATATCGGCCGCCGTGTGCCGGTGGTCGACTTCCTTGATGTTTTGGGCAATAATCGGGCCTTCATCCAGATCGTTGTTCACGAAGTGAGCGGTGGCTCCGATGATTTTGACGCCCCGTTCATACGCCTGCCGATACGGATTGGCGCCCATGAAGGCCGGCAAAAACGAGTGGTGAATGTTGACAATCCGGTTCGGAAACTTTTTCACAAACGTCGGCGTCAACACCCGCATGTATTTGGCCAGCACGATGTATTCCGGTTCATAAATCGACAGGGTCCGGGTGATGGCCTCCTCGTGTTCTTCCCGGGTTTTGTGCTCGTGGGTTACATAGTGAAACGGAATACCGAACTTGCTGACCAGCGGCTGGAGTGTGTTGTAGTTGCTGACCACCGCCAGAATATCGGCATCGAGTTCATTAAAAGCATACCGAATCAGCAGTTCGGCCAAACAATGGTGCTCCTTTGTAACAAAAACAATAATATTTTTCTTTTTTTTGGGATTAATACGGAGATTGATGCCCGGTGGTAAGGTCTGTTGTAAGTTATCAGACAAAACGGATGAATCATAGTTACCTTCGAACTCGGTACGCATAAAAAACTGCCGGTCGGGGCTTACATATTCGTCGTTTCGGATGATATTCAGATTGTAATGCGCCAGTACGCCGGTGACGCGGTGAATGAGTCCCGTGCTATCGGGGCCGTCCATTAACAGAATGTGACGTGTTTCGGTTGACATGAACGAATTGATAATTTGAAAGTTAGTGTAAAAGTAGTAAAATCACCTCGCGAATCGCCTTTCCCGACTGAATAAGGCAGGCTAGCCACCCTAACAAATTGTATGGCATTGGAATCGATGTTCTCTGCATCTAAGCGAAAATTACTAATTGAAGTGGCCTGGGAAGTTTGTAACCAGGTCGGCGGTATCTATACCGTAATCCGGTCGAAGGTACCGTCGATGGTCGAGAAATGGGATAATGACTACATCCTGCTGGGCCCGTATTTTCCACAACGGGCCGCCGTTGAATTTGAACCGATTACGCACGACGACGGCACCGAAATCGGCCGTGTCGTGCTGAACATGCGCTCGCGGGGGCTGGATGTTCAATATGGTCACTGGCTCATCACGGGCAAACCGCGCGTGGTTCTTTTCGGTATTGCAAGCCTTGGAACGGCCATCGACCAAGTGAAATTCCAGCTTTGGGAACGTCACCAGATTTCGACACTGGGTGTCGAAGACCTGGTCAATCAGGTAGTTGGCTTCGGTGAACTGGTGCGCATTTTCCTGACCGAACTGGCCGCTGAAAGTGCTAAGCACGTCGATATCGTGGTTCATTTTCACGAGTGGATGGCCAGCAGCGGTTTGCCAGATTTGCGGAAAGACAATGTGAAGGTCGCAACGGTTTTCACCACCCACGCCACCATGCTCGGTCGCTATCTGGCCCAGAATGAATCCGGTTTTTACGGAAAACTTCCCTTTTTCGACTGGCAGCGCGAAGCCAAACACTACAACATCGAGGCTCAGGCAACGATTGAGCGGCTTTCAGCCCAGCTTTCCCACGTTTTCACAACCGTCAGCGACGTTACGGCCCGCGAGTGTGAAGTGTTTCTAGGCCGCGTTCCCGACCTGATTCTGCCCAACGGTTTGAATATCGTCCGGTTTACGGCGGTTCACGAATTCCAGAATCTGCACGTCAAGTTCAAGGAGCGGATTCATGAGTTTATCATGGGCCACTTCTTCCAGAGTTATTCATTCGATCTGGAAAAAACACTGTATTTTTTCACATCAGGCCGGTTTGAGTTCAGCAACAAAGGCTACGACATAACGCTCGAAGCACTCGCCCGGCTGAACTGGAAAATGCGGGAAGCCAATATGGATATGACCGTTGTCATGTTCATGATTACCAAGCAACCCTTCAAGTCCATCAATCCCGACGTCTTGCACAGCCGGGCACTGCTGGACGAGATTCAGGAAACTTGTAAAGCCATTGAAAATCAACTCGGTGATAAGTTATTTTTGAATGCGGCTTCCGGCGAAGACATCAATTTGCCGGACTTGAATCAGTTTGTGGATGAATACTGGCGGCTCCGGCTCCGACGAACCATTCAGAGCTTCAAGACCAAGCAACTGCCGCCGTTTTTGACGCACGATCTGGTTGAAGAAGATGATATGGTGCGGTTTATCCGGCAGGTTCAGTTGGTCAACAATGCCCACGACCGGGTGAAAGTCGTTTACCACCCCGACTTCATTTCCTCCACCAATCCGCTTTTCGGGCTCGATTACGGCCAGTTTGTGCGGGGGTGTCACCTGGGCGTTTTTCCGAGCTACTACGAACCGTGGGGCTACACGCCCCTGGAATGCGTGGTGCGGGGCATTCCGACCGTCACCAGCGACCTGTCCGGTTTTGGTGATTTCATCATGCAGATCATGCGGGATTATGAAAATCGGGGTATTTACGTCGTGAACCGGAAAACGCAAACCTTCAACGAAGCCGCCGATCAGCTTGCCAACATCATGTTCCGCTTCGTCCGGCTTTCACAACGCGACCGAATTACCCAGCGGAACCGCGTCGAAAACATTGCCGAAGTCTTCGACTGGACCAACCTCCGTTCGTATTACGACACCGCCCACGATCTGGCTTTAAAGCGTAGAAAACCGTGATAGAGAAGTTAGAGAAAAGACAAGAGAGGAAAGACTGAATTACCACTAAAAGACAAAAGACGAAAGAATTCCACAGCGGTTTCCTTTCGTCTCTTGTCTTTATTCTTTACTCTATCGTCTATCTCAATATTGACTCAGTTCTTTATTGAACTCACTCAGTATCTGTTCCTTCATCGCAATTTTCCGTTTTTGCGTGTTCATTTTGCTCATCATCATTTTGTCCGCATCCTCGTTGCCGGGACGCCCCATGGTATCCATGCTGCTCATCGACATGGCCAGGTCGCTTTTTTCGCGACGAACGAGATACTCCAGTTCCCGAACTTTCGTGCGTATCTGCTCGGAGCGGCTTTTCAGTTCGAAGGCCGGGTATTTGCGGCTGATGACGCGTTCGAGATAATTTAACTCGAAGATTTTATCGCACGACGACCGGAAACGCTCGGAAACCGCTTTATCGACCAGTTTGAATGGAATCTTGATTTCTTTCCACTGGTTCAACAGTTCTTTGGCCCGATCGGCAGCGGCCGGAATGTTCGACTGTTTCGCCAGTTTTTCGGCTTCGTCGGCCATTTTCATTTGCTGCTCCACGCGTGGGTCAATCCGAACTTTCGGCTGAATTCCGCGCGCCAGGTTGTAGCGGTCGAAGATGGTTTTGGTGGCCCGGCGGTATTTTTTGAGGATTTTTCCGGATTTCTTGATCGGCACTTCGCCCACCTCTTTCCAGTCGTTGTTCAGATTCCGAACGAGGTGATAGGCTTCCGTCAGCACTTTCATGTACCGTTCTTCGGCGACATTAGCCCGTTCGAGGGCTTCACCTTCCAGACCGTCGCGTTTGAAGGGGCGGCTGCGGTCGGCTTCGTAAATGCTCCGAACGGCCCGTTCGGCCTGCCAGATCAGGTTATCATAGCGATCCATGCGCTCCTGAATCACCTTGTTCTGTTCATTGAAGAATTCGCGCCGACGCTGAAAAAAGCCATCGAGGGTATCGCTAAAACGCGTCTCGATGGTTTCGTCCAGTTCTTTATCGACCGGCCCGGTTTTTATCCACTTTAACTTGATCTCCTGTAATTTCTCCGCCGTTTCGCGCCATTCCGTGCTGTCGGCGACCTGTTCGGCTTCCGCCAGCAAAGCGTGCTTGATTTCGAGATTTTTAAGTTGGTTCGTCCGAATCAGTTCGACCAGGACTTCTTCCTGTTCATCGAGCCGGTTCAGCAGCGGAATGAAGTTACCAATCGCGTCGAAACTCAGTAATTTTTTCCGCAGTTGAACGAGTTTAGTCAGGTACGACCCCTTGTTCTGAGCCTCCTCAACTTCCTGCTCTAACTGGTTTACTTTGTTTTCGGCAATTGTAAACCTATTTTTGAAATAATCGAGCGCTTCCTGTTCTGTGCGTTTCACTTCACCGATTTGTCGGTCCGGATAGCTGAGGTAGCTCGATAAGAATACCTTTCCGTCTTTGACGTAACCGTATTCGTCTACCAATTGAGCTTGTTCCATTATTTTACTCTTTAAGACTAAGCTATGGGTTTAATTGTTGATATTTGCCACCTAAAAAAGTAATCAAACCAATGAGTCAGGAAACGATCATTTTTTCCATGGCGGGTGTCAGTAAAATTATTCCGCCAAACCGACAAATCCTAAAGAATATCTACCTTTCCTTTTTTTACGGTGCAAAAATTGGCGTTTTAGGCTTGAACGGTTCCGGTAAATCGACGCTATTGCGCATCATTGCCGGTATTGACAAGAATTTCCAGGGTGACGTTGTGTTTTCTCCGGGCTATTCAGTAGGCATGCTGGAGCAGGAGCCGAAGCTCGATCCGACCAAAACCGTGAAAGAAGTGGTGGAGGAGGGCGTGCAGGAAACGGTGGATCTGCTGAAAGAATTCGATCAGATTAATGAAGCGTTCGGCGATCCCGACGCTGATTTTGATAAGTTAATTGCCAGACAGGGCGAGGTGCAGGAGAAACTCGACCACCTGAATGCCTGGGAACTGGATAATCGGCTCGAAAAAGCCATGGATGCCCTGCGTTGTCCGCCTTCCGATGCGAAAGTGGCGAATTTATCGGGCGGGGAAAAACGCCGGGTGGCACTCTGCCGCCTGTTGCTCCAACAACCCGATGTCTTGCTGCTGGATGAACCGACCAACCACCTCGACGCCGAATCAGTGCTGTGGCTCGAAGAACACTTGCGCCAGTATGCCGGAACCGTCATCGCCGTAACGCACGACCGGTATTTTCTGGATAACGTCGCGGGCTGGATTCTGGAGTTGGACCGGGGCGAAGGCATTCCCTGGAAAGGCAATTATTCGTCATGGCTCGACCAGAAGCAAACCCGCTTAGCCAAAGAAGAAAAGCAGGAATCGAAGCGCCAAAAGACCTTGCAGCGCGAACTGGAATGGGTCCGGATGGCGCCCAAAGCCCGTCAGGCCAAGTCGAAAGCGCGGTTGGGTGCCTACGAAAAGCTGCTGAGTGAAGACAACCGCCAGAAAGAAGACAAGCTGGAAATCTTTATTCCAGCGGGGCCTCGTCTGGGGTCCAAGGTCATTGAAGCGCACGACGTTGCCAAGGCATTCGGTGACCGGTTGCTGTTCGAACACCTTGATTTTCAGTTGCCACAAGGCGGTATTGTCGGTATTATTGGCCCGAACGGTGCCGGTAAGACGACCTTGTTTAAACTCATCACCGGAAAAGAACAACCCCAAAACGGCACGTTCGAAGTGGGCGAAACCGTGAAGTGGGCGTACGTCGATCAGGAACACGACGGACTGGAAAGTGACAAGACGGTTTTTCAGACCATCGCGGGCGGCAACGAATGGGTAATTCTGGGCGGCAAGCAAGTGAATGCCCGCGCTTACGTCAGCCGATTCAATTTTACGGGTTCCGATCAGGAAAAGAAAATTGCCAACCTGTCGGGCGGGGAGCGCAACCGCGTTCACCTGGCCATGATGCTGAAGGAAGGTGCCAATCTGCTGCTGCTCGATGAACCGACCAACGACCTGGACATCAACACGCTGCGGGCCTTGGAAGAAGGGCTGGAAAACTTCGCCGGTTGCGCCGTCGTCATTTCCCACGACCGCTGGTTTCTCGACCGCGTGGCCACGCACATTCTGGCGTTTGAAGGCGATTCGCAGGTCTACTGGTTTGAAGGCAATTTCTCCGAATACGAAGAAAACCGAAAAAAACGGCTGGGCGGTGATGCCACGCCGAAGCGGATTAAATATAAGAAACTGGTTTAGGATTGGAAACCTGTCAGGTCTTGTAGACCTGACAGGTTGAAATTTTGGCATCACTGCATATGTACGGCTATTTCAACGGCTCCATTCTCCCTGTCGAGCAAATCGCTTTCGGCATCACCGACCTCGGCTTGCTGCGCGGCTTCGGGTTGTTCGATTATTTCCGGACCTACAACGGACGCCCGTTTCAGTGGGACTGGTATTGGGAGCGTTTCGCGAATTCAGCCACCAAAATGCATTTGCCGGTTCCGATTCAGAAGGATGAAGCCTACCGGGTGGTGATGGAGTTGGTCGATAAAAGCAGTCTGCCGGACGTTGCTATACGCTTCGTGATGACGGGCGGTTACAGCCCCGACAGCATCAGTGTGGTCAATCCCAACCTGGTAATGATTACGGAGGAAATCCATCCGACCCCACTCAGCCAGTTTGAAGAGGGTATCAAGGTGATTCTGGACGACTACGTCCGCGAGATGGCCGAGGTTAAAAGTACGGATTACAAGCGCGTCATTCTGCTCGCCCAGGCCATCCGGTCGGCGCGGGCGTCGGATGTGTTATACCACAAAAACGGTGAGATAAGCGAACTGAGTCGCAGCAACTTCTTTATTTTCAAAGGCGACCGGCTGATTACACCGAACCGCCACATTCTGCACGGCATCACCCGCCGAACCGTCATGAACCTGGCGCAGAACGATTTTCAGGTGGAAGAGCGGCCGGTTTTGCTCTCCGATCTCTACGACGCCGACGAAGCCTTTACGACCAGTTCGACCAAGAAAGTATTGCCCATCGTTCAGATTGGCGAACTGACCATTGCCGACGGAAAACCGGGCAAACGGACGTTATTTTTACTGGAAGAGTTTAATGAATTGGTGAAGAATTGGTAAGTCAGGCCGGTTCTGACACCGGTTTTCAAAACCTGACAGGTGTCAGAACCGGCCTGACGCTCAGCTTACCGCTCATTGTGCAGTTTAAACGGTTCTACATCCGTCAGCCACGACAGCCATTTGCCCTGCGCTTTCATCACTTGCTCGATCACATCACGAACCGCTCCACGGCCACCCGCCACGGGCGAGATGTAGTCGCAGACCGCTTTGATCTCGTCAGCCGCATCCGCCGGGCAGGTGCTCAGCAACGCGGGACGCGAGAGCACCTGAAAATCCGGAATGTCGTCACCCATGTACAACACTTCGGCTTCGTTGATCTGGTCGCGGTTCAAATACCCCAGGTAGGCATAGATTTTCTGCTCCGTGGGGCCGCCCATGAAGATGTCTTTAATCTTCAAAAATTCCAGTCGCTTCCGAACCCCCACCTGGCTTCCGGCGGAAAGGACAGCCACCCGGTAGCCGGCATTTACCGCCCGCTCGATGGCATAACCGTCGCGGATGTTGAACGTCCGGAATTGTTCCCCCGACTCCAGGGCGTTCACACTGCCATCCGTCATGACACCGTCGACGTCGAAAATAAAGGTAGCTATTTGTCTAAATCGTTCCTGTAAAGCATCCATACTGATACGGTTAATGAGACTACTGATGGGAACACGGATTAAACGGACGAAAGTACGCGTTCAATCGGTTTAATTTCCATTTACTCCGATTTTCTTATAGTTTCGGGAATGCCAATGAATGCAGATAATTTGAATGGATTTCAGTAAACTGGCGGCTCAGTACCAGGAAAGCCTTTTCCGAACGATCATTCCTTTTTGGACCAAACACAGCCGCGATACCCTCTGCGGTGGGTATTTTAATGCGCTTACCGATCAGGGGGAAGCCTTCGATACCGACAAAGTCATCAAACTTCAGGCGCAACAAATCTGGGCCTTTGCTTTTTTATACAACCAGGTCGATGCCATTCCGTTGTGGCTCGATCTGGCCCGACACGGTGCTGATTTTTTGCTGAATCACGGGCAGCACGAAAACCGCTGGCTGGGCGTGGTCGATCGGCGGGGGCGGGCGGTGACACCAGCCACGACTATTGAACCGGATTGCTCGGCAGCGATGGCATTTGCCCAATTGTATACGGCAACCAACGACGCGAAATTTGCAGACATCGCCCGGCAAACCATGCTCTCCGTGATCACCCATCGTCTGGAGCAACGGGAGCAATGGGAAATCAAACTGGGCGGTTTTCGGGAATTTAAACACCTCGGCGAACCGATGCTGCTTCTGAAAGCCTTGCTGGAAACCCGTTCGTTGCTGGATACGGATTTGTATAAACAGGCGTATGAAGCGGTTTTGAGCGAAATTCAAAACGAGTTTTTTGACAAACGCATCACGGTTTTGCGGGAGCAGGTGTTGCCGGGCGGTTCCTTTTGCGACAGCACAGCCGGACGGCGACTCCACGGCGGTTATGGCTTCGAAACCGCAAATTACCTGCTGGATGCCGCTGATCTGACTGGTAACCGGCGACTGGCCCAGCAAGCCGTTCAGATGGCGCTTCATCTGGCTGATATTTGCTGGGATGAACCGGCCGGCGGTTTTTTTCAGTATGCCGATTTGAAAGAACGACCGAGTGTATACAGTGAATGGGACCGGAAACTGTGGTGGATTCATTCCGAAGCCCTGTCGGTTTTTTCGAGAGGCTACGTCCGTACCCGGCAAAATGATTGCCTCAAGTGGTTTCGAAAGGTACACGACTATGCCTGGCTACACTTTCCGGACAAGGTAAACAAGGAATGGTTCGGCGTTCTTGATCGAAAAGGGGAGCCGGTGTCGACGTTGAAAGCCACGCCCGAAAAAGGGTGTTACCACCTCATCAAAGGCTTGTACGAAACCTGGCGGGCTCTGGAACAAAGTGCCGCCATTTCGGACAAACCCCGCATGGAAACCCGGCTGGGTCGCCCATTGATCTAAGTCAGTTTTAACGCCGGGTTTGAATCCCATCCGACAACATTCGGTACAGTTGCAACAGCTCCGGTCTGTCCGATAAATAAGCCCGATGCAGGCTCAGCGTATTCACATCACCGCGCCGGGCCGGGCCGGTTTGCACCTCGGCCGGATGCCGGGCATCGAGTGCTTTCTGAACGGTTTCTTCAATCAGCGGTTTCAATAAATCAAACTCCAGGTTCTCGGAATCGGTCAGGTCTTTGGCAATGCCGAAGAGGTAATTGGTAAAATTACAGGCAAACACCGCGGCTATGTGCAGCACCTTTCGCTCGTGCGAATTGACCAGATAAACAATCTGGCTCAGCTCCTGCCCCAGCGCAATGAGCTGCTTTTCTGTAGCCTGATCGCTGGCTTCAATGCAGAGCGGAATGGTTTCAAATGGCAGGGGGTTGATGCCTTTACTAAACGTTTGAAGCGGGTAAAAAACACCCGTCCGAACCGGTACGTCGCTGTAAATGTCCATCAATTGGCGCAGACTTTCCAGCGATTTGCTGCCAGACGTGTGAACCACCAGCGCTTTTTCGGGCAACACCAACTGGGCGGTCACTTCTTCCATAGCATCGTCCGGAATGGCCAGAATAAACAGTTCGGACTCACTTTCGGCAAAGTTCAAATCAGGATTTAACCGGGCGTCATACAGCATCGAAATGAGTCGCCGGGCATTTTTTTCGTCGCGGCTATAAACCTCACAAATAACATTACCGGCATTTTCGAATGCCATTGCCAAATGCCAGGCCAAATTTCCGGCACCAATAAAGGAGAGCTTCATCCAATCCGTTCGGTTTTAAGTATACCAATCTAAAAAAACAGTAACCATCTCATTATCAGTTAACAGTGTTAGATAGTAAGACTTTACCAATCCCGCCATTAACCTTCATTTTAAATACAAGGAGGGCAATGGACTCTAATGAAATACAGAAAATTCAATTAACCTAACGCCGTTAGATGCACACACAAATATAATAAACACAAAAGAACACCCCGATCAAGTGGTTTTCTGATCGGGGTGTTCTTTCATTTCCCGAATGACTTCAGGCGATGCCGCTTTACACTTTCGGCTCCCAGCCCTTTTCGTAATCGCGGCTCCAGAGTTTTTGGGCCTCTTTATCCCCAATAATGTGGCCGTTTTTGGGGTCAATTTTCAGATCCCGGCCCACGCGCCAGGCGATGTTGCCCAACTGCATCGCCACTACACTTTTATACCCCAGTTCGACATCGCAGTTCGGACGGCGGTTGTTCTTGATCGCGTCCAGAAAATCGGCAACGTGGAGATTGTCCATGCCCAGACTGGGGCTGGCCGTGTTGCGTCCCTGCACATCGCCTTCGCCATCACCGACAGATTTGATCTCCTTCACAAGCTTGCCGTCCAGATCATAGACTTTGTAACTATCCCCACCGGTGTCTAGACTGCCGTTTTCGCCGTAGAAAATAATGCCGCGATCCAGTCCTTCGATTTTCCGGCCGTTCGAGCTTCGGGATTCCCACATCAGCGATACGCGACCGGGATAATCCATCGTAATAACCTGCGTATCGGGTGTTTCCCAATCATCCTTGAATTCGTAGCGACCACCCACGGAGGTGACGCGCGTCGGAAAATCGACGTTCAATCCCCAGCGGGCCACATCGACCTCGTGGGTGCCGTTGTTCAGTGCTTCGCCGGTTCCCCAGTGCCAGAACCAGTGCCAGTCATAGTGAATCAGTCCTTCCTTGTAGGGCATCCGCGGGGCTGGCCCTTGCCACAGTTCATAATCCAACCAGGACGGAACCGTGCCCGGTTTCAAAACCGTGGCTTTGCGCTTGTTTGTGTACCAGGCTTTCGCCAGATACACGCGTCCGATAATCCCTTTGTGCAACTGCTGAATCCCTTCCGTCAAAACCGGTGCCGACCGCCGTTGGGCGCCCATCTGCACCACTTTGCTGTACTTGCGGGCGGCTGCAATCGCCAGCTCGCCTTCGTGCGGATTGTGGCTGAGCGGTTTTTCAACGTATACGTGCTTGCCGGCCTGACAACCCATGATCGTCAGCGGAGCATGCCAATGGTCAGGTGTGGCAATGTAAATCGCATCGATCGATTTGTCCTCCATCACTTTCCGGCAGTCTTTTTCGGATTTGGGATTTGCCGTCGATTTGACCTTTTTGATGGTAGCGATGGCCTTCGGAATGGTGCGTTCGTCCACATCACAAACCGTGGCCACTTCGGCGTTTTTCTGTCCGGCAATGGTGCCGCCCATGCTGTTTCCCCGGCTGTTGACGCCAATCGTAGCCACCCGAACCAGCTCGTTGGCCCCGATGATGCGGTTATAGCTTTTGGCACTGAATCCGAAAGCCGTTCCGCCGACGGCCAGGCTGGCCGAACCGGCGGCTATTTTCTTGATAAACTCGCGTCTTTTTTCCATACGAAGACCTTATAACTCTTTGATTTTGATATTTTTAAACGAAACCTCACCGCCATGTTCCTGCAACAGAATATGGCCTTTTTCAACCGTTCCAAAGGCGGGTTCGGCTTTGTTGAACTTACTCAGCGCAACCGCATCCGTGAACGCCTGACTGCCGCGCGTAAATTCCAGAATCTTCACGCCATTCAGCCAGTGTTCCACTTTTCTGTCTTTGGAAACGATCCGCACGGTATTCCACTGACCCGGTTCGCGGGTCTTTTTCAGGGCCGCATTGGGCGGTATCACATCGTAAAACGAACCCGTCAGGTGGTTTTCCTTCTTGTTGTCTTCCGCCAGTTTATCATCCAGAAGCTGGTATTCCATGCCCAGATTGCCGCCTTTATCGTATTTCGTGTAAAAATACTTGACGCCACTATTGCCAGTCGGTTCGATATTGTAATCGAACCTCAGATCAAAATCCGAATACTGGTTTTCGCTGACAATATCCCCGCCTTTACCGCCTTTTTTGGCCGTGAATGTACCGTCTTTGATTTCCCAACCCGCCGGAACCGGATTTCCCGAAGGGGTTTTCCAGCCCGCCGAACTCGTGCCGTCGAACAGCAAAACCCAACCTTCTTTTTTCTCTTTCGCAGTCAAGGTATTGGCTTTCTGCGCAAAAACCGCCGTTGGCACCGCTATCAGGCACACTAAAAGCAATCGTATGGTTTGAACTTTCATGAGGTTAATAGCCGGGGTTTTGCTTGATTTTATCCGGATTCGATTGAATAACCGACAACGGAATCGGAAACAGCAGCATGTTGTCGCTCCAGGAAGCCGGGTTGAATCCGTTCTGTTCTTTTTGCTCCTGCGACATCACGATTTTGGCCCGTTCCGTTCTGACCAGATCGAACCACCGGTGATTCTCGAAGGCTAACTCGACCCGACGCTCTTTTTCGATCGCCAGCAAGAACGCTTCACTGGAGGTAAAAGGCGGATAATCAGCCAGTATACTTGCCGAACCGCCGGTGCTGTTCCGGGCGCGCTGGCGGATTTTGTTGAGGTAAACGAGGGCGGTTTCGGGCTGCTTGCCCTGCCGAACGAGCGCTTCAGCGTAGAGCAAATACACGTCGGCCAGCCGCAGTTCGATCCAGTTGTTATCGTTATCGGAGCCCGCAAACGAGACGTCGTAATATTTCCGGACGTATTTTTCGTTCACCGTGTTGCCACCCGGCACCGCCACGTAGTTATCGCTCATGGATATGGTTTTCCGCGGATCACCGGTTTCGTAAGCTGCCGACATCGATGGCGTTGGCGCATTAAAACCGCTTTTGTCGCCGATCAGAACCACTTCCCGGTTCGAAAACCGGGGCGCAAAATCATTATTCCAGGGGCTTCCCGTCGTGGTTCCGCCTTTTTTGTACTGAATCTCGAACAACGATTCGGCACTGTTTTCATTCTTCACATCGAACAGCGCCTTGTAATCCGAAACCAGCGAATAGGTCGGAATGCTGATCACTTCCAGCGCTTTGGCTTCCGCCAGGGCGTAATGCGATGCGCCTTTTTTCAGAGGATAACCGGCCATGGTCATATACACTTTCGCCAGCAGCCCTTTCGCTCCACCCACCGTGACGCGTCCTTTATCGACGGCTGCGTACGAAACCGGCAGATTCGCTTCGGCGAACTTCAGATCCTCCACGATAAAGTCATACATTTCCTGCGTCGACGTGCGCCCGACGGCGTAGGCTTCCGAGACGGACAACTGCTTGTCGACTTTCGGCACATCGCCGTAAACGCGAACCAGCCAGAAATACATCAGCGCCCGAACGAATTTGGCCTCCGCCTTATACTGTTCTTTCAGTTTTGGATCTTTGAACGGCACGGCGTCGATTTTATCCAGCACGATGTTGCACCGCAGAATAGTGTTGTAGACGTTGTTCCAGAAATTCAGAACAAACGTATTGTCGGACAACATCACATCCCCGAAATTGTCGATGGACGTCATGTTTTTGGAGTCGCCCGGCACCCAGGAAAAGGTGGTGTTGTCCGAACGAACCTCGCCCATGTAGATAAAAAGCTGGTTGTAGACATTCCGCAGCGACGCATAAGGCGACATAACCGCCTGATTCATATCCTGTTCAGTTTTGTAGAATACGCCCGCGTTCATGTCCGAAATGGGCTGGAGGTCGATAAACTCCTCCTTGCAGGAGAAAGAAACCGCAATGAGCAGGACAAGTATGAGAATTCGTTTCATGTTCCAGAAGTTTGACGATCAGGTAATTAAAAACTTACGTTAAGACCAGCGATGATGGTGCGGGCGGCCGGGTAGCCCAGGTAATCACCGCCCCGCGACAAACCGTCGCCCTGGCTGCTCGTTTCCGGATCGAAGCCCGGATATTTTGTGAAGGTGTACAGGTTTTGCCCCGTCACGTAAACCCGTAAGCCCTTGACGTGCAGGCGCTGGGTGAGGGCCGGTGCAAAATTGTAGCCCAGCGACACATTCCGGATACGCAGGAACGAGCCGTCTTCTACCCAGTAGCTGGACGGTTCTTTTTGCAAGCCTTTCGGATCGCGGTTGGCCCGCAGAATGTCGCCCGATCCCGGGTCACTTTCCGACCGCCAGCGATCAATCAACTTGGTCCGTCCGTTCCGGTCGCCGTGGTAAATACCGACCATCCGGTTGAAGAAACTAAACAGTTTGGCACCCTGCGAACCGGTCAACTGCACATTCAGGTCGAAGCGGTTATACGAAAAATCATTGCTGAAACCGTACATAAACTTCGGCTGGTTGTTGCCCAGATAGGTTTTGTCGGCCGCACTGATCACGCCGTCTTTGTTGATGTCGACATAGCGCGGATCGCCGGGGTGGTCGTTCGCCAAATGGGGCGCGGCATCCAGTTCCGACTGGTTTTTGAAAACGCCGTCGTACTGGTAGCCGTAGAAGGTGGCAATCGGCTGGCCGATTGTCGTAATAAAGGTATTGTTGGCATTGGGCGCACCGGCATAAATCGGCAGTCGATCCGGCCCCAGCGCCAGCACTTTGTTTCTGTTGAAGGAAATGTTGAAATCCGTCGACCATTTCAGTTTGCCGATCAGGTTTCGGGTTCGCACCAGGTATTCCATGCCTTTGTTTTCCACCTGCCCGATGTTCTGAAGCTGCGTGGCATAACCGGTCAGCGTCGGAACCGGCACGTTCAGCAGCAGATCCACCGACCGGCTGTTGTAGAAATCAGCTTCCACCTGAATCCGTCCGTTCAGTAATCCCAGATCAAAACCGAGGTTCCATTGCCGGGTTTTCTCCCAGCCCAGATCGGGGTTCGGGTAGTTGATCGGATTGACCGAGTTGACCAGGCTATTGTTCAGAATGTAATAATTGGAACTGGTGCGGGCAATGGCGTCGTAATTTCCGATGCGGTTATTGCCGACCAGCCCCCAGCTCGCCCGCAGTTTCAGGTCCGTAATTTGCCGGATGTCCTGCATGAACGGTTCGCTGCTCACCCGCCAGCCGACGGAAAGCGATGGAAACGTGCCCCATTTGTTGTTGGCCCCGAACTTGGACGAACCATCGGTCCGGATACTGGCCGTCAGCAGGTATTTTTCATCGTACGCGTACGTAAACCGACCCAAATACGAAATCAGCGAGTTGCGAAATTCCGTGTTGGTTCCGCCCACGATTTGCCCGGCATTCAGGGTCCGGATCACGTCGTTCGGGAAATTCTGGGCCATCACCTGTGTGTATTCGCCGAAGGTTTTCTGGGCCGTATAACCGGCCAACAGACCAATGGCGTGCTTGTTGAACAGGGTTTTGTTGTAATTCAACGTATGCTCGATCAGCCAGTTGCGATCCAGCCAGGTTTCATTCCGGGCGTCGGCGGTTTTGGGCGCGCGCGAACCGTCGGTGTCGACAAACGAAGGGCGGTAATACTTCAACCGCTTGTTTTCCAGCGATCCGTTCAAGCTAATCCGGTATCTCAAACCTTCGATGATTTCATACTGCCCGTAGACCGAGGCAATGAGTCCGTTTCTGGTCGTAAAATTGGTTATGTTTTCGGCAATCCCGACCGGGTTGGCAACGTCGCCCGCCCAGATTTCCGGATTCCGAACCTGCGAACCGTAGGTGCCATCGGCGTTTCTGAGCGGATAAATCGGGGGCAGATAAACCGCATAGGCCAGCGGGCTGTCTTTTCCGTCATCGACGTTGTTGTTCTCCGAATAATACGCGCTGATGGTGGTGCCGATTTCCAGTTTTTTGCTGATGTTCGACGTAATGTTCGCGCGCAAATTGTACCGTTTGAAGTCGGTTTTGATCTGAATACCTTCCTGATTCGTATACCCTGCGGAAATGGCATACCGGGTTTTCTCAACGCCCCCGGTTACGGAAAGCTCGTGCCGCTGCGTTGGGGCAATCCGGAAGATTTGATCCTGCCAGTTGATGTCCGCAAACTGGCTCGGATCATTGAAACGTTCGGGAATGACGTAAAAACCGGAGTTGGTATATTTTTCGCGGACGGAATTGGGATCATTGATGGTATGCGGGGCATTGCCGGGCATCGGCGCCCGATCCAGCCAGGCCTGGTTGTGGCCATCTTTAAAAAACTCGATGTATTCGCGGGTGTTCATCACGTCCATTTTTCTGGCGACTTGCTGAATCCCGTAAAAAGCGTTGTAAGAGATGGTTGGAGCGCCGATGCTCCCTTTTTTCGTGGTAACAATAATAACGCCATTGGAGCCCCGCGACCCGTAAATGGCGGTAGAAGAGGCATCTTTCAACACCTGAATGCTTTCAATATCGGAGGGGTTCACCAGCGAAAACGCACTGCCTTCAATCGGATAACCGTCGATGACGTAGAGGGGCGTATTCCCCGCCGTAATCGAACCCGTTCCCCGAACCCGAACCGACAGGCCTTCGCCACCCGGAGCGCCGTTGATCTGCTGCACCTGCACGCCCGCCATCTGGCCCACCAGCGCTTCGCCGTACGAAACCGCTGCCTTGTTTTTGAATTTGTCCGCCGAAATGGTGGCAATCGCGCCCGTTAGATCGGCCTTTTTCTGCGTGCCATAGCCTACGACGACCACTTCGCTCAGCGTTTTGTCATCGGACTTCAGCGTGATCGTAAACGTGGTCTGGCTGTTGACCTCAACTTCCTGATTCACAAACCCAACGTAGGAAAACACCAGCACCGATTTGGTATCCGGCACCGAAAGGCGAAAAGCGCCCTCGGCATCGGTGGACGTTCCTTTGGTCGTGCCTTTCACCACCACGCTCACCCCGGGAAGCGCCAGCCCGGCTTCATCCCGCACGGTTCCGCTGACGGTTTGCTCGACCGAACCCACAAAAGCCGTGTTTTCACTGGCTACCGGAAGGGAAGACTCAGGTTTGGAAGGCTCCGGAATCGGCGAAATAACAATCTGACGTCCAACGACTTCATAGCGAAGCCGGAGCGGTTTTACCACTTTATCCAAAACCGCCCCCAGCGATTCGTTGGACACAATGAGGGTCGTTTTGCGGTCGAAGGGAATCTCCCGGGGCCGGAACGCAAACCGGATGTTGGTCTGGTTTTCGATTTCTTTCAGCACCTTGCGTAAGCCCTGATTTTCAAACCGAAAGCTTACCCGCTTATTCAATACTTCCTGGGCGGTGGCGTCGTAGGCCAGCGAAACACCCGTACAAATCATGGCCAGAATGACCTGGGCCAGCGAGAGTTTCATGAGTAATAGCAGGGTTTGGATTGGTATTGGTTTTTTCATTAGCTTTAAAGGTTTTGTTAATTTTTAGGACAAAACAACCCTCTTCATCCTGAAAAGGACGACGGCAAAACCAGCGCATCGAGGGGAATCGGCATCAGTGGTGTTACGAGCACCACTGATGTTTTTTGGGCAAAAAGCTTATCGGATTGGCATACCAGCAGGGTTTTTTACAGGGGTTTAGGACAGCCTTTGCTATAGATGACAATCTGTGCATTGAGCAGTTTATAGCGGGCGTCGAGCACTTTGCAAATGACATCCAGTTTCTGAAAAAGATCTTCA
Source organism: Larkinella punicea (assembly GCF_003334855.1). Classification (GTDB taxonomy): domain Bacteria; phylum Bacteroidota; class Bacteroidia; order Cytophagales; family Spirosomataceae; genus Larkinella; species Larkinella punicea. The sequence continues at coordinate 173,869 of NZ_QOWE01000015.1, forward strand.
TTGTCGATGCTCATCGTCAGCGTACAATGCTGCATCACTTCCTCATCGAAAATAATATCGATCCCGTAAGCCCGCTCAATGGCCGTAAAAACCCGGTCTACGGAAGCATCTTCGAACACAAACCGCTGCATTTCTTTTTTAGGAATCAGCGGAAGCGGTTTTTCCACTACCAGTTTGTTGAGCGTTGCAGCGTCGCGCTGAAAAACGACTTTCTGGTTGGGTGTCAACACCATTCCTTTTGATTCAGGATCCTGAACGCGGCTCGGCTGGTTGGGGTAGACCGACACCCGACCGGTTTTGACATCCACCGTCACCGTCGGTGCATCGGCGGGAGCTTTGATCCGGAAACTGGTTCCCAACACCTTTGTTACCAACCCATTGGCATAAACGACGAACGGTTTTTTAGGATTCTTTTTCACATCAAAAAAGGCCTCCCCGGTCAGAAAAACTTCCCGCTGGGTTCCCGCCAGTTCTTTCCGGTAGCGGAGACGCCCGCCTTTTTGCAGGTCGACCCGGCTGCCATCCGCCAGTTGAATGTGCATGATCTGGCTGGCTTCATTGAGTGTTTCCACCCATTCATTCCCGGTCAGAGAACGTTCCATCGGCGAAAAACCGGCTTTGTGCAGTTGCTGCCAACCGAACCAGCCGACGCCCAGCATCAGCAAAACCGCTGCCGCCACTTTCCAGCTCCGGGAGCCTGTCAACCAACGTTCCACCGGCATCGGACGGGTACTTTCGAGCGTGTTTTCGATCCGGTTCCAGATGGCGTCTACGTTTTTCGTGAGCGCGGGCTGGTGCTGAATGTCCCGCAAACCGCTCACCAGTTGCCGGGCCTCCGCTACCTGGTAATATCGCTCCGGATACTCCCGCAGGAACTCCGTCCAGAAGGCCTCTGTTTCGGGACCGGGCGAGCTGACCCACTCCTTGAAGTAGTCGTCAGCCGCCAGATCCTCCGTGCTGAATTGATAATAATTCATGGTTGTATATGCGTTAAGAATCCTTCTAGCCCGACCCACAAAAGTCCCCAGGAAAAAATCCGGACGGCTTCCCGGAGGGTTTTCAACGCGGAGTAAATAAACCGGCAGGCCGACTGGTAGTTGACGCCCATGATGCGGGCGATTTCTTCGTTGCTGAAGTGCTGGTAAAACCGAAGATTCAGGGCTTCCTGCTGGCGGGGTGTCAGCAGCTCGTAGCTTTTGCGAAGCTGCCGGTGTACCTGTTCCTGCTGTTCGTGCTCGATGAGGGTATTTTCAATGATAAAATCGTCCGCCGTATGAACGGTGTCAATGTCCGAAGCCTGAAAAAACGGATCGCGGTGGCGGGTTTTGTTAATCTTGTTGCGCAGCGATCGAAACAGATAGAACCGGATCGAATCCGTGTCGCTCAGGTTAGCCCGGCTTTGCCACAGTTCGATGAACAGGTCGTGGATGCTGTCTTCGATGAGCGGCACATCGTTGGTTACTTTATAGCCATAATTGAGCAAATCGCGCGCATACAACCGGTAAATCTGTTGAAAAGCCGCTTCATCCCCCTGGCGGAAGGCATACCACAAATCCATAGGGGGATGATGAGTCGGCACAGTGGTAAAAAGTCGGGTTAGGAATAGTTGAACAATGGTAGGATTTATCTGCCCAAAACCATGTCCGTTTAATTACTAATGCCGAGTCGTATCAATTTTAATCCTTTTTTTTCTAAAAATAGTTGAAAATCTGGGCTGAGAGCTTAGAAATACCGGTTTTAGCGGGTTCGAGAAATAACCGTTCATTGGTATTCTACCTTTGTTAAACGCCTTGTGAGCACAATTTCCCGGTTCGTATATTTATTACAGTTCACTGAACTTTTTGAAGGCTCCTCTCCCTTATCATTTTGTAAGGGCGTCGAGATCAGCCGACCATTTTAGCGTGCATCTACGCCACATTCCCCGTTTGTTCAACAAATCATCTTTCGTATGGCAACTATTGCATTGTATGGATTCGGTCGCATTGGGCGGCAGTTTCTGCGTGTTGGTTTGAGCAATAATCTCTTTGTTCCCGTTTCGATTTCCGACATCCGTGATGAGCCCACCCTGGCGGCTCTGTTTGCGGTTGATACCAACTATGGCCGCTGGCCGGAGCCGGTTTCCGGCAGTGAAGGCCAGTTGACCATTGGCGACCGGACCATTCCGTATATCAATTCCGCCAAGGAAGTCCCCGACTGGAAGGCGCTGGGCGTCGATCTGGTAGTCGATTGTACGGGCCGGGCCACCACCCGCGCCGGAGCACAGGTTCACCTGGACCGGGGCGCTAAATACGTACTCATCAGTGCGCCCAGCAAATCCCTGGCCGACTGCGACGCGGTGTTGCTGAAAGGCATTAACCTCGACACGTTCGATCCCGAAAATCACCACATCATCAGCATGGGCAGTTGCACGACCAATGCGCTGGCGGCCGTGGTGAAAGTGATTCGGGAGAATTTTGGCATTCAATACGGTTTATTTTCGACGGTTCACTCGTATACCAACACCCAGTCGCTGACCGATCAGCCGATGAAAGACCGGCGGGATTCGTGGGCTGCGGCCGAAAACATTATTCCGTCGTCTTCAGGAGCCGCCCGCGCCTTGCAATTTATCTGGAAAGACCTCAAAATCACCGGGAAAGCCTACCGCGTTCCGACGCGCACCGGCAGCATTGCCGAGTTGAATCTGATTACTGAAAAAGACTGCACCGTTCAGGAAGTCAACGACGCATTCCGCAAAGCTGCATCGGAAGGGCCCTTGAAAGGCGTACTGGATGTGCTGGAGCAGGAGTGGGCCTCGTCGCGGATTGTGGCCGACCCGCATTCGTCGATTATCGATCTGCCGTTGACGGCCAAAGAAGGTAATCTGCTGTCGGTAGCTGCCTGGTACGATAACGAGTGGGGTTTCTCAAACCGTCTGGCCGAAGTGGCCGCCCATCTGGCCGAACGGATTTAACAGCGTTTTCTCTAAATTGCCCTTCAAGCCACTCAGTTACCGTTTTAACACACACAAAAGATGAAAACAAGTATTGGTATTTCAGCCGAAAACCGGGAGGTTGTCGCTCACCAACTGGCCAAATTGCTGGCCGATGAATTTGTATTGTACACAAAAACCCTCAATGCCCACTGGAATCTGGAAGGCATGGATTTCCATTCGGTTCACCTGTATTTTGAGGAGTTATACACGCAGTCCGCCGGCATTGTGGATGACGTCGCCGAACGGATTCGCCAATTGGGACATTACGCGCCCGCCACGCTGAAAAGCTTTCTGGAACTGACGCATTTAACCGAGCACGATGCCGGTGGTAACGACAGCCGCAGCCTGATCAAAAAACTGCTGGCCGACCACGAAAGCATCATTGCGTTTATCCGGGGCAATATCGACGAGTTTGCCGATGCCCACAAAGATGCCGGAACGAGTGATTACATTACCGGTTTAATGGAAAAACACGAGAAAATTGCCTGGATGCTGCGGGCGCATATTAAATAAAAGGGATTTTTAAATGTAAAATGATGAATATTAAATGGAGAAGTGCCAGAACAGGAGGTACTTTTATATTTAGAATTCATCATTTTACATTTAAAATTCAGATTCGTTCAAAACCGGAATCGCTTCATCAATTCGTTCCGCCGGATTCTCTCAGAATCTCCACCCAGCCTTTGTAGATTTCCTCGGGTGCCGCGCAATTCAGCCGCGTGAATTTCACCCGAATCTGGTAATAATATAAACCGCCCGGCAATTCCTGACCGCGGCTGTTGGTACCGTTCCAGGTCAGAGCACCATCGACGCTGTTGTTCTGATAGACTTGCCCACCCCACCGGTTTACAATAATCAATTCGGCCGACTCCACAAACCGGGGGCATTGCATAGGCTGAAACTCGTCATTTTTGCCATCGCCATTGGGCGTAAAGACATTGGGCATCATCAGATACGGGCAATTGTCCTTACAAACCCGGTTGGAAGCCACACTTTCCTGACCACTCCGACTCACCGCCCGGACTTCGTAACAGCCCGCAAAGGAAGTCAGATTTTCGTGCCGATAGGTCATCGTAGGCGCGTTCACCGACGCCAGTAAAACCAACTCCTGGCCTTCGCAAGGCGCATAATAGATATTGTATTTGACCACGTTTTGGTCACATTCGCCCGTTGTCGGCCTTTGCCACGTTAACGTGTTGGCAAAGGTTGTCTGATTGCAGAACGCTTCGGGTGTCAGACTGGCGCAATTGAGCGTATCGATGGCCAACTGCGGGGGGCACGGTCTGGTCGTGTCAATAGGCATGGCACACACGCCCTGCGAGAAATTGTTCAGCAACATCGTCGTCAGCGGAGCCGAATAACGCCCTACGGTTTCCACCCGGTAACAATAATTGCTATCGACCGACATGGTCACGGGCTGAACGCCATCGGCCGCGTAGGTATCGGCTCCCTGATCGGTATACGTGTAGCTATTCGCCGTGGTAACCGGAACCACCGCCACCAGGTTGAACGGCCCGTTGGGGCCGGTTTTGCTGCGGTACACGCGGTGCTGCTGGTTGTCGTTGCTCCAGGGCACGTTGGCTTCCCAGGCAAGCTGAACGCGTCGCGTGCCGGGGGTTGCTGTCAGCCGGACCGAACTGGCGTTTTCCGTCGCATCGAGCCGCTGCAACTGGCCGGAAGCCGGGTCGGTGAAATAGAATTCGATGCGGTAGCGGTAGGCATTCGCCACGGTATTCAGCCCACGGTCGGTATACACTGTATCCGCAACACCAGGTTGCAGCGTGGTGCTGATGGCCGCAATCTGGGTAAAGTTGGTGCCCGTGAGACCGGTAGCCCGGAACAGACGGTACTGAAACGGGCCGGTGCCATCGTTGGGGTCGACACCGGGTGGGCGGGTCCAGCGAACCGTGACAACGCCCCGGGTATCGTAGGTACTGTCGACCGTAACGTGGGTAATCAGCGGCACCTGTTGGGGAAGCGTCACACAAACCTGCTCAGAAACCGCACTTTGGCCGTTGTTAGGACGCGGTAGAATAACCACAATCCGGTAGCTATACTGCACACCCCGCGATAGTCCCTGACTGGAATTGTTATCCGTAAACGTGGTTTGGTCGATCGGTACTTCGCCAATTTTCACATAACCGGTCGACGCCAGCAAACCGGCCTCGGTGCAGGGGTCGAGGATGAGGTTCTCACAGCCTTCCTTGCGATAAATAGCCATTTGCGTATCCGACGGCAGCGACGAAACTCCGCAGGCATAGGCAGCCCAATTGAGAATGATGGCACGGCCGGCCGGATCCGTGGTTGGTCGGGCGGTCAGATTCTGGGGTTTGGGAGCATAAATCCTGATTCGGAACGATTCGAGTGTTGCCAGTTGAGTCTGACCCGCTCTTTGCGGGAAATCGACAACGCGGAAAATGACATCGTACGGTTCGGCCCGGACGTGGGCGCAGTTGGTTTGCCAGCGAAAAGTCGATGTTGCGGGACTGTTCTGAACACCCGCTGGCGTCAGCGTAGCGGTCGGCGGAGCCACCAGTTGAACGGTGGCATTGTTGGGGCCTCTGTTAAAAGGCCCGCCATAACCGGTCAATTCCAGCCGGTTTCCGTCGGGATCGGTAGCCGTAATGGTCTGGTTGATGAGCGTTCCGGCCTCCACACAGAGATCTTCGGGCACCCTCAGTTCCGGACGTTTGTTGATCGAGGGCGTCACAATGATTTGAATATCCCGGACAATTTCGCCGATTTTGACACCATCCCGCCATTCTTCCACAATGAACGCAATGTTGTATTGCCCTACTTCGGCCGGAGCGTCCCAGCACACATCGCCGGTCAGGGCGTTGACTGTCAGGGTCGCCGGGCCGGTATTGGCTTCATTGACCCGATTGAGACCAATTGTCGTGGGGTCCGAATAACCGGCCACAAAACCCAGGTCGCAGGAAGCATCGTCGGTCTCGTTTATTTTCCCGGAAGGCGTGTAAAGCCGGTAAGCCAGACTATCGCCGTCAGCATCGAAAGCCGCCGGGTTGTGGCACCATTTCTGGCCAACACGGGCCGAATCCAACGGGGGGTTCAACAAAACCGGGGTGCTGTTGAGCCCCAGATTGGCATTCACCACAATGGTGGTCCGCAGTTTAAAGCTGGTATTGATCGAAACAGGAATATTACGGGTTCCTTCGTTCCGGTTGACGATGGTGCAACTGATATCGTAGACACCGGGACCCGAATAGGTATAGGTGGTTCGGTAAATGTTGATGGTGGTATTGGCATTGATGTTTCGGGTTTCAGCATCGACCCGGGGCACCCGGCGCATTTGCTGCCCAACGCCGAAACAGAAATTGACATCCCGTTGAGCAAGAGCGGCATCAAAGCCCCCGCCGGGGCCGCGTGTGACGTCGTAATAAACCGTTAAAGTGATTTCGTAGGTCAGCGACGTAGACGACACCCGCCGGGTCGTAATTTCACCCGCCCGAACGTGGGTGGCCAGCGCATCCGAAACCGCTGCCAGATTCAGCAATGCCCAGAAGATCAGAAGTAGATACCTTTTCATAGAGCCCGTCGTATTTCATATAAACGGCTCATCATCTGGTTTTTGCATACCCATCCATCGCTTTTGCGTGAAAAAAAACGGCGGTGCTGCTTATATTGCGCTATAAAATTCAATTCCCAATCATGGATACAACGATCGAAAAGGTTTATAAACGCATCCGGCAGCTCTGGAACGATGAATTTGAGCTAAATCCCGGCCACCGGATTATTCAGTCGGTAGAGATGACTCCCGACGAGAAAATCGAGGTAGAACTGCTGGATTTTCGCTTCTCCTTAGCGGCTGAAAAAGATCACCTGACGGCTACCTTTGAATCAATACCGCATGTTGATGCTCCCTCGGCCGAGGACATGAAAGCCGTTGTCGTTCACGTAGCGGACCTGGTCAAAAACCTGACGGGTGATCTGCCGGTTGAAATTATTCCGGCCTGACGATTACGGTCTTTGGGCCTTTCTGGTTGCTTAAAAACCAATAGGGGTTTGGCATAAACGATCGACGAAAACCGTTTCTGCCAAACCCTTTGCAGGAGGTGTGGATGTTATTAATTCGATACGCAGTTCCGAATCAACTGCCTGAACGCTTCGGCTACGTAGCGGCCTTTTTCAATGTCGCCAAGCTGAATTTTTACCGTGTGGACGTAGTCGGAAGGCTTTCCGTCTTTAAAGGTTTTCACCAGTTTTTCTTTGCCTTTGGTTACCAGACTGACGTAGACCGTTTTGCCGTCGACATCAAAGTTGGTGGCATCCGCATTCAGGTCTTTCAAAGCCAGGTCATAGACGAGTTCCGACACTTTCCGTCCGCCTTGTGCCACCGTCAGCTTCAGATCGCAGGTACCATTTTCGGCCGCCAGTGTATAAGTAACCGGCTCTTTTTCACCGGATTCCTTGGGAAGCTGCTGCGAAATCCAGTCCAGCCGGGCTTGTTGACCAGCCGTTGGCACGGGGCTTTTCCGGGATTGCGCACACACCTGAACGGCTTTCTCAAACGCCTGTGACATGTATCGGACGTTCTCCAGGTTGTCGGACGCCAGTTCGATTTCGGACACATAATTTTGACGAACACCGTTCTTGGTATACCCAATAAACCGGCGGTTGTCGCGCGTTTTCAGATCGATGGTGTAGAGTTCTTTATCGACACCCAGTTTGGCACCTTTCTCCGCCAGATCGGCCAGATTGAATTCATAGACTTCTTCGGTATTGTTTTTATTGTAGGTTTCGCGCCGGGTGTACGTACAGATGCAATCCGGTTTCAGGCTCTGCTCAATCGTGCGGTCGTTCGTTTTGGCCGGTTGGATGCTCGATTCCAGGTATTTCTGAGCAGCAGGCATCGCGGCAAAAACCGGCTTTTTTGATTCCAGTTGCTTGACAGCCAGCGGAATCAGCTTGCGCCAGGCGGCAGCCACATCCCGGATTTTGTCGGCATCGCCACTGATGATTTCAAACGTCTGAACGACGTTATCCAGTTTTCCGTCCTTCGCGTAGCCCATCAGCTTCTGTTTTTGCTGAACGACCAGCGACAGTTCAAATCGCTTGCCTTTTGATTCAATTTGCAGCCCTTCCAGCCCCAGATCACCGAGGTTAAACGAGAACGTTTCTGAAGAGGCCGATCCTTTTCCGCCCACTTCGCTCCGGCGGAAAACCGCCCGCAATGGATTATCAAAATCAAAGGTAAGCGCCTGTTCGTATTTGTCGGAACCGATGGCTTCGTTGCCAATGTTGGTTTTCAGCCACTGGCGCAAATCGTCCAGCGTCTCGGGCGTACGGGCGGGTTTATACGATTTTTCAGCCGCCAGAATCGCCTTTTTCAACGACTCGACGAGTGCTTTGGCAATGTCCGGATTATCGGCGTAGAGTTTAACGCGGTCGGTCAGGTTTTTCAACTCGCCGTTTTCGCTGTAGCGGACAAATTTGCGGTGTTGTTTGGTATCGGCCAAAACCGCAATCACGTCTCGTTCAACCTTATACGTTACCGTTGAGACATCCAGATCCGATAGATTCAGAAAATACGTATTTTCATCGCCTTTGCCTTTATCGCTGGTTTTGGTCACCGAAAACGTCGCCCGGTAGTTGGGTTGCGATGCTTCAATTTTCTGAATAAACTGCGCATTCCCGGTTTTGACGGGTTTCAATTGGGTGGATACGCCGGAAAGCGGCCCGGTCATGAGGTCTTGGGCATTGGCCGCGACACAAAAGGTGGCTGCCAACCAGAACAGTACTGGTTTTTTCATGAGTGTTTAGCGGTATTTGTTGTTGGTATACCGGTTTTATAAACCGTTCGACAAAGATAGGCGCGCGGGGACAGGCCGAAAGCAGACAAATCAGCAAACGGAAGTTCAGCACGTTCAACTGCACATTTTGCTGACTGAATCGTAAAACAGAAATGCCGCCGGGAACATCCTCCCGGCGGCATTTCTGTAAAAAACTAAAACTCTATTTTCCTGACTTAGAGGTGAATTGCTTCGCCGTAAGCCGCTTCCGTCGCATCCTTGATGGATTCCGAGATGGTCGGGTGGGGGTGAACTGCTTTCAGGATTTCATGCCCCGTGGTTTCCAACCGGCGGGCGACAACCACTTCAGCAATGATTTCAGTAACGTTATACCCGATGAAGTGAGCGCCCAACCACTCGCCGTATTTTTTATCGAAGATCACTTTCACAAAGCCTTCCGGCGCACCGGCGGCTTTGGCTTTTCCTGATGCCGACAACGGAAATTTTCCAACCAAAATGTCATAACCGGCTTCTTTGGCCGCAGCCTCCGTGTAGCCAACCGACGCGATTTCCGGCGTACAGTACGTACAACCCGGAATGTTGTTGTAGTTCATCGGCTCGACATGATCGAGACCGGCGATTTTTTCCACGCAAATGATGCCTTCCGCTGAGGCAACGTGCGCCAGCGCCTGACCTTTTGTACAGTCACCGATGGCGTAATAACCGTCCACATTCGTGCGGTAAAAGTCGTCCGTGGTAATTTTACCCCGTTCAGTTTTGATCCCGGTTTCTTCCAGACCGATGTTTTCGATGTTAGCCACCACACCAGCCGCCGACAGCACTACTTCCACATCGAACGTTTTTTCGCCATCCGGCGTCTTGACGTATACTTTGCTGAGTTTTCCGCTCGTATCGACTTTAGTTACTTCCGAGCTTGTATAAATATCAATGCCCAGTTTTTTGTAATTTTTAGCTAGTTCTTTCGAGATTTCCTCGTCTTCGACCGGCACAATGCGCGGCATAAATTCGACAATGGTCACTTTCGTGCCCATCGACGCGTAGACATAGGCAAACTCCACTCCAATAGCCCCTGAACCAATCACCAGCATCGATTCGGGTTGTTTTGTCAGTGACATCGCCTTGCGGTATTCGATCACCTTTTCACCATCGATCGGAACGGCGGGCAGGGCGCGGGCGCGGCCACCGGTGGCAATGATGATGTGTTTGGCTTCATATTCGGCGGTTTTACCGTCTTTATCCGTTACGTCGATTTTCTTACCCGGTTTTACTTTTCCATTACCGAGCAGAACATCGATTTTATTTTTCTTCATCAGGAAGGTAACGCCCTTGCTCATGGAATCGGCCACACCGCGGCTGCGTTGAATTACCGCACCAAAATCGGGTTTGGCTTCACCACTGATGGTAATACCGTATTTGTCCGCATGTTTGATGTATTCAAAAACCTGCGCGCTTTTCAACAAGGCTTTGGTTGGGATACAACCCCAGTTCAGGCAGATTCCACCCAGACTTTCGCGTTCGATAATGGCGGTTTTCATACCTAATTGCGACGCGCGAATAGCAGCTACGTAGCCTCCGGGGCCGCTGCCAAGAACAATTACATCATATTGTGATGCCATAATTTGCGGAATGTTAATGAATAGTAGAATGAACCGTAACTCTATCAGGGGAACGCAAAGTTAGTTTGAAAAGTTGATTTACCACCTACTTCTACTCCGTCCCGGTTTTCAATCCTTACCTATTCCCGCATTACTTTCCACAACCTTTCCCGTCTAAGGAGAAACCGCTTTGAAATCGTGCGTTCATGTCACAGGATTACGATAAGATTTTTCGGGAAAATCTGGCAACAATTATCTTACCTCTGGTTCGGAAAACCGTTGGCCTGAATCCGATAAGGCTCGAAAATCTGCCGGAAAAATTGCAGCGAACCGTCGAACGGATTCCCGACTTTTTAAAGAAAGTCGTCGATGTGGAGAATGATCCATACATTCTCCACATCGAGATTCAGACCACCGACACGCCGGATATGGTGTACCGGATGCTGGAATATGCCGCCATGATGCTGCGGAAGTACAAGTTACTGGTTCGGCAGTATGTGTTTTACATTGGTGAAGGCCACGCCCGAATGCCGGTTCAATTGGAAACCGGGACCTTGCGGTATCAATTCACACTCGTCAATCTGAGCGAAATTCCGTATCAGCAATTTATCAATTCCGAAAAACCGGAAGAACTGATTCTGACGATTTTAGCGGATTTTCAGCAGGAAAAACCGCGTGAGATTATCAGCCAGATTTTACTGAATTTACATCAGTTAGCGCCCGATCATCTCCAGTTGGGCAAATTCATCAGGCAGTTGGAAATCTTGTCCCAACTCCGTAATTTTAATTCAATCGTTTCAGAAGAAGCAGAAACCATGGCACACGGATTCGACATCACCATTGACCGGCTTTATATCAAAGGCCGGGAAGAAGGCATAAAAACCGGGATAAAAGAAGGTGTACGGGAAGGCATGGAGAATGGCGTTAAGATAGGCAAAGAACAGGCTCAACGGAAGTTGATTTTTTCTGCTCTTCGAAAAAATTTATTATCCACTGAACAGATCGCCGAACTACTCGATATTCCGATTGCCCTGGTCCTCGACGTCCAACAAAAAGGCATTTAACCGGTTTTATCTCCACAATGGGAAGCGGATGATTTCATCCGCTTTTTTGTTGCGTTCGGATAGCGGTTTGCAAAATCGTATCTTTGCAGGCTAATTACTGAGACATTCACCATTCAATTATTTTTTCACGCATATGACGACCGACCAATTAAAGGACGTGAGGGCCAGAGTAGAGGCCCTGAGGGGGTATCTTTGACTACGATAGCAAAAAAGAACAACTCGCTGATTTAGAAGACCGAACAACGCAACCGGAGTTCTGGCAGGACGCCGAAGGTGCCGAGAAAACCATGAAGCAGGTCCGCGCCCTGAAAGGCTGGACGGGCGGTTTTGAGCACGTCGACTCCTTAGTGGGCGACCTCGAAACGCTTTATGAATTCTACGAAGCCGGCGACGTTACGGAAGAAGAAGTTGACGCCGAGGGCGAAAAAGTAAAAGCCGCGCTCGACGATCTGGAGCTGAAGAAAATGCTCAGCAACGAGGAAGACCAGCTTAGTGCGGTGTTGGAAATCAACTCGGGCGCGGGCGGAACCGAAAGCCAGGACTGGGCCGATATGCTCTACCGAATGTACCTGATGTGGTCCGAAAAACACGGCTACAAGGTGAAACAGGTAGATTATCAGCCCGGCGACGGTGCCGGTATCAAGTCGGCGACGCTGGAAGTGGACGGCCCACTGGCCTACGGTTTCCTGAAATCGGAAAACGGCGTTCACCGGCTCGTGCGGATTTCGCCGTACGACGCCAACGCCCGTCGGCATACGTCGTTTGCTTCCGTTTACGCCTATCCGCTCATCGACGATTCGATTGAGATTGAAGTCAATCCGGCTGACATTGACTGGGATACGTTCCGGTCGGGTGGTGCTGGTGGTCAGAACGTTAACAAGGTCGAAACCGCCGTACGGCTGCGTCACCGGCCCTCGGGTCTGATCATCGAATGCCAGCAGGAGCGGAGCCAGTTGCAGAACAAGGAAGTGGCGATGCGGCTGTTGAAATCGAAACTGTACCAGATCGAAGTTGAAAAACGCAATGCGGCCCGCGCGGAAGTGGAAGCCAGCAAAAAGAAAATCGAGTGGGGCTCTCAAATCCGCAGTTACGTCCTCGACGACCGCCGGGTGAAAGATCACCGCACCGGTTATCAGACATCCAATACCGATGCGGTTTTGAACGGCAACCTGGACGAATTCATCAAAGCGTATCTGCTCATGCAGGATTAAGTCTTTTTGGTTCCAACACCTTGTCCCCGATAGGCTCTGGCTTGTCGGGGACAGTCGTTTATTGTATGTTTGGCCATGCTCCCGGTTTTCAAGCTGTCAAACGGCCCCGTTCCCTTATTGGCTTTCCACGGAATTGGTCAGGATCACCGGGCCTTTGAACCGCTGGCGCAGCAACTGGAAGGGCGGTATGCGGTTTATGCTTTCGATCTGTTTTTTCACGGTTCCCAACCTGCTCCGGTTTCTGACGATGTCCTGACCAAACAACGGTTTCAGGAAATCATTCAGGCTTTTCTGCATCAATACCAGATCGATCGCTTCGCCGTTTTGGGGTTCAGCATGGGCGGACGGTTTGCGCTGGCCGTTGCCGAGGCATTTCCTAAACACACAACCGAGTTGATTTTGCTGGCTCCCGATGGAATCACGCTCAGCCCCTGGTATCGCATCGCAACGAATACCGGTCTGGGTCGACAGCTTTTTCGGTATTTCCTGAAACACATGCCGCTTTTCCACCGGTTTGGGTTGTTTTTTTTAGCGCTGGGTCTTATCAATCGCAGTGTGTTGCGGTTCGCCGAAAGTACGCTTGCCACGCCGGAACAGCGGGAATCCGTGTATAATGCCTGGGTGTATTTCCGGAAATTACAGTTCAATCATCGAAAACTGAGCGAGATTTTGAATAATCACCCGGTACGCGTGCGTTTTTTTGCCGGACATTTTGATCAGGTGCTGCCAGTTTCATACATCAAACCCTTGAGCCGACGATTGCACGCGTACGAACTGATCGTTTTGAAAACCGGCCACAACCGGCTCCTCGAACGCGTAGGGAAGATTCTTTAACGGTTTAAGGCCCGATTCAGGACGACAAACAACCCAACAACCGATGCCAACAGCAGAATCCCAATGAGAAGCTGCGTTTCATTGCCGGCATTTGGATTTTCGACCAAAGCCCGGATTTCTTTGGCTTGCTTTGCCGTCCAGACCGCAATCAGGGTTCGTGGAATCATGCCCAGAAAACCGCCCAGCAAAATATTGTTCAACCGCGCACCCGACAGTGCAAACACCAGATTCGTTACGGCAAACGGCAAAACCGGTGATAGTTTCGTAAAAAATATCACCTTCAACTCCTGTTCCCGGATGCGCTCCAGTACGTTTTTGGCCTTGGGATTTTGCTCGATAAAATGCACGAACCGGTCCTGATCAAACCAGCTTACCAGTTTGTTGACCAGTAAGATACAAACCATATTGAGCGCAAAAAGCGGCAGCAAGGCATTCCAGCCCAGAAAATAACCAAAAATTAGCGCTAGAAAGGTCGGTGGCGTCAGGGCAAACGTCGACGTCAGGCAACAGGCGATGGTTAATAGCAGCCATTCCCAGCCGTTAAATTGAGCAACGGTTTCTTCGTTCGAAATGGTCAGATACGTCAGCGCCGAACTGAACAGGAGGGGGGCCACCGACAGGACCAATCCCGCCAGTGCTGGTCCCGAAAATGCTTTGAGTAGTACCGTCTTCACACACCAAACTTACAGCTTTTCATGGCAATGACTGGCACCGTTTCCAAAACCGTGTTACATTCGGGTATGAAATTCGCAACCAAAGCCATCCACGCCGGCATTGAACCGGACCCCACGACGGGCGCCATCATGACGCCCATTTATCAGACATCGACCTACGTACAGGAATCGCCGGGCAAGCACAAGGGCTATGAATATGCCCGGACGCAAAACCCGACGCGGACGGTTTTGCAAAACAACCTGGCCGCGCTGGAAAACGGCAAACACGGGATTTGTTACGCATCCGGTCTGGCAGCCACCGACGCCATTCTAAAGCTTTTTAAACCCGGCGACGAGATTATTGCCAGCAACGATCTCTACGGCGGTACCTACCGGATTATGGTGCGGGTTTTTCAGGAATACGGTATCAAGTTCACGTTTATCGGACTGGAGAATCCGTCAGCATTGGAGAGCGCTATTACGCCCAAAACGAAAATGGTCTGGATCGAAACGCCAACCAATCCACTGCTGCGAATCGTTGATATTCAAGCCATTGCCGCGATTACGAAAGCAAAAAACACGTTGCTGGTGGTCGATAATACGTTTGCGTCGCCGTATCTGCAAAACCCGCTGGACCAGGGCGCTGATATCGTGCTTCACTCGGTGACGAAATACCTCGGTGGTCATTCCGACACGGTGATGGGCGCAATTGTTCTGAACGATGATGAGATTGCGAAACGGCTGGAATTTATCCAGAATGCGTGTGGGGCCGTTCCGGGGCCGCAGGATTGCTTTCTGGTGCTGCGCGGCATTAAAACGCTGCACATCCGGATGCAGCGGCACTGCGAAAATGCGCTGCAAGTTGCCCGGTTTCTGAACCAGCATCCGAAAGTGAGTCAGGTGAATTATCCGGGGCTGGAAACCCATCCTCAGCACGAACTGGCGAAGAAGCAGATGCGCGGTTTTGGCGGGATGGTGTCCTTCGAACTCCACGGTGATTCGCTGCCGGAAGCCATCAAGGTGATGGAAAGTTTTAAGGTTTTTTCGCTGGGCGAATCGCTCGGGGGTGTCGAGTCACTTTGCACGCATCCGGCTTCGATGACGCACGCCAGCATTCCGAAAGAAGAACGGGCCAAGAACGGCTTGAAAGACACATTGATTCGGTTAAGTGTTGGTATTGAGGACGTTGATGATTTGATCGCGGATTTGAATCAGGCGATTGGGTGATGAATAGGAACGCGGATTTGGCGGATTGAACGGATTTTCACGGATAAAAAATCTGTTGTAATCCATTCAATCCACCAAATCCGCGTTCCCATCAAAACTTCATCCGAACTCCCGCCAGAAAATTCCGTCCGGCTTGCGGATAATAGAAGTTTTCCGTCACGGTTTTCCCTTCCGAAATGTAGCTGAACGTGTAGCCGTTCGACTCATACAACTCACTCAGAACGTTATTCAGCAAAAATGAAAACGAAAGTTCGTTCATCCCTTTGGGCTTGACGGTGTAAATAAACCGCAGATCATTCACAAAATAGGCCTCCAGTTGGCGGTTTTCGTTGGATGTATTGTCAAGATATTGCTTCCCGACGTATTTCGATAACAACCCGATTTCCAGCCCTTTCGCGGGCGTATACAGCAATTGCGAACCCACGATGGTATTCGGCGCGAAGGCAATGTCGGTGTTTGCATACTGATTTACTTTCTGCTCGCCGGTATCGTAATTGTCCAGAAACTCCGTAAATGTTTTGACTTTGTTCTGGCTGAAAGTCGCGTTGACGTTCCAGCGCAGGTTTTTTGCCAGGGCCGTTCCCGCTTCCAGCTCAATGCCGACGCGGTAACTGTTCGGCACGTTGACCCGGTTTTGGGCACCTACATCGTTGAGTTGGCCGGTCAGAATTAGCTCATTTTTGTATTTCATGTAATACAGATTGGCCGAAAAAGCCAGCCGCTGGGTTTGCAGTTTGTACCCCGCTTCCCAGTCATTCAATGCCTCCGCTTTCGGGCGGCTGGCCGGTGTCGATTGCGTGTAGTCATTGCGGTTGGGTTCCCGGTGACCAACACCGTAGGAAACATACACCGTGCTGCGGTCGTTCAGGGCGTACGTAATACCGGCTTTCGGGTTGAAAAAGCTCAAATTGGCGTCCTGCTGCACATTTCGTAGTTGATTGTCGAAGCCTAAAAACGAGTAACCAACCGTTCGCACCTGCAAATCGACAAAAGCGTTTAGTTTTGACGTAAACTGATAGTAGGCCTTCCCGTACAGATTAAAATCGGTTTTGGTGGCATCGTTGTCGTAATACCGGTGCCGGATGTTGCCCGTGCTGGCAAACCGCGCCCAGATGACCTCGCCGTAATGTTTGCCCCGGTATTGATTCCAGCCCCCGCCGATGTGGGCCGTGAGTTTCCCGAAACTGTTGTAATCCAGCGAAAAAACCGCCCCGTAAAAGTCATTGTCCAGCCAGCGACGGCGGATCAAATCCGTTCGGCTGATGGTCGAATCACGGATCACAATCGACGGCAAACCATAGTCGGCCAGTTCATTGTCGGCCCGGTATTGCTCATAATAGCCCCGGCCCTGCGTGTAGTGTAACGACGCATTCAAACGCCAGTTCCGGCTCAGTTCGTGCGAGCTAATCAACTGGTAATGATCCTGCTGATAATTGTCCACTTCGTTGTCGTAGGTGTAGGAATTATACGTACGATTGGTTTTCAGCAAGCTTTCGGGAATACCATTCCAGGATTGGTACGTCTTTTCTGTCCCGGAAAAGACATTCAGCCGCACGAAGCTTTTTTTGCCGTACCAGCCCCCTGAAAGGTAAAACGATTTCAGATTGGACGACGCGCGATCGACAAAACCGTCGGAAACAATGCGGGAAAGCCGGGCGTCTACCACAAAATGGTTGTTAAGTAGCCCTGAACCGGCTTTTACCGTCGTTTTCAACGTATTGAATGAACCGCCCGAAACATCTACTTCGCCATAGGGATTTTTCTCAAAACTATTGGTTTGCACATTGACCGACGCCCCAAAAGCCCCCGCGCCGTTGGTCGATGTGCCGACGCCCCGCTGAATCTGAATGCTGCTGACCGATGAAGCCAGATCCGGCATATTGACCCAAAACGTCCCCTGCGATTCGGCATCGTTGTATGGTATTCCATTAACGGTGACGTTAATCCGCGTCGCATCCGAACCCCGAATCCGAAAACCGGTGTAGCCCACGCCCGCGCCCGCGTCGGAGGTCGTAACCAGCGATGGCGTGAAATTGAGCAGCAGCGGAATGTCCTGACCCAGATTCTGTTTGTTGAGGTCCCGCGCCGAAACGTTCGTGTAGGCAATCGCTGACTTCTGATTGGCCCGCGTGGCACTAACCACCACCTCATCGATGGCAACGGCGGTTTTGGTGAGCGATACGGCGATCTCAGCATCCCGATTCAGTTCGACGGCTTGCAAAACCGGCTCATAACCCAGCAGGGAAACACGAAGCTGGAGTGAACCCGGTTTGAGATTGGTCAGACGAAAAGCACCACTGGCGTCGGCATAGGTACCTTTGTACGTGCCTTCGACCGCAATGGCAGCTCCGGGTAAGATTCCACCGTCGGCATCGCTGACTCTTCCTGAAATGGAGAATTGGGCCCAGGCGGGCAGGCATGACAGAACCAATAACGCTGTCACACCAACAAGATAGGTCGTAACTTTTTTCATGTTGTATGAAAAGTTTACGATAGGCAAGGGGCCAACCTACCTTTTGGTTGTTTGGATGATAAATTAAATTGTGCGGTCGAGCCACTCTGGCCCTATCCGCAGATCCGTTCCCTTCGCCGGCATTACCCGGTGCAGGTTCAATGGGTATAATCTCAGCCCGTTGTATTAAGGCACCCCTTATTAAGATTAGCGACGCAAAGGTAATGCATAAAAGCGGTCATGCTGACAAAATAGGCATCTTTACACTTTTATTTAAAACCAGTGAACTCAAATCCCAGTTTAAATGTATATACATTAAATGTAACAACATTTAAAAAACTCAAACCAAAACGAATTACTTTAATTAACTGATATTCAATTATGGAAACGCTCGTCAATGGGTTACACCACGTCACCGCTCTCGCCGGAGAAGCCCAACGCAATGTTGATTTTTACACCCATATTTTGGGTTTACGACTGGTCAAAAAAACCATCAATTTCGATGCTCCGGATGTATATCACCTGTATTACGGTGACGAAACCGGGTCGCCGGGCAGCATTCTGACCTTTTTCCCGTACGGAAAAAACATTCACCGCGGACGCAAGGGCGGGGGACAACTGACCTACACCGCGTTTTCCATTCCAGCCGCGTCGTTGACTTACTGGATCAACCGGTTGAATGAATTCAATATTGCGCATACCGAACCGCTGCAACGGTTTAACGAAACGTATCTGCGGTTTGAAGATTTCGACGGCATGGGCATCGAACTGGTTGCCAATGACGCTGATCAAAGGCCGGGCTGGTCGAACGGTTTTATTCCCGCTGAACACGCCGTAAAAGGGTTCCACACCGTTACGCTGAACGAGTTTCGGATCGACGACACGGTAAAATTATTAACCGAATCACTCGGCCACACGTTGGTATCGGAAGAAGCCGGACGGTTCCGGTTCCAGGCAGGTAAAGGCGGTTCCGGCAATTACGTCGACGTGCAGCATTCACCGAATGATGTTCGGGGACAACAGGGCGGAGGCTCGGTTCACCACGTGGCTTTCTCGACGGATACGGACGAATCACAACTCGTTCTCCAGCATCAGCTTCTGGAAGCCGGGTATCAGGTGACGCCCGTTCAGGATCGGAATTATTTCCACAGCATTTATTTCCGCGAACCGGGCGGTATTTTATTCGAAGTTGCCACCAATCCTCCGGGCTTCTCGGTTGATGAACCGGTTGCGGAATTGGGTAAAACGCTTAAATTGCCGGAGTGGTACGAACCCCGTCGCGCTAAAATCGAAGCGGCTTTACCGAAAATCGAAGTGAAGTAATTGCTTTTCCCATCCGGTTTTGTCATTTCAGTCCTTCCGATTGACCTGGCAAAACCGGAATAATCCGTAGAAGTTGCTATGATACACAATCCGAATAATTTCGTAACCGCCGGGAAACCGCTGGAAAAGGCCACCAAAGTCATGGTTATGATCCACGGTCGGGGAGCGCCGGCGCGGGATATTTTGTCGTTGTCGAGCCACATCGACGACAAGGAATTTGCCTTTATTGCGCCCCAGGCCAGCCAGAATACGTGGTATCCGTATTCGTTTTTGAGTCCTCTCGAACAAAACGAACCGTATTTGTCTTCGGCACTTCAGGTTTTAAGCAGTCTACGGGCGCGGCTGCAATCCGATTATAATTTCAAAACGCCCCAGATTTTCTGGCTGGGCTTTTCGCAGGGCGCCTGTCTGGCGCTCGAATACGTGGCCCGCAACGCAATGCCGTACGGGGGCGTCTTTGGTTTGAGCGGTGGTTTGATCGGCCCTCCGGGAACACCCCGGCTGTATGAAGGTGAACTGGAAGAAACGCCGGTTTTTCTGGGTTGCAGCGATATTGACCCACACATCCCGAAAGAACGCGTGATTGAGTCGGAAGGTGTGTTCCGGTCGATGGGCGCAGAGGTCAAGATGAAATTATATCCAAATTTTCCGCATTCGGTCAACGAAGATGAGCTAAAGATTGTTAATCAATTGATTGCCGGTTCGCCAACGTCCGGTGCCACCATTCGAGAGTTGTACACCTAAAACTACCACCGCTATGAGCCAGTTTATGGTAGAATTTGATCTTCCGGTCGACATGACGGAGGAATTTACGGTAAAAATCCCGCTCCAGCGACTGAAAGTAAATGAGTTGATGGAAAGCGGGAAACTGCTGTCCTATGCCTTGTCGCTCGACCGTCAGAAACTGTGGTGCGTGGTGAAAGCGCAGACGGAATTTGATGTGATGGCAATCATTTCGGAATTCCCGTTGATCAGCTATATGGACCCGACCATTACGGAACTGATGTTCAACAATATCGTTTCGTTACGAATGCCCTTGTTTTCGCTGAATTGACTATTTTTGCCTTCTCATCTTCCGCTTATTCATGGCAAATTTTAGAGTCGTTCAATCGGATTCGGACCTAAAACCGTACGCTGCTTTTCGGGTGGCTCGAATCGACGGCCAGAAGGCCCAGACGTTCAAAGCATTTTACGAGCAAATGGCCCGCGAACTCAAATTCCCGGATTATTTTGAATTCAACCTGGAATCCCTGGATGAATTACTGAACGATCTGGACTGGCTGGATGACGACAAAATTGCGCTGTACATCACCCATTCGGATGCTTTTCTGTCGCAGGAAAAAAATGAAGCGCGCAAGGTGGAATTGCTGAACGTTCTGGACGTGGCCGCCGAAGACTGGAAATGGGTCGATGAAGAAGAAGAGGGCGTTACGCCCCGCGAGCTGGTGATTTTGTTTCAACCTGGCGACGCGTTCACTGCGCTGTTGGATAAAGAAGATTTTGCGTACGACCGCGCCGTTTAAATTTGCAACCAAAACCGTTCACACACGGTTAATCAGTTGCTGTGTGCCGCATGGAAATTTCGCTCCCTGCGGCTTTTGGCATTTTATTTTTCTATGAAAGTAGCCGATTTAATCACTTTATATACCGAAGATAGTTTCATCAAAATCATTGGTGAACAATTCCGACAGCCGCATACGACAGAACCTTCGCGCATTCAACTGAAAGGCATTACCGGTAGCCTGGATGCCGTGCTGGCCGCGTCGATTTACCGCACAAATCCCTCCACGTTTCTGTTCATTTTAAGCGACCGGGAAGAAGCGTCGTATTTCTACAATGACCTGCAAAATATTCTGGGTCAGGAAGTTCTATTTTTTCCGATGTCGTATAAAAAACCGTATCAATACGAGGAAATCGAAAATGCCAATGTGCTGATGCGGGCGGAAGTGCTGAATAAACTCAATTCGGAGGCCAAAGAAAATGCCGTTGTCGTTACCTATCCGGAAGCGCTATCAGAAAAAGTAATCAACAAACGGTCGTTGCGGGCCAATACGCTGTCGGTCCAAACCGGCGATAAACTGGATGCCAATTTCATCAATGAACTGCTGAACAGTTATGATTTCGAGAAAACCGACTTTGTATACGAAGCCGGTCAATTCTCCATTCGCGGGGGAATTATCGACGTCTTTTCGTTTGCCAGCGAGTTTCCATACCGGATCGAACTCTTTGGCGATGAGATCGAAAGCATCCGGTTGTTTAATCCCGAAAGTCAGCTTTCCACCGATCCCGTAAGCCGTATCAGCATTATTCCCAACATCGAAAACAAGCTGACGCACGAAAGCCGGGAGCCGTTTCTGGAGTTTTTTCCGGAAACCGCCACGCTCTGGTTCAAGGATGTGGAACTCACGCTTGAAATCATTGAGAAGAGTTTTGAAAAAGCGGAAGAGAGCCTGGCCAGCCTGGTGGGTGCCAAGGGCGCGATCAAAATTGTTTCCGACCCGAATACCTTGTTTGAAACCCGGCGCGGTTTTCTGAATCAGATCAAGCCGTTTCGGACGGTGGAGTTTGGCCGCCGGTTTTATTTTAAATCCGACGACAAACTCACCTACGCTTCCAAAGCCCAGCCGTCGTTCAACAAAGATTTCAAGCGACTGGTCGAAAACCTGGCCGAAAACCAGTCGAAAGGCTACACCAACATCATCGCGGCTGAGTCGTATAAACAGCACGAACGCTTAAAAACGATTTTTGAAGAACTCGATCCGTTTCTCAAATTTCAGGCCTTAGGGATTTCGCTGAAAGAAGGATTTGTGGACGAGCAGACGAAAATCGTCTGTTATACCGACCACCAGATTTTTGACCGGTATTACAAATACCGCGTTCGCGATAAATTCTCCAAATCGAAAGCCCTCACGCTGCGCGAACTGAAAACGCTGCAACCCGGCGATTACGTCACGCACGTCGACCACGGCATCGGGCGGTTTGCGGGGCTGGAAAAAGTGGATGTCGGCGGTCGAGAACAGGAAGCGATCCGGCTCATTTACCGCGATAACGACATTTTGCTGGTCAGCATTCACAGCCTGCACAAGATTGCTAAATACACTGGCAAGGAAGGTACGCCACCGGTGATGAGCAAATTGGGTTCGCAGGAGTGGGATCTGAAAAAATCGCGGGTCAAGAAGCAGGTCAAAGACATTGCCAAAGAACTGATTGCCTTGTATGCCAAACGCCGACAAGCCCCCGGTTTTGCGTTTTCGCCCGACAGTTTTCTGCAAGCCGAGCTGGAATCGTCGTTTATTTACGAGGATACGCCCGATCAGGCCAAAGCGACGGCGGACGTGAAAGTTGATATGGAACAGTCACACCCGATGGATCGGCTGGTGTGCGGTGATGTCGGTTTTGGCAAAACCGAAGTGGCGATTCGGGCGGCTTTCAAAGCCGTTACGGACAATAAACAGGTGGCGGTTTTGGTGCCGACGACCATTCTGGCCATGCAACACCACAATACTTTCCGCGAGCGGCTGGCCGATTTCCCGGTTAAAATCGAATACATCAACCGGTTTCGAACGGCGGCACAAATCAAGGAAACGCTGAAACGGGTGGCTTCAGGCGAAACCGGCATTCTGATCGGAACGCACCGGATCGTGAATAAAGACATCAAATTCAAGGATTTAGGGTTGCTGGTTATCGATGAAGAGCAAAAGTTCGGCGTCAAAACAAAGGATCGGCTGAAAGAAATGCGGGTCGATGTTGACGTGCTAACGCTGACGGCGACGCCGATTCCCCGAACGCTGCACTTTTCGCTCATGGGTGCGCGCGATCTTTCGGTGATTGCGACACCACCGCCCAACCGCCAGCCGGTGACGACCGAAGTACACACGTTTAGTGAAGCCGTCATCCGCGACGCCGTTAGCTATGAAGTTCGGCGGGGTGGTCAGGTATTTTTTGTTCACAACCGGGTGAGCGACATCGAGTCGATGGCCAATCTGATCATGCGGCTGGTGCCCGACGCCCGCGTGTCGGTGGCCCACGGCCAGATGGAAGGCGACCGGCTGGAACGGGTGATGACCCGGTTTATCGAGGGGGAAAATGACGTGCTGGTTTCGACAAACATCATCGAATCCGGTCTGGATATTCCGAATGCCAACACCATCATTATCAACCAGGCGCACATGTTTGGTTTGTCGGATTTACACCAGATGCGCGGCAGGGTGGGGCGTTCCAACAAAAAAGCGTTCTGTTACCTGATGACGCCCCCGGTTTCGGTGATCACGACGGATGCCCGGAAACGGCTGCAAACGCTCGAAGATTTTTCGGAATTGGGCGAAGGTTTTAAAATTGCGATGCGTGACCTCGACATCCGGGGTGCCGGAAATCTGCTGGGTGCCGAACAGAGCGGTTTTGTGAATGACCTCGGTTTTGAAATGTACCACAAGATTCTGGACGAAGCCGTTCAGGAACTGAAAGAAACCGAGTTCAAAAACCTGTTTATGCCCAATGACGAAACGCTGAAAAGTCTGTTGCCGGACACGCTCATCGAAACGGATTTGCAAGTGTTGATTCCCGAACGATACGTAGCCAATATCTCGGAGCGTCTGTCGTTGTATAATCAGTTGGATAACATTCAAAACCAGACGGAACTGTCGAGTTTTCAGCGATCTATCGCCGACCGGTTTGGCCCGATGCCGGAAGAAGTCGAGAATCTGATTAAATTGGTGATGGTTCGCTGGAAAGCCGAGCGTTTGCAGCTTGAAAAATTGACACTAAAAAATAATATCATGAAGGGAACCTTCGTTTCTTCTGGGAATGACGCTTTCTTCAACTCCGGGCAGTTTGGCAAAGTAATTGATTATGTCAAGAAAAATTCGGCAACCTGCTCATTAAAAGACTTTAAAGGAAAATTGATTTTTACGCAACGAGACGTAAATGCAGTCGATCAGATGGATGATGTGTTGAGCCAGATGGTAGAGTGATGGTCGGAAATTAAAAGATCTGGCTGTTTGTAATCGTGAAAGTTTCCTGACAAACTGTAATTTTGAAATTCTATTAGTTACCTAATCACAATGAATCGAAAACAACCGTTACGCTCGATGGTCTATCTGCTGGCTTTTGCCGCAGTGTTAGGCGCGTGTAAGTCCAAGCACCCGACCAGCGTGAAGCCGGGAAAGGAAAGTACGGCCACCGGTATTAACTACAACAAGGAAAACGGATTTCAGGTAGCTAAGTACAGAGGACAATCGGCCGGCCCGAACCTCGTCTTCATCGAAGGAGGCCGTTTCACGATGGGTGCGCTGGAAGAAGATGTCATGAATTCGCGTGACAACCGCGAGCGGACCGTCAGTATTCAGTCGTTTTACATGGACGAAACCGAAATCGCCAACATTCACTACCTTGAATACCTTGACGCCATTCAACGCGATTCGTCGGAAGAAATTTACAGCCGCGCGCTGCCCGATACGAACGTGTGGAAAAATCCGCTGTCGTATAACGATCCTTACGTAACGCAATACCTGCGTTTCCCAGGCTTCCGGTATTATCCGGTCGTTGGGGTTTCGTGGGAACAGGCCGTGGATTATTCCACCTGGCGGACGGATGCCGTCAATGCCAACCTGGCCCAGAAAGGTGCCGCCAGCAGCAAGAAAAAAGGATTCTCGCTGAAACGCAAGAAGAAAGAAGAAGCGGCTCCGGCCGTGGCTGAAGGCGAACAACCGGTAGCAGTCGCCAAAAATTCGCAAACGACGGCTTCGATGGAGAGCGGCAATGTGTTGCCAAATTACCGACTGCCTTCCGAAGCGGAGTGGGAGTATGCCGCCAAAGCCATGATCGGTACGCAGTATATCGACGAAAACCAGTCGAACCAGCGAATCTATCCGTGGGATGGTTCGTCTGTTCGGAACGCCAAGAAAGGCCGGAAGCAAGGTCAGATGATGGCCAACTTCAAACGCGGTCGTGGTGACTACGCCGGTATTGCCGGAAAATCGAACGATGCTGCGATTATCACCGCTGAAATTTATACCTACCTGCCCAACGACTTCGGTTTATATAACATGGCCGGAAACGTGAACGAGTGGGTATATGACGTCTATCGTCCGCTGTCGTATCAGGACATGAACGACCTCAACCCGCTGCGTCGGGATGGGTATCAGGATGATGAGAAAAACTACGATACGAAAAACGGCAACTCGATCATCAACGATAAATTACGGGTTTACAAAGGTGGTTCGTGGGCCGATGTTGCCTACTGGTTGTCACCTGGTACCCGTCGATTCATGGCGCAGGATTCGGCAACAGCCACCATCGGTTTCCGTTGTGCCATGATCGCCGGAGGACGGAACAAATAAGAACTAACTTCCTGGACCCTTACAGCGGCCATCCGACTATCGGGTGGCCGCTATTGTTACAATCCCGACCGATTGGCTGTTGGCGGCCAATAAAGTTGCCGTACAGGCCTCCAAAGTCGCTCCGGTAGTCAGGACATCATCGACCAGTAAAATCCGCTTATTCGCCACTAAATCCGGATCGCCAATCCCGAAGACGTTGTTGACATTCTGCCAGCGTTCAATTCGATCTTTTCCGGTTTGGCTAATGGTGTAGAGATTGCGTACCAGCGCCCGATCGCTCCACGGTATTTCCAGCGTTTCCGACAGTCCCTGAGCAAACCAGTCACTCTGGTTATAGCCGCGTTGCCGAAGTTTGGCCGGATGCAGCGGTACGCCCACAATAAGATCGATCTGTTCATTTAATTGAATGTCGGTTTTTAGCTGATAACCATACCAGCGGCCGAGTAAACTTCCAACCTCTTTCGTATTGCGGTATTTCAGGGCGTGAATCAGTCGCTGCGTTTTCCCTTTCTTGTTAAAATAGAGATAAGAATACACAAAATTCACCGGCACCTTGCCGGCAAACCGGAGTTGACCCGAAACCAGTGCCTCGCCCCGGTGCTGTCCGGTTTCGGGAAGTTTAAGACGACATGTCGTGCAGACCAGTTGTTCCTGGCTTTGCAGCGTATTGCGGCACAGCAAACAGGGATTCGGGTAAAACAGATTGAGCAAATCCCGAAAACCGCCCGCAACCAATTTTCCAATGATTTTCACGAACTTGGTTTGTTGAAATTATTTTGATGCAACGAGGTGCAGAATCCATTCCTCTTTTGTTCTCTTCCTATGTGACGAAGACGGGTGGAAAAAGTCATAAAAATGAGTGAACAAACTCCATAAATTTTTAGGAAGGATGATTACACAGGAAATTGAACAGGAGTGGGAGCAGGTGCTGGACTTTCTGGAGAAAGCCATTGGCAAACGACCAGCCGATTTAAACAGCGTGTTATTTCTGATTGGTGTGCAGGAACTGGGCCGGGGAACGCAGATTTTTACGAAAGAACAGAAACAGGATTTGATGCACATTGCCATCTGCAAAGTCCTGAGCTTTTCGGGGTATTACGAACTGGCAGGAACCGATCAGGACGGCTGGCCCCATTGGAAACTGGTTCAGAAAGTTCCGTATGTCGACTTGCTAACGCAGGAGAATTTTCTAAAACTTCACGTCATTACCTACTTTAATGATTACCTCGATTTGCCCGAAAACCAGTGAGTCGTGCCACGGGATAAAATTGTACAACGATCTTTTTCGTTATCAGAAGGAAGTTAAGGTTCAATTGATTATCTTCATTTTAGGATCATTGAGTTGTGATGACCGGAGCAGTGCCAACCCTTTAAGACTAAACCGATGCAGATGCAAGAATCCATTCAAACGCTGCTGCTGCGTATTGAAGAATACCGAAAGAAATTTTACATCAACCAGGTTGCGAAAGGTGCCATATTTTTCATTGCCTTTACGCTGTCGATCTATCTGCTGATGAACACGGCCGAGTTTTTCGGTCGGTTTAGCTCGCCGGTTCGCGGTGTGCTGTTTTTTGGTTCGTTGACGGTTTTGCTGCTGGCTTTGTACTACTGGATCATCAATCCGCTGGTGCATCTGTATGGCATCGGAAAATCGCTGACCAACGAAGAAGCCGCCCAACAGATCGGCCGTTTTTTTCCGGAGGTAGGGGATAAGCTCTTGAACACGCTGCAACTTCGGGCGTTGACGCGTCAGCAAAGCGATTTGCTCGAAGCCAGCATCAACCAGCGGTCGAAACAACTGCTGATCGTTCGGTTTGCCGACGCGATCCAAATCAATCAAAACCGCCGTTTCATCAAATTTGCCATCATTCCGGCCTTCATCATCGGCGGTTTACTGCTCCTGTATCCGGCTTTTCTGACCAGTACGTCGAAGCGCATTATCAGCTACGATCAGGAGTTTTCGGAAGAAGCACCGTTTCAGTTTCAATTGCGCAACAAAAATCTCAAAGCGTTTCGGAATGAAGACTATACGCTGGAGTTACAGATCCAGGGAAACAGCTTGCCACAGGACGTCTACCTGGTTTCGAACAACACACGCTTCAAGCTGACCAACGATGGCAAAGGGCTTTTTACGTATACGTTTGATAATGTTCAACGCGATATTCCGTTCCGTTTCGAAGCCGTCGGATTCAACTCGCCGGGCTACGAATTGGTCGTTCTGGATCGTCCGGGTTTGCTGGCTTTCGACGTCAGTCTGGTGTATCCGTCCTATCTCAACAAACCGTCGGAGCAACTTTCGAACGTTGGTAATCTGCTCGTTCCCGAAGGGACGCAGGTGACCTGGCGGTTTTCGGCCGCCAATACCGACTCGGTTTTGGTGCGGTTTGGCAATGAGCCACGGGGTTTGGTGGCTGACAAACAGTCGTCAGACGAGTTCGAATTCTCCCGCGTGGTGAAGAAATCTTCGACCTATTCCATTTCCCTGAAGAACAAAGTAGCCGCCAGCCGGGACAATATTCAGTATACGCTGAACGTCGTCAATGACAAATTTCCGCAGGTTTCGCTGGAGAACTTCAAGGATACTACCTTCTATAATTATGTCATGCTCGGGGGGACCATCACCGATGATTACGGTTTTTCCAACCTGAAAGTGATGTATAAAGTGATCCGGGCCGGTCAAAATTCACCGGATAAATTCTTAACCCGTGCGGTTCCGTTCAATCGATCGGCGGCTACCCAAAACTTTTATTACCAGTGGGGACTCGATAGCCTGAAAATGCAGCCCGGCGACCGGCTTGAGTATTTCGTTCAGGTTTGGGATAATGACGTGGTCAATGGCTACAAAAGCGCCCGTTCCAGCTTCGCTCAGTTTGCCGTTCCCGATCAGGCCAAGCTGGCAGAAGCCGCCGAGCAGTCGGCCCAGAAAACCGAAAACCAGATCAGCAAAACGCTGACGAAAGCACAGCAACTCAAAAAAGATTTGAATGCGCTGGAAAACCGCCTGCAAACGAAGAAGAATCTGGATTTTCAGGACAAAAAACAGGCCGAAGATTTGCTGAAAAAGCGGGAAGAATTGATGCAGGAGCTGAAAGAACTGCAGGAACAGAACAAGACCAACAACGAACGCCAGGAACGGTTTAACAACCAGAATCCGGAAATGCTCCAGAAATTTGAGCAACTCCAGAAGCTCATGAACGAGTTGATGGACCCGGAAACGCAGAAGCTGTATGAAGAGCTGAAGAAGATGCTGGAGCAGAAGCAGGACGATAAAATGATCGACATGCTCGACCGGCTGAAGAATAAAGAGAAAAATCTGGAGAAAGAATTAGAGCGCGCTTTGGAGCTTTTCAAACAGCTTCAGATGGAACAGAAGATGGAAAATGCCATCAAGGATCTGGAGAAGCAAGCGGAAAAACAGGAGAAGCTGGCGAACGAAACGGAAAAACAGGAAGCTCAGAAAGAAAAAGAAGACAAAGCTCAGTCGAAAAAAGACGATGCAAATTCGAAGAAGGACGAGAAAGCCCAGTCGAAGAAGGATGAAAACGGCGATAAGAAGGATCAGAATGGTGATTCTAAGAAAGAGGACAATGCCAAAAAAGACGAGAATGCGGAGTTGAGCAAAAAGCAGGAGGAACTCAATAAGGAGTTTGAGAAGACCCGCGAAGATCTGAAAGAGATTGAAAAAATGGCGGAGGAGATGAAAAATCCGCAGGAAAAAGACACGCGTGAGGATCTTCAGCAGGACATCAGCAACGAGCAAAAAGAGAGTCAGAAACAACTCGATCAGAAACAAAACGATAAAGCGTCAAAATCGCAGAAGAAAGCCGCCAAGCAAATGAAGGAGTTGAGCCAGCAATTGGAGCAACAACAGCAGTCGGCGGAGATGGAAGAGTCGCAGGAAAACATGGACGATTTGCGCGACATTCTCGAAAATCTGATTCAACTCTCATTTGATCAGGAACGCGTCATGAAGGATTTCAAGGCGGTTTCGTTGCAGGATCCCCGCTTTGTAAAACTCGCTCAGGATCAATTAAAGCTCCAGGATGACGCCAAAATCATTGAAGACAGTCTGTATGCACTGGCCAATCGGGTTCTGCAAATTCAGTCTTTTGTAACCCGGGAATTGAATAGCATGAAAGGATACATGGATGAAAGTGTTAAATACATTCGCGAACGTCGATTAAATGTCGCAACATCGAAACAGCAGTTTGCGATGACTTCCATCAACAATCTGGCCCTCATGCTTAGTGATGTTTTCAAGCAAATGCAGGAGCAGATGAGCCAAATGTCGGCATCCGGTTCTGGAAAGGGCAAGAAAAAAGGCAAAGGCAAGAGCATGTCGATGGGGGAAATGCAAAAGCAATTGAACGAGCGGATGCAAAAACTCATGAAAGAAGGGCAGGGGCAGGGCGGAAAAGGTGGACGCGGCATGTCGGAAGAGCTTTCTCGTCTGGCTGCCGAACAGGCCATGATGCGGAAAATGCTGAAAGAACTTCAGGACGCTCAGAAAGGCACTGAAATGGGTAAGAAGTTGGGTGGTGAAATGAATGACATCATGAATAAAATGGACGAGACCGAAACCGATCTGGTCAACAAACGTGTCACTCAGAATACCATTAAACGGCAGCAGGAGATGTTGATCCGCCTGCTGGAATCCGAAAAAGCGATTAAAGAGCAGGAGGAAGATCTGCAACGAAAAGCGGAATCGGCTAAGCCGGTTATGCGGAAACCACCACCACAATACGAACAACTGGTGAAGGACAAGCAAAAACAAGTTGAATTGTTGCGCTCGGTTCCGCCCGATTTTTCACCTTTCTATAAACGCGAAGTGGATTCGTATCTCAAAAAGTTAAAGTAAGTTAAGGGGCTTCGGCCCCTTTTTTCTTTTGAATCTTTTTAGCCCGACGTACGTTGATTTCAACGATCCTTCTCTTTACGCTTGTTTTATTTCTATTTTTGTGTTTCTTTTTTGTCGTGCTGTGAAATGTTTCCACGTGGAACATTTTTTCAAAATTGTAAAATCTCAGATCAATGTTCAATAAGTATGATGTTATTGTAGTAGGAGCGGGTCATGCCGGTTGTGAAGCTGCCACAGCAGCCGCAACGATGGGCTCATCCGTTTTACTGATTACAATGAACATGCAAACGATTGCTCAAATGTCATGCAATCCGGCAATGGGTGGTGTGGCAAAAGGGCAAATCGTTCGGGAAATCGATGCATTAGGGGGTCAATCGGGAATCATCAGCGATAAATCGATGATTCAATTCCGAATGCTCAATCGCTCCAAAGGTCCCGCGATGTGGAGTCCACGTTGTCAAAGTGACCGAATGGTTTTCGCTGCTGAGTGGCGTAAAACCATGGAAGAAACACCCAATCTTGATTTCTGGCAGGATATGGTGACCGAAATCATCGTGAAAGACAAACGAGTCACCGGGGTGAAAACCAGCATGGGAATGGAAATCATGGCTGATTCCGTTGTACTTACAAACGGAACATTCCTGAATGGAAAAATATACATTGGTGAAAAAACATTCGGGGGCGGGCGGACCGCCGAGCGATCAGCCACTGGTTTAACGGAACAACTCGTACAACTCGGATTTGAAGCAGGCCGGATGAAAACCGGAACACCACCACGGGTCGATGGTCGCAGTTTAAATTATAATTTGATGGAAGAACAGCCCGGCGATGAAAATCCGGGCAAGTTTTCTTACCTCAATACAGCCGCTTTAACCAAACAACGGCACTGCTGGATCACCTATACAAACCCGGAAGTACATGAAATTTTGAAGACCGGTTTTGAGCGTTCACCGATGTTTACAGGCCGGATTAAGGGTTTAGGCCCCCGGTATTGCCCCTCCGTGGAAGATAAAATCAACCGGTTTGCCGACAAAGATCGCCACCAGATTTTCGTAGAACCGGAAGGATGGGACACCGTTGAGGTGTACGTCAATGGTTTTTCGACTTCCTTACCGGAAGATGTGCAGATAAAAGCGTTGCGAAAAATACCGGGTTTTGAAAATGCCAAGATGTTTCGCCCCGGCTACGCGGTCGAATATGACTACTTTCCACCGACCCAATTGAAGCAGACGCTGGAAACCCAGTTGGTCGACGGGCTGTTTTTTGCCGGTCAAATCAATGGAACAACCGGTTATGAAGAAGCCGCCTGTCAAGGTTTGATGGCCGGCATCAATGCTCACAATACCGCAAAAGAACTTGGCGAATTCACGCTGAAACGCTCCGAAGCCTACATTGGCGTGCTGATCGATGACCTGATTACGAAGGGAACGGAGGAACCATATCGCATGTTTACATCCCGCGCTGAATACCGAACCATTCTCCGGCAGGACAATGCCGACCTGCGTCTGACGGAAAAAGGATATAAAATTGGCCTCGCTTCGCAGGAACGGTTCGACCTCATGCAAACCAAACAGGCCAATGTAACGGCCATTCTGGATGAAATGAGACAGATGCGGGTGCAACCGGAAACCATCAACACCCTGCTGGATTCGCTGGGAAGTGCGCAGATTCGTGAAAAAACATCGCCTTACGCTCTATTGAGACGACCGGAAATTAACCGCAAAGAACTAACCATGCTGGGCGACAACGTTGCCGATTACCTCAACGCGTTCAATGAAGAAACCGTAGAAGAAGCCGTGATTCTGGTGAAATACGAAAGCTATATTGAAAAGGAGCGGATGTTGGTGGAACGCACGGAGAAGCTGGAAAGCCTGATTATCCGTCCGGATTTTGACTTCGACCGGCTTTCCGCTTTGTCGTTCGAAGGCCGGGAAAAGCTGAAGCGGATCCGTCCCCAAACCATTGGCCAGGCATCGCGCATCAGCGGTGTCAGTGCTTCCGATATTTCCATTTTAATGATTTATTTAGGCCGGTAAACATGACGGTTGAGCACCTTATAGAATGCCCGGTTTGCGGAAATCAGTCCTTTTCCAACTGGATGACTTGTACCGATTTTCTGGTCTCGAAGAACGAATTTACCATTCAGCGTTGTGAACAATGCGGTTTCAAGGCGACGAATCCACGGCCGGTAGAGGCAGAAATTGGGCAGTATTACCAATCGGAAGAATACATTTCGCACAGTGATACGCGAAAAGGAATCATCAGTCAACTCTATCATACCGTTCGAACGATAACCGTTCAGCAAAAGGTAAAACTGATTACGGGACTGTCTCCACGAAAAGGTCAGTTGCTGGACATCGGCTGCGGCTCCGGCTATTTTCTCGCAGCCAGTCAGGAAGCGGGCTGGAAAATCAGGGGCACCGAACCGGATGTCAATACGCGACGGCAAGCCGCGGAACGGACTAAAACGGAGCTTGGAAAATCCATTTTTGAGCTTGAAGTCACAGAGCCGTTTGATGTAATTACGATGTGGCACGTGTTGGAACACGTTCATGAATTGCAGGAAACCCTGGAATGGATACGCAGCCACAGTCGTCCGAAAGGGCATCTGGTAATTGCCGTTCCAAACTATCATTCGTGGGATGCCCGGCATTACAAACAGTTCTGGGCGGCTTATGATGTACCCCGGCACCTCTATCACTTTTCGCCCGATACCATGAAAACGTTGTTGAAACGATACGGTTTTGAACTGAAAGAACAGCGGCCGATGATGTTTGATGCGTTCTATGTGAACATGCTCAGTACGAAAAACCGGGACGGAAAGCCGGCTTATCTTGAAAGTTTTTGGAATGGAATTCGTTCTAATTGGTCAGCCTATCAGGATGGAGGAAATTATTCAAGCTTGATTTACGTCGCTCAGGCCCAATAATTAATCATTTTTCATGCCCTGATCAGGAAACTGTTCAGGGTTTTTTATTGCCAAAAATGAAACAAGCACTCGCTCTATTCGCCATTATCGTCGTTTTTCTGAATTCATGCTCCCAATATGCCGCACCGATTGGGGGTAAAAAAGACACCCTTGCACCCGTGCTGGTGGTCAGCACACCCATCAACAAACAGAAGAATTTTAAAGGAAAAACCATCGAGGTTTTCTTTAACGAATACATTCGGGTGGAGAATGCCAACCAGAAAATTCTGATCACACCGGAGCCGGAAGCACCTTTCAAAGTCAAAATCAAACCGACGAGTTTGCGGCTTTCGTTCGACAAACCGTTCAAGGATAGTACGACGTACACCTTCAATTTTACGGATGCTGTGAAAGACGTGACCGAAAACAACCCGGCTCTGAGTCTCAAATTAGTCTTCAGCACGGGCAGCTCCATCGACTCGCTCAGGGTAGGAGGGAAGGTAATCGACATCCAGACCGGCCAGCCCACCTTGAATACATTGGTGGGACTCTACATACCGAATGATACGCTGACCCCCACCAAAAGCAAACCGTATTACTTCACGCGCACCGATACATCCGGGGTGTTTTTATTGGAAAACGTGAAAGACGGTCGCTATAAACTATTTGCGTTCGACGACAAAAACCTGAATTTTATCCTGAATCCAAACACGGAAAAAGTAGCTTTTCTGAAAGGTGATCTTGACCTGAAGGCGAATAATGATACCTTGAATTTACAGTTATTTTCGTTTTACAACACCCCTCCGCGATCGGTCCGAACACAACAAATGGTCAACACCTACACGTATGTATTTGATCGGGGAATTGAAAAGTATTCCATCCGTTTTAACAATGCCGAGGACAGCATTCCATCGTATTTCAGAACACCGACGGAGCTGACCTTCTTCAATGCGAAGGCAACATCGGATACGATTCGGGTGAAGATTTCAGTAACGGACTCGCTAAAAAACACGACGGAGCTTACCCAGAAATTCAAGTTTCGAACCTCCACACGCCGGGAAACACCGGAGCCGGTAACGATCACGGCCAAGCCGGCCGACAACGGAGATAGTGATCGAAACCTGGAAGTCGTACTTGAGTTTTCGAAACCGATGAAACAGATCACCCCGGATTCGTTGGTGCTCTTTAGTGATAGTACAAACCGCATTCCGCTGACCCAGCAGGACTACCGATGGGAGAATAATCAAACCCGTTTTGTGCTGACCAAATCGACCACCGCCCGGAACAACCTTATCCTCCGATTGGGACGGGGAGCATTTATCAGTGCCCTCAATGACTCGACGGCACGAACGGAATTGAACTATACCATCCGTGATCCCGAGAAATATGGCGTCCTGACGGGGCGGGTAAATACCTCAGCAAAGCAGTTTATTGTGGAATTACTGGATGAGAATTTCAAGCTGGTTGAGAAGCAGCTAAACAACCCCACTTATCGATTCGTTAACATAAAACCGGGTCGCTACCGGCTTCGGGTCATCATCGATGAAAACGGAAACGGCCGGTGGGACAGTGGGAATGTGACCGAAAACCGCCTGCCCGAACCCATCTTTTTCTTCACCAGGAACAAAGGACTTATCCCAATTAAGGCCAATTTTGATATTAACGAAGACATTGATGCCTTTTGAAAGGTCAATGTGAAATTAAAAAAACACAAGTTATCGGTGGAAAAGTACGTGGAAAAGTGGATAAAGGGTGTGGATAAAATGTGACGGGGTACAAAAATTGCTGTGGACAAACGGACTCAGGCTGTGGATAAGAAAAAAGTAAAGTGTGGATAGTGTATAACTCTGCTATTTTCCACAACTTATTCTTATCTTCATCAACATGTGGAAATGTTTATACTGTATCTTGTGGAAATGTGTCTAAAAGGCCGGCTTATTCCAGAGTGCGAATGTTGATAAATAATTAACAGGCTTATAATCAATAGATTACGTGTTGATAAGTACGTTAACAATGTGGATAAGTCGTTTTTGTTATCCACAGAATTTTGAAAGAAATGTGTATAAAGAAGTTGTCCACATATCCACAGGCAACAATCCTTTAAATCCTTTTATTCTTTAATTAATAAAAAAAGAAAATGAAGAAGATAGTAGGACTCCTGATGATGCTACTGTTGGTGGGCTCATTGAATGGATTTGCTCAGGAAGGAGCGGACTTGGCAGATGAATATTTCAAAAAAGGCGAATTTGAAAAAGCGCACACGATCTACCAGAAATTGATGAAGCCTGGAGCCAGCAAGCAAATCATCAGCCGCTATGTGGAGAGTTCGGTCAAGTTGAACAAAATACCGGAAGCAGAAAAGGTGGTCAGAAAGCTGGTAAAGTCGGACGACAAAAATCCGTATGTGTTTCTACAGGCCGGCATTCTCGAAGAGAGCCGGAGCGATTCGGCTAAAGCAGATGTTTACTTTAACAAAGCTATTGTTGTTGCAGGAAATGCAATTAACGGGTTGCCGGAACTGGCTCAGGATTTTGCCGAGCAACAAAAACAGAACTGGGCCATCAAAGTACTGAAGAAGGGGCGTGAACAAAGTCGGGAACCGCTGGCCTATGCCGGCGAGCTGGCGCGCCTGTATGGTGCGGTTGGGCAAAAGGAGAACATGATCGACGAATTGCTGCACTGGGGACTCATCCCGGGCAATCGCGACAATGTGCAGGCCATTTTGCAGGACAACCTAAAAGACGCCGATCAGAAAATGCTGGAGACGGTTCTGTACAAGAAAGTGCAGGAAAATCCGAACGAGATGTTTTATACCGAGATGCTCGTCTGGTACTTAACGCAGAAGAAGGAGTTTTATAAAGCATTCATTCAGGAACGCGCCCTCGACAAACGCTTAAAATTGACCGGTGTGCGTGTTTATGATCTGGGAGCAGTCGCACTCCAGAATAAAGATTATAAGAACGCTGCGGCCATGTTTGAGTACGTAGCGAAGGAATATCCCCAGGGGCAACTCTATCCGTTTGCCCGGCGGCTGGTGATCAAGGCCCGGGAGGAGCAGGTGAAGAATACTTATCCGGTGGATAACCTGGAAATCCGGAAGCTCATTGCCGATTATCAGAAGATGTTTCAGGAACTGGGCAAAAACAACCGGACGCTCGAAGCACTTCGGAGTACGGCCAGTCTGTATGCGTTTTACCTCGATGAAAAAGACACGGCTTTAACGATTCTGAAACTGGCCACCGAAATCAGCAAAAACGAAAAAGGGTTTATCGACCGGTGCAAACTGGATATGGGCGATATTTACCTCCTGAAAGGCGAACCCTGGGAAGCCACGTTGCTGTATTCACAGGTTGAAAAATCGCAGAAAGAAGAGTTGCTGGGCTACGAAGCCAAGCTGCGGAATGCCCGGTTGCACTACTACAAAGGCGAATTTGAGCTGTCGAAAGATGTGTTGGACATTCTGAAACAGGCCACCAGCCGGGAAATTGCCAACGACGCCGGGGCGCTCAGTTTGCTCATTATGGACAATACCGGCATGGATTCAGATAGCAACGAAACCGCCATGAAGGAATTTGCTTCGATTGAGCTGATGTTGTTTCAGAACAAGGTCGATTCTGCCGCGCTGGAACTTAATCAGTTGTATACCAAATACAAAGATCATAGTCTGGCCGACAACATTTTGTGGCTGCGGGCCAATACGCTGATCAAACAGAATAAGATCGATGAAGCCCTGCAGGATCTGGAAAAAATCTCAGCCAACTACGGAGAAGATGTCCTGGGCGACGATGCGCTCTTTCTGACGGCCAAAACGTACGAGGAAAACAAGCAGGATAAACCCAAAGCGATGGAACTCTACAACCAGCTTTTGCAGAAATATCCGGGCAGTATTTTCGGAGCCGACGCCCGAAAGCGATTTCGGTCCTTGCGGGGCGATACCATCAATTAATCAAAAAGACCCGCCGAGTAGCGGGTCTTTTTGATTTTCAGGCGGTTTGCAAAAGGAAATCTTTAAACTCCGCAAAATCAGCTTTCATTTTAAAACTGCTTTTTGGCCGGTTCATCAGTTCTTCCAAAGCCGCCGGAATATCCACAGGCGTGTGGATAACTGACTCGACCAGTTCTTTAAACTTGGCCGGATGAGCCGTAGCCAGTGTTATTCCACACACATCCGGGTTGGTTTGTTGATAACGTTGTAAGCCGAGGTAGCCAACTGCGGTATGTGGACACATCACGTAGTTATATTGTTGATAAACAGCCGCCATAGCTTGTTTGGTCTGCTCATCATCGAAGAAGTAACCGGATAGAACGTGTTTCAGCGTTTCAAAATTATCATCAAACAAGTGAACCAGTCGAACGAAATTACTCGGACTTCCCACGTCCATCGCGTTCGAAATCGTTTCGACAGACGGTTTTGGCTCGTATATACCGGTTTCCAAATACTTCGGAACCACATAATTCAGGTTCGTCGACGCAATGAACTGTTGAACCGGCAGGCCCATTTTGTAAGCCAATGCCCCCGCACTGAGATTACCGAAATTGCCGCTGGGCGTAGAGAAAACCACCGGTTTTCCCAAATGCTTCACTTGTCCGTAGGCCCGGGCGTAGTAAAAGCTTTGCGGAATCAGGCGGAAGATATTGATGGAATTGGCCGACGCCAGGCTAAACTGCTGATTCAATTCAGAATCGGTAAAGGCGGTTTTCACCAGCGCCTGACAATCGTCAAACGAACCGTCGACTTCAATGGCGGTAATGTTTTGCCCCAGGGTCGTCAACTGCTTTTCCTGCAATTCACTGACCCGACCGGTGGGGTACAGAATCGTCACCTTAATACCGGGCACGCCCAGAAAGCCCATGGCCACCGCGCCACCCGTATCACCGGACGTCGCGACCAGGATATGCACTTCCCGGTTCGATTTCTCCAGATAATACCCCATCATGGCCGCCATATAGCGGGCGCCCACGTCTTTAAAAGCCAGTGAAGGCCCGTGGAACAACTCCAGAACGTGCGTTTTTCCGTCTTCGAGCGCCACCACGGGCGTATCGAACGGAAAAGCGTGGTGAACCAGTTCTTCCAACTTAGGAGCTGGAATAGAGTCATTAAAAAGGGCCGAGCTGATTTGAAAGCCAATATCGGCCAGTGAGCCGCCGGAAATGGAATTGAAAAAATCCGCGCCCATCGCTGGGATCGTTTCCGGCATATAAAGGCCCCGGTCTGCTGGCAAACTTCGGAGCAACGCTTCTTCCATCGAAACCCGGACAGAAGGATTATTCGTACTGTAAAACTTCATGGTAAGGAGCTAAAAAATTGCCGCAAGTTACGAAAACCCAAACCGTTAAGCGAACAATTGAATCGACAAATGACAAAAACTGTGGTATAAACCACTGGGAACCTAAATCGGTTACATTCAATTATCTAGTTTAGCAGCTTCAAAAATCAACAAACGTATGTCAGTAGGCTTTTTTCAGGTTCCGATTCCACAAAATGAGCCGGTTAAAGAGTATCGTCCCGGTTCCGACGAGCGCGCAAAGTTAAAAGCCGCCCTCGCCGAGGCTTCTTCGAAAACCGTTGATATCCCGATGTATATCGGTGCAGAAGAGGTAAGAACCGAAATTCAGAAGGAATTGGTTGCTCCGCATAACCGCCAACAGATTCTGGCGCATTTTCATGAAGGAGATCAATCGCATGTTGAACAAGCTATTACGGCGGCACTGAATGCGAAAGAGGAGTGGGCGAATCTGTCGTGGGAGCACCGCGCCAGCATTTTTCTGAAAGCCGCTGAACTGCTGGCTGGGCCGTATCGCTACAAAATGAATGCGGCAACCATGCTGGGACAGTCGAAAAACGCCTACCAGGCCGAAATTGATTCGGCTTGTGAACTGATTGATTTTCTACGGTATAATGTGCATTACGCAACGGAAATCTACAACCAGCAGCCCAAATCTTCGCCCGGCGTCTGGAACCGTCTGGAATACCGTCCGCTGGAAGGCTTCGTTTTTGCCCTGACGCCATTCAACTTCACCGCCATTGCCGGCAATCTGCCCACCGCGCCCGCTTTGTTGGGGAATACCGTGGTTTGGAAACCGGCCTACCAGCAAATTTATTCAGCGCAAGTCATCATGGAAGTGCTGAAAGAAGCCGGTTTGCCCGATGGTGTCATCAATTTGATTTACGTGGATGGGCCACTGGCGGGTGAAGTGATTTTTAAACACCCGGATTTTGCGGGAATTCACTTTACAGGAAGCACCGGTGTTTTCCAGCAGATCTGGAAAACGATTGGCGAGAACATCCATTTGTATAAATCCTATCCAAGAATTGTTGGAGAAACCGGCGGAAAAGACTTCGTATTGGTTCACGAATCAGCCGATCCGAAAGCCGTGGCGACTGGCCTGGTTCGCGGGGCCTTTGAATACCAGGGGCAGAAATGCTCGGCGGCATCCCGGGCTTATATTCCGGCAACCCTTTGGGCAGAAATCCGAGACTACATTGTCGCGGATTTGCAGGCTATTAAAATGGGGAGTGTCGAAGATTTCGGGAATTTCGTCAACGCCGTTATCGACGAAAAATCCTTCGATAAGATCAGCAAATACATTTCTGATGCGAAGGCTGATCCGACCGTCGAAATCATTGCGGGGGGAAATGTGGATAAAACCGACGGTTTTTTTGTGGAACCAACGGTTTTGGTCGCGGCCAATCCGCTGTATGTAACGATGTGTGAGGAAATATTCGGCCCGGTTTTGACCATTTATCTCTATCATCCCGACAATTTTGAACAAACCATCGAACTGGTCGATCAAACGTCACCTTATGCCTTGACGGGGGCGGTTTTCGCCAAAGATCGGTATGCCGTTGAATTGGTCACGAAAAAACTGTCGAATGCGGCCGGTAATTTCTACATCAATGACAAACCAACGGGAGCCGTCGTGGGTCAGCAACCCTTTGGCGGAGCACGGGCTTCGGGGACAAACGACAAAGCCGGTTCCTTATTAAACTTGCTGCGGTGGGTTTCGGCCCGAACCATCAAGGAGACTTTGGTGTCACCAACTGACTTCCGGTATCCTTTTTTGGAGAGTGAATAACATTTAAAATGATCAATAAGGAGATAGAATTGCATTCAAAAAAGAATGTTGAGGTAAATCAACTTTTTTCGAAAAAGGACTTGCGCTAAGCAAAACAAACCTCTATCTTTGCAGTCCCAAATAAGTGATACGGCTGGACGGAAGCGTTCAGCAACAGTTTTCCAAGCGAGGAAAACACGTTCTTTGACAACTTGACCAAGTAAGTAAGAAGTAAGGATTCTGCGTAAAGTATAAGTACAAATCATTTACAATGGAGAGTTTGATCCTGGCTCAGGATGAACGCTAGCGGCAGGCCTAATACATGCAAGTCGAACGGATGTCCTTCGGGGCATTAGTGGCGTACGGGTGCGTAACGCGTAAACAATCTACCTCATACTGGGGGATAGCCCTGGGAAACCGGGAGTAAGCCCGCATGGCACCACGAGATTTCATGGTTTTGTGGTTAAAGATTTATCGGTATGAGATGAGTTTGCGTCTGATTAGCTAGTTGGCGGGGTAACGGCCCACCAAGGCGATGATCAGTAGGGGCTCTGAGAGGAGCGGCCCCCACACTGGCACTGAGACACGGGCCAGACTCCTACGGGAGGCAGCAGTAGGGAATATTGGGCAATGGACGGAAGTCTGACCCAGCCATGCCGCGTGCAGGAAGACGGCGCTCAGCGTTGTAAACTGCTTTTATCTGGGAAGAAAAGAAGCCCTGCGGGGTTTTGTGACGGTACCAGAGGAATAAGCACCGGCTAACTCCGTGCCAGCAGCCGCGGTAATACGGAGGGTGCAAGCGTTGTCCGGATTTATTGGGTTTAAAGGGTGCGTAGGTGGCTTTTTAAGTCAGACCTGAAAGTGGGCCGCTTAACGGCACAGGGTGGTTTGATACTGAAGAGCTTGAAGAGGGTGGAGGCCGCCGGAACGGATCGTGTAGCGGTGAAATGCATAGAGATGATCCAGAACCCCGATTGCGAAGGCAGGCGGCTACGCCCCACTTGACACTGAGGCACGAGAGCATGGGGA
>NZ_QOWE01000016.1 GCF_003334855.1 Larkinella punicea
ATAAATGGATCCGGGTGGCCTTAGCCGTCTTACAATCGGGGAAGCCGTTTGATTCTCGACTAAACCTGCCAACCGAAGAAAATTTGGTTTCAAACTTGTAAAATTTGACAGTTCATAGGTACGCGACGGCATCGTTGACTTGAATCGTTGCGTACCTATCGGCACGCCAGGAGCGTTGGGCGAATCGACTTTTCTACCGACGCTTCGCTGTTAGATCCCTACGGGATGGGTAATTTATGGAACCAGCTCATAGATGGAAAACACGTAGAACTAAAAAACTTAAAGTGTTACGCGACAATCGATCTACTTCAGCTATTTTTTTAATCTTTAAAAACCATGAAACGCAGAGATACCCTTAAAGCTATATCGGTCGCGTCACTCGGTTTGGCAGTTGGGCCAGTGGAGGGTGCTGTGCCGGAACCACCCGAACCCAAACCCGCCGTCAAGCTGCTGCCGGGTCGGCAGAAATTCGAGGCCGAGCGCGATCTGAAACTCCTCGCGGCTGAGAAATTCTTTACCCCGGTGGAGTTGCAAACCGTCACCATCCTGAGTGACATCATCATTCCGGCCGATGCCAAATCGGGGAGCGCGTCGCAGGCCGGCGTACCGGCTTTCATCGAGTTCATGATGCGCGATCAGCCCCGCAACCAGACGCCGATGCGCGGTGGGCTGCGCTGGCTGAACGCCAAGTGCGTCAGCCGCTACGGGAATCCGTTTGCAAAATGCACCAAAGCACAGCAAATCGACATGGTGGAACAGATTGCCTATCCGGCCAAAAAAGTACCATCCGACATGACGCAGGGTGTCGCGTTTTTTACGATGATGCGCAATTTCGTGCTGGGCGGTTTTTACACCAGCAAAATGGGCATCGAAGACCTGGGATACGTCGGCAATACACCCAACAAATGGGATGGCGTTCCGGAAAACGTGCTGAAACAGTACGGATTGAGCTACGACGAAGCGAAGAAATAAGACTCAGGATTTCATTCACTTCAAAATTCAATAAAAAGAAAGGGAAATTATAAATGTAAAATGATGAATATTAAATGTAAATGTGCTGGATCGGAAGCGACTTTTACATTTAATATTCATCATTTTACATTTATAATTCTTTGCCTAATCCTAAAAAGTTTCCCCATAACCACGATAAGTTTATACCCCGCCAACGCATTAATTTTCGTCCAACCCGCTTCTTTCTCAATTTCTT
The DNA here is from genome assembly GCF_003334855.1 of Larkinella punicea. Lineage (GTDB taxonomy): Bacteria > Bacteroidota > Bacteroidia > Cytophagales > Spirosomataceae > Larkinella > Larkinella punicea. The sequence continues at coordinate 1,208 of NZ_QOWE01000016.1, forward strand.
TTGCGTACTTACCACTCCTCTTTTTTTCAATGTACAGGCGTAATCGTTACCCAGAATGTCCATCGTACCGGCGATTCGAAGCAAATACGGGTTTTATCGGAAATTGCTGCGGGAGCATAAGTACGTGCTGCGGGATACGGTCGATGTCGTCAAAATTCCAGGCAATTCAACCTTTCTGGAGGGGAAAACCGCCGTGTCGCACAGCGATCTTGACGCGGAAATCACGCTGACGGTTCGGGTCAAATGCAATGATCACGACTTTTTCCGGTTCGAACTGCGGTGCCTCGAACTGAGCGAAGAACCGTTTTTTGAGTTTCACAGCGACGGTTGCACCCACCGGAACGCCGACGAGTCGATTCCGCTCGCCCGGCAACGCGTTACCACGCCCCATTTCAGCCAGTATAACCAGCAGGGAGCCAATGTGACCTATCCCGTGCCGGAAACGACGGAGGATACAGATATTACCCGCAGTTTGGCGTATTTTTGTCAGGAAGCGAAGCTGAATCTGCGCGACGACGAATTTCCCCTGATCCGGGTGTTGCCCAACGCACTGCCGCTGCACGTGACCCAAAAAGACCCCAACTCAACGGTTTTATTTCTGTAATGGTATTCGAGGAGATTTACAACGACATCAAAACCGCCTTCGGCCAGCTCTGGACGTTCAAAGAGCGGGGAAAATCACTGGAAATTATTACGCCGTATACCACGACGACGCAGAAATTCATTTCGGTTTTCCTGTCGTTCAAAGACAAGGAATACATCGTTTCCGACGGGGGCTGGCTCGACAACGGGTTCTACGAAAACGTCTTCAATCTGGAAGACGATACCTTCCGAAAAATTGCGCACCATTACTTCAACGCGTTCAGTATCAAGGAAATTAAGGGCCCCAGTCAGAAGACCTATTTCTACAAAAAAACCATTACGCCCATTGCGGTTCCGTCGCTGGTTTTCGATATGGCCAATTTCATTGCGGCCATGGTCAGCACATCCGAAATCGAATTTGTGGAACGCGAGGAGCGGGAAACCAAGGAGCAATTCCGGCGGTCGGCCAACGAATACCTGCAAACCGTCATTCCCAAAGAGAAAATAGATCTGGGCGTTTACCTGGACGAGAAGAAGCAAATCCGGCTGCACGCCGTCGTCAAACAGTCGTCGTCGCGGCTGGTTTTGATCAACTACATCACCGGCAGCAATCCCTATTTTTTCAACAACAGCATCACCAAAACCAATTTCCTGTTCGAACTGGCGGAAAAATCCACGGTGGGCCGGTTTGTGAAGCGCAAGATTTCGCTGATCGACACAACGGCTTCCGGCTACGTTCCCACGCGGATCGCAACGTTCATCAATCACCTGCTGGAAAATACCGGCTCCGAAAAAATCGACTGGTCGGAGCGCGAAAAGCTGCAGGATATGGTCTGATTTGTGCGACACTGCCAATGCACTTCATTCATTTTATGGTACAATTCAACCTCTCAATTTGACCAATTGGGCAATACTTGCTTGGCGATTATAACGCGAATCCCTTGTTTTGCTTCTAAATTTATTAACAAATGGATCGCAAAGGAATTATTGAAATCCAGGGCGTATGGTTAGGATTTTCCATCGAAGGAGAGGGTTTTCCAGCCTTGGTAATAGGTAGCTCAATCTATTATCCCAGAACGTTTTTAGGCACGATCCGCCAGCAATTGCAGTTGATTTTTATCGACCATCGGGGTTTTGCTCCTCCCCCGTCAGACGGTTCCAAAAACGAAGAAATTACCCTGGATGTGTTGCTATCTGACATCGAAACGGTCAGAAAGGCATTAAGTCTGGAGTACTTTGTGATTATTGGCCACTCCGGACATACCTTCCTAGCCCTTGAATACACCAAGAAATACCCTCAAAGGGTGTCGAATCTTGTGTTGATTGGCGGAAGTCCGGATTTCAGCCTGGCAACTGCTCAGGCTAGAAGTGACTTTTTTGAAAAAGAAGCGGAAATCGATCGCAAAAAAGCCCTCGAAGCAAGTATGGCGGAATTGCCGGACCGAATTGCGGCTGAACCCGAACGAAGGTTTGTTCACCTGTGCCTGGCTACCGGCCCCTTGAGCTGGTACAATTACCGGTTTGATGCCACCCATCTCTGGGAGGGTGTTTACACGAATATGTCGGTTATTGATCACGTCTGGGGTGTAATTTTTCGTGATATTGACATAACCCGCGGACTGGCTAAGCTGACACAACCGGTATTTTTAGCCCTGGGGCGATACGACTATCTGACAGGAACACCGTTTTTATGGGACCAGGTAAAATCTCAGTTCCACAACCTTACCATCCATATTTTCGAAGAAAGCGCTCACACGCCCCAATTTGAGGAAGCCGATCGGTTTAATCAGGAGCTGATAGAGTGGTTTCGCCACCAGTGACGATTTGATTCATTATTTGATCACTTTCGTGACCTCAAATGTTCCCTGCCGACTCCCGGCCCGGCCATCGGCCGTGATGCCGTTGATCATAAACCGGTACGTTCCTTCCTCATCCGACGTATAAAACTCCAGTTGCCCTTTGCCCTGTCCATCGGTTTTCAGCGTGGGAACCCAGTGCAACAGGTTGCGCAAATCCGGCATCCGGCTCCCCGACCGCTGGGGCGTATCGTAGCGGGGCGTGTAGAAATCGCGCGGAATCTGCAAGCCTTCGTAGTCGGCCAGTAACGCTTTGGCATCCGGACGGTAGCCCGCCAGATCGCCTTTGTAGGTGGTAAAACTGATGATGCCGTCGAAAACCAGCGGCCCAACGATGTAGCGCCGGGTTATAACGTCCAGCCGCTGCACTTTTCGCGGATCGATTTCCATCACTTTATCCATGTTGAAAATCGGAACGCCGTCCAGCAACGCCAGTGGGCTTCCGTCAAAAAACTGCTTGTGGGGCGTATCAAGCAGGCTGATTACGTAACCATCCCGGCGTTTTCGCGCCATCACCCCCGGCACATATTCCCGAAAAACTTCTTCCATCACTGGAAACCGGGTGAAATCGTCGAGCCGGTATTTTTCGTCCGGAACGCCATAAAACGCCACGCTATCGACCTGGGGCAAGCGGTATCGACTCAGGTTTTCGCGATAATAGGCGTTCTGCACCTGCATCGGAATGCTGCGGGCCAGCAGCGGTTCTTTCAAGGCCGTCGGAAAATCGAAAACCGGCAGGCGGGAAGCCGAAAACCGGTCGTGAAAAGGGCTCTGCAACTCGATTCGGAACAGGCTGTCTTTCGGATTAAGCTGCACGACGAGGTCTTTGGGTCCGAAAAACTCCTTCATTTCAAAGTGAATCCGCCCCTCTTTGTCCGACCGTGAACCGTATAACAGAATGTGTTTGCCCGGCACCGACAGGTACGAACCGATGTTGCGCCCCGGCTGGCCCGTTCCCGGATGAATCACTTTTCCGCGGATAAAATGCCCGTTTACCTCTGGCAAATGCGCTTCGGCTGGTCGGTCGCTTTGCAAAACCGTCTCCCACCGAAACCGGCGCCAGCCCTGGGTCAGCATCAGATTATCGGTCACTTCATTCACCTCGGCTCCTGTGGCCCGGAAGTAATAGTCCGGCGATTCGACCCCGCCCCGCAGATCGGACGTCAGGAGCAAATAACTCAGAATATCCCCGGACTCCGCCGGTTGGAGCGAATCGAGCCGGTAGACCGCCACGGAAAGATCCGTGAGTGCCGATTTCCCGGTTTCATCCTGCGTCGTCAGGTCAAAAACCGCTTTTTCGCGGGTTGATAACGCTCCGCTCGTCAATTTAGCGTCGATCGTCAGCCGCCGTTCCGGCCGTTTGAAATACAGCCGTTCGCACACCGGTTTCCGGCTGGCATCGAAAACCGTCAGGTGCGAAATGCCTTCGCCCAGCGTCTTTTTATCGATCAGAAACGAGGCCGTATGGTCGCGCAGGCCTTGCTCATCGGCGCGAATGGCCGCCAGCCGCGTATGCGTCAGCAAATACACCAGCGAGGCCGATGGCGCCGTGGTTTTCACCGTAACCCGAAGCTGATCCTGGCTTTGCTCCTCTACCTGCATCGTGTAGCCCTGCTCCTGAACGGCGGGCAACGGACGCGTGAACGTCTTCCCGGCAGCATCGGTCAGCACCGCCCGGTATTGCTTTCCTTCGGCGGGGCTGAACGTAAAACGCCCCATGCCGAACTTCAGCGGTCTGAACCTGACGACGGTGTCGTTGTCCTGATCCAGAACAACGCCCTGTAAATCAATCCCTTTTCCGGTTATCCCAACCATTTTGAAGGCCACCTTACCGGGCAAGTTCCGAACCAGATTACCGCCTTCCGGGAAAAACTGAACATCATAGGCCAGCGAATCTTTCAAAACCGGCAATTCCAGTTTCCGAAACGTGTTGACAATCGTAACCGGTTTTTCGAAGAAATAGTCAGGGTCGGTGTTTTTCATCCAGTTGGTATACGCCCGAACGAGGTAATTCCCTGAACCCAGCGTGGTGGGCAGAAACAGGGAGCCGTTGCCCGAACCGTCGGCCAGGGCCACTTTGGTTTGCAAAACCGGGCGGTTTTCTTTGTCGAACACCTCCAGATAAGCCACTTTACTCAACGACAAGGGCTGGTGAAACGTCCCATCGACGTAGTTGATCTTGAACCACATCAACTCGCCGGCTACGTAAAACGAGCGGTCGAGGTGGACAAACAGTTTTTCCTGCAACGTCTGGTTTCGGTAGGTATCGAGCTGCTTCCGGATCGGATTTTCCGTTTGTCCCCAAACCGGTAGCGTGCCGAGGAGAGTCAGGAGGAAGAAAACGGCCAGGATTCTGCCTGGTGTAGCTCCTAAATCCCCTAAAGGGGACTTTACGTATCCGGATTGTTCCGCGTCCAAGTCCCCTTTAGGGGATTTAGGGGCTACACGCCGGTATTTTCTCTGTGGATTCATGGCTTGCGAGATCATCACCAGAAAGTCGGTTTAACGTTGGTACCCGATGTCCGGCAATCGACGCAATAGGCCGAACTCATCCGGTAAGCGATTATTTGACCCATAGGGGACAGAATTTCATCGATGGGAATGGCTCCCGACTCCGCCTGATCGGCCGCCGATGGTTTTTCCGGCGTTCTGAAGATGGGAGCGGTATCCGGCAGACAGGCTTCGTACATGCTCGGAATCCGCCAGGGCGGCAGTTCGGAGGCATTGACAAAAATCCGCTTTTCCTCCACCGAATAACCGCTCAGATAGCCCACCACCGGCTCGTTCGGGTCGGTTACGCCGTGGATATTGCCGATGACCTGAAACGGCTGCGGATCGAAAATTGACCCCAGGCTCTCGGTGTTTTTCCGCAGATTCTGCCAGTATTCGAACGATTCTGCGGTTTGGGCATACTGCTTGACCAGCAGGCTGTACCGAATCTTCAGGCGATTGGAAGAGGTATTGGAAACGAACACCAGCGGAAATTGATCGATTACGTCCTGCGTCAGTTTCTCCGACGAGCCGATGAAAATACCGGTCGATTTTCCGTTGCTCCAGCAATGGTTGACGTCGTCCATCCGGGAAACAAACTGCTTGTTCAGGTATTCGACCCGGGAGTAAAATGCGGAATAAAACTCCCAGGTTTCTTCGTACTCCCAGCGGTAATATTTCGTGTTGTTCGTTGGATCGCGGGTCGTTACATAAAACTGCACGCCCTGATCCTGCGCCTTCCAGCTTACGTTATCGATTTTGGGTGTCTGTTTAATGGTGACGTAGTCGGACTGATAGCTTCGCCCGGCGGCTGTTTTGATGTTCAGGCGGTATTTCTGATTAAACTGCAACCCGCCAGCGGCCAGTGTATACGTCCCATCGCCCTTGTCGACGAAGGTCTGGCTTCCACCTTTTTCGCCCTCCACCATCACCGTCGCTTTGGTTTCCACCGTGGGTTTGCTGCCGTCCGTCAGGTTCTGCGTGCGTGTCAGCCGGATGCTGCTGGTGCCCGATCCGTTCAGAAAACCGTCGACCACCAGATAGGTATTGGGAGCCGAAACCGCCGGCGGCCGGTACGGATCGACGCAACTATCGATGAGGATGGTTGCGATCAGGAGAAGACTAAGCCAACTAAAGTTGATCCGATTCATGAGCTAATTGAAAATCAATCGATAACACTATACATCAGTCTGCGCCTTTTACCAGAAACCGGGTTTAACGTTCACCCCCGCAGTTCGGCAATCGATGCAGGTGGGCGACCCCATCAGGTACGCAATTAAAATACCCTGCGGGGACAGGTAGCCCTCGATCGGAATCCAGCCCGCTCCCGCCATCTCTGCGGCCGATAGGTCGGGGGCAGGGGGCGCAAGCAAAACCGTATCCGGCACACAGGACTCGTAGCCACTCGGAATTCGCCAGGTAGACGGCAGTTGCGTCGGGCTAACAAAAATGCGTTGTTCCTCCACCGAATAACCGCTCAAATAGCCCACCACGGGTTCGTTCGGGTCGGTTACGCCGTGGATGTTGCCGATGACCTGAAACGGCTGCGGATCGAAAATCGACCCCAGGCTCTCGGTATTTTTCCGCAGATTCTGCCAGTATTCGAACGCTTCCGCCGTCAAAGCCGACTGCCTGACCAGCAGACTGTAACGGATCTTCAGGCGATTGGAAGACGAATTGGAGACAAAGACCAGTGGAAATTTATTGATCACATCCTCCGTTAGTTTTACCGACGAAGCCACAAAAATGCCGGTCGATTTTTCGGTCCGCCAGCAATGGTTGATATTTTCTGCCCGACTCACAAACTGCTTGTTCAGGTAGTCGACGCTCGAATAATAGGCCGAGTAAAACTCCCAGGTTTCTTCGTATTCCCAGCGGTAATATTTTGTGTTGTTCGTTGGGTCATGCGTGGTTACCTGAAACTGCACGCCCTGATTCTGCGCCTGCCAGCTTACATTGTCAATTTTGGGCGTCTGCTTCACGGTTACATAGTCTGACGCGTAGCTGCGCCCGACGGCTGTTTTGATGCTCAGGCGGTATTTCTGATTAAACTGCAACCCGCCAGCAGCCAGCGTATAGGTCCCATCACCCTGGTCGACAAAGGTCTGGCTTCCGCCTTTTTCGCCTTCCACCTTCACCGTCGCTTTGGTCTCGATGGTCGGCTTTTTGCTCTCCGACAGGTTCTGCGTCCGCGACAGGCGGATGGTACTCCCCCCCGTAGCGTTCAGAAAACCGTCGACCACGAGATAGGTGTTGGGAGCCGAAACTTCCGGCGGCCGGTACGGATCGACGCAACTCCCGATCAGTAGTGCAATCCCTATCGTCAGGTATTTTCTCATGCTCAGAATTTGAAATTGTACGTGAGCGTCGGAATTGCCTGCCCAAAAATGGAGAGTTTATACCCTCGTACCACCCCGCCCAGGGAGGTGAAATACACCGAGTAGGCATTCCGGCGACCTGTCAGGTTGTAAACGGCCACCGTCCAGGAGCTGTGGGCCAGCTTTTTAACCTTGTGGTTGCCCTCGATGTTGAGCGATAAGTCGGCGCGGTAATAGTCCGGAATCCGGTACTGGTTCCGCTCCGAATAATACACCCGGGGCGAACCCGCCAGCTCGTACTTCGCCAGCGGCAGTGTAATGGGCCGACCCGTGCTGTACGTAAAATTAAGCGAAACGCTAAACCGCCGGTTGATGCGGTAATTGCCAACCCAGGTCACGTCGTGCGGTTTGTCGAAATTGCTGGGGTAGTACTCGCCCTGGTTGATATTCTCCTGCGGCACGCTCCGATCCACGCGCAAAAACGTGCGGGAGTAGGTGTAGCTCAGCCAGCCGTTGAACCGCCCGGTGATTTTTTTGACCAGAAATTCAACGCCGTACGCCATTCCTTCCGCCCGAACCACCTCCGTTTCGGGGTGATGATTCATAATCAGCGTGGCGCCACTGCGGAAATCCAGCACGTTGTCCATCGTTTTGTAATACCCTTCGACCGAGGTTTCGATGGTGTTATTTTTGAAGTTCTTGTAGAGACCGACCGAAAACTGATCGCCCACCTGCGGCAGAATATTCGGATCGCTCAGCTTCCAGATGTCGGTGGGAGCCATCGCCGTGGTGTTCGACAGCATGTGCAGGTATTGCCGCATCCGGTTGAAACTGACCTTGATCGATGCATCGGGCGTGAACGCATACCGCGCCGAAACCCGGTATTCGGGGCCGTGATAGGTCTTGATGTTTTTTCCGGCTCCGTACGAAAGCGTGTCCAGGATATTGGCTTCCGTTTTGGGCGACCCATTCGGATACACATTGATGTCTTTCGGGCCGAGGTAATTGAACAGCGAATACCGCAAGCCGAAGCTGATCGAAAACCGGGGCGAAATATCAAACCGGTCGCCCACATAAATGGCACTTTCCAGCGCCTGCTCCGTCGGCACCACATCCGGCCGAACCAGCGATTCGCCCCCCAACGGCTGGAATTGCCCCGGATGCAGTTTGTACAGGTTCGAACTGACGCCAAAATCAATGGTATGTTTGGCCGTCGGGTAATAGTTAAAATCGGTTTTAAACGTCGTCTGGTCGATCTGAAACGTAAGCTTGTAGGCATTGACGGGATTCTGATCGCTGGAAACGGAATATTTATACCGGCTGGTGGTCCCCGTAAAAACGCTGTAGAGCTTGGTATTGAAAATATGTTTCCACTTCAGCGTCGCGTTCATGTTGTTGTAGTTGTAAACCGTATCGCTGTTGAGCCGAAACTCATCCTGGCTGTAGTAGCCGGTGAGGTAGATCGTATTTTTTTCGTTGAATTCGTGGGTAATGTGGGCGTTCAGATCGTAGAAATTTGCCCGGCTGTTTTTGAATGCCGGATTTTTCAGGCTGCTGAGCAACCAGTCGGAATAGGTCGACCGCGCGCCGATTAGAAACGACGACTTTTCTTTGATAATCGGTCCTTCCAGCGTCAGCCGGCCCGTCAAAACGCCAATTCCGCCCGAACCCGACAGTTTTTTCTTGTTGCCGTCGCGCGTGGTCACTTCCAGCACCGACGACAACCGCCCGCCATACCGCGACGGAATACCGCTTTTGTAGAGTTCGACGCTTTTGATCATGTCCGGATTGAAGGCCGAGAAAAATCCGAACAGGTGCGACGGATTGTAAATCGTCGCGTCGTTGTACAAAATCAGGTTCTGGTCGGTCGAGCCGCCCCGGACGTTCAGCCCCACGCTACTCTCCCCCACCGACTTGACGCCCGGCAAGGTCAGCACCACTTTCAGCAGATCGGCTTCGCCAAAAGCCGTTGGCACCTGCCGGAGCGTTCGGATGTCCAGCCGTTCGAGGCCCATTTGCAGCCCCGACACGTTCACGTCTTTTTCGGCTTCGATCACCACTTCTTTCAACGCAATCACGTCGTCCTCCATCTCAATTTCCAGCTTGCCGTCCGAATAGAGCATAATTTGCCGCTTCGTATCCTTCATGCCGATGCTGCGCACCCGGAGTTCGTGCCGTCCACGCGGCAGCGTAATCGAGTAATAGCCAAACTGATCGGTCACGACGCCAATGCGCGGTTTGTCGATGTACACCGCCACGCCAATCACCGGTTCGCCCGAAGCGGCATTCCGGATGTGGCCCGCCAGGTTGGCGTTGCCGGGCCGAACGGGGTTGGTGGCCCGGCCGATGTTGAACAAGCGGGTTTCGAGCGTAATCCGGCGTTTTTCTTTTTCCGCCAGGTAATCGACCACATTCGTGTCACCTTCGCTTGTGCTGTTGCCCCGGTCAAAAAAACCGATGGGCAACTCCGTCCGAATGGCGCGTTCCGGCGTGATGAAAACCTGTTTTTTGGCGTCGATGGCGTAATACAGGCTGGTCCCTTGCAGCACCTCCTGCAAAACCGTCGGCAGTTTCTGGCCGCTTTTGTCGTAGTTGACCCGGATGCTGTCGACATCACGGAGGTTGTAGAAAAACCGGTAATCGGTCTGGGTTTCCACCTCCCGAACAAACTGCTCGAAGGATAGGTTGGTGAACGGCCCGCGGATGTTTTTCTCAGCCACCTGTTGCCCAAAACCGGCGGTGAGCGAACCCACAAAACAGCACAACAGGAATAAGGTTCGGTAAAATTTCGTCATAACGATCGGGTTGCTGCGTCGTACTGCTGAGTGAGTTTTACAATGGCGGCTTCGCGGTTCTTCGCAAATTTGATGCGGTTTTCGCGGAGGTATTTGCGGAGGGTTTTCTTTTGATCGGCAAACAGATTCAAGACCGATCGTTTGGTTTTGACGGGATAAAAGAGGCCGTTTTTGCCGATGTAAAAGCTATTTTCCGATAAATATTCTTCCTTGACGGCGTTCTGCACCAGTTCGGTTCGGATGGTTTTGACCCGTCTTGCCAGCACTTTCGACCGCCCATCGTACAATTGGTCGTAGAAGCCCGTTCGCAGGCCGATGTTGTGGGCCGTATCCCGCACGATCCGAATGAATTGGTGGTCGGCAATCGAAAATCGGCTTACTTTGATGTTTTGTAACTGCATCCGGTATACGCTGTCGATGTGGGGGACCACCACGACGTCATCCACCAGATCGTAAAGCAGGCGAATGTTCTGGTAGGTGATGCCATCGTAGGTGACGGAGCCGGTGCGCCAGAGCGAGTCGAGGTACGGATAGCCTTTGATGGTTGGAAGGTGGCCGACGTATTCGGCGCCATTGTATAACCGCGCCTGATCGGCGGTTGATCGAACGTAGCGGGCGTGTGCGTACCGAATGGCCTGCTCCCGGAATGAACTATCCGCCGAAGCAGGCTGTCCGAAAACCGTGCAAGGCAGAAGGAGGGCCATCAAAATAGCCCAGATAACACGATGGTTCATTGGTAAGGGGAGTCGGTCAGGAAATTCAGGTTGTAATTAAACTAGATTAACTTAGCAATTATACTTTAATTTTAGGTTTTTCCGGTTACTTCCTTCGTTATAGTAGCCGTATAGACAACTTTTTGCGTCAATCCGTTGGAAAACACCTCAATTAAATTTCCTCATGATTTTCAGGAGCTTCTTTCGGCCCAACTGACGCTAACACCGTTCGAAACAACAGTCAATACGCCGTTTTCCCTGTTCCGCGTTGCAGACACCTCTCTTCTTCTGCACTGCATCGACTTGGAGACCTATTCCAGCCTTCGGCAGCAAACGGAGGTACGGTATTTTTTTCAGCAGTTATCCGACCGGTTTTCGTCCGAAAACTGGCGGTTGGTTCACCTTTGGGAGGATGTCTGGCGGCAACGTCCGGCGATGGTTCTTTCCCGGATTCGGGCGATGGTGGGCATTTCCGAGCGGATTCCGGCCCGGCTGACGCAGGTTCGACGCATCGACAAACCCACGACCGGGCGGTTTTTGCAGGAAAACCATTTGCAGGTCGCAACGAACGCCAAATACAAATACGGTTTGTTTCTGCCCGCGCGGTATTTTCGGGTTCTGTCGCCAGATTTTCCCCTACAACCTGCCAACGCGACGGAACTGCTGGTGGCCGTTGCGACTTTTAGCCATCCGCGTTCGATCACCCGCAACGGGATAGCACATCGCTCGGTCGAACTCGTGCGGTTTGCCAATCACCTGAACTGCACGGTCGTCGGCGGACTGGACAAGCTGCTGAAAGCCTTCATGACCGACGTTCAACCCGACGACATCATGACCTACGCCGACCGCGACTGGTCCAACGGCCAGAGTTACGAGAAACTAGGTTTCGCAAGGCTGGAGACCACCGAACCAAACCAATTCTGGGTTCGTCCGGGTGAGTGGATCCGGTATTATCCCAGTCAGTTACCCGGCGGGTTAACGGAGATTGAGATGGCTGATAGCGGGTATATTCCGGTTTATAATGCGGGGAGTATTAAATTTGTGAAGATTTATCGGAACACGGATTAGGCGGATGGAACGGATTAAAACAGATTTTTATTTTATCCGTGTACATCCGTTCCATCCGCCTAATCCGTGTTCCGATCCTAACCTATGCCAAAAACCATCGTCATCCTCGGTCCGACCGCGAGCGGCAAAACCCGGTTAGCGGTTCATGTTGCCCGGCGGATGAACGGTGAAATCATCAGCGTGGATTCCCGGCAGGTCTACCGGGACATGGACATCGGAACCGGCAAGGATCTGGATGAATACCAAATTGATAGTCAATCGATTCCGCATCACCTCATCAATATCGTCGACGCGGGCAGTGATTACAATCTGTTTCAGTATCAGCAGGATTTCAACCGCGTTCTGCCCGGAATCCTGGCGCGGGGCCATGTTCCGGTCCTCTGTGGCGGCACCGGTTTATACCTCGAAGCGGTTTTGAAAGGACACCGGTATACGGCCATTCCCGTTAATCAGACCTTGCGGACGGAGCTGGAAACGAAAACTGACGACAAATTGCTCGAACGGTTTCGGCACGTTCCTTCCGAGTATAGCAATCTGGCCGATACATCCACCCGCAAGCGGCTGATTCGGGCGATTGAAATTGCCACGTATTTAACCGAAAACCCGGTAACGGATCTGTCGGCCCCGGTTTCGCAACCCGACGCTGTGGTTTTTGGAATCGATTTACCCGTCGACGTTCGGCGGCAGCGAATCACCGACCGATTACACCAACGGCTGCAAAACGGCCTGATCGACGAAGTTCAACGCTTACTGGGAAGCGGGATTCCGGCCGAAAAACTGATTTTTTACGGATTGGAGTATAAATTCATCACGCAGTATCTGCACGGCGAACTGGATTATGCGACCATGACCGCCCGGCTGGAAACCGCCATCCACCAGTTTGCCAAGCGCCAGATGACGTTTTTCCGCAAAATGGAACGCGACGGTTTACGCATTCACTGGCTCGACGGCCTGCAACCAACGGAGTACTTAGTTGATCTTATCCTATCTGAATCACAGGCTATTTCCTAAACTCTTCACGCATAACTCCCAACTATTAACTCCCATTCCGGCAGTTTTCCGTATTTTTGAGCCATGACCCAAACCACCAACCCGCTTGTTTTTTTAGAAGCGCTTCATCAGGAGATTCAACAAACCAAATACGGCCGGCAACCCGCAGAATTATACGACCCGATCAGTTACATCATGAACCTGGGCGGCAAGCGGATGCGACCGCTGCTGACCCTCATGGCCGCTTACCTGTTCGGCGACGACTGGCGAAAAGCCCTCAAACCCGCCGTGGCCGTTGAAGTTTTCCACAATTTTACGCTCATGCACGACGACATCATGGACCAGGCTCCCCTGCGCCGGGGTCAGCCGACGGTGCATGAAAAATGGAATCATAACATCGCCATTCTGTCGGGCGACGTCATGCTGGTCAATGCCTACGAATTGCTGCTCGATGTTGAAACCCCGTATTTGAAAAAAGTGCTGGCCCGCTTCAACCGCACAGCCGCCGAAGTTTGCGAAGGCCAACAGCTCGACATGAATTTTGAGACCCGCTGGGATGTCTCGGAAGACGAATACATCGAGATGATCAAGCTCAAAACGTCGGTTTTACTCGGTTTTGCGCTCGAACTGGGCAGCATCATTGCCGGAGCCGACGATGTGGAAAGCCAGCGGCTGCGTGAAGGCGGTATTAACATCGGTCTGGGGTTTCAGTTGAAAGACGATTTGCTGGATGTCTACGGTGATCCGGCGAAGTTTGGAAAGCAGGTTGGAGGTGATATTATTGCCAACAAAAAAACGTTTTTACTCATCGAAGCCCTGCAACAGTCGAGTGGCGCGTTGAAAAATGAACTCATCGGCTGGCTCAGTGCTACCGAGTTTGACAAGCAGGAAAAGGTTCAGGCCGTCACCGCCATCTACGACCAGCTTGGCATTCGGCAACTGACGGAAGCCCGAATCAATGACTTTTTTACGCGGGGCTTTGCTAATTTCGAACAACTTTCGGTCGATCCGGTCCGGAAGGCCCTGCTGCTGGGTTTTACCAAACAGCTTATTGAACGGGAAAGCTAGGCTGACAAAACCGCCCGTACCCACCACTCCTTACTCCACAACACGTTATGACCGTTACGCTTGCCATTATCGTCATTACCGGACTCGTCAGCTTTTACGCCTGGCGAAACGAGTCTTTTCTGGACAGTATGATTCTAAACCCGCAAAAAGTGCTCAAACGGGGCCAATGGTACCGGCTTCTGACTTCGGGGTTCATTCATGCCGACCTCAGCCATTTGCTGTTCAACATGTTTACGCTGTTTTTTTTCGGAACACTGATCGAGCAGGTTTTCGGTTCCTTATTTGGCCCGTCCGGCCCGCTTTATCTGCTGATTTTCTATCTGGTCGCCATTGTGGTGTCTGACATTCCCACCCTAATCCGGCAGCGGAATAAGTCCAATTACAATTCACTGGGGGCGTCGGGGGGCGTCTCGGCACTGCTGTTTGGCGCGATTATGTTCCAGCCCACCGAAAAGATTTACCTCATGGGCATCATTGGTGTACCCGGTTTTATTTTTGGCGCCCTCTACATGGGCTACTCGTTCTACGAATCCCGGCGCGGACGCGGCACAATCAACCACGATGCCCACTTATACGGCGCTATTTTCGGAATTTTCGTCGTTGTTCTGCTCTATCCGCCCGTTGTTCCGTATTTTATCCAACAGATTTCGAACTGGAAGGTGTTTTGATAGACAAAAGAAGCTAGACAAGAGAATACAGACTTTTTCTTTTGTCTTTGCTCTCTTGTCTAGCTTCTTTTGTCTGGTATGTGGCAACTACTGAATCAACCGTATCCCTGTGAAGACCCGGTTCGCCGGCGGTGGGCCAAGGCGTTCTGGATTGGGTTTTTTGTGGGATTGTTTCTGCTGATTTTCCAACCCTTTGGGCTGAATAGCTGGGTAACGCCTTACAAAACCGTCAAAATCCTGGGGTTTGGCCTAATTTCGTTTCTGGTGACGGCCGGTCTCAGCCTGCTTCTGCCGGTTTTTCTCCCAAAGCTTTTCACCAACGAACGCTGGACGGTGGGGCGCGAAATTCTCTGGATAACCGCCCACATTACGTTGATCGGGCTGGTCAACTACTTCTACATCAATGCACTGATTGCCAATCCCATCTACGCGATTGAGTTGTTTGGGATGATTGTCGTGACGTTTGTGATTGGCATCTTTCCTTCGGCGGGGTCTGTGCTGGTCAACTATATTCTCAAACTCAAAAAATACCAGCAGGCCGCCCGGGAAATACCGGTTCGGGAACACCACGCAGAAATTCCCGGCGCGGAGTCTGTCCAACCGGTTTTGATCACGCTAACGGCCGAAAACGAAAAGGATATCGTCAGCTTCCCACCCGCCGATCTGCTCTACATCGAATCCAGTGACAATTACTCGACGGTGGTGTATTTGAAAAACAACCAGCCCGTCAAAACGCTGCTTCGCAGTAGCCTCAGCCGACTGGAAACGCAGCTTACCGGCAACGCCTTTCTGGTGCGGTGCCACCGGTCGTATATTATCAATTTGGAAAAAGTGGAAAAGGTGACGGGCAACGCGCAGGGCTACAAACTTCATCTGCACGACGGCGATTTCCAAATACCGGTGGCCCGGAAATACAACGATACGCTGGTGGCCCAACTCAAATCGATGGCCTGAGCCTTTGCCAAACGTCCCAGCCGCTTTGCCAAATTCCCCGAAGGTTACCAAACGCCCCAAAAAACCGCTATACACCCCGCTGATTTGCCCGGTTTGACGGCTCCACGTAGGTTTGTTTCAACGAATCGAACCAAACTAAACGCTTTCGGAGTCATGAATCTCTTGTTAAAACTCATGTTGATTGTCCACATCACGGCGGGTTTCCAGGCCTTGCTGGTGGGCATTGTTCCTATGGTATCCCAAAAAGGGGGTCGCCTGCACAAACTCACCGGGCTGGTGTTTTACTGGTGCATGGCCGCAGTATGCCTGACGGCGGTTTACCTGGTTTTCTTCAAACCCAGCACCCTGTTCCTGCTGTTTATTGCGATCCTGAGTTTTTACTTCTGTTTTTCCGGCCGACGCATTCTCCGGCTTAAAAAAGCACAAAACCGGTTGACCGTAACCGATCAGCTTGCCGCGTATGTGGCTTTGGGCGCGTCGCTGGTCATGTTCGGGCTGAGCGTTCAGGCGGTTGTGGGCTGGTTTTCGACGGGCCGTATTTCCACATTCGGCATCCTCTATTTCTTCTTTGCCGGTCTTCTATTTTTCAATGCCCTCTACGATGTCCGGTTATTCCACAATCCGGAAAAAGCCCGGTACGGCAAAATGGAGTGGTTCTTTGGGCATATCAGCCGCATGTGCGGTTCTTACATTGCCACACTAACGGCTTTCGCGGTGGTCAATACCCGGTATTTGCCCGACCATCATTTCATGATCGACATCGCAGCCTGGGTGTTACCGGGGGTTATTGGGGGCATTCTGATTGGTCGGACGATCCGGTATTACTTACAGAAGTTTAATGTACCTGCCCCCGCCCGGGCTAATTGACTTTTAGTTCTTTGGCCTTTCATCGGTCATCCCTACGGGATTTTAGACTCACCTGGTTTCTCGCCCCCCCGGTTTTACCGGGGGCTACAAGATGAATCATCCCTACGGGATTTATTGGATTCGATAATCCCGCATGTAGCAATAGGTTTTAACCCGCCAAAAAGGGGAAATCAAATCCGACAAATCCCGTAGGGATGGTCCATTTTGTAGAAACCACGTCCGCATTATAGAGAAATGAATCCCGTAGGGATGATTCATCTTGTAGCCCTCAAAAATTGTTAATTTTTGAAACCAAAAAGGCCCTAAAGTCGCTGGATATTTATTTGAAAAAGCCTTTGGGATCGGGCATTTTCTCGCGGAGTTCCTGGAGATAGACGAAGTCAACGGCGCCGAGATCCAGTGCGCGGCCTTTGTGCAGGTTCTCCCAGGCTGCGGAATAATCCCCCTTGGAAAAATTGGCCCACGACAACCGCATGAAGGTATTGGCGTTCGTTACGTCGTATTGAAGTGCTTTGTTGAGTACCGAAATGGCGTCTTCGAGCAATTCGGCATCTTTGTTTTCCTTGTACTGTTTGAGTTCTACCGTGGCGAGGTCGGTCATCAGAACGGCGTTACTGTCGGCCACGGCCAGCCCTTTTTTCAGGAGCCGAATCGACTCGGGCATTTTGTTTTGCTGGTAGCTGATGACACCCAGCCCCCAATACGTATCAGAATTTTTGTCGTCCAGCAACCAGGCCAGATTAAAGCGGTAGGTCGCCGTGTCCAGTTGCCCTTCCGTCAGGTATTCCCAGGCGCGGGTCGAGAAAAACTGGCTCGCTTCCTTCCGGTTGGCAAAACTCTGGTCGCATTCGTTCAAAAACCGCACTTCCCAGTCGATATGCTTGGCCGATTTTGCCTGTTCTCCAAACAAAGGCGTCACCATGGGGTTAGCTACTGTGCGGTTGGGTTCTTTGGAAACCTCAACAACGGTATCACTCTTACCGGCTTCGACCTTCCGGGCAGAACTTACCAGTGATCCGGTCTGTGCAAAAACGCCCAGAGGCAGGCAAAGCAAAAGACCGAAAAACCGTATTCCTTTTGTCCGATTATTCATGTGACGTTCAACGTACTAACCCCTATAAAACGTAGGGGGATTCAATTTAGTACAAAATATTGAAAAACGGTTACGTCTTCCGACGACGGGGTGGGCCGGTTTTGGGTTTGCCACTGCGGGCTGCCGGACTTTTGGGCGCTTTTCCGCGCGTCGACGTACTGCGGGTGGGCCCTGTTTTGCTTGAATTGGTACGCCCTTTGACGGGAATCCCTTTTTTCTCGTGAAAAGCTCCTTTAAACGTTGGATCTTCCTTTTTCCGCTGGTCGTCGATCTCCCGCAAAAAGTCCTGCTGTTCTTCGAACGGGGTTTCGGTAATCGGCACAGCGTCCGGGATGGGTTCGCGCGGAATCTGCATCCGGATAATTTTCTCAATCTGCCGGATATGGTACTCTTCCGCCATCGTTACAAACGTGATGGCTTCGCCGGTATGGTTGGCGCGGCCCGTCCGCCCGATCCGGTGGACGTAATCTTCGTAAATCAGCGGCACATCGAAATTGATGACGTGACTCACCAGGTTGACGTCGATGCCCCGCGCCGTCACGTCGGTGGTCACCAGCACCCGGATGTTGCCTTCCTTGAAGGCTTCCATCGAATTGATCCGCGTGTTCTGGCCTTTGTTGGCGTGCAGAACGCGAATCCGGTCGTCGGCAATGACTTTTCGGGCCAAAAATTTATAGATGTTGTTGGCGGTTTCTTTGGAGCGCGCAAACACAATTACCCGGCTGGCGGCTTCGAAACTCATGAGATACGCCAGCAGGTCGATTTTGGTTCTGAAATTAGGAACGGCGTAGATTTTCTGCGTCACCATATCGGCGGTCGATGCCTGGGGCGTCACCTCGACCCGCATCGGGAACTCCAGAAATTCGTAAGACAGTTCCTCTACTTTGGGTGGGAAGGTAGCAGAAAACAGCATGTTCTGCCGTTTTACCGGGATGACTTCCAGAATTTTCCGAATCTGCGGCATGAACCCCATATCCATGATTTTATCGGCTTCATCCATCACCATCGTCGCCAGTTGCTTCACCACGATTTCGCCCCGCGAATAGAGGTCCGAAAACCGCCCCGGCGTTGCCACCAGAATATCGACACCTTTCTGAACGGCTTCAATCTGCGCTTTCGGGCCAATTCCGCCGTAGAGCGCCATATGCCGGATGTCGGTGTATTTAGCGAGTTCCGTAATGGCCGCGTCAATTTGCATCGCCAGCTCGCGCGTGGGCGCCAGAATTAAGGCCCGGGGGTGTTGACCCTGCGCGTATTTGATTTTCATCAGCAGCGGCAGCAGGTATGCCGCCGTTTTGCCGGTGCCGGTCTGTGCAATGCCCAGCACATCATGCCCCGCCATCGCCAGCGGAATCGCCTGCTGCTGGATGGGGGTAGGCTGCTCATAGCCCGCTTCCGCGACCGCCGTCAGCAACTGTTTATTGAGCTTAAAATCTTCGAAGGATGTGATTTCCATATAATAAAAAATAATCTAAACCGGGATTTAGCTGATTTTTCTGATTCAACTGATTTTCATAAGTCAGGCGAACAGATCAAAATCTCTGTTTCTGATTATTTTTATCAATTAAATCAGAAAAATCAGCTAAATCCCGGTCTAGAAACGGTTCAACACCCGCTCAATCCCACTGAGATAACCCGTTCCAAACAGGTTGAGATGCACCAGCAACGGATACAAATTGTAAATCGGGATTCGCTCCTGAAAACCGTCTTCCATCGGAAACGCTTCATCGTAGGCATCGTAAAACCGTTCATCGAAACCGCCGAAAAGCGTCGTAAACGCCAGTTCGGCTTCGCGCAAACCGTAATAAACCGCCGGGTCGATGAGGGCTGCGTCGCCCTGTTCGTTCACCATCACATTGCCCGACCACAAATCACCGTGTAACAAGGCCGGACGTTCAACCGGTAATAAATCAGGAAGCCGTTGGTATAATTTTTGAAATTTAGTGTATAACTCTTTCGAAATAAGTCCTTTGTAGAGAGCCATACCGGCCTGCGGCTGAAGACGCTGTTCGATGTAAAATGTGATTCCGTTGTCTGTTAATGTGTTGCTTTGCGGCAGCGAACCGATGTAATTATCAAAGTGTAATCCGAATTTGGACTGCGTGTGTGAATGTAACAACGCCAGCGACTGCCCGAATGATTCCCAGTAGTCGGTTTTAGGCACGACCGGATCAATGTATTCGAGCACCAGATAGGTCTTGTCGCGGTATTTTCCGTAGCCAATGACTTCGGGAATGTAGATGGCTTCCGTCGACCGGAGCAGGTCCAGCCCGCGCGCTTCCCACTCAAACATGTCGGCATTCTCTTCGGGGTTCCATTTCACGAAAAACAGCCCTTCCGACGAAAAAACCTGCGCAGCCGTGTTGACATTACCACCCACCAAAAACCGGGCTTCCAACACCTCGACCGATCGGCCCAGCGTCTGGAAAAATACCCCCTCAAAAAAATCAAACTGTTCTTCTCCCAGCCACATCACTAATTACTGTTTCGGTTGTCGTGGTTCACGTTTCGATTTACAGTTTCAAGTTGGTACTTTTGCCAACTTGTTCCCGCGCTGTAACTAATCCGCCAGCTAAAGCAAGGCGGCTTTAACCCTAACACCGATGCAACGCGCAATACAGAGTCGAGTTTTCAGGCCAAGTTACACTAGCCCCGACAGCGGCAATATTACGAGCACCATTATGGTCAGCATCGCAACGATTACCGCAGTTTGTACATATAAAGGACTTGCCGGAACGGTGTCCAAGGTGGTTGCATTCGTGACAGGTTTTACTCGTGTAAGCCGGTGGAACAATTACCAAAGGAACACCAGCCAATTGCGCTTTGTAGGCAATAAACTGACGCAATTGAAAGAATGGCCACGAACTATGTTCACTACGTTGTTTCTTGCGGAGCCGTGGTACGGTTCGATCCCGTATGCCTTTCAAGTTCTCCAACGCAATGCCACGACCAGAAGATTGGGCTTTTTCAACCAGTCTTTTACTAATCGTGTGATTAATGATGGTAGAGGTCGTTCGCTCTCTTTTACTGATTCGTTTAAGCAAACGCCGGGTATTCTTAATGGTAGACTTAGAAGCCTTCGCATTCTTTTTGGCCTGAACACTGGCCCGGATTGCCGAACGCTTCTTTCTGTATTTGCGGATTTCGGAGCCAGCAAACCGTTGACCGTCCGAATCTGTTGCCAGATCGACAATGCCAAGATCGACGCCCAAGATAGAATCAATCCTAAAGGTTTGCTCATCGGGCACATCGCAGGTGGCCAACAAAAACCACTTGCCTTTGCGGTACAGCAAATCCGATTCGCCCTGCTGAAACTTCAAAAGGTCTTCGTTATGCTCACCACCAACATACGGAATAGCTTCACGTCCGGTCAACGTCCAGATCGAAGCGGTTTTCTTTTTAGTGTTGTACGAAAGGATGCGGGAGTCGTAGGCAATAGCCCCGGTTGGTCGCAGTTCCCGTTTGGTTTTCTTATCCAGTTTGTAGGCATCCACCACCTTAGCAATGCACCGGACGATCATTTGCGCCGAAAGCCCGAACTGTTCTTTAATGGGGTAGTAGGCCAGTTTGTGAAGCCCAAACTGCTTAAACTGTTTATTCTCCCAGGCCATTTCACTCAAAGCATTGCAGGCCTGATTGGCTCGAACAAGCGTATCAAGCAGGTTTTGCGCCTGTTCAGAGGTGGGTAGCAGTTTGATTTTGGCAGTCAGTTTCACAGCATTAAGACATGAAAAATCTTTCAATTATTGAAAATTTAGGTTTCACCGGAAGGTTCGGCTTACTCCGGTCGCTTTCCGCCCCATCCTACGCGATGTCCGCTAAAAGCGCGGGGATTCTCGCTCCTATTTCATGAATATCCAGATACAACACCTTTATGAACTGGCCCAACGCCCGGAACGCCGGATCGTCGGGCTGATGTCGGGCACTTCGATGGACGGTCTGGACGTGGCCTTTTGCCGTATTAAAGGCTTTGGCCCCCGAACCGACGTGTCGCTCACCCATTTCGAGACCGTTCCGTATACCGACGACCTGAAGGCGGAAATACGGAAAGTTTTTGCCAAAAAAGAAATTGATTTTCAGCATCTGTGTCTGCTCAACGCCTGGATTGGGCAATTACACGGCCAAATGGTGACCGACTGCCTCCGCCACTGGAACCTGACGGCCAACGACGTCGATCTGGTGGCCAGCCACGGCCAAACGGTTTTTCACGCGCCCAAAAGCCAGCATAAACTTGATCAATTCCCGAATGCAACGCTCCAAATCGGTGACGGTGACCACGTTGCCGTGACCACGGGCATTATCACCCTCAGTGATTTTCGCCAGAAACACATTGCCAAAGGGGGCGAAGGCGCTCCGCTGGCGGTGTATGGCGATTATTTTATTTTTTCAAAGAAAGACGAAAACCGCCTGATGCTCAACATGGGCGGGATTGCCAATTTTACCTATCTGCCGGGAAACCTGAACGCCAACGAAGTGTTTACGACCGATACCGGCCCCGGCAACACGCTCATCGACGCTTTTACGCGACAGCTTTTCAATAAACCATACGACGCCGAGGGCCGAATTGCCGCCAGTGGAACCGTGAATCAGGATTTAGTACAAATGTTGAAAAAAGATTCGTTTTTCAAGGCTCCCTTCCCAAAAACTACAGGACCGGAAGTATTTAACCCCGATTACGTCGAACAGGCGCTGCAACGCAGCCAGACCGGCAAAGGCCTGACGCCCGAAGATCTGATTGCGACCCTGACCCGGTTTAGCGCGGAAACCATTGCCGAAGCGATTCAAACCGTGATCAAACCGGGGGATTCGTATGTCGTTTACCGCAGCGGGGGCGGCATGCACAACCCGGTTTTGACCGGTGCCATTCAGGAATTATTGCCCGACTGCCGCTTCGCCAACACCGACGAACTGGGCATTTCCGGTGATGCCAAAGAAGCCATTCTGTTTGCGGTTTTGGCAAACGAAGCCGTCGCGGGTGGCTTTACATCGTTCGGCAATCGGCAGGGCGTTCCAACGGTGTCAATGGGCAAAGTTTCATTTCCGAATTAAGCAGTGAGCGGGTTACTTTTGCTAAAAAATAATAAATGTAAAATGATGAATATCAAATGTAAAAGGGCCTGGCACTCATAAAACACTTTTACATTTGATATTCATCATTTTACATTTATTATTCTGTTTTTATGATGTTTCATCCTCCTAAAGTAAAGCGACATGAATGACATCATTATCATCGGGGGCGGGATTGTCGGGCTGGCGACGGCCCTGCAAATCAAGCGCCAGCGGCCCGGCCTTTCGGTCACCGTCATCGAGAAAGAAAACCGGCTGGCGGCCCACCAGACCGGCCACAACAGTGGCGTTATTCATTCGGGGCTGTATTACAAACCGGGCAGCCTGAAAGCGACCAACTGCATTCGCGGTTACTGGATGCTGCTCGAATTCTGCGAACAGGAAAATGTTCCGTATGAACTTTGCGGCAAAATCGTGGTGGCTACCAAACCGGAGGAAGTACCGCTTCTGGACAATTTATACCAGCGCGGGCAGCAGAACGGTCTGGAAGGACTCAAAAAGCTGACGCTGTCCGAAATGCACGAAATTGAACCGCACGTTCGGGGCGTTGAAGGGATGTGGGTGCCGCAAACCGGTATTATCGACTACGTGCAGGTGTGCGAGAAATACGCCGAAAAGCTGCGCGAACTGGGCGGAGAAATTCGGCTCGGCGAGAAAGTGACCCAGATCACACCGGGCAACACGCTCTCGGTGGTGTTGACCGACCGGGCCACCTACGAAACGAAGCTGGTCATCAACTGCGCCGGGCTGTATTCCGACAAAATTGCGCAACTCACCCAACGACAGGAGATTGACGTCCGGATTATTCCTTTCCGGGGTGAATATTTCAAGATCCGGCCCGAGAAAGAATACCTCGTTCGGAACCTGATTTATCCGGTTCCGGACCCTAATTTCCCCTTTCTCGGCGTTCATTTTACGCGAATGGTTCACGGCGGTGTCGAAGCCGGGCCGAATGCGGTTCTGGCGTTTCAGCGGGAGGGCTACCGGAAGTCGGACATCAATTTGAAGGAAATATATGAAACCCTGAGCTGGCCCGGTTTTCAGAAAGTAGCCGCCAAATACTGGGAAACGGGGCTGGGCGAAATGTACCGGTCTTTTTCCAAATCGGCATTTACGAAAGCCTTGCAGGAATTGATCCCGGAAATTCAGGAAAACGACCTCATGGAAGGCGGTTCGGGCGTCCGCGCTCAGGCCTGCGACCGGACCGGTGGCTTGCTCGACGACTTTGCGATTCTGGAAACCGACCGGGCGATTCACGTCTGCAACGCGCCTTCTCCGGCGGCAACCTCTTCGTTGTCCATCGGGCTGACGGTCTCAGAAAAAGCCCTGACGCGGTTTTAAAAGACCGAATAATTAGAAAAAGCTTAAAAAGAGAAATAATGCAAAAATCCATTTGTTACCTTCCCTATTTGCTTCGTAACTTGCAGAGCTTTAGCGTTAACCCTAAATAATTTTATTATCCCTAACAAAAAATATGAAAAATTTCCTGTTTGCCATTGCCCTCTTAACCGTAATAACCTCCTGCAAAAGCAAAAAGCGATTAGCTGAATTGCAAACCGTTCATGATAAAGTAAAAATGGAATTGGAAGATTGCGCCAAAAAAACGGCCAGTCTGCAAAGCACCATCGGAACCAAAGACGCGGAACTGCTTACCAAAAACGGTCAGATTACCGATTTGCAGAGTCAGTTGGATTACCTGAAAAAAACCAACACGAACCTGTTGGACCGGATGGCGGATCTTTCCATTGTTAGCAAAGCGGGTGCCGAAAGCATCCGTCGGTCACTCGAAACGCTCTCGAATGTGTCTTCTTCTGCCCAAAGAAGAGATTCTATCAATTTGTTATTGGTGAAAAACCTGAAACGGTCTCTGTCCGACATCAACGACAGCGATGTACAGGTGGAAGTGAAAAAAGGCGTTGTATACGTTTCTATTTCCGACAAAATGCTGTTCCCTTCGGCCAGCTACGTGCTGAACAAACAAGCGGAGACGGTATTGGGTAAAGTAGCGCAGGTGATCAACGACCACCGCAACCTGGATGTTCTGGTCGAAGGCCACACGGATGTGTACCCGATCTCGACGCAATTCCTAAAAGATAACTGGGATTTGAGCGTGATGCGCGCTACTTCGGTAGTTCGTTTGCTGCAAACGCAGTTTGGCGTCGCTCCGGCCCGCTTAACGGCGGGTGGTCGTTCGGAATTTATCCCGAAAGAAGATAACACCACAGAAGAAGGACGTCAGGCCAACCGCCGGACCGAAATCGTTCTGTTGCCGAAACTGGACGAATTCTTCAACCTGCTGACGGAGCAGAAATAAGCTTAACTCTATTGAGTGAGGTGGCCGGGGATCAACTGATCTCCGGCCACTTTTTTTATACCCCAATCGTATACCCGGTTTCAAACAATCCATTCGGTTCAACGTGCTGAATGGCTTCTTTTTCCTCAAACGGCACGGGCGTTCCCTCGCGGTCGGCACAGCCCAGCCAGGGTTCGATGCAGACGAACTTCCCGCCCGGTTTGGCCCAAATGCCCAGATACGGAAACGCCGGAAAGCTAACCGTTACGGCCTGATCGTGGTTACGGCTCCGGATCGTCACGCTCCGGGAAGCCAGATTTTTAAACACCAGCGCGTCGTCATTGAATAAGTCGGCCGTCAGCGGCAACTGCTTGTCGACGGTCAAAACCGGCTCGGTTTCGCCCGTAAAATAGCCTTTGGTCGACAGCATATGACGTTCCAGCGGTTCTTCGTTCTGAAATTCCAGGTAATAATCCTCGTATTTTTCGTTCGGAAAAAACGGCACCGCAAACGCCGGGTGCGAGCCCACGGAGAAATACATCCGCTTGTCTTCCCGATTGATCACGCGGTAAATAAGCGTCAGCACCTGGTTATCGATCTGGTATTCGATCTGGAAATCAAATTCATAGGGATAACCCGCCCGCGTTTTTTCGTTGGATTTCAGGGAGAAACAGGCTTTCGTCGGCGTGGCTTCAATGACTGTAAATTCGGACTGCCGCGTAAACCCGTGCCGCTCCATCGGATACGGTTTTCCATCGACGATAATCTGGTTGTCGAGGCAGCCGCCCACCACCGGAAATAAATTCGGCGCGTGCCAGCCCCAAACCGCCGGATCGGCCTGCCAGAGGTGTTCGATACCAGTTCGTTTGTTATAAATGGACGTCAGTTCAGCCCCCTGGGAACGGATACTCACTTTAATAAAGTCGTTTTCGAGTGTTGTCATCGTCGGAATGAATGGTTTCGGCAAGTTCGTGACAAAAATGGGCAGAAAGCCGTAACTTTGGGCAAAATTTTACCGCATGGCTCCACAACGCAACCGGGCGCTGACGTTCATCTTCATTACCATTCTGATTGACTGCACGGGCATTGGCGTGATCGCTCCGATTGTTCCCCGATTGATTGAAGAACTGACCGGCGGAGACCTCAGTGAGGCATCGCAATACGGCGGCTGGCTTACGTTTTCGTACGCCATCATGCAATTTGTGTTTTCCCCAATCCTGGGCGGATTGAGCGACCGCTTTGGCCGACGGCCGGTATTGCTGATTTCGCTCTTTGGCCTAGGCCTCGATTACGTCTTTTGTGCCTTCGCGCCCACCATTGCCTGGCTGTTTGTGGCCCGGTTTATTGCCGGTATTTGCGGAGCCAGTTTCACCACGGCATCGGCCTACATTGCCGACGTCAGTCCACCGGAAAAACGAGCGCAGAACTTCGGGCTGGTCGGCGCGGCTTTTGGGTTAGGTTTCATCGTTGGCCCCATCATCGGCGGAGTTTTCAGTCAGTATGGCAGCCGGGTTCCCTTCATGATTTCGGCGGGGCTGTCGCTCCTGAATTTTATCTACGGGTATTTCATCCTCCCGGAATCGTTGCCTCAGGAACACCGCCGGGCTTTTGAGTGGAAACGGGCCAATCCAATCGGTTCGCTGGCCCGGTTGAAGCGGTATCCAACCATCCTGGGTCTGGTCAGCACGATGGTGTTGCTGTATATTGCCGGTCAGGCACCCCAATCGACCTGGACGTATTATGTCATCGAAAAATTTCGCTGGAACGAAACGTGGGTAGGCTATTCACTCGGCTTCATCGGACTGACGGTGGCCATCGTTCAGGGCGGTTTGATTCGGGTGGCCATTCCGAAACTGGGGCAGCGAAAGGCGGTTTTCACCGGGATGAGCTTCTCCATCATTGGGTTTACGCTGTTTGCGTTTGCCACGCAGGGATGGATGATGTTTGCGTTTATGATTCCGTATGCGCTGGGCGGTTTGGCAGGGCCGGCGGTTCAGGGGCTCATTTCGTCGCAGGTGCCGCCTAACGAACAGGGCGAACTGCAGGGTGCCCTGACGAGTCTGGCGAGCATGACTTCCATCGTTGGCCCCTTGCTAATGACGCATTTGTTTGCGTATTTTACCAAACCCGAAGCGCCGGTGTATTTTCCGGGAGCGCCCTTTCTCATGGGTGCAGTGTTGACGCTCATCAGCGTCTTTTTAGTGGCAAAGGCCTTGGGAGCTGATCCAGTACTGGTACCCAAAACGGAAGAAGCATCTTCCCGCCTTTAACCACTATATGCAATACCGTACGATTTACGACATCGCTGCCCAAGGCTACGAAGAGTGGTTCTGGGCGTATATTTCCGCCGGATTCGTTGCCGCCACGCTGATTGTTTTTCTTTTTTTCCGTTCCTGGAAACACCGGAAGATACTCCTTTTTGTCACCTGCGGCCTCTCTGTGGTAACTTTCGGAATACCTTTTTTTGATTACAACCACCTGAAGAGCAAATTGGAAGCACCTGATTGCCTGAAAGTCGAAGGGACCGTAACGGGCTATTGGGAGAAAATCTGGCGCGATAAAGATGCCAGTAACAAGTGGCAAAACTACCATTATGAAAGCTTTATGGTCGACACCGTCAAGTTTGGTTACTACATCCGGGGTGGAGGCAGCGCGGCCGGTTTCCAAAATAATAATGCGATTCGGATTCCCATTCGCGACGGGATGCACATGCGGGTTCACTACTACGACGAACCCGTTATTACGAACGGAACGGTTAATAACCGGATTTTGAAACTGGAAGTCGCCCCCTAGCTTACCGATCCCCTCCTCATCCGTGCGCCTGCCCCGGGTTACACCCAGGGTTATTCATAGGCAAGCCTTTCAGGCTTGTTGTGACGGCGGTTTTGTTTTACATCGCTTTCATTACGTAGAAGTACCTGTTTTTAAGAATCCGTAAATTCCCTCTAAAAAAAAGCCGCGCCATCCACCACCTTTGTAGCGTCGAAAGACACAGCAACAACAACTACTGAACAACAAGAACAACAACAACACGTACTAATGGAAAAGCAAGCCTGGGCAGAATCGTGGGAAGATTCGAACACCCGCTTCCACCGCCAGGACGTTCACCCGTACGTACTGAAACACCTGACGCCGTTTGCGTTGATGGAAAAGTCGATTTTTGTGCCGCTCTGCGGCCGGTCGCTCGACCTGGTGTATTTCAGTCAATTTGCGGAACGCGTCGTGGGTGTGGAGAAGGTCGAGAAGGTGATCCTGCAGTTTTTTGCGGAAAACCAGCTTGCGTATGAAAAAGTCGGGGAGCGGTATATCTCGAACAATCTGACCATTTTCTGCAAAGATCTGTTCGCCTTAACGCCCGAAGAAGTCGGTGAGATTGACCTCGTTTACGACCGGGCTTCGTTGGTGGCGTTACCGCTTCCCCTGCGGGTGGCGTACCTGCAAAAAATGGAAACACTGACCGCCCCGGGAACGGAGTATTTTCTGAACACACTGGAATATGCGCCGGCTATGAACACGGCGCCGTTCAGCATTGCCCCGGAAGAGGTTTACGGGTATTTTCCGAATTACGTCATTAAGCACGTCGAAAGCCCGGAAGTGTCCCACCACCGCCTGATTCGGAAATTTAATCTACATTTTCTGCGGGAACACGGTTTTATGATGCGGAAGCTCCACGATGCGTCGTATGCGTCACTACGCGAGTCGGCCAATCGGAGTTTCTACGAATTTTCGTAAGGCCGCTTTCTATTTCTTCCTGACCGGTTTTTGGACCGTATAGCCCTTTTTTCCGTGAAACCAGTGGGTGGCCTGACCAGTCAGCCACAGGTAATAATCAGAATCCAGATCGGGTTCGATGCCGACAAATTTGCCATCGCCGTTCAGCGGTAATTCGCCTTCTTTTCTGGTTTTGAAAATCGCCGTTCCTTCGTCTACTTCGTCGAACATCGCGACGTATAAGCTTTGCGCTCCGGCCTGCTTCGCCCCTGCAACCTGACTCCACAGAAAATCACCTTTCAGCCGCGGAATCTGGTTATAAACACTCGGGCTATTTTTCAGATTTCCCCAACTAAAACCGGGAAACACCAGCGGCACATAATCCACGTTGTTGGTTTTGCACCAGGCCACGTCACCCGCCAGTGTATTGCCCGAAACCGTCGCGTAGGTTGCGGGATTATAACGCCCCACCGCCCACGGCATGATGACATCCACACTTTTAATCAGCGGGTGCAGCAGTTCCGACGGTTCGGTGTCTTTCGTCATCGTTCGCCAGTAATACGGCACACCCAGCAAAACCGATGTTTTTTTGGTCGGACCTTTTACTTTTTCCACCAGACCCTGAATATCGGCGACGGTATACCGCCGGTTATCATTAAACCCAACGCCCCAGATGGCCAGCAGCGGTTTGCCATTGTGTCGCAGATACGTCGGATTCTCCTTATTATTGAACAGCGCAAAAAGTTGCTGCAACTCGTTCCAGTCGTTCACCAAAATGTCCATGTCCGCCGACGTCGAACCGCTGAGGTCATACATGATGCAGAGTGCCCGCTGGTGTTTTTTCGCTGATTTCAGGGCATTCGCCAACACTTTATTGAAATGTCGTTTGCCTTTCTCGGACTTGATTTCGGACAAAAACCGCTGCATGAACACGCCGTCGATGCCGTAGTCCTTCATCCATTTGAAATGCAGATCGACACTGGTTTCGTCGTAGGGACTATAAACCGCTGCGTTTTCTCCGTCGGCATATTGAAAAGCGGTTTTGTAGGTGTTGGGATACTCTTTTACGTCCGGCCAAAAATCAATCGACGCATACCCCGGCTCGAATTTCCCCCGTTTCTGATAATGATGCCAGCCCCGGTCGGACGCATCGCCCTGGGCGGCAAACCAGCCCTGGTAACCCGCCATGACCAAACCGTTGTAACTCGTATAGAGACAGCCCGTTTCGTCGTATTTGACTTCAGCAGTCTGGCTTTTTGCATGAAAACCAAACAGAATGGCCACAAAAATCCCGGCCAGGAAAAAGCGTTTTTTCATGGTATTCAAGTAAAATCGAGTGTGTTAGTTTAATTCGTCAGCGCGTGATTCAGAACGTTATTGGGTCGAGTTTTGAAAGAGACATGCGCTGATTCTTATTTCTGATTTGGTTTCACCAGTTCGTCAAGTGTCCAGGCTTTCTGACGTCCAGCGGTTTGTTCCCGAACCGCTTTTACGTCGGCGGGGCGTATGCCGGGATTCTGATTACTCCCGAATTCGTACCGGATGTAACTCAGCACGGATGCCAGCCACTCGTCATCATTGGCACCCATCGCGGGCATCACATCCGGGTAGGTTTGCCCGTCGATCGGTCCGGAAAGACCATGCAGCAGAATCCGAATGGCGATCTCCTTGTTGCGGTTGCGAACGCGTTGTGAACCCATCAACGGTGGGGCGGCTTTGCTTTCCAGCCCTTTGCCATCCGAACCGTGGCAGGTCGTACACAGCGACTTATAAATGGTCGAGCCATTCAAAACCAGCTTCCGGTCGGTTTCGTCCAGACTGCCCAGCCGCCGTCCGAATCTCTTAACATCCTCGTTTTTGTCCAGGCTTTTCTGCGCGCGGGCCACCATCTCATTGTCGGGTGCCAGGGCAATAATTTCCTGCGCCAGGGCTTTGGCTTTGGGCAACGAACTGTACGACAACGAAAGCACCAGTTGCGTGCGAACATCAAAACTCGGATCGGTTTTCAAATCTCCCAATCGCGCCAGCAACGACTCGTCATTCTGTTTTAAATACGGCTCACTTAGCAGAACTCCCGCTTTTCTCACCTGCGCATCCTCATTCGTCAATGCTATCAGAATGACGGTTTTATCAATAGCATTCAACCCTTCCAAAGTCCACAAGGCATGAAGCCGACCCAAAGCGGAAACCGGTTTTTGTCCGGTAGCCATCGCTTTCAGTGCCGGAACCACGGTTTGGTCATTCCGCACTATCAGCTCTTTCTGGGCATTATCGCGCCACCAGCCGTTGGCGTGATCAAGATAGGTGACCAACTTACTACCGGTCTCATCCAGCATCTGCGGTTTCGCACCCGGCTTGATGCCGTCGTGTACCAACCGGTAAATCCGGCCGTGCTGAATGTTTTTATCCAGGCCCAACCGCGTGATCTGGGGCCGCAGGTAACTGTCCGGTTTGGTCCAGTTGCCTTCCTGAATGATGCCCCGGTTCATATCGACAATATACAGACAGCCGTCGGGACCGGTATACATGTTGACCGCCCGGAAATTCATGTCCGTCGACGCAATGAATTCTTCTTTCTGATACGCGTTTTCGAGCATCGTTTTGCCGGCTTTGTTGCTGACCTTCGCCCGGCGAATCAGCCGACCGACCGGTTCGCTGATCAGTAAATCGCCCGACAAATCGGCGGGCAACCGGTCTCCCCGGAAAATTACCTGGCCGCAACTGGCCGTAAAATGGTTCAGCGTCGTATCCGTCGTCCGGATGCGCTGCACCCCGCCCTGAACATCCGGCGTTTTGATGATCGGCCAGACGGCGTTGAATTCCTCACTATACTGGTCCCTGAATTCCAGCCGACCGTACATCGGATTGATCTGAAAACCCAGAGCCGGAACCTCGCCACCCGCCGACGAGAAATACAGCCTTCCGTAATTGTCGTGTGTCAACCCCCACTGCCCGCCGGAACCGCTCGGAATCGAATCCGCTTTCAACATCCCGTTGGTATAGCGAAACCGCACCGGATCAACGGTGACGTAAATCCAGTTGTCCAGATTCCAGTCCAAACCGCTGCGCTGGTGTTCCAGGTTGCCGGGCGCTTTTTTCCCCGGATTAAAAACCGGTTTTTTCTGATCGGCCACGCCGTCGCCGTCCGTGTCCTTGTAACTATAAATGTCGTAGGTATCCGTTTCGTTGACCAGCAACTCGTGACCGACGCACAGCACCATGCGGGGCAACACCAGTTTGTCGATAAACACGGAGCTTTTGTCCATTTTGCCGTCGTTATTGGTGTCTTCCAGCAGCATCACCCGGCTAACCGGATCGTGCTCATGAGAACCATCCACATCCTGCATGTAGGTATCCATCTCCACGACGTACATTCTGGCGTTTCCATCCCAGGCCACGGCCACCGGTTCGTGAATCATCGGCTCACTGGCGACCAGTTCGAGGTGGTAGCCTTTGGGCAGCCGGAACGATTTCAGGCTTTGCTCGGGCGTCAAGTGGGCCGGTGACGGATTGGCCGTGAATGCCGGAACCGTTTCAACGGTTTGACTCGCCGGGGTTTGCGTCGTGCCCTGGGAGTTTTGCCGGGACACCTGACACGTTACGGCCAGCATGGAAGCGGCCAGCACACCACTGATCCAGATTGTTTTTTTCATGGGTTTAGACTACGAATTTCGTAAGGGCTATAACGTTAGGGTGTAGGTTTTTCCTTTTTGCGTCGGCAAATCGTAAACGAGCGTTTCCTTCAACGGCAACGGATTCAGCGTGGCCTGGCTTGAAATCAACGCTTTGGCCGTTTCTTCCGGTTGGTAAAACGAATTGGGATTAACGCCCTGAGCGGTTTTCAAGGCCAATCCAGTGGACTTCAATGCATTCGGTACGCGAATCCGGCAGTTTCCACCCAGATTCGACCTGATCGTCACCTTCGCCACTTTACCGTCTTTCCATTCCATAGCCACCAGTTCAAAACCGCCCCGCGCCCGTAAACCGCTGATTTTCCCCGATTTCCAGACATCCGGCAAAGCGGGAAGCAGGTGAATGGTGCCGTCATGACTTTGCAACAGCATTTCGGCCACGCCCGCCGTACAGCCAAAGTTGCCATCGATCTGGAACGGCGGATGCGCATCGAAAAGGTTGGTATACGTGCCGCCACCGCCTTTTTTGCCGGGCGCATTGACCGGCGAAAGCTGATCGGTAATGAGTTTATACGCCCGGTTTCCGTCCAGCAGCCGCGCCCACCAGTTCACTTTCCAGCCCATCGACCAGCCCGTCGAAACATCGCCCCGGTGTTCGAGCGACGTCCGGGCTGCACTGAACAGTTCGGGCGTGCGATAGGCTGATAATTGAGCCGACGGATACAACCCGTAGAGGTGCGAAATGTGCCGGTGATTGTCTTTCGGATTGTCCAGATCTTCCAGCCATTCCTGCAACTGTCCGTGCTGCCCGACCTGCATGGGTGCCAGCCTCGCACGTTTTTCTTTCAGGACTTTGACAAATTCCGCATCGGTATTCAAGGCTTCCGCCGACCGCATGGCCGCCGTCAGAATATCGAAAACCAGTTGATTATCCATCGTATGACCCGCACCAATCGTCACATTCGGGCGGCTGGTCGGCGCATTTTCGGGCGACATGCTCGGGCTAACCACCAGCCAGTGATGCGTAGGCTCTTCGATTAGAAAATCGACGAAGAATTGAGCCGCTCCCTTGATCGCCGGATAGACCGTTTTCAGGTACGTTTTATCGCCGGAATACCGGTATTTTTCCCAGGCATGCTGACTAAGCCAGGCACCGCTCATCGGCCACATGGCGTAGAAAATCGGATCGACCGGTCCGGTAATGCGCCACAGATCGGTGTTGTGGTGGGCCACCCAGCCGCCCGCGCCATACATCTCCCGGGCGGTTTGCTGACCGGTTTGCGAAAGGTCTTTCACCATCTGAATCAGCGGTTCGTGCAGTTCGGTCAGGTTAGCGACCTCGGCGGGCCAGTAATTCATTTCGGTGTTGATGTTGATCGTGTATTTACTGTCCCAGGGCGGACTCATTTGCTGGTTCCAGATGCCTTGCAGGTTAGCGGGTTGACCCGGAACCGCAACGGCGGACCGGCCGTTGCGGCCCGGTTGCGAGCAGGAAATCAGCAAATACCGACCAAACTGAAAATACAGCGAAACAAGTTGCGGATCGTTGCCCGACGCAAACTGCCGGATGCGTTCATCGGTTGGCAACTTAGCCGCGTCGGTCGTACCCAGATCCAGTTTTACCCGGTTAAAATACGTTTGATAAGCCGCCACGTGATCTTTCAAAACCGCACTGAAAGGCCGCGTAACGACCCGGTTGAGAGGTTGGTTAGCCTGGGCTTGCGGGTTGGCCGTCAGGGTTTTATAATCCACGAAATTCGTCCCGATCGAAACATACAGGGTAACCGCATTCGCGCCGGATACAACAACCGATGTATCCGTCGGATTCAATTGTCCGCCTTCCGGCAGCACTTTGACGTGCGCATTGAACCGCACCTGTCCTTTGACACCTTCGTGGTCGCTGGTGATGCCGGTCAAAACCAGCTTGTCTTTACCCCCGGTTTTGCGCTCTGTTTTTTGAGGACTGTTCAGAAAAGCCGTGAAAGTCAGCTTGCCCGGCTGGCTGGCCGTCAGTCGAATGGCAATTACCTGATCGGGAACGGACGCGATCACCTGCCGGGTGTAGCGCACACCATCGACGGTATACATGGTGGTCGAGACGGCGCGTTCCAGATCCAGTTCCCGGTAATAATCGGTAAACGAATCATGACCGGCAAACGCCAGATTCAGATTTCCGACGGGCTGAAACATCATGCCCTGCGCCTTTTTGGACTCGACTTTCTCGGCTGCCAGTTGCTGCGCTTCGGCGTGTTTGCCTTCAAAAATCAGCTTTCGGATGGTGGGCAAAGCCGCCAGCGCATCGGGATTATCGTTGCGGTTTGGACCACCCGACCAGACGGAAGACTCGTTCAGTTTGATGATTTCCTGCTGCGGATTGCCGTAGACCATCGCGCCCAGTCGTCCGTTGCCAACGGGAAGGGCATCCGTCCAGGTTTTACCGGCGGGTTTATCGTACCAAAGTTTTAAAGCGTTCGGTTGCTGCGCCAGTGCCGCGATTTGGCTGAACAACACAAGACCGAGTAGTCGTATTTTTTTCATAGGAATTCCAGAATATCGCCATTTAACCGTTTCGGAAGAGATAAACTCCTTCACCAAAGGCCGGGCAGAGGATTTCATACCGGTTATGGCCCCGACAAATTTACCAACAACACCCACAGCGAAAACCCGGTGTGAAGTACGGCTACCGAGCTTAAAAAAATCTTAATAAACGCTTAACTGGGCAAAAAAGCGGGAAGGAACAGACAGAAAATCGGATAAACCGTTTCCGGCCAGCGCAGACTAGTCGATAATGGCCGAGAACGATTGCTCGTATTCTTCGCCGTAAATGGCTTTGTAATCCCGGACAAATTTCTCGAAGGTGTTCTTCGCCAGGGTGTGTTTTCCCATTAACGACAAAGCTTTACACTTCAGGATAATGGCGTCTTCGTTGACGGGATCGTAGTCGAAAATGAAGTTCGTAATCTGGATCAGAAACTCGGGATCTTCGCTGATGCTTAATTTATCCGCGTATTGCAGAAAGGTATTGATGATTTTGTTGGAAATATCGGCTTTGAAATCGTCCAGCCAGTAATATTCGGTGTTCAGCAAAAACGAACCGCGTTTGGTGATTTCGCCCAATTCAAAAATCGTCTGTTTGGTCAGCGCGGCTTTGTTGTTGATAATGGCCACGTAGCGTTCATAATCGACATAGAGCTGGTTAAAATCGAACTCCACTTTCCAATAGCCGGACTCTTTGGAGAGCGAGCAAAAACCGACTTTATCCAGAATACTCCTTAGTTTGGCCATGTTGACGGAGCGGTTATTACTCGCATCCCGACCCGACTTGTCCGGCCAGAGAATTTCGTTGAGTTTTTCGGACGGAAGCCCGCGCTGTTTGTCGATGCTATTGAGGGCCAGCAGCAGAAAAAGCTCTTTTAGCAGGGGAGTAAACGCTTTGGTAATGTCGTTTCCAGCGTGGTCCAGCACCTGAAAATTACCAAAAAAGAAGACGCTTGCTTTCGGCGTCGGCTCAAGTGCCAAAGCCCGAGAGCTACTTCCCGGCGCAACCGTTAGCGCGGTAACCGGGTGGTTGTCGAAAACCGGTACGGTTTCTGTCTGCGGTGTGGACCGACGTTTGGTGCGGACATACAACAAAACCAGAACGCCCGCAACGACAGCGAATCCGGCCAGCAGCCACGGCCAAACGGAGCCCGACGACGGTTTTACCGAAGCCGCCTGCACCTCCAATTTGTTGGGCGGGAACGAAATGGTATAAAGCTTCACATCCGTGGTGTTGTTCGGCTCATTCCGATACAGCGTAACCGCGATCAGTTTCTGGCTAATCGGGCAATAATAGAGATCCGAATACGAGTGAATGTCGTGGAAGGAGTACGGTATCGAGTGACCGACCCGTTCATACGTCGGTTCCGACAGCGAGCCCCGAATCAGTTGAAGCTGTGACTTAAACTGCTGATTCGGAAAAATAAGGCCATAAAAAGTCTTCGATTTGGAATCGATCACCAGGGAATTGGCAAACGCAAAATCCGTTTTCGGAACCTTCAATTCATACAGTTTCCGGAACTTATTGTCTTTCACCACATACTGTAACAAGTCATAATTACTTTTCGGATTAACCATTTGTTCACCCGTCAGGCTTCCGTACCCACCGATTAAATAGGCGGTGTCGGCACGGGCGGTTGTGCCCAAAGCCGCCAAATACCGGGGGGTAAAAGCATCGCTCCGGGTGGGCAGCGTTTCCCATTTCCTGGAAGCAAAGTGATAGCGAAAAATGCTGTTTTTATACGTTAGCTGGCCATAACCGCCCAAAATATAGAGGGAAGAATCAAGCCCGGAAACGAATTGGTTCGCGTGCCAGTATTCGGTCACTTTCACCGGGCTGGGCGTCATGGTTTCGGTGGTCCAGCTACGTGCAACGGGGTTATAAACCGACACGGCTTTCTGATCAACGTAATAGTCATAAAACCGGGCGGTAAAGGGATTAAAGACGGCCTGACTACCCAGAAAAAAGCTTTTTGGGGGAGTTTTTTGCGCCTGAAGAACGCCCTGCCGGTTTCGAACCGAATACTGATATAGCGCATCCGACCCCGTAACGCATACGGTTTCAGACGCCGGATCAAACGCTACGGTGGCCCGGCCTTTCAGCGTAAACTGATCTGCTACGTTCCATTCATTGTGCAGTGCTTTAATCCAGACGGGATTTTTAATGACGGCCGGTTGCCCGGAAAGCTCATCTTGTGCTGTTGCTCCTTTGACTTCATTCAACGGCCAATAATGAATCCGTTTGCCATTTTCAGACAGGCTGATGTCTTTGATATCCATTGGCGGCAAATCTTTCGATTTAAACTCCCGGAACTCGTTGCCGCCAAAAAAGATCCTGAAACAACCTGATTCGTTGAACGCGATCTTATCGGTAATGACTCTTTTGTTGTTTACGTAAACGCTCATGGTGCGGTTTTTCAGATCCAGTTGGAGTTTAAAATGATTCCAATGGTTGAATACATGCGCCGAATCGAGCTTGATAACGGATGGAGAAAACCGTTCGCCAATGATCATTTTGAAGTTGAGCGACTTCTGATCGTACAGCAGATCCAGGTTTTGCTTATCGTCCTGAATAATCCTGAAAATGTAGCCAAAATACGTTTTATAGCTGGCCGCCAGTGACACATCAAACGACAGTTCGACGTTGCCGTTAAGACACAGCGGTTTTTCGGGCCTCAAATCCAGCGAAGTCCGGTTGTCCTGAATTTCTTCGTGACCTGCGAAGCGCAACCCGTAGGATTGAGCCGTTGCGGAAGTAGTGGCCACCAGCAGTAGGGCGACGGTATAAAAAAATAAACGCAGGAACGGACTGAACAACGTTTCGGGAAAGCCTTCCATCATTCTGGTTATCCAGCCCGCCAATCGGTATTGTTGGGCTCTTTGAGCGTCGCCTTTCATGCTGCGGCTTATTCTATTCGAGACGACTGATGCCGCCAATGCCCCTAAGTTATCCAATATTCACCTCCTGTCAAAACCCCTGAAGGGTTTCACCCAGGTCCGGGCAGAAGGCATTAAATTATAAAAAAACCATATTAATAATGATAAAACACAGAGTGAAGCCCTGCTAATTAAGCATTTATTAAGATTTTTTTAAGCCCTGCCGACGTACTTCGTCCAAAATTTAATCCAACAAAATCAGGGTTTATGCAAAAAACTTTATTTGCCTTAAAAACGATGCGCGTGCCATACGGGCACCTCATCCGGGCGTTTCTGATCATTGGACTAGTCGGCACGCTGCCCGTAGAAGCCCAGGAATTGCTGGCGCGCCGATCCAACCCACCTGCGGCTTCACTGGCACGCCCCCTGCGGTTACAACCCGCAACCAACCGCCACACCCTGCCGGATCGGACCATTACGGGGAAAGTTTCTGACGAAAAAGGGGGCGCATTACCGGGTGTCAACATCGTGATCAAGGGGACATCCCGCGGCACGACCACCAACGAAAAAGGCGTTTATACCCTGAGCATTCCGAATGAAGCCACAACGCTGGTTTTTTCGTTTGTCGGTTATCTTTCCTACGAAGCGGCTGTCGACAACCGGAGTTCGCTGGATGTTACGCTGAAAGAAGATGCGCAGGCGCTGGGCGAGGTGGTGGTGGTTGGGTATGGTACGCAACGGAAGGTGAATGTTACGGGGGCAATCGCAACGGTTGCCAGTAAAGAGCTGGTGATTAATTCGAACAACGACGTGACCAACACACTGACCGGGCGCGCCCCCGGCGTTCGGGTGGTGCAGTTGTCGAGCCAACCCGGCAAATACGATTCCCAGATCGACATTCGTGGGTTTAGTTATACGGACCCCAATGACATTAACGGCAATCAAACCGGGGGGCCGCTGATCATTGTGGACGGCGTTCAACGCGACAAATCCGGTTTTGACCGGCTCGATCCCAACGAAATTGAAAGTGTCTCGATTCTGAAAGATGCCACGGCGGCTATTTATGGCGTGAAAGCGGCCAACGGTGTGGTGCTGGTTACCACCAAAAAAGGGAGCCAGGGCAAGGTTCAGGTGAACTATACGACGCACGTCGGGCAGCAGATCATCACCAAATACCCCCAACTATCCAATGCCTTTCAATACGCAACCCTCTTCAACGAGCAACACGTCAACAACAACATCAGTAACCGGGCTGAATTTACGCCCCCCAAGTATTCGGCTACGCAACTGGCCGATTTTCAAAGCGGAAAGGCCACCAGCACCGATTTTTTAAAGGCGGTTTTGCGCGACCGTGCTTCGCAACAGCAACACAATCTGACGATTAACGGCGGAACGGACAAACTCCGGTATTTTGCGTCTGCCGGTTTTTTTGGCGAAGGCGGTTTGTTCAAATCGGACATCCTGACCGGGAAAAAATACAACCTGCGGCTCAACATCGACGCTGAACTGACCAAAGGATTGACGATGGGCGCGAACATTGCGTTGATCAACTCGATCAGCAACGAACCCAGCCAGGGGATTTGGGCCTTGCTGAAAAATACCTGGCAATGGGACCCGACCGAACCGCTTTATTCGAACAACGACCCGGCCTATCTGCGTCAACCCCTGAGCGCGTTGAGCCATCCGATTGCCGATTTCTCCGAAGCCTACAGTGGATATAACCGGAATGATGAGAAATTTCTGACCTCCACGTTTCAGTTGTCGTACGTGGTTCCGTTCGTGAAAGGACTGAGTCTCAAGGCGCAGTATGCCTACGACAACAACTACAGTTTCCGGAAGCAGTTTACCAAGAAATACAACCAGTATGAGTATCTGTTCGACGCGGCCACACAGACGTATTACCAGAAACCGTATTTGCACCTTGCCCCTTCCCGCATTAATGAAGCGTTCGGTCAGGGAAAACGGAATGATGTGCAGTTGTCATTCAACTACCAGAACAGCTTTGGAAAACACAACGTCGGCGCGCTGGGCCTGTATGAACAGATCGACCGGGTGAACAACAGCCACAACGCGTCCACCCAGTTTATCATCGATGCCGTTGACCAACTCGCTGCCGGAAGCCGGAAAACCGACGCCATTGGCTCCGGCTACAGTTCGAGCGCCAACATGAGTTATGTGGGTCGGGTCAATTATGATTACGCCGGGAAGTATCTGGTCGAGGCCGGTTTTCGCTACGACGGTTCATCCAGTTTCCCCAAAAACAGCCGCTGGGGCTTTTTCCCGTATGTCTCGGCGGGCTGGCGGATTTCAGAAGAAGCCTTTATTCGAACCCATCTCCCTTTCATTTCCAATCTAAAACTACGCGGTTCATACGGTGTTCTGGGTGATGACGGCATTTCGGGCGCTTCGTTCCAGTTTCTGACCGGTTATACGTATCCAAGCAGCGGGTATCAGTTCGGGACCAACTTCGTGGGTGGACTCGGCTTCAAAAATTCGGCCAACCCCAACATTACGTGGTATACCTCGACAACCACCAATTTTGGTCTGGAAGGCGCCTTCTGGAACAGTCTGCTCACGTTTGAAGCCGACGTGTTTCGCCGGGATCGTGACGGTTTGCTGGGCAACCGGATTTCGACCATTCCGGCCACCTACGGTGTCAATCTTCCGCAAGTCAATCTGAATCAGGACCGTACGCAGGGATTCGAAATCGTTCTGGGCCATCGCAACAAGATTCGGGATGTGAATTACTCGATTTCGGCCAACATGAGTTACGCCCGGACACAATACCGGTATCGTGAAGAAACGCCCGCCAACAGCGATTATGATTACTGGCGAAACCGCAATGCCGGTCGGTTCAACGACATTGTCTGGGGCTACAAAACCGACGGACAGTTTCAAACGCTGGAGGAAATCCGGAATGCACCGATCATGGACGGCGCGGGCAACCGGACGGTTCTGCCCGGTGATATCAAATACGTTGACGTGAACGGCGACGGCATTATTTCCAATCTTGATGAGACCGTCATTGGACGCGGACAGAGCAAACCGGCGATCTATTTCGGTACCAACCTTACGGTTTCGTGGAAAGGCTTCGACGTTTCGATGCTGTTGCAGGGCGCAACCATGTATCAGGTGGCCTACCAGGATCAGCTATCCAGACCGTTTTATTTTGCCACCGCCAACCCGATCAGTGCGTTTAACGACCGCTGGCACCGTTCGGACGTCGTGGATGCCGCCAGCGAATGGATTCCGGGAAAATACCCGTCGACCGGCCAGCGGCAGAACTACCGAAGCAACGAATTCTGGCGGTTCGACGCGACGTATCTGCGCGTGAAAAGCCTGGAAGTTGGCTACAGTCTTCCGAAAACGCTGCTGAGTAAAGCTCACATCAAGGGATTGCGTGTCTTTGGCAACGGCTACAACCTCTTTACTTTTTCCAAAGGGCTTGACTTTGTGGACCCGGAATACACCGACGACCGGCTTTACAGCTACAATTATCCGCTGACGATGAACGTGAACCTGGGCCTCCAACTTTCTTTTTGATCACCCAACACCCATGAAAAACCTTAAAAAATACATTGCCCTGCTAGGCCTGTTTGGCTTGTCGGCCTGCAGCGATAGTTTTCTGGATAAAAAACCGGTCGATCTGCTGACGGCCGAACAGGTTTTCAGCAGTCCGGAGGCCGTGGAAGCCTATTTTGCCACGCTATACAAAGATTTACCCATCGAGGATTTCAGTTACTGCAACGGTCGGTTTGGCGAATTCCCCGGGAATGGTGACGGATATACGGCCAACTGGACCTGGGAAGCGACCAATTCGAACAATGCCTCCAACAATGACGAAAACTGGGGGAAATTATACCGGGCGATTCGGAACGTGAATACGTTTATCAAGGAAATTGCGACGGTTTCGATTCCGGAAGCGACCAAAAATGCGTACGTCGCCGAAGCCCGGTTTGTGCGGGCCTATTATTACCAGGAACTGGTCAAATATTGGGGGGGTGTGCCGATTTTGCTGGAACCTCAAACCGCCGTCGACGGCAATACGCAGGAACTGAACCTGCCGCGAAGCAAGGAAGCCGACGTCTGGGATCTGGTTAAATCGGATCTGGACTTTGCGGCTGCTAACTTACCGATCACCAGTGTGTATGGACGGGCCAACAAATTTGTGGCCCTGGCGCTGCTTTCGCGGTCGATGCTGCACGCGGGTTCGATCGCGAAATTTGGAACCGTTGAGTTGGAAGGCCTGGTGGGCGTCGATCCGGCCAAGGCAACACCTTATCTGCAAGCCGCTTACGATGCGTCCAAAGCCATTATCGATGGTGGAAAATACAGCCTGTTCAACAAGTATCCGACCGACAAAGCGCAGAATTTCCAGATGCTTTTCTACGAACTGCAAGGCAATCCGGAAGCTATTTTCTGCAAAGGCTGGGATTATGAATCGACGCGACGGACGCACTCGCAGGATCTGATGGCCTTGCCGGAAGCCGTTCGTTCGCCAATCGGGTATGCCAACCGCCTGACCCCGCCCCTGGACATGATCGAGCGGTTTGAATACGTAGACGGTTCGGAAGGAACGCTGAACATCGGAACGCCCGGCGCGTATGTCCACTACAAAAACCCGCAGGACGTTTTCAAAAACAAGGATCCGCGCTTTTTCGGCTCCGTCATTTCAACCGGCAGCTCATTCAAGGGCGTCGAAATTACCGGTCAGCGCGGGGTCATTTTCAACGGGGTAAGATACAACGGGACAGCGCTCAACCAGTATTTCGACATCGACAAAAAACAGATTGTGGCCAACCCGACGGCCAATTCGGTGCGGGCCACTGGTAATTCGAACAACGGTGCCAGCGTCTTCTGGCTGAAAAAATGGCTTGATCCGGTTCGGCCCGCCAATTTGTGCGTGGACTGGACCTCCGAAACCGACTGGCTCGATATGCGGCTGGGCGAAGTGCTGCTGAATTATGCCGAAGCGGCCTTTGAACTGGGAAAACCGGCTGCTGAAGCCCTGGATGCCGTGAACCAACTCCGCACCCGGGCGGGTATTGCCAAACTGACCACCATTGATCGGGCTAAAATCCGGAATGAACGGAATGTGGAGCTGGCTTTTGAAAACCGGACCTTCTGGGATTTGAGAAGATGGCGGACACTGACGACCGAATTCAGCGGCTGGATTCCCAACGGGCTGTATATCTATTATGATGTCAATTCGAAGGATTATGTCTTCGAAAAAACGCCCAATGGCGGTGGAAAAACGTATCAGGTCAAAGACTATTACTTTCAGATTCCAGCGTCGGAACGCAGCAAGGCTGGCTCATTATTAGGAAATGGAAACCCCGGCTATTAAAAACCGTACCCTATGAAATCGATCAAACGAATCTTTTTGTTACCCATTTTTTTTGGAGCGATGATCAGTGGCTGCAAGAACTGGGATAATTTTGTGGCCCCGGATGCGGGGATTTACGGCAAAGTGACGGACGCCGAAAACGGCCAGCCCCTGGAAATCAGGCAGCCC
This sequence comes from Larkinella punicea, assembly GCF_003334855.1. Lineage (GTDB taxonomy): Bacteria > Bacteroidota > Bacteroidia > Cytophagales > Spirosomataceae > Larkinella > Larkinella punicea. Next base: position 44,303 of record NZ_QOWE01000016.1, read on the forward strand.
GGCGGTGGGACCGTACGGTTTATTCAATGGGATAAAGTGAAATACCCCAACCCCGGCACGACTGATATTGAGTTGAAAGCCAATGGCGAATTTTCTGCCACGCAGTTTTTTGCGGGTACCTACAAAGCCCTGCCGCGCGACGGTGCTTTCCTGTATCAACCCGGTGATTCGGCAACGGTGGATCTCGGCAACGGCGACCGGAAGGAAGTGAATTTCAAGGTCACGCCCTTCTACCGGCTGACGGCGAGTGTAACCGACAGCACATTTACGTATACGATTACGAAACCGGCTGCCAACACGACGACGAAAATTTCGCAGATCATTTTTATGATCAACGATTATGCAAAGGTCGATGAAAGCATCAGTTCCAATACCTCAGGCTATTTTATCAATCTCTGGAGACAGGACATTGCCGGTAGTGTAACGGACGCCAGCCTTCTGGGCACGCCCCGGACGTTTACGTTCAAATGGGCCGATACGCATTTACCCAAAGGCGAGTACTATTTCCGGGTCGGTGTGCGGACTACCGCCGTCGCCAAATACAATTACAGCCCAGTGGTGAAAGCCACAGTTCGCTAAGATTCTATTCCTTTCCTTCACTTTTCACCCCTGATCTTTTGGGTCAGGGGTGTTTTTTTGTTGGTACTTTCATTGTCCCTACACCCGGATAAACAACTTCTTCTTGTACATCCAGTACAGGATCAGCCAGAAAACCAGCAGGGCCGCTCCACCACTGGCCAGCGGTTCATAGGCACCGAACTGTTCGAATACGGTTTGGCCCAGATGCGTCTTGAACGTGTCGATGATAAAATGGTCGATGAGGTGAACCAGGCAGTAAATGGCGATGGAATTCATGCCGATCACGACCAGTGGAAACGCCCAGCCGCGCCATTGCCGCACATCTATTATATAGTAGAAAGCAGAAAGGAGCAAAAAACACCAGCCGCCACTGAACAACACCCAACCGGGCGTCCAGATACGCTTGATGGAAGGACTGATGCCCGTGATGGTCAGCAGCCAGCCCGTTGCCAGACCCATGACGCCGGCGATCAAAAACCGCTTCAGAACTTCGGAATAGGGTAAACCGGCGCGTAGCCATCGACCAGCCTGCAAGCCCAGCACCATCGTTCCCAGGGTCGGAATAAAGCTCAGGGTTGCATAGCCTCCTCCATTGAACAGAAACGGCTTGGCACGGGGAAACAGGTTCAGAAACCAGGTATCGAAGGCCCAGGCCAGGTTGCTGTTTTTATTGAAATGAGCGGCAAGACCGGTTTTATGATAGGGCCAATCGGCAGGAACACCCACGGCTTCGTACGAAAAACCGGGGCCGGGCAACGGATACAGCACAAACGCCAGCCAATACCCCACCAGAATGGCGACCAAAGCAATCCAAACCGTGCGCGTGGGCCGAAAACCCAATAAAAACAGAAACGGATAGCCCAATCCGATTTGCGTCAGGGTGTCTTCAAACGTAAAATTAGTCTGTTCCCGGCCGACCGATCGCAGCAAAATACCGAGCAGAATCAGAATCAACGAGCGTCGCAGCGTTTGGGCAAACATCACCCCAAACGATTCGTTTTTGGCCGCCCGGCTGGCGATGGAATACGGCAGGGCCACGCCCACCAGAAACGAAAACGAGGGTTGGATCAAATCGTGCAGCGTACAGCCAAACCATTCGACGTGGCTTTGATGATGATCCATAAAACGCCAGAACGAACTGTCGGGCAGGGCTTCCGAGATGCGGCCGTAGTGGAGGATTTCGGCGGCCATCAGAAACATCACAAAGCCGCGGTAAGCGTCCATCGACATCAGTCGACCGGCACGAAATTCAGGAAGTACAGTAGCCAAGGTGGTTCAGGATTAGGAAATCGCAAGAACGGGATTTTTTTGATGCCTCCACCGACTCCAGTCTGTGTTTTTTCGGTTTAATACTTCCCTATTACTCAGAAAGGCCGATTTTCAGGAAATACGCTGATCGTTCGGGCAGAAATACGTCGTTCGCCCGCCGACCTCGATTTTCTCAATCCTGGTGCCGCAGCGGGGGCAGAATTTGTGAGCTTCCACGTCGTCGTAAGGTGAGTTGTCCCACGCGCGGGCGTGAATCAGAAAGCCGACCGGAAAATCGCGGTATTGGGCTTCGTGGCGAATGGCGGTGGTCAACACGAGCCGGATGGCATCGTGAAGCTGCCGGATCTCGTCGTCGGTCAGGTTTTCGGTTCGTTTTTCGGGATGGACTTTCGCCTGAAAAAGCACTTCATCCACAATCCAGTTCCCCAATCCGGCTACGGTAGTTTGATCCATCAACAGCGGTTTAATCAGGGCTTTTTTACGCCGAACCTGTCCCGTTAGCTCAGAAAAAGTGATTTCCAACCCATCTTTACCAATCTTTTTCCGTTTTAAATACCTATCTATGTCGGTGATTAGGCCAATCCGCTCAAATTTTCGCGGACAAATGAAGCCTAGATTGAAGCCGTTCCGGAAGTGAAATACAATCCGGGCATACTTCGGTCGGTCAAGTGAGGAATGGTAATATGCCAGATCGCCCGTCATGCCGAAATGCATGTGAACGATCACCGGTTCGCTGATTTCGCCGGGGCCGTCGGTTGTCACAAAAAGATTTTTACCCACCCGGTGGGTGCCGGAAAACCAACGACCCACCAGTGCTTCGTGCAGGGTGGCGAAATCGGTGGTCAGCAACTTGGGGTCTTCGACCTCTATGGCTTGGATGGGCTGGTTGAGCGATGATGTTTCAAGATAACGCCGGTAAATTTCGACCTCGGGTAACTCAGGCATAATCAGGAAAAGTGGGACATTTTAGAGGTGTTTTAGCAATTTATATAACATTTTTCACCTGCACAGAGTTATAATTAATAGTCCAGTCGATAACGAATGTGCTCTGAGTCAGGATGTAGTGTTTTATTAAAATTTAATTCCGTAATACACTAACTCTACAGAAGCCCCCGTTATGGTTACAATGTATTCGTCTTTTTTAACCTTAACATGATTGAATGACACTAATTTACTCAAGTTTTTTTTGTTTAATTCTGTCTAATTCAATTCAAACCGCACAAAGTAGTTATGGAAAACAATAAGCCAAAAGCAAACGGAGCGCTCGTAGCAGCCTTAGTTATTATGACCATTCTGGCCGGTGTGTCCAGTTATCTGTTGTATGAACAGAAAGAAGTGGGTAAAAATCAGGAAGCGACGATTGCCACCCGCGTAGAGGAATTGGCAACCACCCGAACGAGACTGGATTCAATCTCAACGGCTCTGGATGCTAAAATTGCTGAAGTAAAGAAACTGGGTGGTGACATTACGGATCTGGAGCGTGTAAAAGCGGATCTGGAACGCGACAAAGCGAGTCTTCGGAAAGGGCAACGGATTTCGATCGCTAAGTATGAAGCAAAAATCAAGCAATACGAAGCGTATCTGGTAGAAAAAGATACCCTGATTGCTCAACTGAAAACCGAGAACCAGTTATTGGTTACCAACAACCAGACTCTGGCCGACGCTAACACGACGCTGCAAACTGAAAAACAATCGCTACAGGACTCAGTGACCAACATTGCGACAGTGAATAAGGATTTGGCGGAGAAAGTAACCCGCGCATCTGCACTGAAAGCCCAGAATGTTCGGGTATTTGCGCTGAATTCACGCGGCAAACAACGCGACGCAACGGAAGATCAGGTAAAATCAAAGCGTGTCGACAAGCTCAAAGTAGTCTACATGCTGCCTGAAAACCCGCTCACTAAGCAGGAGGAGAAAGAGGTGTTTGTCCGGGTATTGGATCCGACGGGTGCCGTAGTTTCCGATATGGCCAATGGCTCCGGAACATTCCAGGTCAATGGACAGGAGCAGGTATATACGGTAAAACAAACCGTTCCGTTTACCAACAACAACCAGAATGTGGAGCTGACCTACAACCGGGGTACGGTGCCTTACAAAGCCGGTAAATACACCATCGAGTTCTACTCGGAAGGTTTCCGGATTGGCGAAGGTTCATTTGCCATCAAGTAAGCATTTCGACATACCATAAAAAAGGCGCGGTACCCAACGGTATCGCGCCTTTTTTATGGTATGTCGAACTTTAATCAGGAGAGTATCGATCGCTGAATCCGGTTCCATTTTTGCAAAATCGTCTTGGTTTTCTGGCGACTTACTGCCAGAACGCGCCCGGAAATTAGCTCCACCAGCGGCAATGGAAAGTGGGGCATTTCGGCCGGATAAAACCGGTATATAATACCTGGATTGATCAGATAACTTTCATTGATCCGCCAGAAATCGGGCAATTGTTTTTCCCAGTCATTAAGTGAATCGGCAATGGACACGCACTGCTGAACGGCATTGTCAAAATAGATAATCCAGGTCTGTTGTCCTTCGCTGTGAAGGTAAAAAATGTTTAACAAGTCGATCTGGTGCTTGAAATTGGGGTCATTGATTGACAGCATAGTACTCTATTTACGATTCTGACAGAGAAATAGATTTTACTTCTAATCTTTGACCTTTTCAGGATCAAATACGCATTTAGGTGCGCTTCATGCGTTGCATAACAATTCAGAAATGACTTCCCACCGACGCCGTGACACCGGCACCACGGTTCCATTGAGCAAATGAATCGCGCCTAAACCGGTTTTCAAACGCTCTACCCGTTCAATGTACTCACAATTGACAATGCTATTGCGATGTACCCGAACAAAACCATCGGCCGGCAACATTCCCGCCAGTTGCTTCAGGGTCTTGGGCATAATGATGGACGGGCGATTTCTCCAATGCAACCAGGTATAATTACCGTCTCCCTGCAAACAAACCAAATCGGATGCCTGAAAAACATGTTGCCGGGAACCCCGAAAATACAATTGTAAAACAGAATCAGAAGCATCTGACGCTGAAGAAGTAGAAGCGGGAATTAACATACTTTAAATTTCTGGGTAAAGGGTGCAAATACAGGAAGTTATTGAATAATTGTGCAAATATACTTTCCCAAAAATAAGATGTAGGCAAATGGTTACTAACGACTGGTATTGGTACCTGAACGGTCGATTTTGGTAAGGGAATAAAAAGAATCCGTTTCCCTGATACTATCAGTAATAATCAGTAATTTACCCCTTTACCCGGTTGAGGCATGGAGAAGGAGCAGATCCACATATTGGTAATTGAAGACGAGGCCGTTCTGGCCATGGATTTATCCGATACACTGGAAGAAGAAGGCTATTATGTAGTCGGTATTGCAAACAATGGCCGCAAAGCACTGGAATTGTTTAAAACGCAGCGGGTAGACCTCGTGGTGTGCGACATTCAACTGAAAGGTGACTGGGACGGCATTGAAACCATCGGACAAATCCAGACCGTGCGACCGGTACCGGTAATCTACACAACGGCATTGTCTGATAAAAGCACACTGGAACGGGCTAAACAAACCCTCCCGGCCGCCTACCTGACGAAGCCCGTTATCATCAGCAGCCTTCGCATTGCGATGGAGTTAGCCCTTCATAACTTTAGCCATAAACAGGAACTGGCGGTTCCGGATGAAGCCGTTGAGCTAAACGGTATTCTGGAAAAAGATTCGCCCTCCCGGGAAACCATTCTTCGCATCGACAACCTGATCTTTATCAAACATAACTACCAGTTTGTTAAAATCCTGCTGGAAGATATTTTGATTCTGGAAGCCGACGGCCCCTATACTACCATTGTTACCAACGACCGGAAATATGCCATCCGATTGACGCTTACCACCCTGCTGGAACGGCTAAGCGAAATGCAATTGGCCCGTGTTCACCGGTCTTTTGCGGTTCATATCAAAAAAGTCGAAGGATTTTCGGATCGTGAAATAACGATTGGAAAACACATTATCCCGCTGGGCCGACAATATAAACAGGCGTTTATCCAGCAATTCCAGATTTGGTAACGAAGTTGAGTTTGTTGCTTGATGTTATTTCCTGTATCCATGAAAGGGTTTCTATTTCTCTGTGCAGTTTTCATTTTTCTACAACAGACTTACGCTCAGCCCACTTTACCCACCGCTTACGACAGCCTGAAAGCCCAACTAGCGTCTAAACCGGATACGGTTCAGATTGCCAACTACCAGAATTTTGCCGAAGAGATGCTCCGGAAAGGCCGGGTAGGCGACTCCCAAACCGCTCTGACAGAAGCACTGTCCATCGCCGAAAAACGACAGGATGAGCGCCAGATCAGCAAGGTGTATGAATCATTCGGCCGTCTGGAAATTGACCAGGGAAACTTTGCTCAGGCCCTGAATCATTTTCAGAAGGCACTCGATTATCTCAAAGACTCTCCGGCGCTCAACCAGCGAATTTTGATCTTGCTGCGCATCGGCCAGACCTATTTTTTGGCTAATGACCTGAAACAGGCCGAAAACTATTACCGCCAGGCTTGGCAGTTAGCCCGCCAAAACAATCGGGCGGTTTTGATGGCCGATGCGTATTCTGAACTGGCCAACCTGGAAGACACCCGGAAAAATTCCCGGAAAGCACTCGCCTATAATGCCCAGGCCATTGCCATTTACCAGGCCAATGGTGAAGACTACACGGCGGCTCTCTTTAACCGCGCCATCGAATACAAGAATGCCGGGCTCTATGCCGAGTCGGAGCGTATTTACCGGCAATGCCTGAAACACGCCGAAGAACAGAAAGATGAATACCTGAAAGGCTATGTGTACGTCAATCTTCCCAATACTCTTTTGCTGCTCAACCGGCCGGACGAGGCCGAGAAATACGCTCAGTTGGCTTTGAAATGGAGCGAAAACGGCCCGGAACGGCTGAAACTGCGGGAGGAAATTTTCGACATTCTCACCCGCATCTACGAAAAACGGGGGCAGGACCGGCAGGCACTAGCCTATTACCGCCAAAAAACCATGTACCGCGACAGCGTTCTGAATGCCGACAAAGCACGTCAACTGATTATGGCCGAAAGCCGCTATCAGGCGCGGGAAAAAGAAAGCCAAATCCAAAAACTCGATGAGGAAAATACCCAGAAAGCCCAGCAATTGGGCTGGCTAAGTGCCGGTTTGGTGGTTCTGGTAGGATTAACGGGGCTCTTGTTCTGGCAATACCGCACTATTCGGCGCACCAATGCCCGACTTACGGAAAGTAACCGGGTGATTTCGGAAAGTCACCAGAAAATTTCGGAACAGTCGAAGCAGTTGAAAACGCTGCTGCAGGAGCTGAACCACCGGGTCAAGAATAACCTGGCCATTGTCTCCAGCCTGCTCCGGCTGCAATCGAAACGACTGGAAGACGAGGGAGCGGTTCAGGCGGTTCGGGCCGGACAACAGCGGGTGGAAGCGATGGCACTGATTCACCAACGGCTTTACATGACCGACAACGTATCGGCCATCAACATCAAAGAATACATTACCGATCTCTTCGATGGTCTGTTGCTGGCTTATGGTTTCGATAAAGCAAATTTCGACCGTGAACTGATCATTGAGCAGGAAGAACTGGATGTCGACCTGTCGGTGTTGCTCGGACTCATTCTGAACGAAATCCTGACCAATGCCTTCAAATATGCCTACGAACACGTTTCACGGCCCTTTCTCCGCATCCGGCTGGCCGCCGACTATTCCAACGAACCGAACGTGGTGCGCCCCCGTCTTACGCTGGAAGTGCAGGACAACGGCCTGGGTCTGGATCTCCAACGGTGGGAACGTCCCAATAGCTCGTTCGGCAAACGACTCATTACGTCGTTAAGCGAACAGGCCGGTGGCCAACTGGAGGTCAGCAACCGAAACGGGACGTATTATCGGCTGGTGATTCCACCTTTGTACAGAACCGGATCGGAGGCTGCCTAAAACGAGTACAAAAAACCGATGGCCAGCCCCTGGCTATATTGAATGGCATCATCCTGGTCTTTGTCGTACAGGACAATGCCGGTCAGATTCACATTGACGTACTTGTTGACTTTGGCGGTCAGGGAGATATCGAGCCGGTGGTCGATGGCGTTCAGGGTTGCATAATTGGCAAAAAGCTGGTATCGGGCTTTCAGGTTCAGATTTTCCATCAGATTGCGGTCAAAATTGGCAATGAGCTGGAAGGCAAATTCATTTCGAACATTTTTGCCGGGAGCAACACCGTAGCGCGTCGGCTCTCCTGCGGTGATCGCATCATCGGTTACAAAAGTTTGCCGGATGGTTCCCAACCCGAATTGCAGATTGAAATAGGTCGTGGGTTTATATTCCAGCCCAACCGATTCGGTCAGGTAAGCCGGAGCGAAAAAGTTGGAAATCAACACATTCCGCTCACCACCACCGGGCAGTTGCTCATAGCGGTATCCCGTGGCAAACTGCGACAGGAAGTTGAGGTTACCAAATGCCAGCCAAACCGGGCTTAAGCGATGTCCCACTTTGGTATCCAGAAAAATGCGATCGACATTTTTTCGGGAATCCTGGTTCTGGTTTTTGACGATACCATACTGCAACTGCACTTCGCTTGTCCAGTTGAAGCGTCGCTGCATGTAGTCGGATTTGGCATTGAAAAAGGCTCCCAACGCAATCGAATTAACGCCCCCCCCCTTCCAGTTGCTGCTAAACGATCCCTGGTTCAAATTGATCCCGGCCTGCGCCGACCGTTTCCAGTATACCGTATCGATCGGAACAACCTTGATGGAGTCCAGCCGGGTCGGTTTTTGAGCCATAGCGACGCCACTCCAGCCCAGTAAGAAGAGGAGAAAGAAAGAGGTTTTCATTACGCAAACAGGTTGGTGGATAACAAGCGACTAAATTAATCAAATACCTCAACGTTTTGTGATTGAAGACTTTGCAGGGGAATAACTGTAACGGTATCGCCGGTTTGGAGTGTTAACGACGTATTATCCATGCGGATAATTTGCCCTTTCGTATCGCCAACCCGGATAATTTGCCCTTCGTAGAAGCGGTTTTTACTGTAGAAAGACGACAAGATGTTGGCCATGACGTCGCGCGAGGCCATGCCGTAGCCGATGGCGAAAGCAAAAATAACGCCCCCAATAAGCAAATTGAAGCTCGATTCCAGCAGTTCGGTGTTGATGCCGGCCTGACCTAAGGCACTGATGAGGGTGATGATGAGGAAGAAAAAGAACACAATCATGCCCAGAAGCTTTCCGGACGCAATATTGAACGATTGGCAAAGCGTGACAACGGCCCCTTTCAGTGCATCCGCCACCAGTACACCCACCTGTAGCATGATGGCTGCGGCAATCAAACGGGGAATGAAATCGACCAGCGATTTGACCATTTCCGTAATGGCCGAAACTCCGAGCGTTTCGGTAGCAGCCATCAGAAAAATCAGCAATACGAAATAGTACAGAATTTTGGCAACGATTTCGCTCAGCTTGATTTCGGTTTTAAGCCGTTTAATGAAATCGATTTCCGTGAGCCGATCCCCAATGCGGTTGAAGCCGACGCGCGCCAGGACTTTCGCAACCAGGATTGACAAGGCTTTTGCCACCCCAAATCCTACCGCAATGATAAAAGCCGCGCCGATAATGCGGGGAACAAAATCAATAAACTGGGTAATGAGGGTCGTAAATGTATTGATTAATATATCAACGAACGCTGGAATCCGATCCATGGCACAGTCTGCTTTGTTACGGTTGTGAAGTTCTACTGGGAAGCTTAATAACGGATACCAGAGCTGATGCTACGTTAAATAAATCATCGACATAAACTTCCACGATGGAGAGTGAATTACGAATCAGATCAATCTCCGAAATGAGTTCTTCTTTTACATTGGGTGGACAGGTATCCGGGAGTTCTATTTCTTTGAAAACATTGTAAATCGATTCCATCGGGTCCTTTATCGTCCTACTTATCAAATTTCGTCCACGCCACGAATTTGGCAACTAACAGTGTCAGGAAAATCAGCGTTTCCAGATACCGTTTTTTCAGTTTTTCCTTCGCCCGTTTCAACCGCATTTTCACGGCACTCTCGCTCAGGTTATGAATGTCGGCAATCTCTTTGATGCTCACTTCATCCTGGTATTTCATCAACAGCAGGCTTTGCTCTTCCATCGTCAGATAGGCCAACGACGACTTGAGTCGGCCGGCTTCCATTTCAATCAGATCTTCATCAGCATTGTCGTCCAGCCAGTCCATGTCGTCATCCACCGGCACTTCGGCTTTTTTCCGATTGTTACGCATCTGATCGGTGCAATAATTGTAGGTGATCGAAAACAACCAGGTTGAGAAGCGGGACTGTTCTTTGAAACTGCTCAGCCGCATGATTAACCGCAGGAAAATGTCGTGCGTGAAATCTTCCGCCTTCACGGGATCTTTCGTAAACATCAGACACTTTCGGTAGACCTTGTCACTGTACCGACTGTAAAGGTGTTCAAAGTAGCGGTTACTTTGATTATCGACATACAGACGAACCAGTTCTTCGTCTGTCATCCGCTTTACTTCCAACGACGCAATCATCCTGTAAGACGCTTAAAAGTGATAAAGTAATGCTTCCTGGTTATCTCTGTGGCAAAAGGCACCCTACTTGTTACTAAATCAGCCCATAAATGACTTGAATGTACAAATAAAATCAAAAAACAGTATATATCATAAAAAAAAAGTCCGATCAGATTGACCGGACTTTCTGTACTAAAAAAAAAAAATGATACGACACACCAATCTTAGCCGATTGCGATGCGCTTGAAAGCCGCAATGGCTAATCCCTTGCTGGTTTTTTCAAGCAACTGAGCAATCGTCACGGATGAATCTTTGACAAATTCCTGGTTCAACAGCGTGTTGTCTTTATAGAATTTTTGCAGTTTACCCATCGCAATTTTTTCCAGCATGGCTTCCGGTTTTCCTTCCGCCCGTGCCTGATCCTTACCGATTTCGATTTCGCGCTCCACAATGCTTGAGTCGACACCGTCTTTGTCGATGGCAACGGGTTTCATGGCTGCAATCTGCATGGCGATGTCTTTTCCGACTTCGGATACATCCGTCGTACCGGCATTATTCAGCCCCACCAGCACGCCCAATTTACCATTGGAGTGGTTGTAAGCCACCACCTGCTCGGCCGTTACAACCTCATAGGCCGTCACGTCCAATTTCTCGCCAAGTTTACCGATCAGATCGGTAATGTGTTCCTGCAAAGAACGCCCGTCGCCCTGGGGCAACGCCAGCAGTTCTTCTTTGGTTGCCGGTTTGGCCGCCACAGCATTATCCATCAGGGCCATCGCCAGGTTCTGGAAGTCAGCCACTTTCGAGACGGGTTCGGTTTCGCAGGCAAAGCCAACGACACGACCGGTTTTGCCATCCGGGCTCACGTGCGTCAGAACGATTCCTTCGGAAGTAGTATTGTCGGCCCGCTTGTTGGCAATTTTCTGACCCTGCTTGCGCAGAATGTCTTTTGCTTTTTCAAAATCGCCATCGGCTTCGGTGAGCGCTTTTTTACAGTCCATCATACCGGCGCCAGTTTCCTGCCGGAGTCTGTTAACGTCTTGTGCGGTAATAGCCATTGTTTTTTTATTAATTGTCTGTTATCGAGTTCGTTACTGTTACTGTCACTTGGAAGGTACTTGTCTCAGGCTGCGGCATCCTGTACCTGATCACCTGAAACGGAATAGCCCATAGCGAGGCTACGGGCTATCCGAAAATATTAGCATGGCAACATGGTTGCTCCTAGATAGTCTTAATCCTCCTGCTCTTCTGCTTCTTCAGCGACAACCGGGCTGATTTCTTCTTCCGCATCAACAGCCGTTTCGCCTTCGGCCTTCGCTGTTTTTACGTCTTCAGCCCGTTTTGCTTCTTCTTCTTCCTGCAAACGCTGATCGTCTTTATCCTGTTTACGCTCCAGAAGGCCCTCTTCGATGGCTTTTCCAATCGCCAAGGTAATCAAACGGATCGACTTGTACGCATCGTCGTTTGCCGGGATCGGATAATCAACATCGCTCGGGTTTGAATTGGTATCGCACATGGCGAAAACCGGGATACCCAGGCGTTTTGCTTCAGCAACGGCAATGTGCTCGCGCTTTACATCCACAATAAACAAAGCGGCTGGCAAACGCGTCAGGTCGGCAATACCGCCTAACACACGCTCCAGTTTCTCTTTCTCACGGTATACTGTCAACCGCTCGCGTTTCGCGAGACTTTTATACGTTGCCTCGTCCTTCATCATTTTCTCGATGCCCTGCATCTTCTTCAATGACTTGCGGATTGTGGCAAAGTTGGTCAGCATACCACCCAGCCAACGGTCGGTTACATACGGCATTTTCAGCCGGCGAGCCTCTTCCGTGACAATTTCCTGCGCTTGTTTCTTGGTGGCGACAAACATCACCTTGCGGCCTGAACGAACGATGCCTTTCATCGCAGCAGCGGCTTCGTCGATCGACGCCAGCGTCTTGTTCAGGTCAATAATATGGATACCGTTTTTCTCCATGAAGATATACGGTGCCATACGGGGGTCCCATTTCCGGGTAAGGTGGCCAAAATGCACACCTGCATCCAGAAGATCTTTGTACTCTACTTGTGCCATTTTAAAATAAGAATGAGAAATAAAAATTTTGATTACGCAGCACCACCCATCGGCATCAGGCAAGTGTGGTCTGGACGAAAACTATTAACGTTTCGAGAACTGGAACCGCCGACGAGCCTTGGCGCGACCGTATTTTTTCCGTTCTACCATGCGCGAGTCACGAGTCAGGAAGCCTTCTTTTTTCAAAGCCGGCCGAAACTCGGGGTTGATCTCACACAACGCACGGGCAATCCCCATCCGGGTTGCTTCTGCCTGACCGGAAATACCACCACCGCGAACGTTTACTTTCACGTCGTAGCCTTCCGGAGCATTGATGGTTGCCAGCGGCTGCTTCAGAACGATTTGCAGAACTTCCGTAGGGAAATAGTTTTTGTAATCTCTGCCGTTGATAACGATGCTGCCCGTACCTATCGACAGGTATACGCGCGACACGGCTGTTTTCCGGCGACCTAATGCGTTGATTCGTTCCATTGTTTAAGATGTGAGACGGAAGACGAGAGAGAAGAGATTAACGCTTGTATTCTTTTATCTCTTGTCTATGGTCTATTCTCTGTTATTAATATTCCAGTTTAACTTCTTTCGGTTGCTGCGACGCGTGGGGGTGTTTTTCACCGGCATAGACGTACAGGTTGGTGAACAACCGGCTGCCCAGGCGGCTTTTCGGCAACATCCCTTTGATGGCGTGCTCCAGAATGAAAGCCGGATTTTTCGACATCATTTCGCGGGGTGTCCGGAAACGCTGACCACCGGGATAGCCTGTGTGACGAACGTATACCTTATCGGTCATTTTCTTACCGGTAAGTTTGATTTTTTCGGCATTGATGATGATGACATTGTCACCGCAATCAACGTTGGGCGTAAAATTGGCCTTGTTCTTGCCACGGATGATTTTTGCCGCCTGGCTAGCCAGCCGACCGAGAACCTGATTCTCCGCGTCAATGACCACCCAGTCTTTCTGCACCGTCGCTTTGTTGGCCGAAATGGTCTTGTAGCTTAACGTATCCACTTGTTTATGGGAGATTATATATTGATAGACAAATACTTGCGCTATACACAAAAACTCCCGTCCAAAAACGGGAGTGCAAATATAGAGTCTATATTTCTGAAATACAAGGTCGAATGAAATTTTCAGCTATTTCAGATGTTCTTTCAACAGCATTAAAATGAGCTGCTGCGTTTGTTCCATTTTTCCCATTTGTATTTCAAATCGGTCAAAACGTTGCTCAAGCTTATCAAAACGTTGCTCAAGCTTATCGAAACGTTGCTCAAGTTTATCGAAACGTTGCTCAAGTTGGACTTGTCTTTCTTCCAGCTTGCCTTGTCGCTGTTCAAGTCGGTCGAAACGCTGACGCATTTCCTGACGCGTTTCGCTTAGTTCGATCGTTACTGTAGCCAACCCGCTGGCAAGTGTATCAATTTTCTTTTCGGTACTAGTCACCCGTCGGGTCAGATCGTCCAGTCGCACGGTATGCAGGGAGACCTGGTCTACGATCATGCCAATCTGGCCCAGCATACGGTCCTGCTTGAGGGCGATGTCGGCTACCAAAGGTTCCAGTTGATCAAGGCGTTCTTTCTCGGTCATGGTTCAATTTCGTCAGATAAAGATTTACAACTACTCTGACGTTAACGGAGCTTCAAAGTCACTAAACTGATAACCGCTAAAATGATGGCAACGATCCAGAACCGGGTGACAATTTTGGCTTCGTGATACCCTTTTTTCTGAAAATGGTGGTGCAACGGCGACATCAGGAAGATCCGTCGCCCCTCGCCATACCTCCGCTTGGTGTACCGGAAATAACTGACCTGCATGATCACCGACACGAGTTCCACCAGAAAAATACCGCAAACAATCGGAATCAGCAGCTCTTTCCGGGTTGCCAGCGCCAGCACGGCTATGATACTGCCCAGCATCAAACTCCCCGTATCACCCATGAACACCTGGGCCGGATAAGAATTGTACCACAAAAAACCGATGCAGGCGCCCACAAAAGCCGCACAGAAAATAACCATCTCCCCCGAATTCGGGATGTACATGATGCTCAGGTATTGCGAAAACGGTTTGTTGTTCGACAGATACGCGAAAACGCCCAGCGTCAGGCCGATGATCACGGAGGTGCCGGCCGCCAAACCGTCGATGCCGTCGGTGATGTTAGCCCCGTTGGAAACCGCCGTCACAATAAAGATAACGATGGCGACGTACAGAATCCAGGTGTATTCGCCCGGGATAAAATCGGGCAGTAAAGACGTGTAATTGAAGTCATTGTTCTTCAAAAATGGAACCGTAGTCGACATGGATTTGATGTCCTGATAGGCCCCGTATTCCACCTGACCAATCGACGTGCTGATCAGCCCCGGTTTGTAGACCCGGATTTTGACGTGTTCGTTAAAGTACAGCGTCAACCCAACGATTAGCCCCAGTCCAACCTGCCCGACGACCTTGAACTTCCCCTGTAAACCTTCTTTATTTTTTTTGAATACTTTAATGTAATCGTCAATAAACCCGATCAGACCAGTCCAGACGGTGGAAACCAGCAGCAGAACGATGTAGACATTGGTCAGTTTGGCAAACAGCAAGGTTGGAAAAACCAGCGACGCCAGAATGATAAAACCGCCCATCGTTGGCGTCCCGCGTTTCTGCATTTGTCCCTCCAGCCCCAAATCCCGGATTTCCTCGCCAATTTGCAGCTTCCGGAGTCGATCGATGATTTGCCGCCCATAAACAGCAGCAATCAGCAGCGACAGCGTAATGGCTGCACCCGCCCGAAACGATAAATATTGAAAAACCCCGGCACCGGGGAAATTGAACTGCTGATCCAGATACGTAAAGAGATAATAGAGCATAAAGTCGGAATGGTTGAATAGCGGAATGGAATTGATGGTTAGATGGTTTTTGATGTTTTTGATGGTCAGATGGCTCTAATGGTTCGTATGCATGCAGTAACCATTTAACCATCCAACCATTAAAGCCATCCATCAAAACCATCAAAACCATTCAATCATGATTGTTGAAAGGCTTCACGCAGAATCTTGCGGTCATCGAACTCGTATTTAACGCCTTTGATTTCCTGGTACGTTTCGTGGCCTTTGCCGGCAATTAATATCACATCGTTGGGCTGCGCCAGTTCAACGGCCCGGTAAATGGCTTCGCGCCGGTCAACAAGCGTCTGGGTTTTCTTGAAATGAAGCGGTGGCACGCCAGCCTGCATCTGTTCCAGAATGGCCATCGGGTCTTCGTTGCGTGGATTGTCGGACGTCAGAATGACCCGATCACTGAATTTACAGGCAATTTCGGCCATAATCGGACGCTTGGCGGCATCGCGGTTTCCACCACAGCCTACCACCGTAATCACCTGTTCGTTGCCCTGCCGCAAGCCCGCAATGGTTTCCAGCACGTTCTGCAACGCATCCGGCGTATGGGCGTAATCGACAATACCCACGATTTTTGTATCGGAAATCACCATCTCAAACCGGCCCGGCGGACTGGGCAAATCCGAAAGCTGCGTCAGCGATTCTTCGGGGTCTTCGCCCAGTAAAACAGCCGCTCCGTATACCGCCAGCAGGTTATAAGCATTGAAACGACCCGTCAGCTTAAACCACACTTCCCGGCCGTCGACTTCCATCTGCATCCCGAACAAGCCTTCCGACAGAATCCGCCCTTTGAACGACCCCAGCGTTTGCAGCGAATAGCTTTCTTTCCGGGCGCGGGTATTCTGAAGCATCACCAGCCCCCGCTTGTCGTCCAGATTGGTGAGCGCAAACGCCGACGCGGGTAATTGGTCGAAGAAGCTTTTTTTGGCCTTGATGTAGTTATCAAACGTCTCGTGGAAATCAAGGTGATCGTGGGTAATGTTCGTGAAAATGCCCCCGGCAAAGTGCAAACCCGCCACCCGCTGCTGCACCATCGCGTGCGAACTCACTTCCATAAAACAATGCGTACAACCGCGCTGGGTCATTTGCACCAGCAGTTCGTTCAAAGCAATGGTGTCGGGCGTGGTGTGCGTCGCCGGAATAACCGTCTCATCGATCTGGTTCTGAACCGTCGAGAGCAGGCCCGACCGGTAGCCGCGTCGCTGGAAAAGCCGGAACAACAGCGTCGCCGTCGAGGTTTTGCCATTGGTCCCGGTCACCCCAACGAGCTTTAACTTTTTGGAAGGATGATCGTAGAAATTGGCCGCAATCAGCCCCAGTGCGTAACTGCTGTCCAGAACCTGAACGTAGGTTACCTGTTCAGACCGGTTTTCGGGCATCTCTTCGCACAGAACGACCGAAACGCCCTGTTCAGCGGCTTTGTCGATAAACCGGTGGCCGTCGGTCTGCGTCCCGCGAATGGCCGCAAATAAACCGCCGGGGGCCGCCTGCCGCGAATCCATCGTCAATTTACTGACCTCGACGTTCATATTCCCGGAGGTCGACTGCAAGGGTACTTTATATAATAGGGTGGTTAACTGCATAAGAAAGTGGCGAAGACAGTCCGTCGGGCGGTTATCTTCCGGATTGATTTTTTTTGTTTACGGCCACCACCAGCGTATCCGGTCGCGCACTCTGCCGCAAGGTCAGCGAGATTTTTCGCGGATTCGGCAGCGGATCGCCCGGTGGCACCGATTGGTCGATCACTTTACCGTAGCCTTCAAAACGCACCCGAAAGCCCCGGTTTTCGAGCAGGTGCAAGGCATCCCGCAGCGTCATGCCACGCAAATCAGGCACTTTGTTCTGGGTGGTCTGGCTCACCCACTGCGTTCTTGTACCCTGCGTTTCGGTGGTCACCCAGCCGTCAGCATCGGGTTTGGCGTCCATATTCAATTCCGTACTGATGGTTCGAATGTCGTCGGCAAAACCGGCCTTGATGCCTTTTCCGGACTGA
This sequence comes from Larkinella punicea, assembly GCF_003334855.1. GTDB lineage: Bacteria > Bacteroidota > Bacteroidia > Cytophagales > Spirosomataceae > Larkinella > Larkinella punicea. Next base: position 61,625 of record NZ_QOWE01000016.1, read on the forward strand.
CGAACAGTTTTAGAGGCAATGGCGACAGGTCGGTGCATCTGGACATCGTACGCATAAATCCGGTCGGCAATCTCGCGAAAAACCGGTGCCGACACACTGCCTCCGTACAGCAGGTCGATGTTGGCCCCGTGCGGGGTATCGATGATAACCGCAATGCTGTATTTCGGTTTTTCGGCCGGGAAATACCCGATGAATGAGGTCAGGTATTTCCCCACCTGATACCGTCCATTGATGAGCTTCTGGGCCGTACCGGTTTTGCCCGCAAAGCGGTAATACGGACTCTGGCTCTTCTTGGCCGTCCCGCGTTCCACAACGCCTTCGAGCATTTTTTTCACCTGCCGAATGGTCGTTTGGGAGCAAATCGGTTCCTGAGCCACATACGGTTCATAATCTTTCACCACTTCGTTGGCCCGGCGAACCTGCTTGACGAGCATCGGCTGTACCCACTTACCGTCGTTGGCAATGGCGTTGTAGAACGTCAGCATCTGCAACGGCGTCAGTTTCAGTTCGTAGCCAATGGCCATCGAGTTCAGCGACAGTTTGCTCCAGCCCGGCGACTGCGGGTTGGGAATCACAGGCATGGTTTCGCCAATGAGCCGGAGCCCGCTGGGTTTGTCCAGCTTGAAACGGCGCATGTAGCGGCAATACGTGTCCGGGTGATTATACATATTACTGCTGCTCATCAGCAGGTGGACGCCAACGTTCGATGACTTTTCGAAAACCTGCGCGGCCGTTATGCTCCCGTGACCGCTCCGTTTGGCATCCGAAATCCGCCGGCCCCGGTACATGACGATGCCACCGCCCGTATGAACCATCTGTTCGGGCCGGATCAGTTTTTCTTCCAGCAGTGCCACGAAGGTTGGGAGCTTAAAGGTAGAGCCAGGATCGCCCCCACCCGCCAGCGCATGATTAAAGTTTTCGACATACTTGCCGTCTTTCAGCGTTAGATTTGCCATCGCCCGGATTTCGCCGGTTTCCACTTCCATCACGATCAAACAGCCCCGTTCAGCCTCGTATTTTTCCAGTCCGTGCAACAACGCGGTTTCGGCCATGTCCTGAAAATTGACATCGAGGGTCGTATACACATCCATACCCGGTTCCGGTTTGATGTCTGACCCATCTTCAATCGGCATGCGCACCCCACCCGACAGGGATTCGACCAGGCCGACGCCGTCTTTTCCCGCCAGTTCTTTCTGAAAACTGGTTTCCAGCCCAACCAGTCCTTTGGCGGTTTCCGGATTCAGGTAACCGACCGTTCGCAGGGCCATTCGCCCGTAGGGATGATACCGTTGGTAAACCGGGTCGAATTTCCCGCCACCCAAACCACTTTTCGAGCGATCACGACGGAAAAAGGGCCATTTCTGCATGGCCAGCCGTTCCTGATAGGTGATTTTCTTTCGACTGAGCAACAGGTATTGCCGTTCGTTTTCCCGGGCTTTCCGGATCATGTAGGCGTACTCATTTCGCGAGCGTTCCCCGAATTTCTGCGACAACAGCATGGCGAGCGAGTCGACTTTCTTGTCAAACGAGTCGGCTTTGGCGACGCGGGGGTCAATTCCAACGTAATAATACGGCAGCGAGATCGCCAGCGGATCTTCGTTGCGCGAATAAATATTGCCCCGCGTGGCCCGCAGGGTGTCTTTTTTGATGTGGAATTGCGTAATGCGATCTTTCCACATTCGTCCGTCCAGTTTCTGGAAAAACTGAACATAAACCAGTTGCCCGATAATCGCCAGGGCAAACAGACAAATGGCCACGGATGCCAGGGTAGCCCGGCGGAGAATGGCTTTCTTTACGTTCATGGCTGCGGCTCTTCCGGTTTAACAACGATTTTTAAAGGCGGGGTGACGGGTTCCGTCAGTCCGGTGGCAATCACCTGCTTGCTGATTTCGGATTGTTTGCTGCTTTTCTTGAAGTCGGCCTGCAGGGTCATGTATTTGGCCCGTTTCTCATCCACCACGGCTTTCACCCGCTGAATATTTCGCACGAGCCGCTCCGCGTTGTGGTTGAAGCCGATGTACAAAATCAGCAGGAACGAGATCCACATGATGCGATCGAAATGCTTGATCGGCCAGGCGTTGTCTTCCCCGAAAAGCCGCTCAAATCCAATGGTATTGTTCAGGTAATTTAAAAGCCGGTTTTCTCGTTTTTTCTTCACGATCGGTGCTTTTGGCGGATGTTTGTAGGTATTCTGTGCCATTATCGTTGATCAAAGTGTCTATCATACCGGTTTCTCTTTACTACCCTAAATCCTCTAAAGGCTGGGCTGTTACGTTCTGCCCCGTCTTTACCCCCCAGCCCCCTTTAGGGGGAGTTTTGTCGCAATTCGCAACTTCGCACTCCGCGCCCGCGGATTCCGGGCCACTTCCTCCGCCGACGCTTCAATCGGTTTGCGCGTGACGGACTGGAGCGGTTTGATCTCGTTTCCGTATAAATCCTTCTCAATATCGCCCCGGAAATTGCCCGACTTAATGAAGTTTTTCACCAGCCGGTCTTCCAGCGAATGATACGCCATCACCACCAGCCGCCCGCCCGGCGCCAGCACCTCCGGCACCTGCATCAGAAATTCTTCCAGCGTCACCAGTTCCTGGTTGACTTCGATGCGCAGCGCCTGAAAAACCTGGGCAAAATATTTGTATTCCCGCCCGCGTGGCGCATAACGCTGCAAGACGGCTTTCAGGTCGTTGATCGTTTCCAGCGGCCGGTTCACCCGGTTGGCGGCAATAACGCCGGCCAGGGTTTTGGCGTTGGTCACTTCGCCGTACATGCCAAAAATTTTATGCAACTGATCTTCCGGATACTCATTGATCACTTTGCGGGCCGTCAACTCGCCCGACTGGCTCATGCGCATGTCGAGATCGGCATCGAAACGGGTGGAAAACCCACGCTCTGGCGTGTCGATCTGGTGCGACGAAATGCCCAAATCGGCCAGAATCCCGTCGACCTGGTCAATTTTATAGAGTCGTAAATACCGCTTCAAATGCCGGAAATTGGCCGCCACAAAGGTCAGCCGCGGGTCGTCGATGGCGTCCGCATTGGCGCGCGCGTCGGGGTCCTGATCAAAAACGATCAGGCGGCCCGGCGAATCCGGCCCGGACGGTAATTGTCGTAAAATTTCGCGGGAATGGCCTCCGCCCCCAAACGTCACGTCAACGTACGTGCCGCCGGGTTTCAGATTTAACCCCTCTACGCAAGCCTGAAGTAATACCGGTTCGTGGTAATTAGTCGCTGTCATTGTCCTTGTAAAACTTCCTATAAACCAGCATGAACGTGCAATCCGCAGAAGATTTCTGGCCCATTTTGTAGGAATTCCGACTTACCGGTCGTTTCAAAAAACCTTTTCGGAACTAAAACAAAATCTTCATCCGTTACAAACTTAACAAAACCGCCCCTATTTCTACCCCGAAGAGAACTGGATCTGCTATTTTTTATTGTATGAAAAAAAACGTTGCGTTGCTGCTTGCAACTCTATTCTTGATTCCTTTCTCCGGCGTATCTCAATCGGATTCAAAACTAAAAACTGGTATCTGGCGGGCGGTTTTACAGAGCAAGGGCGGAGAACTCCCGTTCGGACTGGAACTCAATCAAACCGGGGCAACCTATACGGCTTTTGTCCGCAATGGAGCCGAACGGCTTGCATTCGATAACGTGACGTTGAAAGGAGATTCGGTTCGCCTGACCATCGCCATTTTTGAAGCGGAAATTCGCGCCAAAGTGGACGGCAACACCTTGCGCGGCATCTGGCGTCGCCGACGGACGGGGCAAAATTACACCTCGCTGCCATTTAGCGCCCGGCACGGCTTGAGCTACCGGTTTACCCCGAGTACGCAAACGCCTACCATCAACGTAACCGGAACCTGGGCAACCACTTTCCGTTCCGGAACGGATTCGACAGTTTCGGTTGGTATTTTCGAGCAAAAAGGCAATAAGCTAACCGGTACATTTCTGACGACGACGGGCGATTACCGCTTTCTGGAAGGCAATGTGGTGGGCGATAGTCTGCTGCTTTCCACTTTCGATGGAACGCATTTGTATCTGTTCAAGGCCCGGCGCAAGCCCGACAATACGCTGGAAGGCGGTTTCTGGTCGGGCGAAAGCGGGTATGAAAGCTGGACGGCGCGGTTCGATCCGAAGGCGAAACTGCCGGATGCCACCACGCTGACGTACCTGAAACCGGGTTATAAAACCATTGCGTTCACGTTTCCGGATGTCAATGGCAAGCCGGTTTCGCTGACGGACGCCCGGTTTCAAAACAAGGTCGTGGTGGTTCAGATTCTGGGTTCCTGGTGTCCGAACTGCATGGACGAAACCAATTTTCTGAGTCCGTGGTACAAAAAGAACAAAAACCGGGGCGTCGAGATTGTGGGACTGGCCTACGAAAAATCGGCGGATCTGACGGAATCGGCACCCATGCTGAAACGCATGACCGCCCGCTTCAAGATTGATTATCCGGTGGTTTTGGCCGGAACCAGCGTCAAATCCGAAGCGTCGAAAACCCTGCCGATGCTGAATCAGGTGGTGGGCTTCCCGACGATGATCGTCATTGACAAAAAAGGAACCGTCCGCCAGATCCACACCGGTTTTACCGGACCGGGAACCGGCAAATACTACGACGAGTTTGTCGAAGACTTTAACCGATTGATTGATAAGTTAGTAACTGAGTAAAGCAAAATAACTAGTAAACAACAAATCCACACCAGAGAGGAAAGATAAAAGAGTAAAGACAAGAGACCGTACGGTTTTCGATGTCTTTGCTCTCTGGTCTATCGTCTCACATCTTGAACACACATGTCCCGTCAGGAAAAATTACTGCTTTTTGTTCTCGCGTGCATCAACTTCACGCACATTGTCGACTTCATCATTATGATGCCGATGGGCCCGCATTTGATGCGGCATTTCGGCCTAAATCCGCAGGAATTCAGTTTCATTGTCTCCGCCTATAGCCTGAGTGCCGGTATTTCCGGTTTTCTGGCCGCGTTTTTCGTTGACCGCTTCGACCGGAAAAAAGTAGTGTTGACGGCCTACATCGGTTTTGTAATCGGCACGATTGCCTGCGGACTCGCCCCAACATTCGGTTTATTGATTGTGGCTCGCACCACCGCCGGTTTATTCGGAGGAGTGCTGGGCGCACAGGTGTTTTCGATTGTGGCTGATGTGGTTCCCTACGAGCGACGGGCGCAGGCGATGTCGGTCATTATGACGGCATTCTCGGTAGCCTCCGTTGCGGGAGTGCCCATCGGGTTGTATCTGGCAACGAAAATTAGCTGGCACGCGCCGTTTCTGGCCATTGGCGGTTTGGGTGTTCTGGTGATTGGCCTGATTATCAAGTTTATTCCCCGTCTGGATGGCCATTTACAACGAAACGGCACCCGGTTTAATCCGCTGGAGGTGATCACCACCATTGTGCGCAATCCGAACCAGATGCGGGCGTTGTGGCTGACCACGACCATTATGCTGGGCCACTTTAGCATCATTCCGCTGCTCTCGCCGTTCCTGGTCGCCAACGTCGGTTTGGGAGAAGACCAGTTGTATCTGATTTATTTCGTGGGCGGTTTGGTCACTATTTTTACGGCTCCCATCGTCGGTCGGCTGGCCGACCGACGCGGCAAATATCCGGTTTTCGTCACCTTTGCGCTCTTGTCGATGATCCCGATGTTTCTGCTGACGTCCATGCAGCCGTCCAGCCTGACCTACATTCTGTCCGTCAATGCGCTGTTTTTCATCTTCTCCAATGGACGGTTTATCCCGACCCAGGCGATGGTTTCGTCGGTCGTGTTGCCGCAGCAACGGGGCGGTTTTATGAGCATGAACTCGTCGGTGCAACTACTGGCGCAGGCGCTGGCTACCTACGGGGCCGGTTTGATCGTTACCAAAACGGCGGGCGGTCAGTTGATTCACTACTCGTGGGTCGGTTATCTGGCGATGGCGGCTATTTTCGCGAGTGTGTTTATCGCCCGGAAACTCCGGCCGGTCGACGAAAAACCATCACCATCGAACCCGCAGCCTCCTGAGCCTGTACACCCTGCGCCCAAGCGCCCGGATGTGAACCGACCCGTTGAAGCGCTGTAACCATTTCCTAAAAATTTAACCGGAAAATTTGGCGGGAATGAATTCTGTTGCTTACATTTGCACATATCCTATTGACAAAGTATAGTAATGTCTGTTTCTACACAAAAAATCGCCACTCGCCCGTTTGAACGGGTTCTCCCACTGCACAACGTTTGGGTGAATGGTTGCTGTTGTCAGCGATTCCGAATGGGCTGTTAGAACATCTCTTCCCTCCCTGTTATCCAATTTCTACCCGACGAATCAGTCAACTTGAAAACCGGTGACACATCGGTTCAACCCATCTGCCCGCGTCGATTCTTTTCGTTGACTCAAAAATCTATATAGTCTATAAACTTACTAAAAAAATGGCAACCTTTTTTGATTCTATCCCCGAAGACTCTGACTTGTATTCCATTCCACAAGTGTTTCGGAAACTCACGCCCATTTCACCCTTGAAAACGGGTCAAAAAGCCCCTTTGTTTGGACTCCATCGCCAGCGGGCCATTGGACAATACATCACCTGGCAAACGGACTATTCAAAAACCGTTCATTTGCACGACTGGCTGCAAACCGGCCCGCTCGTGGTTGCTTTTTACAGCGCTGGCTGGAGTGGCTACGGCAACCGGTATCTGCAAAAACTGACCCGGCTTTACGCCCATATTCAGGAGAACGGCGGCACCTTGCTGGTGTTGTCACCGGATTCCCTCGAATCGCTGCAAACGCTGGTTGAGCAACACGATTTGCCGTTCACGATTGCACAGGATGTTGATAACCAGATTGCTGCCAAATTCGGCGTTTATTCAACCGAAGATCCGGTCTGGAACCTGATTGCCGGGATTACGGAGGACGTCCCCTACCCGGCTTTGTTTGTGGTAGCGCCCAACCGGCAGATTCAATTCAGCTATGCCGATCGGAATTTTACGGAAATTTTTCCCGCTGGTGAATTGCTGCACCACATCAACGGGCAGCAAACGGCGTTATTGAGTCTGGCCGCTTAACCTGCCACGGATGTACCTCCGGACTTTAGTCCGGGCGTACATCCGGTCATCCGCAACTTTTTTAGTAGTTTTGAATGTTCTTTCAAGACGATTAAACCTGAAGCGGAGCGTAGTTGATGACGGATTATATTTCAACCTTAAATGAACCTCAGCGGCAGGCCGTGCTGCATGGCGACGGCCCGCTGATTATTATAGCCGGTGCGGGATCGGGGAAAACCCGCGTGCTGACCTACCGGATTTCACACCTGATTGAAAAAGGCGTCGATCCATTCCGGATTTTGTCGCTGACCTTTACCAACAAAGCCGCCGGTGAAATGCGTCACCGGATCGAGAGCGTGGTGGGTACGGAAGCCCGCAACATCTGGATGGGGACTTTTCACTCCGTTTTTGCCAAAATTCTGCGGATTGAAGCGAAGGCCCTGGGTTTCACCAGCAACTTTTCCATTTACGATACCGACGATTCCAAATCACTGCTGCGAAGCATCATCAAGGAATTCGGGCTGGACGATAAAATTTATCGCGCCAATGTCGTGTTTTCGCGAATTTCAGGCGCTAAAAACCGGCTCGTTGGCCCGGCAGATTACCTGGCCAATCCATTGATTCAGACGGACGATGCAGCCGCCCGGATGCCCGAAATCGGCCGGATCTACAAAGCCTACACCATGCGTTGCTTTCAGGCCAACGCCATGGATTTCGACGATCTTCTGTTCAACACGAACGTGCTTTTCCGCGACCACCTCGACATTCTGAACAAATACCAGCACAAATTCAAACACGTGCTGGTCGATGAGTTTCAGGATACGAACGTGTCGCAGTACCTCATTACCCGGAAATTATCGGCGGTCAATCAGAACATCTGCGTCGTTGGCGACGATGCGCAGAGCATTTACGCCTTCCGGGGTGCCAATATTGAGAACATTCTGAATTTCGAGAAAGATTTCCCGGACGTTCGCACGATCAAACTGGAGCAGAACTACCGCTCGACCAAAACCATCGTCAACGCGGCCAATTCGATCATTGCCCGAAACCGGGCGCAGTTGCGCAAAAGCGTTTTTACCGACAACGAAGACGGCACGCTGATCGACGTCATCAAAGCCGCTTCTGACAACGAGGAGGGACGCCTGATTGCCACGTCGCTCTTCGAAGCCAAGATGCAGGACGGACTGCACAACACGGATTTTGCCATTCTCTACCGCACCAACGCGCAGTCGCGGGCGTTTGAGGAAGCCCTCCGGCGACTGAACATCAAATACCGGATCATTGGCGGTCTGTCGTTTTACCAGCGCAAAGAAATCAAGGACTTGCTGGCGTACCTGCGTTTTACGGTCAACCAGAGCGACGAAGAAGCCTTCAAGCGAATCATCAACCTGCCCAAACGCGGGATTGGCGATACCACCGTGGCAAAAATTGCGGTGGTCGCTTCGGAAAACCAGGTGCCGATTTGGGAAGTGGTGAGCAACGTCAATAAATACGTCGCCGGACGAGCCGGGATTGCCATTGAAGCGTTTGCCGATCTGATCAAGAGCTATCAATTGCTGCTCGACAAGAAAGACGCCTATGACGTGGCTGCGCACGTGGCCAAGACCTCCGGGATTCTGAAAGAGCTGTATGACGACAAAACCGTCGAAGGGCTGTCGCGCTACGAAAACGTGCAGGCGTTGTTGAACTCGATCAAGGAATTTGTCGACAATCCGGACAACGACGACAAGAGCCTGAGCGCCTTTTTGCAGGTGGTTTCGCTGCTGACCAGCGCCGACGAAAAAGACGACGACGGCGACAACGACAAAGTGACCCTGATGACCATCCACGGAGCCAAAGGACTGGAGTTCCGGAATGTGTATATCGTGGGGCTGGAGGAAGACCTGTTTCCGTCGCAGATGATGCTCGAAAGCCGGGCGGATCTGGAAGAAGAACGGCGGCTGTTCTATGTGGCCATCACCCGCGCCGAGAAGAAACTGACGGTTTCCTACGCCGAATCGCGGTATCATTATGGTCGGCTGAAAGTCTGCGAACCCAGCCGTTTTTTGATGGAAATTGACCCCGCCTTTCTGAAAGTGGCCAAAACCCGCAAGGCGGAACGGGAAGAAAGCCAGGAAGCCAAGCGGGAAACACCGGCTGGCGGTTCGATGAGTTTTGTGCGGAGCCTGGCCCAGAAAACCGCTAAGCAACAAGCTCCGCAACCCACGGTAGCCCACGTTCCATCCAGCGATTTTACGCCCAGCGATACGTCAAAACTGGCGGAAGGCATGCGCGTCGAACACCTCAAATTCGGCTTCGGGCTGGTTCAGAAAATCGACCAGAACGGCAACGACCGCAAAGCGATCATCAAATTCGAAACCGCCGGCGAAAAGACGTTGCTATTGAGTTTTGCCAAATTGAAGATTGTGTGAGACTGAAAACCTGTAAGGTCTTTAAGACGGGGTCGCCCAGACCTTGCAGGTTTCTTTGTATTTTGTTTGATCGAATAGGCGAAATAGCTTCTGATTCTCTTTCTGCGAATCAGTATACCAGCCCCCTTTATCTCCTTTTGACTCAAACGATTCCCTGCCCGTATGGTCTCCGATGTCAATGCCGGTTCTGTGCCCCTTCAGACCCAGGAAGTGGCGGCTGTTAAAGCCAAACGATTGCTCTCCATCGATGCCCTCCGCGGGTTCGATATGCTGCTGATTGCGGGTGGGGGCGCGTTCATCGAACGACTCAATGGAAAAACCGGTTTAGGCTGGGTCGACTGGATGGGCAATCAGTTGACGCATCCGGCCTGGAACGGGTTTACGTTTTACGACTTTATCTTTCCCCTGTTCCTGTTTCTCTCCGGTGTTTCGCTTTCTTTTTCTCTGCAAACAGCCGTAGCCAAAGGCATCGAAAAGCCTGTTTTATACCGAAAGGCGTTTCGCCGGTTTGTCATTCTTTACCTGCTGGGTATTCTCGACAAAAATATTCCGCTGGATGTATTCGATCCGGCGAACATCCGGTACGGGACGGTTTTGGGCCGCATCGGTCTGGCTACGCTGGTTGCCACGGTTTTATTCCTGAACTTTTCCTGGAAACAGCGGCTCTATGCCGTGGCCAGTATTCTGCTGGCTTACTATGCCGCCCTGTTTCTGATCCCGGTTCCAGGCTTCGGCAGTGGCGACCTTTCGTTCGAGGGCAATCTGGTGGGCTGGTTCGACCGGGCGTTTATGCCCGGTCGGTTGCTCCAGAAAACCTACGACGAACTGGCCCTGCTGACGCAGTTTCCGGCGCTTTGTCTGGCGGTTTTGGGAACCGTGGCCGGGGAGCTGCTGCAATCGGATCGATCCGACCGGACGAAGCTAACCTATCTGGTAGCACCCGGCCTGTACAGCATTGGAATCGGCCTGCTCTGGAGCCTGCATTTCCCGATCAACAAGCACTTGTGGACCAGCTCTTTCATTCTGGTTACGGCGGGCATGGGCGCGCTGTTTCTGGCGCTGTTTTACGGCATCATCGACGTGCTGGGCTTCCGGAAATGGTCCTTTTTCTTCAAGGTGATTGGGGTGAATTCGCTGGTGGTTTACCTGGCGTACCGGTTTATCGATTTTAACCACACCGCCAAACTCTTATTTGAAGGATTTTACCGGCATACGCCCGAACCCTTTCACGAATCGCTGAACGCGCTGGGTGCGCTCGCGCTGGTCTGGACGTTTCTGTATATTCTCTACCGAAACAAAATTTTCGTCAAAATATAGCGATAGGAACGCGGATGGAACGGATTAGGCGGATTTTAACGGATTATCGGTGTCAATCGGTTTAATCCGTGCCATCCGCGTTCCCATTCAGAAGGTTGGCTATCTTTGCGGTATGATTCGATTCTTTACGGAAGACGTTAAATTTAATCTTTCCCGGAAAATACCAACCCGGCAGTGGCTCACCAATCTGGCGTTGAAAGAAGGTTTCAGCGTTGGTGAGTTGAATTACATTTTCTGCTCCGACGAGTATCTGCTCCAGGTGAACCGCGAGTATCTGGAACACGATTATTACACCGACATCATCACCTTTGACAATTCAGAAGAAGAAAACCGGCTGGAAGGCGACATTTTCGTCAGCATCGACCGCATCCGCGACAACGCCCGGCAACTAACCATTCCGGAGGAGCAGGAACTCCGCCGGGTGCTGGCGCACGGTTTGCTGCACCTCTGCGGCTACGGCGACAAAACCGACGAAGAAGTGAAACGAATGCGGGAGAAGGAAGAAGAAGGTTTGATAGACTGGAATAACCGTTCGCTCAATCGTGCCTCCGGCCAATCGGACCTTTAAGCAGAAAACCGTATTTTTGAGGGCTTAATTTTAGGCCCCCTACGCAATTGAAGCCATGTAATCGTTCACAGGTCTCCTTTTAATGGATTTGCCCTTGCCACCCGGCAAGGTGCCTGTGTTACCTTTTATCAAAACGAACATGGTATTTTCACAAAAATACGGTCGCACGTATCATTACCCGTTTTCGCCAGGCACGACCAGCGACGACCGCATCAATCAGCACTACGAAGAACATATTGCTCCTATTCCAGCACTGGTTCATACCGAAAAACTCGACGGTGAAAACAATTGCCTGAATCGCTACGGCGTTTTTGCCCGCTCACACGCAGCACCCACACAATCGCCCTGGACAAGGTATCTGCGTGACCGCTGGGAGTTGATTCGCCATGATCTCGGCGATCTGGAAGTGTTTGGCGAGAACCTCTACGCTATTCATTCTATCGAATACCACCAGTTAGAACACCATTTCTACGTCTTTGCCATTCGCGACCGCGACCGCTGGCTTTCGTGGGAAGAAACCCGGTTTTATGCCCAGTTGCTCGATTTCCCGCTAGTACCCGAGTTAGAGGTTGTTCAGGCGCCCTTTCGCCCCGGAGTCATTGAAAAACAAGTGAAAGGCTGGGCCACCCAGAACAGTCGGCTTGGTTCGCACGATGCTCTGACGGGCCAGCCCTGCACAATGGAAGGCATTGTCACCCGCAACACCGATGCCTATACCGCCGATGCATTCGGCCAGAATGTGTTCAAATATGTCCGGGCCGGGCATGTAAAAACGGATGAACACTGGACGCGCAATTGGAAACGGGCTTCATTGCTCCGGGAACGCCCCGCCGATGTTCTACCTCAACCGACGATCCGCTGATGTGGCAGTTAACGACACAAAAGAATTGGGACGAGCTTGAGCGTCAGTTTGGGTTTGTCCGGGATATGCGCGACGTGCCGCAGGACCCGCGTCACCATGCCGAAGGTGATGTAGCGGTTCATACCCGCCTGGTGATCGAACAACTGCAACAGCTTCCCGGCTACCAGCAACTTAATCCGCAGGACCAGGCGGTTTTGTGGACGGCAGCCCTGCTGCATGACGTTGAAAAACGATCGACAACGGTGCTGGAAACCGATGGCAGCATCACCTCACGGGGCCACGCCCGACGGGGTGAGCAAACCACGCGGGAATTGCTGTACCGCAACTTTCCGGCCCCTTTCGAACTTCGGGAGCAGATTGCAAAACTGGTGCGGTATCACGGCCTGCCCTTATGGATCTTTGAAAAACCGGACCCGTTGAAATCGTTATTGCAAACCAGTCTGGAAGTCAACACGCAATGGCTGGCGCTGCTGGCCGAAGCGGATGTCCGGGGGCGAATCTGTACCGATCAGGCTGAATTGTTGGAAAAAGTAGCCTTTTTTCGGGCCTATTGCGAAGAAAATGGGTGCTGGGGAACGCCTTATCCGTTTTCCTCCGGGCGAAACCGGTTCACGTATTTTTACAAGGAAGACGCGTCACCAACCTACGAGCCCTTCGACACCACGGTTTTCGAAGTAGTGCTGTTGGCCGGATTGCCCGGAGCAGGAAAAGATACGTACATCAGCAAACGGCTCGCCGACTGGCCGGTGGTCTGCCTGGATGATTTCCGGCGACAATTCCGCATCGATCCAGCAGACCGCGAAGGAACGGGTTACGTCGTTCAAATGGCCAAAGAGAAAGCGAAAACCCTGTTACGACAACAACAATCGTTTGTTTGGAATGCCACAAATTTGACCCGACAGGTGAGGCAGCAACTGATTGAGTTGTTCGTAACCTATAAAGCGCGCGTCCGGCTGGTCTACCTTGAAGTGCCGTATACCCAGCTAAAGCAACAAAATCAAAACCGCGTTCATGTTGTACCCAATGCCGTTATGGCCCGAATGCTTTCCCGACTTGAAATTCCGGCCTGCTGGGAAGCCCATGAAGTTGTTTATGAAGTTCGTACTTAATGGCTTGATTCAGTACGGCAAATTCCCGTATTTGCCATTCGTACAACAACCGCATCTCTATACCGAATTATTCTATGCAATTTACTGAAATAGATCAGCATCAGATTCTGGCGCAGGGCGCTACGCTCGAGCAGGTTGAAGAACAGATCCAGCATTTTGTCGATAACTTCCCGTATTTGCCCGTCATCAAAGCGGCTACGGTGGGCGACGGTCTGATCCGCGTCGATGAGCAGGCACTGGCCGGCATCGTGGCGGGTTTCGACCAGAAAGCCCCGGCCCTGTCGCTGCTGAAATTTGTGCCGGCATCGGGAGCAGCCACGCGGATGTTCAAGTCGCTGTTTGCCGGGCTGGAAGGCAAAACCGACAAATCGGTGGAGGAATTCTTCGCCCGTCTGTCCGATTTTGCCTTTTATGACGCCTTGAAAGGCGTTTCGGGCGAAGCCAACCACCAGGTTTTGTCGGCTCTGCTCACCGAAGAAGGACTGGATTACGGCAGTTTACCCAAAGGACTGCTGTTGTTTCACCGGTATCCCGAAGGGCCGCGCACACCCGTCGAAGAGCACCTGATCGAAGGGGCGGCATACGCCAATTCGAATGGCCGCGTCCGGATTCACTTCACGGTTTCGCCCGAACACCGCAGCCGGTTTGAAGACCTGATCGAACGCGTTCAGCCGGACTACGAAGCCAAACTGGGCGTTACCTTCGAAATTACATTTTCGGAACAGAAAAAATCGACGGACACGATCTCGGTCAACCCCGACAATACTCCGTTCCGCAACGCCGACGGTTCGCTGCTGTTCCGCCCGGCGGGTCACGGTGCGCTCATCGAAAACCTGAACGACATTGACGCCGACGTAGTGTTCATCAAAAACATCGATAACGTGGTGCCGGATGCCCTGAAAGAGCCAACCATCACCTACAAAAAAGTGCTGGGTGCCATTTTGCTCGACATCCAGCAGCAGATTTTCCGGTTTCAGGAAATCCTGGGCGACGATATGATCAGCGAAGGCTACCTGGCCGAACTCGATGAATTTCTGCGGACGACACTTTGTATCCTCCCGCCCGATGGTTTTGACACCTGGCTGCAGGATGAGAAAGTGGAGTATTTCCGGAAGAAACTCGACCGGCCGCTGCGGGCCTGCGGCATGGTGCAGAACGTGGGCGAACCCGGTGGAGGGCCATTCTGGGCGAAAAACGCCGACGGTTCGGTTTCGCTGCAAATCGTGGAATCGGCGCAGATTGACCTCTCCAATGCCGAGCAGAAGCAGATTTTCGATCAGGCGACGCACTTCAATCCGGTCGATCTGGTGTGTGCGCTGAAAAACCGGGACGGCGAAAAGTATAACCTGCCCGCTTACCGCGATCCGCAAACGGGCTTCAATACCGCAAAATCGAAAGATGGCAAGGAACTGAAAGCGCAGGAATTGCCGGGATTGTGGAATGGCGCGATGGCCGACTGGAACACGGTTTTTGTCGAAGTGCCGCTGATCACGTTTAACCCGGTGAAAACCGTGAATGATCTGCTGCGGAAGGAGCACCAGCCGGCTTAATGAAACTTGCCCCTAAATCCCCTGAAGGGGACTTGGACACCGTAATATCCAGATGCGTAAAGTCCCCTTCAGGGGATTTAGGGGCTTAAACCGTAAACTATTTATTCTCCGTATCGACCAGATTCACCACCACTTCCTGGTGTTCGGCTTCCCGGCGGGCAAACGCCAACAGGGTGGTTTGTTCGTAGACCGCCAGGTTTGCGTCCCGGACGCGCTCCATAATCGGGCGAATGGCACAGGTTACTTCGTCGTTGCAGTCGTCGCAGCGGACGTAAAAATTGAGGGAAACGCAGGGCGTTGGCGCAATCGGGCCGTCGATGACGCGCAGAACCTGGGCCAGATTGACCCGTTCGGGATCGACGCGCAGCAGATAACCGCCCCCTTTGCCTTTCTGGCTTTGCAAAATGCCGTGGTTACGCAACTCGAGTAAAATCGCTTCCAGGAATTTTTTAGGGATGTTCTCTTTCGCCGAAATATACGAAATCAGGATCGGCCCCTTGCCAAATTCTTCGGTAAGAACTTTCAGGGCTTTGATGGCATACTTGGCTTTCTTTGAAATCATTGCGTTACGGGTATGAAACAGTTTCAGGTGTCGGTTTTGGCGCACAACCAGACAAGATATTAACTTATTAGTCTATAGACAAGTTCCTCAATAGATTTGGTAGTGAATGGCGTCCGCACGGTATGGGGTAAAAATAAGAAAAAAGCCGGAGCAAAGCCCCGGCCTTTTCGTGCGACACCAAATATAAAGAATTGAGAGAGTTACTTCAAGGTATAGTCTGTATTCTGCGGATCGAAGTTGGTCCAGGTTTCGGTCCAGTCTGTCGTTCCAAAAGCCCCCATAACCGTGTTGGTTTCGAAGCCCGTTGGCAGCGTTACACCGCCCGTCAGCAAAGGAGAGCCGGTTTGGGGCAGAATACCCGGCTTGCCGGTCAGAACGTTGAAGTTGGCGGGCAATTTCAGATCGGCTTCTTTCGCACCCAGCATGTTTTTGCGATCGGTGGCTTTCAGCATAACCGTATCGCCCGAAACCACCGCTTTGCTGTTCACAATGGCCAAACCACGGTAATCGCTTTTACCGGTTTTGAAGTTATTCTGCGTAGCTTCCTGTTCCAGTTCCAGACCGCCTTTCGGGAATGCACCCACCACCGTCGAGTTGTAGATGCTGATGGCCGAATTCCGGCGAATCCGGAAAGCTGACCGGTATTTGCTGTTTACCGTACCGCTACCCATAAAGACACTGATGTTGGCGAATTTGGCCGACGTCTGTGGCAGATCGGCCGAACCGGTTCCGTCGTTGTCTGATTCAAAACCGTTGGAGTCCGAACAATTACACTGATCGGCAACCGCCGGATCGCGCAGAATCAAACCGTACTGCACATTGCCGCTGAAGCCATAATCCGTATCGAAATCATCGTCCAGGGTCCGGTAAGAAACCAGGTGCTTCGCATTGACCGTTCCGCCAAACCATTCGATGGCGTCGTCACCACTGTAGGAAACCTGTACGTAGTCGATCACCGTGCCGCTACCAACACCGGCCAGCGTCAAACCGTTGATCTCTTTGTCGGTCTGGAACGCAATGCCACCAAACTCGATGCGGACATACCGCAGAATCCCGGAATTGTCGGCAGCATCGCCCGTCGTACCACCCGGCACCACCGATACTTCTTCCCCTTCAATTTTAAAATCCTTCTTGTTGGCGGGGGCTTTTCCCAGGATTACGACACCACCCCAGTCGCCCGCCCGGCGTGAACCGATGGCTTGATTGGATGTAAAAACGATGGGTTTCTCTTTTGTTCCGTCGGCAATGATTTTAGCACCCGGCAGAATAAACAGGCTCCCTTTCGATGCCTGATCGCCTTTGATAACCGTACCCGGTTCGATGGTCAGCGTTACGCCCGGCTGCACATAGACATAACTTTTCAGCAGATACTGGTTTTTGGCCGACCAGGTTGTATTGGCCGTAATATTTCCGCTTACCTCGGTCAGTGTACCCGGCACAGGCACCACACCCAGATCATCATCATCGTCGTCGTCATTGGTACAGGAAACCATCAGACCCAGCGATACGACGCTCAACAGCAAGGCCAGCATCCAGGTTGTTAACTTTTTCATACTTGTTTAAATTGGTTGTGTGTATTGATTGGTTATTGTCTTAAAATTTGCTCCGTTCTGCCCCTAAATCCCCTAAAGGGGACTTTCAAATCCGGATGATTAGGCGTCCAAGTCCCCTTTAGGGGATTTAGGGGCGGAGCGGGCAAAGCATCAGAATTTATAGGTTACCCCCACCGTCGAGTACGAGCCGCGTTTGAAACGCTGGTACACATCATCGCTGTCCGTAATTTTCTTGTCCAGATTGGAATCCTGAATCAGGCGGAACGGCTGGTTCAGCAGATCCTGAATACCGGCCCGGATTTCAAGATGGTCGCCCACTTTTTTGGTGACCGTCAAATCGATCACGTTCCGGGGCATTTCGTAAATCGTCGGCTGCACCGACCGGTCGCCCACCGCAAAAATCCGGCGGCCGATGACGTTGTAGAGCACATTGACCTGCCAGCCCTGTTTCGGGTCGGTGTAATACACCCCGGCATTGACCAGATACGGCGACTGTCCCTGCAACGACCGGTTGTTTTCCTGTCCGACAAAGGAATTGATGACCGAACTTTTGATCAAAGCCGCATTCAGCAAAACCGTCATGTTGTCCAGAAAACCGGAACCGCTCACGCCCCGCAGCGATTTCCGCGCTTCGAGTTCCACCCCCATGCTGTAGGCGTTGTTGGCGTTGTCGACGGTGTAGGAAACCCCGCTGCCCGAATAGTTGATTTTGGCTTCGATCGGGTTGATGAAGTATTTGTAGAAACCGGCGACCGAAATCAGCTCGCCCTCGCCCGGATAAAACTCGTAGCGAACGTCGGCGTTGTGAATTTTGGCAATTTTCAGATTCGGATTTCCGACACGCGACACGTCGTAGTTGAAGTCATAATAGGCAAACTGCGCCAGTTCGCGGAATTCCGGCCGGTTGACGGACATGCTATACGCGACCCGGAACAGCGACTTGTCCGACAGGTTATACGACGCGTTGACCGACGGCAGCGGGCTGAAAATCGGGTTGTCGACCTTGATCGGTTGTACGCCGTTCACGACGCTTTGCAGTTGCTGACGGTTGTATTCGCCCCGGAAACCGACCGTGGCGTTAAACCGGGCCGACAGCGGAAGGTAGGCTCCCACATAACCCGACATCATCAGGTTCTGGGCGTCGTAATGATCCTGCGTGTTTGTGCCTTCGTTGTAATACAATCCTCTGGACGACAGATTGGACGCCTGGAAGAACTGCGATGGCGACTGCGACAGAACCTCGGAACTCACGTTGTTCGGGTTGACAATCCCGAAATACCGCGCCTTGAAAATCCGGTCTTTGTATTCGGAATAGACCCCGGCGCGCAGTTTCAGAATCTGTTTGTCGTCCGTATCGGCGGGGGCGGCTTTTTTGTATTCGTAATCAACGCGGCCCGTGGTGACGTATTCCGTCAGGTTCGAATAAAACCGGGCGGCATTCTGGAACGTCGGGCTGGGTTGTTGCGGAACGTCGATGCGGAACGGTTCGCTGCTGCCTTGCGGACGGCTCGACGTAAACCGGCGGTAATCCGGCTCCTGGCGGTTGGTGTAGCCAAAACCACCCGTCCAGCGCAACCGGCTCTGGCCATTCAGTTCGTGGGTTCCGTTCAACTGACCGGTGTAAATGCTTTTCTGTTCGTAGCGAAACGCGTAGTTGTTCAGCTCCAGGTTGTTGTCGTTATAGCCGTTCCGCAGTGTCGTTTCTTTCGTTCCCAACTGGTTGAACAGGTTCCGGAACTCGATTTTTGTCCGCGGATTCAGAATCAGCGCCCAGTTGGACAGCACGCCCAGGCGGGTGTTTTCGGTCAGCAACTGGTCGTTGTAGGCGTATTGAATATCACTTAAACCGGTGGTGGCGTTGGCGGCAAAATACCGGTATTGCTCGACGTTGGCAAACGTATGCGTGTTGGTATAATTCAGGTTGGTAAACGTGGTCAGTTCCTTGCTGCCCAGGTAAAACCGGCGGCTGAAGCCCAGTTGCGCCCGCAAATCCGGCGAAACCATTTTGTTGTTCAGCGCAAAATACGGCGACAATGATTTAAACTTGTTGATCACCGGCTCCGACGACGCACCGAAAGCGTTGATCCGGCGTTGCGACGGGAAGTTAGACGGCAACCGGCGCGTTCCATCGTCGAAACCGAGAAAGTCGGTTTTGCCACCCTGGTACGAACTGTGATTCTGGAAAGTCGTGTTGGCGCGGTAGGAAGTCGAAATGCCGGCGTAGAAACTGTTGGCGTCCGGGATGGTTTTGGTGTAGATTTTGATGATCCCGCCCCCGAAATCGCCCGGCAGTTCGGCGGCTCCCGATTTGAAGATCAGCATCCGGTCGATGGCCGAACTCGGAATGAGGTCGAATGAGAACGCCTTGATATCCACCTCCGTAGACGGCGTGATGACGTCGTTCAGCATGACGGTGTTGTAGCGTTCGTTCAGCCCGCGAACAATGATGAAGCGGTCGTCCTGAATGGAAACGCCCGGCACCCGGCGGATGACCTGCGACGCATCGCGGTCCTGACTGCGGGAGATCTGCTGCGCTGAAATCCCGACGGCCACCTGCTCGATCTGCTTGATTTCGGTGATGACGGCGACTTCGGTGTTGGTGCCGCGCTGGCCTTTTACGATGACTTCCGCGAGGGTTTTGTTGTCTTCGGCCAGCGCTGAGTTGATCAATGTGGTTTTTCCGGCTTCCACCCGCACGTTATCGATGGTTTTGGTGGCGTAGGAAACGTAGCTAATTTGCAGTTGGTGAACGCCCGCGGGCACTTTGTTAATTTCGAAATTCCCTTCAACGTCGGTGACCGAACCGATAACCGGGTTTGCCCCGACGAGTTGAATGGTGGCGCCGATGATGGCTTCGTTGTTTTTGGCGTCTTTAATCGTCCCTTTGAGGGAGCCGCTCTGGGCAAAGACGGTTAACTGGAGGAAAAGTAAGCTAATTCCGGTTAGAAGAAATTTCATAGTTTGGTGTCGTTATTTGACGACCCAAAGGTAGGGTGGCTATATTACCCCAATGTTACGGGAAGGTTATGGGAGGGTTGTGATTTTTGGGAGCGGGGTGAGAGAAGCTACCCAACTATAATTCCTCCGCTATTTACAGTAAGCAAAAAAATCGTTTAAAACATAAAAAATACGCTTGATCGTTTGTAAGATTTGTTTCATATTGTCGAGCCTATTTTTCAATGCAAAATTCGTATCATGTATTGTAATGACACTATTACCGGTCCTAACTAATTATAAAATAATTACCAGAATATTCTGAATTTGTTGGTTAGTAATAATATATTGCAGTTACGAAAAAAATCTTAATCTATTTATCATCTGCATGAAATTTAAAAAAGCATATGGATATAATTGAAATTTTATTAGACAGTTATACAGATTTTGTTAAATTCGAGAGGCTTGCGACGGAAATAATGCTTCTAGAAGGGTTCGGAACTATTACACCAATCGGAGGGTTAGATGATGAAGGCATTGATGCTGAAATTATAAAGTATTTTAAAGATAAAACTGAAAGGATAATTTTCCAGTTTACCATACAGGAGAATGTAGGGTCAAAAATTACTGATACTATAAAAAAATTGAAAGAAAATAAAATTGATTTTCAGCAATTAATAGTGGTAACTAAAAACGAAGTTAATAATGTACAAAAATACAGAACTGATGCAAGGATAAAGCACACTATTAATTTAGATATTTTTGAAAAAGCAACTTTTATCAAACATATTGGAACCAATAAATCACTCCTAACACGGTATTTTCCAGATGCTAAAGCACAGTTGAATAGTGATTTATTCGAAAGAAAATCCATTTTTTCAAGTTCGTCCAGCGATGCATTAGAAATTTCTCTTCTAAAATGCTCTTTACTATTTACGTTTAATCCAAATGTCGATGGCAAAAGAAAAAGACTTTTTGACCATACAGTTCTTAGTTTAGTCGTTGCAGAACGTAAGCCAATTTCAAAAGTTCAATTAAAAGAACGGTTTAAAAACCATTTTGGAAAAGAAATTGAAATTGGAGAAATTGATGCTACAATTACTCGCCTAAAAAAAGATAATTATATTGAAGTTGAAAATGAAAGTATCTTGCCCACTCAAGCAACGGTGGAAAAAATCGAAGGAAGTTTATCAAAAATCAATTCTTCTACCAAAGCCTTAATTGATGATATTATCACGAAAGTAAAAAAAAATTCGGAAGAAAGAATTGACAAACGTACTGAAGGCATAATCACAAATAATATTAAGCAAACTTTAAGTGCATATTTTCGCCTTTATGGTATTGAATATTCTCAAGAAAAAAAGTTTAAAACATCAAAGGAAAGTTTTAAAGAAAATAATGACTTAATAGCGCTAGCAAAAAAGAGCCTACCTGCTAAGCTTTCTGATTTTGTTATTTATTCAATTGGCGAAACCCTTAATTCTCCCACCGAAAAACAGACAGAAACGTTGGCTAATTGGGCTAAGGCATTTATTGGCGCACAAATAATGGGTGTTGACTTTAAATTATCAAATTTTCAGGCAACACGAATTAGCCAAAAGACATTCATTATTGACACAGATTTCCTTCTGTATTGTATAGTGCAAGATTGTTCACTTAGTTCTATATATCTTAAAACCATAAAAGAACTTCAAAATCTCGGATGTAAAATAGTTATCCCTGAAGAAGTTATTCACGAAAGTATTAAGCATGCAGAATTTTCATATCGGAGTTACAATTATTTTAAAACTTCAATTGATTCAATCGATCCAATAGTCCTTGAAGATAAAATTGGAAACATTTATGTAAAAGGTTATTTCAAAGCTGTAACATCTGGCAAAATTGATTCTTCAGAAATATCTTTTAAAGCATATTTAGAAAATTTCTATGACAAAGAGCGACCTTTTGCTTTTATGAAAGAATTATTGCTAACCATATTTCTCGAAAAAATTGCGATTTCGGGAATTTCAAGCCTTTCCACATCAACCGTGCCAACAGAAGAAATTGAAGAATTAACGACCTATATATATGAAGAAACAATAGGAACAGTTAAAGGTGGATATAGAACTGAAGAAGAGAATCGAGAAGTAGCTAAAACTGATGCTAAACTTTTCTTAGCAACTTACTATCTAAATAGTAAAATTGAAAAATCAGATGAAATCTTATCAGGGTCTCATTATCTTATTACATCTTCAACAAGAACCCTGCGATGTGCAAGTAAAATGGGATTTTCTGCAAACGTAATTTCGAAGCCCAGTACTATTATTAATTTGTTAGAAAAAATTGGGCAGTTTAGGCCAACATCCAACGAAATTGTTGATTTATTTGAAAATCCATATTTAATTGATGCTGTTAACAACTCTTGGAATGATATAAAAGCTCTAGTTGATGCTGGAGTTTCGCTTAAAGGAAAAAATATTATTCGTTTGAAATGGGACTTAGATGCGGAAATTAAGGCATTTATAGCAACCCAAAATATTAGCAGTGAATTTGAAACAGATTCGGAAAAAGAAAAAACAACAGAATATATTTCTTTTTTAAGAAATCTAAAGTCTAAAGGTTATACATTAATGCCTGAAGTAGAATTATTAGAGGCTAAAATAAGCGAACTTGAAGCGGAAGTAACGACAACTCAAGAGCATCAAGAAAAACTACAGAGTGAGATTGACAAGTTTGGAATAAGAAGGAAAAAATATCTTGAAAGAATAAAAAAAGGCAACAAGAATAAATAAATTTCGCCCAATATAAAGATTTTTTGCAATTGGGGAATAAGTACAATCATCGGCAGTAAATATGCTCGCCTTGGTCGATATCTTCATCGACCACATTCTAAAACCAAATTTCTGGTCGGCGCAGCCACCGACCAGAAAAAAGACGTAAAACCCTAAAAAAACCTATCCAACCCCTCGAATACCTTGCTAACCTTCCGCCCTCCCTACTTCATCATCACCCTACTCCTCTTCATCACCGAAGTCCTAATTGCCTTATTTCTCCATGATGAAATCATTCGCCCGTACGTGGGGGATTTCCTGGTGGTTATTCTGATCTATTGTTTTTTACGCTCCTTCCTAAATATAGCGGTTTTGCCGACGGCCCTTTTTGTTTTGGTATTTTCCTATACGCTTGAAGTGCTGCAATATTTCAACCTGGTTGAAATGCTGGGGCTTCATGAGTATAAGCTGGCCAGAATCGTGATTGGCACCTCGTTTGAATGGATTGATTTATTGGCGTATACGCTCGGCGTTCTTTTCGTTGTATCCCTTGAAAAGACAAAAACCGCCTGTCGGTGGAATCGGAGCGGAAGTAAAATATCCTGAGTTGCTTCCGGATGCGGTTTTTCACGGGCCACGTTCTGAAACCAAATTTCCGGCTGGTCAGGACACCGATCGGGGACATGGAAAGCACGATGCAATCCGGCCAGAAATTACTATATTTGAACTATGACAACCTATCAGATTGACATTCTGAACCCCAAAGCGACTAAGCTACTGCAAGACCTTGCAGATCTGGACTTGATTGCGATTCGACAAACAACAGAAGACGGTTTTCTGAAAGTCGTCAATCGTCTACGGGCAAAAGCGGCTGACAATCCGCCGTCTTTGGAAGACATCACTAAAGAAGTTGAATTGGTAAGGTCCAAGCGCTATGCCAAAAAGAAAGCATAGAGTTATTATTGACACAAACCTTTGGATTAGCTTTTTGCTGACCAAAAACTTCTCCAAACTGGACAACGTTTTTGCTGACCAGACACTTACCTTACTTTTCAGCCAGGAGCTTCTGGACGAATTCATCGAAGTAGCAAGGCGGCCAAAGTTCAAACGGTATTTTTCCCTCGCGGATCTGCAAGCTCTAGTAGAACAAATTAGTCTTCGGGCAGAATTTGTAACCGTCACCAGCGAGATAACTATTTGTCGCGACCCGAAAGACAATTTTCTGTTAGCATTAGCTACTGACGCGAAGGCTTCTCATTTGATTACCGGCGACAAGGATTTGCTTGACCTTCAACAGTTTGAAAATACCGCTATCATGACAATCGCAACGTACTTGTCCGGTAAGTAATCCTACTAAACCAGGTAGCCATCCTTTAGCTTCACCCGAAGAGAAATCCAATATTTGTCACACACCATCTGGCCGACACTATTTAACAAATGGTAAATCACAGCCAAAAGCTTTTGCTTAGATTGCGCCAATGAAAGAATTAATAGACTATATCTTGAAATTCGGCAACCTGAATAAGCAACAGATTGACCTGATTACCAGCAAAGTAACCGAAATAAGACTTCGTAAAGATGCGTACTTTTCAGAAGCAGGGAAAATACCCCGGCAAGTCGGTTTCGTTGTGGAGGGTGTTGTTCGTGGCTGTTATTACAACAACAAAGGCGAAGAGATTACACGTTGCTTCATTGCCGAAAATAATTTAGTGGTCGATTACGTCAATTTTGAAGCCAATACAGCTTCTGCCGAATACTTACAAGCCTGCACCGATTGCAACCTCATTGTGTTTTCAAAACAAGACTGGGAAGAGCTTTCTCATACCATTGTTGGGTGGGACAATATCAAAAACAAAATGGTGCAACTGTGTATGTACCAGAAATCCAGAAAAAACCCTGTCATTTCGCAAGATGCTACGACACGTTATTTGGAATTTTTAAAAAACTATCCCACACTGACTAACCGGGTTGCCCTCTCTCATATAGCCTCTTATTTAGGTGTTACGCAACAATCATTGAGCCGAATAAGAAAAAATCTTCACTAAAATTACTTTTTACCATTTGGTAAAACAGCTCATTTTTAATCGCGCAACCTTTGCTTCATAATTTTAATACAGAAGCAAAATGAAAAGAGCATTCATTACGGGAGCCAACAAAGGCATTGGCCTGGAAACAGCAAAGCAACTACTAAAAAAAGGATTTTACGTTTACCTTGGAAGCCGTGATAAACAACGGGGAATAGAGGCCGTTGAAAAACTGAAAGCCGAAAACTTAACGAACGTTGAAGCCATTCAGATTGATGTAACGGATGAGAATTCGGTAAAAAATGCCCGAATAGAAATCGGCAAGAAATCATCTGTCCTGGACGTTTTGATTAACAATGCCGGTATAAATGGCGGAGCACCCTATACCGCGCTTGAATCAAGTACAGCGCAATTTTTATCTACCTTTCATACCAATGTATTTGGCGTAGCAAGCGTTACACAGGCATTCATTGATTTATTACGTCAATCACCTGAGCCAAGAATTGTGAATGTGAGCACAAGTGTTGGCTCACTTACCTTACAAAGCGACCCGAATTGGTTGGGTTACGACTTTGCAAAATATGCGGTTTATGGTTCTTCAAAAGCGGCATTGAATATGTTTACCGTTCATTTGGCTTACGAACTTCGAGACACCGCATTCAAAGTAAATGCAGTTTGTCCTGGTTACACAAAAACTGATTTTACTAACCACAACGGTGGCGAAGTTGAAGCAGCCGGAAAACGTATTGTGAAGTACGCCTTGTTAGACAAAGACGGTGTAACAGGCAAATTTATTAGTGAAGAAACGAATCCAACAACGGGCGAAATTCCCTGGTAACAAATTCCGCAATTCTTTTTCGCCAATGCCAAAAGCATTGGCTTTTTTGCATTTTATCCACTGACAAAAAATAGCCCTTTAAACACAATCCTCACAAACGCCAATAAGGACACAATTCATTCGTTGCACCTTGTATTTTGGGGGAACTGAAAATTCCACAAGTGCCGGAAGACATTGAATAGTTTCACATTTTGTACAACGAAAATGAAAATGGTTGTCGGGAATCGTATTCTCCTCACACTTTACACAAACGGCAAAATACTGTTTTCCATCATCTGCAACGATCTTATGAACGATTTCATCTTCACAAAAGCGGTTTAGTATTCGGTAAACAGTGGCTCTGTCAACGTCCAGTTCCAATTTCTTGACAATAGCATCCTGGCTCATTGCCTTTTTGGCACTTGTCAAAACAGACAGTACTGCTTCTTTCGATAGGGTGTTTCTTCTTTTCAATGCATTGCAAACTTAACAAATAAACGTTCATGCGCCAACTTTGTATTAATCTATTGCAACAGTGTCGCATTAACGAAATTGATGCCTATCTTTGCCAAAAATTTAGCGCTATATGGAAACAGGGGAAAACTTAAAACCTCAAGAAATTGAAGTTTTAATCACTGACATCAAAAACAACATCCAAGTGGAACACTTGGTGAAAAATCTTAAGGATAGCTTTCCTACACTGAAAATAAATTTTGATTTAAGTGAAACCAAATTGCCTTACCCTTGTGGTCATACGGTTCTAAGAATTGAAGGAAGCCAGAAACTTTCTGAGGAGATTAAATCAATACTAATCCATTCAGGGTTTAAGTGTGCTATTTTAGAAGATAAAGTGTGTAATTAAACCAGAAAACAGAATGACTGAATTTTGGGAAGAATCATTTAAAGACAAACAGGAAATGTGGGGCTTCCAGCCTGCACATTCAGCCTTATTGACTAAAGATTTTTTTGTCGAAAAAGCAGTTAAAAATATCCTCATTCCGGGCATTGGTTACGGACGCAATGCGAAAGTATTTCAAGACAATGGAATGACCGTTACAGGAATTGAAATTTCGAAAACCGCAATAGATTTAGCAATAAAACATTTCGGAACCGCAATGAATATTTATCATGGCTCTGTAACTGAAATGCCTTTCGACAACAAACAATATGATGGCATATTTTGCCATGGATTAATTTATTTATTGGATAAACCTGAAAGAGAAAAGCTGATCAAAGATTGCTACGACCAACTCACCGATAACGGAAATATGGTTTTCACAGCCATAACCAAGAATGCTCAAACGTATGGACAAGGGGTTTTAATTGGAAAGGACCGATTTGAAATGTTTGGGGGCGTTAAAATTTTCTTCTTCGATAAGAAAACAATAGAAGAAGAATTTGGAACATATGGATTGTTTGAAGTGACCGAAGTAAACGAAAATTATCCTTTTTATTTAATAAAATGTAGGAAGAAAAAAACGAGATAAGGATACGGTTTTTCGCGGCTGGCTTCCACAATCAAATTTCCGGTCGGAATCATCACCGACCGGCGAAAGGAAAACAGATTCCCCAATACGACGGTTTTGCAAGCCTATTGATTCGTTCCCTTTGCTTTGTTATACACGACCAGGCACTCGTGAAGCGGTTTGCCCCGGTTATAAATGCAGTCACAAAAGTCTTCGCAGGCTTTTGGATTGCTATTGCCAGGACATCCATTGGTGCACTCCATCGGGGAACTACCCGGTCGAATGTCGTACAGAAACTGGTTTATAACGATTACAGCAGCGATCATCGCAAAAACACACCCAAAAAACAGGAACGGAAATTGGGTGTTCAACGGTTTTTTGCTTGCTGAGTAACCAGCTTCATTGCGTTGTTTAAACGGTAAAATGGACTTGATCCGGTTGTAGTCCCAACACAATAAATATAAATTGGCCAGCAACATGAGTGTTGTAATACGCGTACCTTCAAAGCGGGTCGCATAGGCCAGAATGCAAATATTCAGGATAATGGGAAAATACAACAGTGCACCCAGAAGTGCTGTTCTTGGAATGAGTAACAAGAGCGCAATGACCAACTGCGAAATGCCGATAAAGGTGTAGTAGTATTCGGTTTGGTGCAGTGCTTCCAAATAGTGTCCCAGCGGATGATTGTTGGACAAACCGCTGGCAAACCGTTCTCCATTCACTTTTACAAACCCCGATGGAATGAATCCCAGCGCCAGCATGATGCGACAGAAAACAGCAAAATAATGAAACCATTTGTTTCCCTTTGCTTCATCATACACCCGGGTAAGCCTGCCTGATAGACGCATACAATAAAAGTTGAGTTGATGATTACGAATCGGTTTGTGTTTTATTCCTTTTAGTATTCTTCCAGATCGATACGATTCTGAATCAAACTTTTTACTCGAAGTACTTTGAAGTACAAAGTAAAAGAAATTTGTTTCATTTCAAAAGACAAGCAACACCCTACGACTTCCAACATTCCCAAATTTTGAGTTTGAAAATAGTTGCGCAACCAGATAATTGCGCTTATATTTGCAACCACATGGTAGCAGATAGGTAAAGATGGAAACAAGACGAGACATTTTTCAGGCGATTGCCGACCCGACACGGCGGGCCATTCTTGTGCTTATTGCCATGCAGGCAATGACCCCGAATGCACTGGCCGAGCATTTTCATACCAGCCGGCAGGCGGTATCAAAGCATCTGAAAGTATTGGCCGAATGCGAATTGGTAAAACCGGAGCTTTCGGGCCGGGAAATTTACTACCAGCTTGAAATCGGCAAAATGAAAGAAATCGATACCTGGCTCGAGCCATTCCGGAAAATATGGGCCGATCGATTTAACCAATTAGACGATGTATTAGCCACCCTTAAAAAACAGCAAAATGAAAAATGATCTGCCAGTTGATTTTACCGTTGACAAAGCCGCAAAAACGGTGTTTATAACCAGAGAATTTGCGGCCGACCTCTCACTGGTGTGGGATGCGTACACCAAACCGGAAATTCTGGACCAATGGTGGGCCCCCAAACCCTGGACTTCAAAAACCAAGGTCATGAATTTTGAAGTGGGCGGGCGACGGTTTTACGCGATGGTAAGCCCGGAAGGACAAGAGCGCTGGTCGATTCAACGGTATACTTCCATTCGTCCAAAAACCAATTTCAAACTGTTCAATGCCTTTGCCGACCCGGATGAAAACCCCGAATTGCCCGGTTCTGACTGGGATTTAACTTTCAGCGAACAAAACGGAAAGACAAAAGTCAGTATTACCATTTACAATGAATCCCTCGAACGCATGGAGAAAATGATTGAAATGGGCTTCAAAGAAGGATTCACCATGACCCTGAACAGCCTGGATGAATTACTGGCCACTTTATCGCAAAAATGACTTTCGTTGTCAATTCGTCTGTAAAAACGCCGTTGTCACTCGCTTGCCGCGAGTGACAACGATCCAAAGGCCATCCGACCCGGCCTCGCATTGGTCTACTAATTACGCTAAAAACCGTTGGGTTTTGTAACGAATTCATCGTCAGCTCAATCTTTAAAAAACTCACTCGTCGGGCAGTAGTTTTCTTTCGGTTCTGTTTCATACTTCTCATTCCAGACAATAATCGAGTTTAGAATGGGCAGAAGTGCTAACCCTTTTTCTGTCAATGAATATTCCACCCGTGGCGGAAGTTCACTGAATGCTTCTCTGATTACCAGGCCGTCATCTTCTAATTCTTTCAATTGCTCCGTTAATACCTTCCTGGTTATCAAAGGGATATAGGCATCTAACTGGCCAAACCTCACTTTACGTGTTTGCAATACGTATACGATGATTGGTTTCCACTTAGTGCCAATAATGCCCATCGAGCGCGTCAACGAACATTTTGAAAAGCTAAATCGCTCGTCTTTCATGGTGATCCATTTATGGTTACTGCAAAGTAACCACTATCAGGCTGCATTAGTATCATATCGATACTAACAAAAGTATCTTTATGAAACAATTTAAAATAACGGCAAAAAACGTTCAGGAAGATGAGCAATAAATTAGCAAACAAAGTCGTCATTGTAACCGGTGCATCGAAAGGAATCGGTGCCGGTATTGCAAAACAAATGGGTGCCGAAGGTGCCAAAGTCGTCGTAAACTACGTATCGAGTAAAGAGGATGCTGATAACGTGGTGAATGCAATCACAAATCAGGGTGGAACGGCCATCGCGATACAAGGCGATGTGTCAAAATCAGACGATGTAAAACGGCTTTTTGGAGAAACCAAAGAAGCTTTTGGCGGCCTCGATGTCTTGGTAAACAACGCCGGGATTTACTGGGCGTTGCCCTTAGCCGATTTCACGGAGGATGCTTACCGCAAGATGTTTGATGTCAACGTGCTGGGCACGCTGTTGACATCACATGAAGCCCTTACATTATTTGACGAAAAAGGCGGTAGCATTATCAACATCAGCTCGGTTGCCGGTAGAGACCCGGAGGTTACCTTATCAGTATACGGCGCCACTAAAGCAGCGATGAGCTTACTGACGACATCACTTTCAAAAGAATTGGGACCTAAAAACATCCGGGTAAACTCCATCCTTTCCAGCATGATTTTGACAGAAGGGCTTGCAAGTCTGGGATTGGTTGCCAATACCGATAATCCCTACATAAACCTGATGACAAGCCGAACGGCTTTAGGACGATTGGGAACTGCGGAAGAGATCGGTCATGTAGCGGTATTTCTTTCAACAGACGAAGCCAGTTTTGTAACCGGACAAGAAATTGAAGTTTCCGGCGGGTTTAAATAAATCCATCGAATAATAAAATGGGCCGTCTTATACGTTGAGACGGCCCATTTTATTGAACACCGCCTGGGGCAGACAGAAGTGGATGGCGTCATTGTTGGCTGTTACAAGCGGGCGGAGACGTGAAGACGGGTACGGTTGACAAAAACGAAGAAAATTTTGACCGGCTTGAAACCGAATGGACTCAAACGACCTTGTAAACAAGACGATTGACGTTGACGAAGTGACCTATACCGTTTACAATGGAAGAATTTATAGCCTTCATAAAAACCATTATCTGGATCGACGATTTCGATTTGCAACTGGTCCTTTCCCGGTGCACCGAAAGGCAAATTCCCAAAGGGAAAATGATCCTGAGGAAAGGGCAGATTGCCAATCAGTATTTTTACATTGTGACGGGCGGGGTCCGGTTTTTTTATGACCGCAATGACCAGGAAAATACCACCTGGGTAACGTTTAAAAATGAGTTTTTTACCGAAATTTCAAGCCTCCATCCCCAAAAACCGACCCGGTTTACGATTGAGGCCATTGAAGATTCCAAACTGGTGGTGATTGACAAAAAAGACATGGACTTTTTATACAGCCATGTTCCCGTTTGGGAAGAGTTTGGCCGAAAAATCTGGGAAGCGATGTCGGTGCGAATGATCGACCAGATCCTGAATTTCCAGACGCTGTCGGCCGAAGAACGGTATCTGGAGTTTATGAGCAACCCTGAATTTTTACAAAAAGTACCCATCAAACAGTTGGCCGCCGTGCTGGGCATTACCCCCAACGCTTTGAGCCGAATCCGGAAAAACATCCGGTAATTTCATTATCTACCATTTGGTAGTTTTCGCGCTTCACCAGCCATCTACCTTTGAGTCGCTAAAAACAAAACGATGACTCAAACGAAAGACAATACACCGTTATCTCAGAATCTCTATTCTGACGATGAATTGATTAAAGATTTCCCCGGCTTTACCAATCAGTATGCCACCGTCAACGGAGTGAAGCTACATTACATGGAAGGCGGTTCTGGCGTGCCACTGCTTTGTTTGCCCGGATGGCCCCAAACCTGGTATTCCTACCATCCGGTTGCCACCGAGCTAGCCAAAACCTACCGCGTCATCATCGTTGACCTACGCGGCATGGGCAGTTCGGAAAAACCCGCTTCGGGCTACGACAAGAAAACGATGGCTACGGATATTTTGGAACTTGTCCGGCAACTTGGTTTAAAAAAGGTTTATATCATGGGCCACGATATTGGCGGCATGGTAGCCATGAGTTTTGCTTTCAACTATCCCGCATTCACCCAAAAGCTCATTGTTTTGGACGGTTCGCACCCCAGTGAAGGCATGATGCAATCGACGATGCAAAAGCTTACCAGCCGCTTGCCATGCCGGTCTTAGGGATTGGGAGTTACATCAGCTACCAATACATGAAAATGGGATTGCCGTATGTCGCAACCGATCTAACCGTAGTGGGAATTCTGGAAAGCGGGCATTACCTGTTTGAAGAGAAGCCGGAACAGGTGATTGACGCGGTTTTGAGCTTTCTGGCATCATAACGGAAAACGCAATGGACTTGGGTCTGATAATTCAGTTATATGTACAATTCACCCCTAAATCCCCTGAAGGGGACTTTTAGCATCCGGAGAATTCTGCGTCCAAGTCCCCTTTAGGGGATTTAGGGGTAATAAGTACTAATTCATAAAAAGCAAGACATGAAAAAAGCAATTTTAGTAGCCGGTGCCACCGGTAATTTAGGAAGTAAAATCTGCCGGGAACTCCTAAAACGAGAAGCCGACGTCAGTGCGATCGTTCGGACATCTTCCGATCCTGAAAAAATAGAAACCCTGGCAAAAATGGGCGTCAAGGTTATCGAGGTTGATTTAAACCGGATTGACGAAATCGCGAAAGCCTGTGCCGGTACCCATTGCGTGGTGTCCGCCCTCGCGGGTCTGGGCGATGTCATTGTGGATTTACAAAAGCGAATTTTGGATGGTGCCATCCAGGCCGGGGTTCCACGGTTTATTCCGTCCGATTTTTGCACGGATTACAATGACCTGGTGCCGGGCGAAAACCGGAATTTTGATTTACGAAGAGCATTTAAAGCGTATCTGGACAACACGTTCATACAGGCATCGTCTGTTTTCAATGGTGCTTTTGCCGACATCCTGAAATACAACACCCCGGTTTTAAACTTAAAAGACAAAAGCATTGGTTACTGGGGTGAAAAAGCAGACTGGAAACTGGATTTCACCACCATGGACGACACGGCGGCCTTTACCGCCGAAGTGGCTCTGGACGACAGCGCACCCCGGGATTTACAGATCGCCAGTTTCCAGGTCAGTCCCAACAACCTATGGGCCGACGTGAAAGAAGCAAGCGGCCAGGAATTCCGAATCCAGCAATTATCCAGTCTCGAAGACTTTGCGCGATTCATAAAAAAACAAAGGGCCGACAACCCGGCGGGTGAAAATGAGTTGTATGCAAAATGGCAGCAAAGCCAGTATATGTATTCGATGTTTTCGACGCAACACCATCAACTGGCGAATGAAAGGTATAAAAACCTGACCTGGACAAGGAGTTTGGCGTTTATCAAGTCTTTTGTCCACTAAAACAAGGCTGTAGAGCCTATCAATTGATAGGTTCTACAGGACAATTTGTTATTGCACCCATCCATACCCGCATCAACACCCTGCTCCTAAAACCGCATAGGCTTACTTTTGTAAAAGCAAAACGGCCATGAGAAAACTCACATTACCACACAAGCTATGAAAGCAACGCCCGAACACGATGAGCGGATCGCAAAACTGACTTTTGCTTCAGTATATCCCCACTATGTCACCAAAGTGGAGAAGAAAGGCCGAACGAAAGACGAATTGCATCAGGTGATTACCTGGTTAACAGGCTTTGATGAAAAAAGACAGCAAGAACTCATCGAAGAAAAGGTGACGTTTGAAGCCTTTTTTCAAAAGGCCACCGTAAACCCGGCGGCTCACCGCATTACAGGTGCCATCTGTGGCTATCGGGTGGAAGAAATCGAGAATCCGTTAACGCAA
The DNA here is from genome assembly GCF_003334855.1 of Larkinella punicea. Classification (GTDB taxonomy): domain Bacteria; phylum Bacteroidota; class Bacteroidia; order Cytophagales; family Spirosomataceae; genus Larkinella; species Larkinella punicea. The sequence continues at coordinate 94,934 of NZ_QOWE01000016.1, forward strand.
CAAGTCAGGTATTTAGACAAATTAGTGGATGAATTGGCGAAAGGTCGGAAAATGGAGAAAATTTTGCGGGTGGTGTAAAAAGAACGGCGAGCAACGACCGCAACCCGGTAAAAGCTACATACCAGGAACCCTGACTTTCCCTGTAACACCAATCCCAAACCGTGTCTGGCAAGTTGATCATTAGTGATTAATCCACAAGTCAATCAGTATGAAATATTCATTCGTCGCAGCATTACTCTGTATCGCCCTGCTTTGTGAAGCACAAATAGCACCACAACTATTTGAACCCTCGCTGATATCCAATGGTGGCGTTTTTGGGCTAACCATTTCGCCTGATTCTAAAATTGCCCTCTGGGTACGTTCAAATGGAAAAAGAGATACGTTAAAAATAATGGAGTCAAGGAAAAACAACGGTATCTGGTCGACGCCGGTTGTAGCGTCCTTTTCTTCACCAACCGGCGAATGGAAAGACATCGATCCCCTGTTTAGTCCGGACGGAAAAACGGTATTATTTCAATCCAACAGAAACACGGGAAGGAGTGCGGACCGGAAAGATTTTGACATTTGGGCGGTTACGCTGGCGAATAATCAATGGAGCAAACCCTACCATCTGGGTTCTGTAATCAATACAGAAAGCTCCGAATCCTATGCCTCCGTAGCCCGGAACGGCAACATTTACTTCATGAAGGAAAATGAAGATGGCAAAGGCAAATCCGATCTGTATGTTTCAGAATTTAAAAATGGCAACTATCAAACCCCTCGAAACATAGGTTTGCCGATCAATACGACGGAGCGGGAATCAAACCCTTTTATTTCTCCCGACGAAGATTACCTGCTCTATTTTTCGTCCGATCCGACCGGTTTTGGCGATGTCGATTTATACATCTCTTTTCAGAAAAAAGGTAAATGGACCACCCCGAAAAATCTGGGATCACCCATAAATTCCAGCCTCGCTGAATTTTGCCCATTTGTCCATACCAAAGAAAAAAGACTATATTTTTCCAGACAGGAGAAGCAAGGTGATAAAATGAAAGAAGACCTGCTTTATATCGATTTTGATATAAAAAAATACAAGTAAAACAGGCATCAACAACTGTTGCGAACCATCGATCCATGCCCGAACGCTTCAAAGCCCATTTGTATAAATTCACAGCCGCTACGGATGACGAAGCGGTTCAGATTCTTTCGTATTTTCAGACCAGAACAGTGGGCAAAAAAGAAAACCTGCTCACGGCAGGACAGGTCTGCCAATGGCTTTATTTTGTCGAACGGGGAATCCTGCGGAAGTTTTATGTCAATGAAAAAGGCGTGGAACAAACCACAGAACTGGCCATCGAAAACTGGTGGATAACCGATCATTTTGCCTACGAAAGCCAATCGATCACCGAGTCTACCATTCAGGCGGTTGAACACACGGAAGTGCTCGCTCTGCATCGGGATAGCCGGGAAAAACTGCTGGCGCAACATCCGGTGATGGAAAAATATTTCCGGTGCGTCTATCAAAAAGCGTATGCAGCCGCTCAGATGCGGATCAAGTTTATGTATGGCTTTTCGCGGGAAGAGTTATACCATCATTTCTGCAAAAAACATCCCGAGTTTCTGCAACGCATTCCGCAATACCTGCTGGCTTCCTACCTGGGTTTTACGCCCGAATACCTGAGCGAAATTCGCCGGAAAAGCCTTTCTTAAACCAGTTTAAGATTTCTAAACGATGCGGTTTTCACCTTTGCATCACATTTAATCCGTTAAAAAAGAAGCAAGATGAAAATAGTCATTATCGGCGGTACCGGCCTCATTGGTAGCCAGTTAACCCATACATTAAAAGACCAGTACGACGTTCTGGCCGCATCGCCCAATACCGGCGTCAACACGATTACCCAAGCCGGTTTGGCAGAAGCCCTGCAAAACGCCACGGTGGTGATCGACGTTTCCAACTCGCCCTCCTTCGCCACGGAGGATGTGATGGCCTTCTTTAAAACCTCCACGGAGAATTTGCTGGCGGCCGAAAAAAGAGCCGGTGTTCAACACCATGTTATCCTCTCGGTGGTCGGGACCCACAAACTCCAGGAAAGCGGTTATTTCCGGGCCAAACAGGTGCAGGAAGACCTGGTCAAGGCATCCGGCATTCCGTTCTCGATTGTTCGGGCGACCCAGTTTTTCGAATTTGCGGCAGGCGTTGCCCACATGAGTGCGGCCGACGGAAAAATCGTGCTGCCCCGCGGGCTTGTGCAGCCCATCGCCAGTGCCGACGTGGCGTCTTTTCTGGCCAAAACCGCCACCGGAACGCCAACCAATCGCATCGTAGACATTGCCGGACCCGAGCGGTTTGAGCTGGATGCCTGGATCCGACGCTATTTTGCGAGCATCGACAATCCGCAGGAAGTGGTAACCGATGCCAAAGCGGTTTATTCAGGGGCCGCCATTACGGCCACGACGCTGGTGCCCGATGACGCCGGGTATGTGGGAAGCACCCACTACGACGAATGGATTTCGAAACCGGAAAACCAACGGTAAACCGCAGCACCACACCCGTAGGAAAGTGCAAATTCAACTGCGGCAATCGACCACAGGAATAAGCGAAAAAAGGATTGCCTTATCGTGGCAATCCTTTTTTCGCTCCCGTAGTGACCTTCACAACAAACTAAAACTGGACGTTACAGCAAAGTTGCCAATCGCTCTAATCCGGAATTTTGTGCTGTTCATTAACGACACAAATAAAATGACGAACCAAACCATATTAGTAACCGGCGGCACCGGATTTGTGGGGATCCACACCATTCTGCAACTTTTGCAAAAAGGATACCACGTAAACACCACGCTGCGCTCCCTGTCGAAAAAAGACAGCATTCTCAATGCCTTGAAAGAAGCCGGAATTGACGATTTTACTGCATTGGCGTTTTTTGAGGCCGATCTGACCAGCGACACCGGTTGGGAAGAAGCCGTGGCGGGTGTGGATTATGTGCTGCACGTCGCGTCGCCGTTTCCGGCCCAGGACCCCAGGGATGAAAACGAACTGATCATTCCGGCGCGGGATGGTGCTTTGCGGGTGCTGAAAGCCGCTCAGAAAGCCGGTGTCAAACGGGTTGTGCTGACCTCCTCGTTCGCGGCCATTGGCTACAGCCGCAATCCCAAAGACCATCTTTTTACCGAAGAAGACTGGACGGATGCCACGGCAGCGATTCCGCCGTATATCAAGTCGAAAACCGTGGCCGAAAAAGCGGCCTGGGAGTACATTGAAACCGAAGGCGGGAATCTGGAACTGACGGTGATCAATCCGGTGGGAATTTTTGGCCCGGTTCTGGGTGGAATCAGCTCGGCGTCGCTGGATATTGCCGTGTCCGGAATCCTGAATGGCGTGATCCGGGAAAGTCCGAATTTTACAATGGGCGTTGTCGATGTCCGGGATGTGGCCGCGATCCATCTCACGGCCATGACGCATCCGGAAGCGGGTGGAGAGCGGTTTATTGCTACGTCGGATGGCGTGATGAGCTTTTATGATGTCGCCGAACTGTTTAAAAAAGAACGGCCCGAATGGGCTGAAAAGATTGCCGACATGCAGCCGACGCCCAATGAATTTTACATTGAAATGACAAACCACAAAGCCAAAACCGTGTTGGGCTGGCAGCCCCGGAGCAAAGAAGCGGCCTTGCTGGCCAGTGTTGATAGCTTGCCAAGGAATTAATTTTTTAGATTTAGAGATTTCGCTTTTTGCCCCTAAATCCCGAAGCGTCGGCCCGGCCTAAAGGGGACTTGGACGCTGTTCAATCCGGATGCCTAAAGTCCCCTTTAGGCCGGGCCGACGCTTCGGGATTTAGGGGCATTTTTCAGTGCAATACAATTATCAGACAAAAGACCCAAACATTGAAAGTTCACAACATCCAATCCTGCCACTTAGGCCCCGAAATTTCCCCGGAGCAATTCATATCAGACCATTTTTTTCTGTATTTATTGAAAGGGTCGATGAAGGCGTTTGACGGACGAAACACGTATACGATGAATCCGGGCGATGCCGTAATCGCCCGGAAAAATCATTTGGTGCGGTATACGAAGTACAGGGAAAACGATCGGTTCGAGAAAATTATCATTACGCTGGACGAGCCTTTTTTGCGAAAATTCCAGGAGCGACATCCGGTCGACGTGCCGGTTTTTGCCAATGACAACTCGTTTTTAGGGATCGAAGCGACTAAATTCATACAGAGTTTTATCTATTCTCTGGAACCCTATTACACCGGCGATTTACAGATCGACGAAACCTTCGCCGATTTAAAAAGGGAAGAATTGCTGCTGATTTTGTTGAAAGCCAATCCACAACTGGCCAGTGTTTTCTTTAATTTCAGCATTCCCGAAAAGATAAATCTGGAAGAATTTATGAACCGTAATTTTCGCTTCAACATTAGCCTCGACCGTTTTGCCTATTTGACGGGGCGAAGTTTGTCGTCGTTCAAACGGGATTTCCAGAAACGATTCGGGACAACGCCCTACACCTGGCTCAAAAAGAAACGGCTGGATGAAGCTCATTTTCAACTTTCGAATCAGCACCTCAAACCCGCCCAGGTGTATCTGGAAGTCGGGTTTGAAGATTTGTCACATTTTTCGTTTGCCTTCAAAAAGCAGTTTGGCAAAACACCGACGGAAGTAATTGAAAGTCAACACCCAGGCAGATAAAACGGTTTTAGTAGAAGCAGGCATCTTACCGTAAAGAAAAGAAGTCGATCATGGCTTATACTGAAGAAACCGCACTGATCGACCTCACTATTTATTGGGCAAATCCTTGATTTGCTGAAGCGTTTTTTCACGGATGGGTTTACCGTCTGCAATACTGTGAACCGCGCTGGTAACACAAATGGCCGCATTCAACGTGTTCGGATCGGCCCGGCGTTTGGGGTAATCTTCAAAATTGGCCTTCTTATTCGCCAGCAACTGGTAGAGTTGCTCCATGCCAGGGTGGCGGGTGACAATGGGCTGCTCTTCATATTCGTCGCCAGGACTTGATGTCTCACGATCCAAATTGACACAATAGAGAAAAAGTAACGCCAGATAGCGTTCTTTCGCAGGCACCTCGATGGACACCCTGGAAGGCAAAATTCCATTCTGAACATTTCCCGATTTGCTGATAAAAAGCAATCCGGGTGGTAGCTGAATGGTAATGGGCTGGTTGGTACTGTTATAAAAATTCAGACAGAGTATAACGGCTCCTCCGTTGCCATATTCGTGTTCTCTCCCGGCCTCCTGCTGACAGTCATAATCGGTTCCGGGTTTGCCAATCAACGTAATGCCTTTGGGCCACACGAAAGGTGTACCGACGGGCCGTTCTTTCGATTTGCCAAATCCTGGCTCAAGCCGCGGTTTGGGGCTGTCATCCTCTCGGGATGCCGGCTTGCAATCCAGCAGGAAGAGAAAAACCGCCAATAGACATAAACGGGATAATACGGTCACGAATGACATAGCCTTGCTGTTAGATTTACAGGCGAACTTACCTGCCGTGCCTGCCGATCTGAATGGGTTTTATGCCAACCACTTCTGATGTTATTTGAATGCATTGTCTTGCGGTTTAAACCAAAGGAATTGACTTCGCTGAAAAAAGGGATGACAATTTGTTATGCTGCCGCGTCGGAATGGATGCCTGCGAAACCGGGCTCAGGCAGTGTAGTGAAAGAAAAGAGCGGTTTCGTGACGACCTAAAACGTCAAAAAAAGTATCTTTCCGAAACTTTATCAATTACCAACCAAAACGTAAAAAATGGCAAAGATCACCTTAAAAGACGGGACTGAAATCTATTACAAGGACTGGGGCACCGGTCAACCGCTCGTATTCCACCACGGCTGGCCGTTGTCCGGCGATGACTGGGACGCCCAAATGATGTTTTTCCTGAACCAGGGCTTTCGCGTGATTGCGCATGACCGCCGGGGACACGGCCGGTCGTCGCAAACCGAAAATGGCCATGACATGGATACCTATGCCGCCGATGTGGCTGAACTGACAGCGTTTCTGGATTTAAAAGATGCGGTACACATCGGCCACTCGACCGGTGGTGGTGAAGTGATCCGGTATGTGGCCAAACACGGCCAGGGCCGTGTTGCGAAAGCGGTTTTGATCAGTGCCGTTACGCCCCTCATGGCACAAACCGAATCGAATCCGGACGGGATTCCCATGTCGGTGTTCGACGACATCCGGACTGGTACGGCCACCCAGCGCCCCCAATACTTTCAGGATTTTACGATGCCTTTTTACGGCTTTAACCGGGAAGGCGCCAAAGTCTCGCAGGGAATTCGGGATAACTGGTGGCGGCAGGGCATGATGGGGGCCATCAAAGCGCATTACGATTGCGTTAAAGTTTTCTCCGAAACCGATTTTACCGAAGACCTGAAAAGTGTCGATGTACCGGTCCTGGTTCTGCATGGTGAAGATGACCAGATCGTTCCCTTTCATCTGACCGCCGTGAAGGCGGTGAAGCTTTTAAAGAACGGAAAGCTGATCTCCTACCCCGGTTTTCCGCACGGCATGCCGACGACTGAAGCCGCTACCATCAATGCCGACCTGTTAGCATTTATCCAATCATAGTTCTTTCCGTGGCCGGTTTCATCACCGGCCACCTTTTAAAAACCAACCTAAGTTCAGTATCCGGGTTTTGTTTTTGTAGGGGATAAAAATTTCATACGTAAAACCGCAAGCCCTTGCCAACCAAGTCTTATTTGTATTTTTACAATTCGTAAGCTAGAAGATCAGCAGCGCATGGTCTCCCCATTACCCTGTATTTGATCCATGGTTGGTTCCGACGATTTATTCCTGCCGAAACTTATATCGCTGATTGACAGCAATTTAATCAACCCTTCGTTTTCGGCTGAAATCATTTGCCGGGAAATGGGGGTCAGCCGATCCGGGTTACACCGGCTTGTCAAAGAACACACCGGTCTGTCCGTCACCTTGTTCATTCGCCGGTACCGACTGGAAAAGGCCAAAATTCTGCTCAAAACAACCGAATTACGCAGTGTGGAAATCGCCGAGCTGGTCGGCATTCCCAATCCGCAGAACTTCAGCAAGTATTTTACCGAAGCCTACGCCGTCAGTCCTTCCGAATACCGAAAGCTGCCGCCCGAAACGGATCATTTTATCCCGGATCCGGAGCCAATCGTTGCCGATACTATGCCGATAATAGCGGAACCAAAACCGATTCGTCAACAACCGGTCTCCCCACCCGTTACGGACTCTAGACGCCGGTATCGATACCTTATTCCGGGGCTGCTGGTTGCGGGTCTGGCGCTGTTGGTCTGGCTGCGATTCGGCAGGCAAACCGATGATTTACAAACGTCATCGGGCTTCGACAGCTCCATTGCCATTCTGCCCTTCCGAAATCTGGGAACCGCCGAGACCCAGTATTTTAGCGAAGGCGTTCGGGAACAGGTTCAGGTGGCTCTCGCTTACATCCCGCAGGTGAAAGTCATTTCACGAACCTCAACCCAATCCTACGAGAAAACCGCGAAAACCGTCCCGCAAATTGCCCGTGAACTGGATGTTTCGTACCTGCTCGAAGGCAGTGCCCTTCAGTTGGGCAACCGGATCAAACTATCGGTTGCGCTGATCCGGGCGGAAGAGAACCAAACCGTCTGGACCAAGACCTACGAGGGCGAGACAAAAGACCTGTGGGCGTTCACCAGCACGGTTGCCAAAACGATTGCGGGCGAACTAAACCAGCAGCTTAGCAGCATCATCCGGAAAAAAATGGATAAAGCGCCCACCTTAAACCCGACCGCGATGACCGAATACCTCAAAGGTGAGTATTTCCTCCGGACCCGAACCAAGGAAGGGCTCAACAACAGTCTGATCAATCTGAACCGGGCGATTGCCCTGGATTCCGGCTTTGCAGAAGCCTACGCCAGCAAGGCGCAGGTGTATTTTCTGTACTTCGAAGAAGGGTATGCCGATGCCGACAGCAGTATGAAACGGGCCGAACAAAATGCCCTTACCGCCATCCGGCTCGATTCCGAAAATGCGAACGCCTTTGCCCTATTGGCTAAATTGTACCAGCGGCAGAGCAAGTGGGAACAGGCCCTCACGACGATCCGGATTGCCCTCCAATACCAACCCAATAACGCCCTGACCAATTATTGGTACAGCCTGATGCTTCGTTCCGTGGGCGAGGCTGATCGGGCCATCGAGTACAGCACCAAAGCCCTGCGCATCGACCCACTGTTTCCGGTGATTATGATTGGCCATTTGGGAAATTTAACCTACGCCGGGCGATTTGAAGAAGCCCGACAGGTGATGGAAGAAGGGCAGCGACTGCATGCTTCGGCTTATGGCTGGTACTGGAGCACGGCTTTTTATTACATCAACCAAAACCGGTGGCCGGAAGCACTGCGTGAACTCGAAAAGGCGCAACGACTCAATCCGGATACCCGCTCGTTTCCGGTTTTTATTGCTTACGTAAAAGCCCGGATGCATCAACCGGCAGCCGCCCGGGCGCTGCTGGATTCCCTGCCGGATGACGTGACCCATTACCCCTATCGGTCCGTTCTGTACATCGGACTCGGCGACACGGACCGCTGCCTCACCTACCTCGAAAAAGGAGCGGAGGTGGGTAGCCTGCCCGACTATCTCAAAGTTTCGCCGGTGTTCAAGTCACTGCGGAATACGCCCCGGTTTCAGGCCGTCATCCGGAAAGTGGGACTGGATAAAACCGCCTTCTGACACAATACACCAACTTTTTGACACAATACACTAAGTTTTTGACACAATAGACCAACAGGCCTGGCTGGTTTGGGGGCGAACTTTGCCCCAACGTAACCGGTCTATGAAACCCGTCCTGTTTTTGTTACTGGCTCTTCAAACAGCCTGCACCCCGACCACCCTGAAGGAACCGCTTACCGACTACGGGACGGCCGACCTCTCCTATCTGGTGCTGACCCAGAAAGCCCTCACTTATCAAGCTGATTTCGACACCGAAGCCTGGGGGGAAATGCTCACCGATAGTATTGAATTCATTGCCCCCGATGGGCAACCGGTCTGGCGCGGAAAACCGGCGGTGCTGGCGGGCTGGCAGCAGTGGCGGCAACAGCTCGGTGTAGCCCGGATGCAGTTGACCAACCTGACGCACTGGCCCATCCAGATTGCCCAGCCTTCGGCGCTCTGGCACAAACCCGGCGTCTATGTGGTCTCGTACTGCACGGCCCACCTGTCGTTGCGGGATGGACAACAAACCCACCTGCTGATGCACCTGTGCTGCCACTTCGACACCACCGGCCACATCGACCGCTACCTTTTGTTACACCAACAACCCTTGAACAAAGCCACAACCCGAAAACCGGCATCGGATTTCAAAAAACCGTATCTGTTTTAACCCTCAATTTTCTTGTTTATGTCTCTGTTTTACAAAACCACCCGCACGCTACTCATCCATTTCCAACCGCTTCTCCTGGCTTTATTTTTTGGATTAGCCACCCTGCCCGCCCTGGCCCAGACCACCTGGACCGGAACCACCAACACCGACTGGAACACCGCCGGCAACTGGTCGGCGGGCGTCCCGACAACGACGCTTGACGCCATCATCCCGAATGTAACACCCTCACCCACCATCGGGGCTAGCACTTCGGCGGTGGCTAAGTCCGTGGAAGTGCAGAGTGGCGGTACGCTGACCATCGCCAGCTCGGCAACGCTGACGATCAATGACTCCAAGACCGCTACAGACGGATACTTCGCTTTCCTGAACGAAGGCGATGTTCAGAACAGTGGGCAACTGCTCATTGGCAACCTCAACACTGCGGGGTCTTATGGTATTCGTAACAAAGCCACCTTCAGCAACAAGGCAGGGGGAACGATTCAGATTGACCGGACATATGGCTACGCTTTGTACAATAACAGTGGCACGTTCACCAATGCGGGCACGATCACCATTGGGAGCATTACCCCTACTGTTGTCGGCAGTTACGGCCTCTACAATGCTGCGACGTTCAATAACAACACGGGGGGACGAATCCAGATTGACCGGGGACAAGGTAGTAGTTTAAACAATGTTTCCGGCGGCACCTTCAACAATGCCGCGACAATCGTCCTGGGCAGTATGGCTTCCGGGGGCAATTCGTGCCTGTCCAACGCGGCAACGTTCTACAATAATGCGGGCGGAACCATCCAGATTGACCGGGCAGACAACTCTGGTTTGAGCAATGAAACCGGTGGCACCTTCACCAATAGCGCCACGATCACCATTGGGGGTACGACAGGCACAAATTATGGAATAATCAATCAGGCCACGTTCAACAACGACGCAGGAAGCATTCAGATTGACCGGTCAAGATCGAATGGTTTATACAATATTTCGGGCACATTCAACAACGCAGCCCAGATCACTTTCGGGGCGAACGCTGCTCTTGGAACTAATGGGATAGATAACCGGGCCACGTTCAACAACAACATAGGGGGAACCATCCAGATTGACCGGGCAACTTCTGAAGGAATATCCAACAGTGGAAGCGCTACATTCACCAACGCGGCTACGATCAAAATCGGGAGTCTCGCTGCCGTCGGTCAATCTGGTATTCTTACGATGGGAACGTTCAATAACAATGCAGGGGGGAGCATTCAGATTGACCGTACCACTACCAATGGCATAAGCAACAACGGACCATTCACCAACGCGGCCACGATCACCATCGGGAGCCTCGCTGAGGTCGGCCAATTTGGCATTTTCACTTCTAATACGTTCAAGAACGAGGCAGGGGGAAATATCCAGATTGACCGGGTCACGAATAGTGGCTTGTACAATAGTGGCACGGTTATCAACGAAGGATTGATGAACATCGGGGCCTTGATGGCTACGTACGGCAGCATTTACAACGCCAATACGATCAACAATACCTGTGGAGGAGTGATCACGACCCAGAATACCATCACCATCAGTAATTCCACCACTTTTACCAACAGCGGCTCGATTATCGACAAGGCCAGCGGCAACAGCAGCATCAGCAGCAACACCGGTTTGGTACAGAACCTGAACGGGGGCAACTTTACCATTACGACCAACTCGGGAACCCTCACCACGGCGGAGGGTACATTCTGGACGGGCTGCACCAGCACCAACTGGGCCACCGCCAGCAACTGGAGCGGGGGCGTGGTGCCTACCACCGCCGACGATGTGGTGATTTTGAGCGGCACCGCCAACCAGCCCACCATCGGGGGCGGTACTTCGGCGGTGGCCAAATCCGTGGAAGTGCAGAGTGGTGCTACGCTGACCATTGCCAGTTCGGGGACGCTGGCCATCAATGACTACAAGTTTGCTTCAACAACAATACCTGTCTCTTTCTATAACCAAGGTACTGTTCAGAACGGGGGGCAATTGCTCATTGGCAACACCGGTAGAATAAACGGCTCGGGAATCTACAACCGCGCTATGTTTAACAACAACGCCGGAGGGACCATTCAGATTGACCAAACAAATAGCATTGGCCTGGTCAACAAGGAAGGTACGTTTACCAATGCCGCGACGATTCGCATCGGAAGTCTGGCCGGCTTGGGCAATCATGGTCTGAAAAACGATGGTACATTCAACAACAATACGGGGGCGACCATTGAGATCGACCGAGTAAACGGTGACGGCATGAACAGTGAGGGCATTTTTACCAATAACGGAGCCATCATCATTGGGGCGATTGGCGGAGTGTATGGTGACGGTATATCTAATCAAGGCAACTTTACAAATAACGAGGGGGGACGCATCCAGATTGACCGAACCTCAAATAACGGCCTGGCAAACGTTTCCACATTCACTAATTTTTCGACCATCACCATTGGGGCTTCCGGCATGATTGGTCGTAGTGGGTTAGTTAACAACGCTACGTTCAACAATAACGCGGGAGGATTCATTCAGATTGATCGAACAGATAGTTATGGCATTGACAATGCTGCTGGCACATTCACCAACTCAGCAACAATTACTATTGGGGCTTCGGGAGATACGGAAATTTACAACCGTTCCACCATCAACAACAACGGTTGCGGGGCGATAATCACTACGCAGAAAAGGATCACCAATCTCGGTACGTTTACCAACAGCGGCACCCTCATCGAGAATTCCAGCAGAGACAGCGGCATCAGTTCGAATTCGGGGCTGGTTCGAAATCTCAATGGAGGTGCCTTTACCATCACCACGAATACCGGGGTGCTGACCACCACCGACGGTACAGCCGCACCCACCATTACGGCCACACCCTCACTGACGGTCAACCAGGGGGAGATTGTCACCCTGACCGCCGAGGGTGCCACCAGTTACCACTGGTCGACGGGCGAAACTACCCCCGCCATCTCGGTAACAGCCGCCGGGCCCTATTCCGTCACCGGTACCATCGGTGAGTGCTCCCAGGTAGCTTCCGTGACGCTCATCGTCAATGCCGTAACCGACGTGACGGTGACCAACCCGGCGGCTGTCTGCGCGCCCGCTACGGTCGATCTCACCCAGGGTGTAGCCTCCTCCAGCATTCCCAATTCCACATTTTACTTTTATACCGATGCTGACGGTACGCAGGAAGTGCCCAATCCGGCCGCCGTGGGCGGGGGTACCTATTACGTCAAAGCCACCAGTCAGGTAGGGGGGGCTTCTTCCCTGAAATCCATCACCGTCGTGGTCAATACTTCCCCAACCGTTTCGATTAGCCCCAACAATCCCACGATCTGTTCCGGACAAAGCACGACCCTGACGGCGTCGGGGGCCAACACGTATCTCTGGAGCACCGGCGCGACCTCGTCCACCATCAGTGTGTCCTCTGCGGGCGTCGTTTCGGTGACGGGCACGAGCAATGGCTGTTCGGCGACAGCGACCCAAACCGTCACTGAAAACGCGCTCCCCACACCCACGCTGACCACCAATGTATCCGCCAGCAGTCCGGGCAGTGCAACCGTCATCCAAAATACCCCCTTTGTCACCCTGACCGCCAGTGGCTGCAGCGGAACCCTGGCCTGGACCGGCCCCAACAATCCCACCGGAAGCCCCATCGCGGTGCTCACCTCGGCCACCGGCACCTTAAGTTATACGGTTTCCTGCCAGCAAGACGGCTGTAGCAGTCCACCCGCCAGTTTCACAGTTTACGTTACCGCTCCAACCACCACCGGCTCTTTCGACGGGTTTGTCAACGGGGCCGATTGTGGCACCTTCCGCGGATGGGCCTGGGATCGCAACAAACCCAATACCGTCGTCTCGGTCGAAATCCTCGATGGTTCAACCATCATCGGAACCCTGCCCGCCGGCGATTTTCGCCAGGATTTGCTCGATGCCGGGAAAGGAAACGGTCGGCACGCCTTCCGCTTCACGATTCCCGAAAGTGTCAAAGACGGCTTGGCCCACAGTCTCTCGGCCCGGGTCGCGGGGAGCAGTTTCATCCTGAAAGATTCCCCCAAAGCCATCATCTGTGTCGGCACCGCCCCCGAAGGCAACAAACCGCCCCAGCCGCCTACCCCCACGGTTCTCAACGCTCCGCTGACGGCGCAGGTCGGTGTCCCCTTCTCGGGAACACTCGTGGCCTTCACCGATCCTGAAGGCACGACGATGAGCTACGGTTTGAGCGGTTTACCGACGGGATTGAGCCTGAACCCCGTCAGCCGGGTCATCAGCGGAACGCCCACCGAAGCAGGCACCTTTGTGCTGACCTACTCGGCCACCGACGAAGGCGGAGCCAACAACAGCGTGAGTTTTAACCTGACGATCAATCCGGCCGAAACCACGACGGTGACGGGCAATTTCGAAGGCTATCTCGACAAAGTGGAGTGCGGCACGATTCGGGGCTGGGTCTGGGACCGCAACAAACCCAACACCCCGGTGACAGTCGAGTTCTACACCGGCAATACGGTCTGGGGCAGTGTGGTGGCCAACATCTACCGGGTAGATCTGAAGAATGCGGGCAAAGGCAACGGCGCCCACGCCTATAGTTTCGACGTACCGGCGGTGTTGAAAGACGGCACGTCGCGCCTGATTTACGGCCGGGTGCAGGGCAGCACGTTTGTGCTCAAGGATTCGGGCAAACCGCTCTCCTGTAATGTTCCCACGAGGCTGTCGGCCGAAACCGCACCGGATTTGCAGGTCATGGTGTTGGGTAACCCGGTTTTGGGAACAGCGCTATCCGTCGAAATTCGGGGGGCGGAAGGCCAGCCGCTGCGGCTAGAGTTGACGGATTTGCAGGGCCGGATGCTGTCCACCCGACAGATTGATTCCGCCCAGACCGTGGAACGCCAGACGTTTGTGGTTCAGCATCAACCGCCGGGCCTGTTGCTGCTGCGGGTGACGAATGGATTGAAAAGTGTGACGGTGAAAGTACTCAGATAAAACGCAAAAAAAATAGTCTGGAAATTTGTGCTTTTTTTGACCTTGCTGCGAATAATTGTTCAACCAACCCGTTGAACCCCGCGCATGACTTCCGCAGACCCGTCAGACCGCTTTCTTGCTGTTCTCCAGGCGAATAAAGGCATCATTTATAAGGTCGCCAATTCGTATTGCGTCGATGCAGAAGACCGGAAAGATCTGGTTCAGGAAATCATCGTCCAACTCTGGAAATCATTCGACCGCTACACCGACCAGTTCCAGTATTCCACCTGGATATACCGCATTGCGCTGAACGTCGCAATTTCATTCTACCGGAAAGAAAGCCGCAGGCAACAGATCGCTCAACCTTTATCGGACGGAATCATCCATTTTGTCGATACCCCTGCAGGTGACGAACAGGAAGAAAGAATCGGGGTTTTACAGCAATTCATTACCGAATTAAAAGAGCTGGACAAAGCCCTCATGCTGCTGTATCTCGACGAAAAAAGCCACAAAGAAATTGCGGAAATCATGGGACTTTCCGAAACCAACGTGGCTACCAAAATCGGCCGGATCAAAACCGTACTGAAACAGAAATTCTTACTCCTCAAAAACGCCTGATTATGGAAGACACTGAACTCATCAACCTCTGGAAAGCCTACGACAAAAAGTTGGACGAAAACCTGGTTCTGAACCGGAAAAATGCCGAAGATATTACTAAAATGAAGGTTCAATCCTTACTGAACGCGATGAAACCACTAAAAATCTTCACCCTCCTCGCGGGGCTATTATGGGTTGGCCTGGGCGGAACCATTATCTCCAATCTGTTTATCCATGCCTATTCCAACATGAGCAAGTTTTTCTTGTTTTCAGCCGCTATTCAATTGATCCTGACCGCCATCGCTCTCTGGATCTATCTGTATCAGCTCATTCTGATCCACCAGATTGACAGCAGCGAACCGATCGTTGCGACCCAGGAAAAACTGGCGCGGCTTAAATCATCAACGCTTTGGGCAGCCCGTCTTCTTTTTCTCCAGCTTCCGGTCTGGACCACGTTCTACTGGAGCGAAAGTGGGTTTAAAAATGGCAATAGCGTCCCGATATTCTTCCAAATCGCCGTTTCGCTGGCTTTTACGTTCCTGGCAATCTGGCTTTTCCGGAATATTCACTACAAAAATCGCGACAAGAAATGGTTTCGGTTGCTGTTTGAGGGAAATGAATGGACTCCGGTTATTCGATCGATAGGGCTTTTGAACGAAATTGAAGCGTATCGCCTGGAGGCTAAACCGGACAAACCGCTCACTTCACCCGCTGAATAATTGCCTTCACCGGTTCGGGTGACAACACCCGGACCGTGTGTTCGGTATCCAGCGGAATGTCGACGTAATCGCCCGCCGACAGCCGGATTTTTTCAGTCCCAATCTGGCATTCACATTCCCCTTCCAGAATCAGAAAACTCTCGCGTTCGTCGTGGTGGTCTTCGGGCTTCACTTCTTCTTTTACCCACAGAATAAACTGCTCAATACCGTTGCCAGACCGCAGCGGGTGAACATACAGGTTCCGAAATTCGCGGGTGGGCTGAATCGAAGCTACCGTTCGCTGCCACTGCTCAGCGTCGGAATAGGCATTGATGAGCGGCAAATTGCCCAAATCGAAAACCGGGGGCTTTCCGAGTTGATTGAGGGTGTTCAGGATGCGTTTTTTTAGTCGTTCATCCGGCGCAACGGGTGGCGTTAACGTCCGGTTAATTCGATCAATGGCCTGTTGAACAGCAGGATACATGCCGGCCATTCGCTCTACTTCCTGAATCTCTCCGGGCAGAAGAAGGCCACGACAATACTCCTCCAGTATTCCCGAGTTAATAAATTCCTGTACCTTACTCATGCCGTGAAAATAAATCCTGACGATTTCAGCTTTCTACCGGTCAAATCCGGTTTTAACTAAGAACGAATATACGTCGAAAAATAATAAGAATTAATCATCCTGAACCGCATGCGACTCACCGTTACGCCCGAAAACCTCCTCGAATGGATCGCCCTTAAAATCAATCTGGTACCGCTACCGCTTCTGCACGCCCAGATTTTCCCGATTGTGGGCAAAGCCGTGCTCGAAGCGGCCGACAAAGGCATTTTCGAAGCGGTTTCCAACGGCAAACAGACGGTGGACGAGATTGCCGCCGAGTGTCAGTTGAATCCGAAAGCGTTGCGGGAATTGATGGGTTTGCTGCTGGTTTTGGGCTATTTCAAACAACGCGATAACCGGTATACGTTGACCCGCATCAGCCGTCGCTGGTTGCTGAAAGACCAGCAGGAGTCGGTTTTTGGCATGATGCTGTTTAACAATCGGGTCGTCTGGCCGTGGCTGGAGCAGTTGGGGGATTACCTGAAAACCGGCAAAGGCATTCAGTATCACGACCACCTGACCACCGAGCAATGGGCGTATTACCAGCAGGCGATGCTGGCGGCCACCGGCACAGAAGCCAGGGAATTTGGCCGGAAAGCCCCGGTGCCTAAAAACGCCACGCTCATGCTCGACATTGGCGGCTCACACGGCCAGCATTCGGTGGCTCTGTGTCGGAAACTACCGAATCTCCAGGCGATTATCTTGGATTTACCACCGGCCATCGAGCAGGCGGCTCCGCTGCTGGCGCGCCTGGGCATGGGCGACCGCGTTCGGCACCAGGCCGGCAACGCGCTGACGGATGAGTTTGGGGAAGCGCAATACGACATTGTGCTGATGTCTAGTCTGGCACATCATTTTTCGGAGGAGCAGAACCGCGAAGTCGCCCGAAAAGTGGCCAAATCGCTGAAACCGGGGGGCGTTTACATTGTCAATGAATTTATCCGGCCCGAGGACGATGGAAATTCGGCCGGTGTCGGCACCAATCTGGTGGGCAATAGCATGGATCTGTTCTACGGCCTGACCAGCACCGCCGGGAATTATTCCGTTCGGGAAATTCAGGACTGGCAACACGCAGCCGGGCTGAAACCGTCGAAAGTCATCACCTACCTCTCGATTCCGGGCCGGGCCATGGTCGTTGCCAAAAAATAAGATCAGGCAATCACCAGCTTTTCGATGAGCAGAATGAACAAATGAATGACTTTGATGTGAATCTCCTGGATGCGGTCGGCATAGCCAAAGTGCGGGACGCGGATTTCAACGTCGGCGGTTCCGGCCAGCCTGCCCCCGTCTTTGCCGGTTAGCAACACCACCTTCATGCCCCGCAGCCGGGCAGCTTCCACAGCCCGGATGATGTTGGCCGAATTACCGCTCGTGCTAATGCCCAGCAACACGTCGCCTTCGTTGCCCAGCCCTTCGATAAAACGCGAGAATACGAAATCGTAACCATAATCATTGCCCACGCAGGTGAGGTGGCTGGAGTCGGAAATGGCGATAGCGGCCAGTGCTCTTCGTTCGTCGCGGTACCGCCCCGACAGTTCTTCGGCAAAGTGCATGGCGTCGCAGTGGGAGCCGCCGTTGCCGCAGGAAATAATTTTATGGCCGTTTTGCAGGGCCTCTGCCATCAATTGGGCAGCTTGTCCGATGGCCGTAATCTGGTTAGCGTCGCTAAGAAATGCATCGAGAACCGAGCGGGCTTCGGTCAGTTCCTGGCGGATGGTTTGGTCAAGCATTCCCGAAAGGGTTAATCCGTTGGTACAGTTTCCGGTAAAATAACGACCGGAAACCGTACGAACCAATTCATTTTAAAGAACCAGGGTTCGGTAGGGCAGATTCCAGCGGAGGGCCAGAGAGGTCGACGACGTATTGTACTTCAGCCGGTCGGCCTGGCTGTCGCTTTTTCGAACGAGCTGCTGGAAATCGACAAACAGGTTGTGTTTCAACATGAACGACAGCCGTACGTCGGCGTAGGTAACCAGGGTTTTACGCCCCTGAGCGATGTGGTGGCCCGATCCCACGGCCTGGCCCGGCCACTCCACCCGGCTTTCATACGGTTTCAGCAGGTTGCCGCCATAATTGTAGTTCGGTGGATCGGCCCCGTACTTCATGACGCCAAACGTCCCGGTCAGATTCCAGCGATCGCGGGGCTGGTAGCGCACAATGGCCAGGCCTTCGATGAAATTGGCCCCGAGCGGATGCGCCAGCGGTTGATTGTAATGCACATAATTGGTTTGGCCGGAACGGTGGGAATAGGTATAAGGCCGCGCCAGATTCATTTCGGCCTGCAAATCAAGATTCGGAATATCGAAGGCATCGATGTACTTCAGGCCCGTTTGAAACGCGAATTTATTGACCCACGAACCATTTCTCGCCCGCAGTTCACTAATCTTGAACTCATCTAACATCAACTGACCATAAGCCAGAAAATGACCGGCAAAATTGGCTTTGAAATCCAGGCCAACCAGCGCATTGTCGGCACTGCCCCGATACGATTCAATGAAACGGTAGAAAATAACGGGATTAAAATAATTCAATTCCAGTTGGCTCCGGCTGAATACTTCCGCTTCAAAGAGGCCAATGTTGACATGCTCGCCAATGTTGACACTCAGGTGGTGAATCGCCGTGTATTTTTGCGGATTCAGTTCTTCATACGCACCGGCCGGTTTCTGGCTGTTCTGAAACTCGGTCAGCAGGTTGGTGTATTGAAACCGCCCAAACCGGGTGCTGATCTTGAGAAAAAGGTATGGAGAGCTGTTATCCGATAAAAACAGGGAACGATACCCATTGCCAAAGATATTCCGGTCGTGGCCAAACTGAATATTGATGATTTTTAAGGCATTGAAGGTAATGTATCCCCGGGCCGACAAAAAATCTGCTCCGCCATAGGGCGCATGGCGGGTCGCAATTAGTTTGGCAAAGCCTTCGTTGGGGGCAAAACCTTCATTGAAATTGGTTGTATACTGACTTCCATATTCCCAGATATACCGGGGAAACAGCACTTGATTATCAGACAGGAATGTGTAAAAACTTAAGCGTTTGCGAATGCTCCCGCGAATTTCAACTCCTCTTGAATTAACGTAGGGATTAACTGACGAACCCACCGCTCCGGAATTGGTTTCGACGCCGTAGCTAAAGTTGACCACCGGACTGACGTGAATATCATAATCCTCGTTTTCGTAGCTGTAGAGGTCATTTTTTTTCTTATAAAACGCACTGAAAGCCCGTTTGCTGTCGCCTGCCCGTTTCTGACCCGCGTGCAATTCTGCCGTTCGTTCCTGTAGAAGAGGGAGAGAATCCGGATAAACTTTGGGAACCCATTCCCAGCTATCGTCGCGCAGGTAGCGGACGGTGGAACGGTCTACCGGGGATAACCGAACAAAGGGATCGGCCAGAATACTGTCGGTTAATTGAACGACTGCCTGGCGACTATACGGTTTTACCGAACTATGAAAACCGCTCGTCCACCGGCCCTGTTTGATTTCAAGCCGGTCGATCAGGTGGTAATAATCACTGTTTAAAGGTATCTTTTGACTTTGACCTTGCGCCGACACCGACGCCAGTAAAACAAAAGCTATCCCGATTGTAAAAATAGTCCTCATTGGAAGCTTCACACTGGCAACCGTGTGGACGGTGTACCCTAAATAACATCTTCTTATTTCAATGCACAAATTAGGGAAAGGGTTTGGATTATCCGACACATTCCCTTTAAATTACACTGAAAAAGCCCCTATGTTTGTTTTCGCCGACCATCCTTCTCTTGCCGACCAATTTATTGCCGAACTCCGCGATGTAACCATTCAGAAAGATCCGATGCGTTTTCGGCGCAATCTGGAACGGCTGGGAGAACTGATGGCCTACGAAATATCCAAGTCGATGTCGTTTCAGGTCGTGAACGTACAAACGCCACTGGGCGTGTCGTCTACACCACTGATCAAAAAACCGCCGGTTCTGGCCACCATTCTGCGGGCGAGCCTGCCGTTCCACCAGGGATTTCTGAATTATTTCGACCGGGCCGAAAACGCCTTCATTGGTGCGTATCGCGGTTATCTACCAACGAGTGAAGATTTTGAAGTGGCGATGGATTACATTTCCAGCCCCGATCTGAGCGGCAAAACCGTCATTCTGATGGACCCGATGCTGGCAACCGGCCGGTCGCTGGAGAAGGTGTATCACGCGCTGCTGCGGTTTGGAACACCCGCCAAAACGCATATTGCCGCCGTGTTGGCCAGCCCCGAAGGCATCCAGTATGTGCAGGACAAAATGCCGCAGTGTCACCTCTGGCTGGGAGCCATCGATCAGCGGCTGGATGCGCATTATTACATCATTCCCGGTTTGGGCGATGCCGGTGACCTGGCCTTTGGCGAGAAAATCTGATCAGAACCCTTCTTTTTTCTCATCAGCTTTTTCCTTTTTCTTTTCAACCACTTTTTTAGGCGCTTCTTTTGCGCCAGCCGCAGCTTTTGGTTGCGGTTTGGGCTTTTCTTTGGTTTTGTACTGATCCATGTACCGGTCCGTAAACTGCGTTTTTTCGAACACGTCCGCAGCAATGATGGAAATGGCCTTGCTTCCCGCTTTGCCGCCCGCCATGATGCGGTCGTTCAGTTCCTGATCCGACGTCAACAGCGCCAGTTGGGCCGTTGCGCCCCCCGACGATTTGTAATCCCAGTAGTACCAGACATCCGGCGAGGCTTCCAGATAAATCGTCGCTTCATCGCCCCCGTCGCTCTTCCGAATTTCGACAAAACCCTCCATTTCTGCGTTGATATCGACGTTATCAATATTGGAAACCCCAATCGGCCCGGTGCTGTAGAGTGCATTGTATTTGTCGGACCAGCGCAGATTGACATTCGAAAGCACCAGCGAAGCCACAAATTTGGGTGCAGCCTGCGTAATCGAAACGTGCTGGTTTTGCGCTTTGGTGCGGTACACATCCGTCGCTTTCTGACCGATAATGGCGGCCAGTTTAGCAGTTAACCGGTCGAGGTCGTCGTCGGCGGGTTCGTCGTTCTTTTCGTCCAGATTGGCTTTCACCATCTTTTCGGCAATGGCCGCGTTCACCGGCTGTGGAATGGGCAGCGCAAAACCGACCAGCGCATTCAACCGCAACGTCGAACTATCGACCTGCGCCCGGCCGGTGCCCGCGGCAAAAACAAAGTTGTTCGGCACCGAGCCCGTCATGCCGGTATTCATGACGTTAACCGGTCCCTGAAAATTCATTACCCCCGTGGCATCGTTGAACGTAAATGCCCCTTCGACATCTTCCAGCCCGGCGGCATCCTTCTTCACAATCCGGAAGACCTTGTCTTTCTCGTCGTAGGTCATGACACCGGTTGCCCGGTATAAATCATCATCCTTATCGCTTTCTTTCATCGATAAAAATGTCGGATACAGCCCGGCGGTGCCCCCACCCCGGAAATGCAAACCGGCGGTCAAGGGCTGATTGCCGTCATTTTTGAGCGTTTGATCGACTTTGATGCTGAAGGTTTCGCCAATTTTCTCCTTCATTGGAATCCAGTCACTGACCAGATTGGCCCGTTTTTTCAGCGCAATTTTAATCGCCCCTTCCAATTTCAGATCCTGCTCAGGCGCCATCATCGTGATGCTGCCTTTGAACGCTACCTTGGGAGCCAGCGTTACATTATCCCGTTCGTCGACGTCGGCGCGGGCCACGGTATAATACGTTTTGGCCAGTTCATTGCCATTTTTTCCTTTTCGTCCGACACTTCGGGTATTCGATGCCAGCGCCACCGGAGCGGCTTCTTTCAGTTCAAAACTCCCCATCTTGATGCTGGCTGTGTCGCCTTTGGCAGCAGCGAACTGATACACGGCTTCCCCGGAAAACCGGGTGCGTGATTGCACCTGAATGTTACCGCCTTTCAATTTGTGGAACAGGCTGGTCGTGTCCAGTTCCAGCCGGGCATTCTTGAGCGGCAGCATCTCCCCGTTCCGTTTGATGGTAATCAAGCCTTTTTCCGGGTAAATCCGGGCGTCGGCGGAGGTTACGTATGGCACCCCGCTGATGTTCAGCGTCGCTTTTTCCACATCATACACCGCCGATGTGGCATTGAACGTCAGTCCTTCCTGTTCCTCCGCGGTAGCCGTAAAGGTGGATGTTTTGGCTGCTTTCATCGTGATGGTTTTGGCCGCGATGTTCCACTGCGCTTTGCTGATCGACGTTTTATAAGCGGCATTCGGGAATTCCAGACTCGACAGCAGGGTGTCGCTGAACGAGGTTGTCGCATTGTTGGTGGCGATGGTCACGACGCCTTTCACCTGATTGAAATCCAGATCGACCTTCGTGCCCAGCAACATGGATTTCGTTGCGGTTCCCTGCTTATCGGCCACGACGCGGAATTGCGCATTGCCCGCCGTAAACCCTTCTTTGTTAAACTTGATGTTTTCAGACTGTGCTTCCGAATCCGCCCGTTTCACCGTGCCTTTTCCAAACAAACCGGCTGACCGAACCAGCAAATCGCCCTGCAAATTTGTCGTTCCGTTGTAAAAGCTAAAGTGGTCGGCTTTGGTGGAAATTTTCATGCTGTCGGCTTTGGGAAACCACTTCATGACGTAGTTTTTTAGGTTAACCGCCGGGAAATAGGCTTTTCCCACCAGCCCTTCTTTGATCTGTCCCGACTCGCCCGACGCCAGAACGGAATCCGGGGTCATCAGAATATCTTTGGCCGGTAAGGATGCGTTCAGGTGCGAAATAACGCCTTCGGCCCGCAACCCTTTCCGGTCCATCACCAGTTTACCGGTAAACTTCAGGTTGCCTTTTCCACCATAAAGCGGATAACCGGCCGCCGGAGCCGCGTGTTCGAAGCCCAGCGAATTGTCTGGCATCGATTTCAGCGTGGTTTTGATGGGCGGGAAAATCCCGTCGGAGAAGAACGTCCCGTCGAACGCAATGTCGCCTTTTCCCAGGCTGTCGTTGTCCACCGCCGGGACTTTGAAGTAGACATTTTTGTTGTAAATCAGATTTCCCCGGTTCGGCTGGTTAAAATAAACCGTCATCCCTTCCGGCATCAGCAGCCGTTGCGTGGTCTTTTTGTCTTTCTGCCGCCCCGATTTATTGCCTTTGTCGGCCAGGAAAACCGTACCCGGTTTTTCGTACTGAATATCACCGCCAATCTCCTGATTCTTCCCTTGTGGCGTGAAGGTAATCGAGTCGATTTTGGTCATGTTCATCGAAAACTGGTCATAATTGAACCCCAGTTCCTTGCCCGTATACCGCATGTTGCCGGATTTCAGTTGCCCAGTTAACGTAAACGCCCGGTTTTTACCAATCCGCAGGGTTTTGTCCGTCGGAACAGCGGTAATTTTCAATGAATCACTGATGCTAAACCGTTCAACGCCCCGAATGGTCAGGTATTTATCGTTCAGATTAATCGTTGCGTTGGTTGTGCTGTCGTTAGAAGGGTAGGTCGAGCGGATCAGGAAGTTGTCGTAATCTTTCCGGCGCGCATTCGCCAGAACATACAGAACACCCTTCCGGCTCAGGCGCATTTCTTCAGATTTGGGGTCCATGTCGATGTAGCCCAGTGCCACCATGCGATTCAGCACGTTGCGCATCACCGGCGGGCTAATCTTGGAATAGGTGGCCAGATCATCGGCAAAAAACGTCTGGGTTTTCTTGACCGTAACGTAGTTGGCCGCCAGTTGGAGCGGATGAAAGCCGAAGTCGGCCGACATCCCGGCATACCGCTCGGGATAGAAAAAGTCGAACGATTCAAACCGCACCGGCACTTCTTTTTTGGCACCAAGCTGGTAGAAATCAACCTTTTGACGCGGCAAATCCCAGCGAACAATTTCGGGCTGGATGTAGAATTTGTGGTAGCTATCGCTGAAATAGGTGTCGGAATACCCCGATTTTTCGGCTTTGCTCAAACGGGCAATACCGGTTTCGCGGTCATACCGGAAGGCGACACCGGGGTGATACAATGTATCGACTGCATCAATATAGCCGGTAAACGAAACCAGCGGACTGGAAATTATCGAATCGGCGAACTCAAACCGGCGGCTGCTGGCCTTGAACGCCGGTTTTCCCTTGTAACTGACTTGCAAAAGTGACGATTGCCCATTGGCCGCCGAACCGTATAATTTCGTTCCCGCCAGTGCAATACCGCCTTTGTAGGTGATGCCATTTCCCAGGTTGTTCAGCACGACGTCGTTGGACCACGACATAAACCGGGGGTAGGTCGGTCCTTGCCGGGCCACCCGCTTTTTGCTGTCAAACTCAAAGGTTCCTTTGATCGGTTTGGCGAGGGGCTTGTAGGTTAGCGTCACGTCATCCGCCGTGATTTTGGGATTGCTAACCATAAAACTGTAATCGGCCAGCGTCACAAACGTCTCCGGTTGCCCCGCCGATTCCCACGAAAACATACCGCCTTTCCCGACCCAAACACCGTCTTTCAACAGCAAGGCACCATCGGTTTTCTTCAAAACGACAGAGTCATTTGCCGTCGTCACGATCAAATCCGCGCCCTTGATTTCCAGAACCGGCCCGTTCAGCACCGGAATCGGCTTTCGCTCCGACCACGACATGAGCGGACTTGCCTTGCCGGTTGAATCCAGCGGCAAATCCCAGCCGTCGGAATCGTTCGGTTTGGTGGGTTGCGGCTTTTTAGACGAAGCAATCGTGTCGGCGGCTGATGTGGATGCGTTGCCGTTTGGATCGGCTAAACGAAGCGTGAACGTGCCGCCGTTGGCGTAAAGTTTGTTGTAGTTATTGATGTACAGAAACCGCTTTTCGGCAAATAACCGGACGGTTTCCAGCACTTTTGTCAGGCTTTTGGCATCGTATTTTTCAAATGATTTTTCAGCAATCGTCAGGTAATTGTCGACTTCGGCCGGGCTCACCTGCTGGGTAACGATGAGTTGGTACAGTGCTTCGTAAAACGGCGCAAACTGCTGGGCTGCCTGATAGCGTTTGGTGTTCATTTTCCGGCTCAACGCCATCACGCGCTCTTTCTGCGGAGCCGACAGCCGGTTTTCGGTGAATAACGTTTCGAGATTTTTTTCGACCTTTTGGGAATAGGCTCCCCCCGCGTTCATCAGTTTCTGTAAATCCGGCAGAAACTGCTCGGGGTTGTCCGACAGTTTAAACGTTTGCGCCGTTGCCGCCGTTGCCAGCAGGAGAAATATCGCTAAAATGCTGTATACCTGTCTCATCATTCCCGTACGGCACCCGGAACCTAAACGGGATCGACCGCCGGTCCGTGGGTACTTTTGATAAATCGTAGTGAAACCCACTTATTTTGGGACAATTGCCCGATTTTCGTCAACCCTTCGGCCAATCCTTTTTCCTCGATATCCAGTGCGTCCTGTTCGTAAAAACCGCTCACCAGCAACGTACTCTCCGGTTTCATCAGCCGGACGTAAACCGGTATATCCTCCAACAACACATTCCGGTTGATGTTGGCCAACACAATGTCGAACCGCTCTGCCGGATCTACTTCATGAATCGTGCCCTGAAAAACGTCGATTTGCGAACAACCGTTCAGTTCGGCATTTTCGCGGGCGTTTTCAATGGCCCACTCTTCAATGTCAAACGCGATCACCCGTTCAGCACCCTGCAAAGCCGACAAGATCGCCAGAATGCCGGTGCCGGAGCCAACGTCCAGCACGGTTTTTCCGGCCGCATCGACGCTCAGTTGATGTTCGAGCATCATCGCCGTCGTTTCGTGGTGGCCGGTTCCAAACGACATTTTCGGATTGATGACGATGTCGTACTGAAAACCGGCATCGGGTTCGTGAAACGACGCCCGAACGCGAATCCGATCCTGCACGTCGATGGGCTGGTAATTCCGTTCCCACTCTTCGTTCCAGTTCTTCTTTTCTAACGAATTGATCTGATAGGCTATTGCGGTTTGATTGGCGTATTTATCGATAACCGACTGGACCGCAGTTTCATCAAAATCAGATTCAGAAATGTAGGCATTCAGGCCTTCGTCGGTTTCCACGAAGGATTCAAAGCCTAATGCGCCCAGTTCGGCCATGAAAATGTCGGTATAATCGGCAGAAAGCGTCAGTTGTAGTTCCGTGTAGTTCATTCGGTAAAGAAAATAAAAAAGGACAAGCTTCCTGCCTGTCCTTTGTAAAACCTGTCAGGTCTTGAAGACCTTGCAGGTGTCTGTTGGTTTCGGTTAGCAATGAATTATCAGCGCACCAGTTCCATCAAATCCTTGTCGTTTACCTCTTTTCGAACATCGGCCATGTCGAGGAAACGCGTGTAGATGGTGTCCAGGGTTGGTTTGTCATACCGATAACCCAGCAATTCAAGCCGGTGTTTCAGGGCGTGACGACCACTGCGGGCCGTCAGCACGATCGACGATTCGGGAACGCCGACATCGTGCGGATTCATGATTTCGTAGTTTTCCGAGTGTTTCAGAAAACCGTCCTGGTGAATGCCCGACGAGTGGGCGAAGGCATTGCGGCCAACAATGGCTTTATTGGCCTGCACCGGCATATTCATCATTTCTGACACCAACTGGCTCACCGGGAACAACCGCTTGGCGTTGATATTGGTCTCAAAACCCAATTCTTTATGCACCTGCAACGCCATCACGACTTCCTCCAGCGACGTATTTCCGGCCCGTTCGCCGATGCCGTTGATGGTCACTTCCACCTGTCGCGCGCCTTGCTGAATCCCGGCCAGCGTGTTGGCCGTTGCCAGACCGAGGTCGTTGTGGCAATGAATGGAAATAATGGCTTTATGAACGTTCGAAACGTGTTCGTATATATATTTGATCTTATTTCCGTACTCATCCGGCAGACAGTAACCCGTCGTATCCGGAATATTCACCACTGTCGCTCCGGCGTTGATCACCGCTTCGGTGAGTCGGGCCAGAAACGCCAGATCGGCCCGACCGGCATCTTCGGCGTAAAATTCCACATCTTCCACATACGTACGGGCGTGTTTGACAGCCGCAATGGCCTGTTCCACAATCTGATCGCGCGTGCTGTTGAACTTGTTCCGAATGTGAATGTCTGACGAACCAATGCCGGTGTGAATCCGCTTGCGTTTGGCGTATTTCAGTGCTTCGCCGGCCGCATCAATGTCTTCTTTTTTGGCTCGAGAAAGCGCGCAGATCACCGGTTCGGTAACCGCTTTCGAGATTTCAACAATGGACCGAAAATCGCCCGGGCTCGAAACCGGAAATCCCGCTTCAATAATATCGACGCCGAGACGCTCCAGTTCTTTCGCCACCACGATTTTTTCTTCGGTAGATAATTGGCTACCCGGCACTTGCTCGCCGTCGCGCAGGGTGGTGTCGAAAATATAAATCCGTTGGCTCATGGTTAATAAGAGTAAATTGGGATAGAGTGTTCTCGCTGAATCAAAGTTTGGAAAGTAGTTGCTTTCCCATGGCTTCCGTACCTAAAATAAGGTCGGCAGCAGTGTTGGAATCCGCAATGTCGCGGGTCCGGAAACCGGCTTTCAATACCTGATCGACGGCATCGACAACGGCTTCGGCTTCGGCTTTCATACCAAACGAAATCTCCAGCATCAGAGCCGCCGACAACACCGACGCCAGCGGATTGGCAACGCCTTTGCCCGTAATGTCGTGCGCGGAACCGTGAATGGGTTCATACAAGCCCGTGGTGTCGCCGATGGACGCCG
Organism: Larkinella punicea; assembly: GCF_003334855.1. GTDB lineage: Bacteria > Bacteroidota > Bacteroidia > Cytophagales > Spirosomataceae > Larkinella > Larkinella punicea. The sequence continues at coordinate 122,734 of NZ_QOWE01000016.1, forward strand.
ACGCCAGCATCCCCATCGAACCGGCAATCTGTGAGGCTTCATCGGTCAGAATATCACCAAACAGGTTGCCCGTCACGACCACGTCGAACCGGCGCGGATCTTTGATGAGCAACATCGCAGCGGCATCGATAAACTGGTGTTCCACTTCCACTTCCGGATACCGTTTGGCCACTTCCTGCACCACTTCGCGCCACAGTCGCGACGATTCCAGCACATTGGCTTTATCGACCGAGCAGAGTTTTTTACGGCGCGTCATAGCGGCATCAAACGCCTTGACAGCAATGCGTTCTACTTCGTAGCGGCTGTAGATCATCAGGTCATACGCGGTATCTCCGTCGTCTTTCCGTCCTTTTTCGCCAAAATACACATCGCCCGTCAGCTCACGAAAGAACAGAATATCAGCACCTTGCAGAAATTCCGGTTTGATGCTCGATGCCTGTAGCAGTTCGTCGAACAACTTGATGGGCCGCAGGTTGGCATACAAACCGAGTGCTTTCCGGATACCCAGCAAGCCTTGTTCGGGCCGGACTTTCGCCGATGGATCGTTGTCGTATTTCGGGTGGCCGACCGCGCCAAACAAAATGGCGTCCGACTGCTTCGACTTGGTGATGGTTTCTTCGGGAAGCGGACTGCCCGTGGCTTCGATGGCCGCGTGACCAATCAGCGCTTCGTCGTACGTGAATTCGTGGCCGAACTTCTCCGCAATGCGATCCAGAACCTGTTTCCCAACGGTGGTTACTTCCTGACCAATGCCGTCGCCGGCGATGACTACAATGTGTTTCTTCATTCCTCTTTCAATGAGCGAATGAGTGAATGAGCGAATGAGTGAATAGCTCCGCCAATACCTGCTTCCCGCGAAGCTATTCACTCATTCACTCATTCACTCATTAGAAATTAGCATGGGCTAGATCAAATTTTTTAACTTCTGAACTTAAACTCAACAGGTAATCGATGTCATCGTACCCATTCATCAAACACTGTTTTTTATAGGCATTGATGGCAAATGATTCTTTCAAACCGTTTTCCAGCACAATCTCCTGGTTCACCAGGTCGATGGTAATCTGGGTTTGCGAATCGGCTTCGATGGCTTTGAAGATTTCTGCCAGAAATTCGTCCGAAACCTGGGCGGGCAGCACGAAATTATTCAGGGAATTATTTCTGAAAATGTCGGCGAAAAAGCTGGAGATGACGACTTTAAAACCGTAGTCATGAATTGCCCAGGCGGCATGTTCGCGGCTGGAACCCATCCCGAAGTTTTTCCCCGCAACGAGGATTTTGGCACCGGCGTAGATTGGGTTGTTCAGCACGAAATCGGCTTTGGGCGTATTATCGGCCGTATACCGCCAGTCGCGAAACAGGTTGTCGCCAAAGCCTTCGCGCGTGGTGGCTTTCAGGAACCGCGCCGGGATGATCTGATCCGTATCGATGTTCTCAATCGGCAGCGGAGCCGCCGTCGAGACGAGTTTATGCATGGTTTCTTTGCTCATTCTGAATTTCTATTACACCAGTTCTCTTACATCCGTCACTTTCCCGGTCACTGCTGCGGCAGCCGCCATGATCGGGCTGGCGAGGAATGTCCGTGCACCTTGCCCCTGACGACCTTCAAAGTTACGATTGGAGGTCGAAATGCAGTATTTACCCGCCGGAACTTTGTCTTCGTTCATCCCCAGACAGGCCGAACAACCCGGTTCGCGAAGTTCAAAACCGGCGTCGATAAACACCTGATCCAGTCCTTCAGCTTTGGCCTGATTCGAGACCTGCACCGAACCCGGCACGATCCAGACCTCCACACCTTCGGCTTTGGTCTTGCCTTTCACAAACTCAGCCACCGTCCGCAGATCTTCGATCCGGGCGTTGGTGCAGGAACCGATGAAGACGTAATCGACCGGTTTTCCGATCAGTTCCATGCCCGGTTCCAGGCCCATATACGCCAGCGACTTCGTGTAAGACGCTAGTTCACTTTGTGGTATTTCGCTCAGGTTTGGTACGTGACTGTCCACAGCAATCCCCATTCCGGGGTTCGTTCCGTAGGTAATCATCGGCCCGATGTCTTCGGCTCTGTAGTTCAGTTCCACGTCAAATTCGGCACCGTCGTCGGTTTTCAATTTCCGCCAGCGTTCAACGGCCTGGTCGAAGGCTTCGCCCTGGGGGGCAAACCGCCGGCCGCGAATGTATTCGAACGTCGTTTCATCGGGGGCAATCAGTCCACCGCGCGCACCCATTTCGATGCTCATGTTGCAGATCGTCATCCGGGCTTCCATCGACAACCCGCGAATCGTATCCCCCGCGTATTCAACGAAATAACCGGTGGCTCCACTGGCCGATATTTGCGCAATGACGTAGAGAATAATGTCTTTCGACGTTACGCCTTTGCCCAGTTGTCCGTTGATATTGATCCGCATCCGCTTCGGCTTGTATTGCAGAATACACTGCGTGGCCAGAACCTGCTCCACCTCGCTGGTTCCGATCCCGAACGCGATGTTGCCCAACGCACCGTGGGTGCTGGTGTGGCTGTCGCCACAGACGATGGTCATGCCCGGCAGGGTCAAGCCCAATTCGGGACCAATAATATGAACAATGCCCTGGTATGGATGCCCCAGATCGTATAGTTCTATGCCAAAATCGGTACAATTTTTCCGCAATGTTTCCACCTGATGGCGCGAAAGCGCTTCCTTGATGGGCAGATGCTGGTCTTTCGTCGGCACGTTGTGGTCCGCCGTGGCCGTCGTCCGCGCAATGTTGAAAACCCCGATGCCGCGCTTCCGCAACCCATCGAAAGCCTGCGGGCTGGTGACTTCATGGATAAAATGGCGATCGATAAAAACGGCATCCGGTCCGTCATTCATCGCCTTGACGACGTGGGCGTCCCAGATTTTATCAAACAGTGTTGTGGGCTGGTTCATAAGGTACTTTCTTCTTGCTCGATAATAAAATCTATCCAGGCTTTATTATCTGGAATTTCATTTTGGATAGCATCCCAGATAATTTCATAGTCAATCCCCCAGTATTGATGAATAAGTCGATCTCGCAGCTTGGCAAAACCTGACCAATCGAATTCACGGTACGTATACCGTATTTCATCAGGAATATTTTTACAGGCTTCTCCGACAATTTCAAGACTTCGGACGAAAGCTCGGGTCAAATCGTCGTTGTTAATAAATTCGTCATACGACAGGTTTTCAGACCGATTCAGAATATAAGTCAATTCTTGCTGAATATGTCGTAGAAATTCAACCGTTGAACGGGACATATTCGATCTCTTTTTCTACTTCCTTCCTGACAAAATTGGCCATTCCTTCCCAAGTCAGTAAATCAACTTTTCGATTTAGTAACAATTCCAGATAATCAGCCAGTCTCATAAAGTTTCGAAACGTTTTTTTGCCTTCCTGAAACTCAACAACAAAGTCAATATCGCTATCGTCTTTCTGCTGGTTACGGACAAATGATCCAAATAAGCCTAAACGAGCGGCTCCAAACTGTTTCAGAGCCGATTGATGGGACTCAATTCGTTCTATCGCTTGCTCTTTAGTCTGAACGGTAGTTTTCATCTTGAATCGATTTCAAATCAAAAACTCAAACAAATCCGGCTTGTCGTTCAAATATTCAAACTGGATTTTGGCTTCGCGCATGCGTTCCAGCAAGGCCGCAAAATCCGCTTTGTGTTTTAGCTCGATACCGACCAGTGCCGGCCCCCGCTCGCGGTTGGTTTTCTTGGAATATTCAAACAATGTAATGTCGTCGGTTTCGCCCAGCACATCACTCAGGAATTCGCGCATCGCCCCGGCCCGTTGCGGAAACCGGATGATGAAATAATGCTTCAGCCCTTCATACAGCAGCGACCGTTCCTTGATTTCCTCCGTCCGGGTAATGTCGTTATTTCCTCCACTAATCAGGCAAACGACGTTTTTACCTCTGATTTCGTCTTTCAGAAAATCCAAAGCGGCAATCGTCAAGGCTCCGGCAGGTTCGGCCACAATGGCATCTTCGTTGTAAAGTTGCAAAATCGTGGTGCAAACTTTGCCTTCCGGTATCAGAATAACCTGGTCGAGGTTTTGACGGCATATTTCAAAAGTCGTGTTGCCAGGACGTTTGACGGCTGCCCCATCGACAAATTTGTCAATTTCGTCCAGGGCGACGATATGCCCGGCGTCGATCGATACTTTCATGGAGGGTGCTCCCAGCGGCTCGACGCCAATCAGTTTGGTTCTCGGACTCAACTGCCGAAAAACCGTCGATACGCCGGACGCCAGTCCGCCCCCGCCAATGGCCATCAGCAGGTAGTCGATTTTGAAATTGGAATCCTTGAAAATCTCCAGTCCAACGGTTCCCTGCCCTTCCATGACCTGCAGATCGTCGAATGGATGCACGAAAATGCTCTCGTGCGTATCGACGTATTCCATCGCGGCATGGTAGGCATCGTCGTAGGTGTCACCAATCAAAACCACTTCCACAAACTCTTTCCCGAACAGTTTGACCTGTTTTACTTTCTGATTGGGCGTGGTGGTGGGCATGAAAATAATCCCCTTGACGGCCATCTTTCGACAGGCATACGCCAGCCCCTGCGCGTGGTTACCGGCACTGGCGCAAACCACGCCTTTTGCCAGCGATTCGGCGGGCAGGCTGGCCATTTTATTATACGCTCCCCGAATCTTATAAGACCGTACGACCTGCAAATCTTCCCGTTTCAGGAAAATGGTGGCACCGTATTTATCGGACAGATTCAGATTTTCCTGCAAAGGCGTGTGCGCGATGACACCCCGCAATCGCTCAGCCGCCAGATAGATGTTGTCTACGTCCGGAAAGGTGATTGTTTTCTCCGCTTCTACCACGTTACAATAAGTTAAGACCGGTTTTCCGGTAATTTAAGAGTTTGGGTCGGGCCGCCCTTTTGCGGTTTGAAACCAGGTATTAAAGTTACGCAAGAAAGGGAGAATACGTCCCCTCCATGTCAACCACAAAAAAGTAGCCCGGCCCCAAAATCCTTAAATTTAGTTTCTTTCCGGACGCAGACTGCGAACGGCCGTACCAGCGCGCCACATTTCCGACTCGCGCAATTCTTTCAGTTCTTCTTCCAGTTTTTCGCGGTAATCAGACTGCGAGTTGCGGGTGATCGAGATGTTCGCCTGCTCACCGGCTTTCACAGAATTGTACAGTTGTTCAAAAACCGGCTTAGTGGCATCCCGGAACGGTTTCCACCAGTCGAGCGCACCGCGTTGGGCCGTGGTCGAGCAGTTGGCATACATCCAGTCCATGCCGTTTTCGGCAACGAGTGGCATCAGCGACTGCGTCAGTTCTTCCACCGTTTCGTTGAATGCTTCGGAGGGGGAGTGACCGTTGGCGCGCAACACGTCGTACTGAGCGGCAAAAATCCCCTGAATGGCGCCCATCAGTGTTCCGCGTTCGCCGGTCAAATCAGATGTTACTTCTTTATAGAAATTCGTTTCGAACAGGTAGCCCGAACCCACGCCGATACCCATGGCGATGGCCCGTTGGCGGGCTTTGCCGCTGGCATCCTGATAAATGGCGAAACTAGAGTTCAAGCCTTTGCCTTCAACAAACATCCGGCGCAGCGACGTTCCGGAGCCTTTCGGTGCCACCAGGAATACATCGACATCATCGGGAGGAATAATACCGGTCTGGTCTTTGTAAGTGACGCCGAAACCGTGCGAGAAATACAGTGCTTTGCCGGCAGTCAGGTATTTTTTAACAGTCGGCCAAAGCTCAATCTGAGCGGCATCCGATAGCAAAAAGCAGATAATAGTCCCTTTTTCGAGGGCTTCTTCGATTTCAAACAAGGTTTCGCCCGGCACCCAGCCATCACGAACGGCTTTGTCGTAGGTTTTACCTTTCCGTTGGCCAACGATTACATTGAAACCATTGTCGCGCATGTTCAGCGACTGACCCGGACCCTGAACACCGTAACCGATGACGGCGATGACTTCGTCTTTGAGGAATTCTCTGGCTTTTTCAAGAGGAAATTCTTCGCGGGTTACGACTTCTTCTTCAACTCCGCCGAAGTTAATTTTTGCCATTGCTTGACTGGTTTATTTTAAATTAAAATTGATTACTGCTTTATGGAAAACTAATTGAATACATCAGCGAAATCACGGCACTGCTCAGCAACACCACCCGCAACTGACTGCTTGTCAAATACCGGTGCAGAATGGCCAGCGCGAAAAAGAACGCCATGAAGCCAAACGACAGCGACCGCGTTCCGTCGGCCACCAAAACCGCCACGACCATCGTCAGCAGCCAGGCTCCTCCGAGCAACACCAGTTCCAGCCACTGCCGCCGAACGGCCAACGCCCAGAACGCCACCAGCAAAATGAGCCACATGCCTTCCAGCCCCCGCGCCATCTTGTCGCCCACGTAACTCATGCTCCAGGCCAGCGTGCGGGCCGACCAGGATGCGTCGTGGCCGATTTTCATGCCGTAGGTCAGTTCCAGCCATTTGCGAATACTGCCGTAGATGACCACACTTACCACCAGCGCCACCAGTGGAGCCGGAATCTGCCGAATGTCAAACTTCCGGGTTTGAACCACGGTTTTCAATATCGGCAAGGCATACCACAAACCGATGTACGACGAGTTGATCAACGCCCGTTCGTCGCACCAGAACGCTAGCTGCGTGAATAAAATGACCAGCAGCGGATTCCGGAAATACACGGCTAAGGCCATGAAACAGAACACATACCCGTCGCCGTGGCCAAAATAGTTGATAAAAAACGCGATCCCGGCATAAATAGCCGTAAAGCCCGTCAGGAAATAAAACGTCAGGACTTTATCCTGTAAAATTTTATAAACGATTCCGGTTACCGCCCACAGAAAAACCAACCCGAGCACAACCTGCAACAGATACAGCTTGGCAACGCCCAGCCGGAAAAAATGCACCAGCAGCGGAATCGTCAGCCGAAAGGTCTGGTTCGCTTCGTGTGTTCCAGGTTCATACGTATTGGGTTCGAACAGATGGCCGCTTTGCCGGATGATATCATCCCAGAAAAACCCATCCAATAGCCCCGGACGTCGTATTTCTTCGTATAAATACCGAAACCCGCGGTCGATAAAGATGCTGTTCAGCAGTAGCAGACTACCCATCGAAATCAAAAGAGCCAGGCTTACCAGTCGTATTTTCCAAAACCGGTTATCGAAAAAAACAGAAAGCCGTTGCTCAAGCTGATAAATCGGTGCCGCTAAAGAGGGTGGTTGCTGCTGCATGAACGTGCGTTAATTCGGCCGCAAATATCGCATTTCTACAAATAATATTCCCACTCATACTCAGGCAAATACTCGACCAGTCCCTTTTCGGTTTTACCAACCGCCACCCGGCCCGACCGCACGAACTCCAGAATACCGTGGGGTTTGATGTAACTGAAAAATTCAAAAATCTGCTTTTCCGAACCGGTTTTCTCAATCACGACGTAATCCAGTTGCCAATACACCACCCAGGCATTGAAATTCTTGTTGATGTATTCAATGTCCAGCGGTTTGGATCCCAGTGGCGTGGCAATCTTGAAAAGAGCGATTTCGTTCGACACGATTTCGTCGTTCAGGTATCCGAAAACCGCCATGACTTCGATGATTTTCCGAATCTGGCGTACTAATTTTTCAACCGCTTCCCGCGAGTCGTGCTTGATAACGATGGTAAAGCGCGAAACGCCCATTCGTTCGGTTTCCGAAACCGTCAGACTTTCGATGTTAATCCGCCGACGGGTAAAAATGATGGTAATCCGGTTGAGGAGACCAATCGTATTTTCGGTGAATATGCAAATGGTGTATGTATTCATATTTCGTTTAAACTTTAAACCGCACCGGCGGCCCGGCTCAAATGATACCTCATTCCAACCGAATATCCGCAACACTCGTCCCGGCGGGAACCATCGGGAATACGTTTTCCTCCTGTTCAACAATGATTTCCAGCAGATATGGGGTTTCGGAGGCCAGCAGCGTATCGAGTGATGCCGACAAATCTTCCCGTTTAGCGCACGTATGCCCCACAATGCCGAAGCCTTTCGCAATCGTGATGAAATCCGGATTCTGCAATTCCACGAATGAATACCGGCGTTCGAAAAACAACTGCTGCCACTGACGAACCATTCCTAAATAGTTGTTATTCAGAATGATAATTTTCACCGGGAGTTTATTCTGAGCAATCGTGCCCAGTTCCTGAAGCGTCATCTGGAAACAGCCGTCGCCGATAATGGCAATGACCTCGCGGCTCGGATCGCCCACTTTAGCACCAAAAGCCGCCGGAAGCGCAAATCCCATCGTTCCTAAACCGCCGGAGGTAACCAGACTGTGCGGTTTCTTAAATTCGTAGTAAGCCGACGTCATCATCTGGTGCTGGCCCACATCGGCCACCATCACGGCTTCGCCATTCGTCTTTTTCGACAGCAGGTTAATGGCTTCCGCCATCTTTATTTTTTCGGTCGTCGGAGCCAGTGCGGGCTGCGTAACCTTCTCCTCTTCAATGTCGTCGTATTTCCGAAACTCGTTGCGCCAGGCCGTATGGTCGTTCTCGTTCACCAGTGGCATCAGGCGGTTCAGCACCTCCTTCACGTCGCCAATCACCGGGGCATCGGCCTTGATCACTTTGTCGATTTCCGCCGGATCGATCTCAATATGAACCACTTTGGCCTGCCGGGCAAACAATTCGGCGTTGCCCGTTACACGGTCATCGAACCGCATACCAATGCCAATCAGCAGATCGCACTGGTTGGTCATCACGTTGGAACCGTAGTTGCCGTGCATACCCAGCCAGCCGGTATACAACGGATGGTCGTCCGAAAGCGCCGACTGACCCAGCAAGGTGGTAGCTACCGGAATACCGGTTTTTTCAACAAAAGCGAGCAGTTCTTTTTCGGCTTTGGAAATCAGCACCCCGTGCCCAACAAGCATATACGGTTTTTTGGCCTTGTTGATCAGCTCGGCGGCTTTTTCGACCTGGTCCTGTTTCGGTATCAACCGCGGGCGGTAGGTGCTTACTCGCTCACACTTTTTGTAGTGGAAAGACTTGGTCATCAATTCCACCTGCGCGTTCTTCGTAATATCGATCACCACCGGCCCCGGACGGCCCGACTGGGCGAGGTAAAAGGCTTTGGCAATAATCTCGGGAATTTCGTCGGCGCTGGTGATCTGGTAATTCCACTTCGTAATCGGCATGGTGACGCCAATGACATCGGTTTCCTGAAAGGCGTCGGTTCCCAACAGTTTCATGGCCACCTGACCCACCAGACAAACCATCGGCGTCGAATCGATCAGTGCATCGGCAATCCCCGTCACCAGGTTGGTCGCGCCCGGCCCCGAAGTCACCAGACAAACGCCGGCCCGACCCGTCACCCGGGCATAGCCTTCGGCGGCATGGGCGGCCCCCTGTTCATGACGCACCAGAATGTGGTTCAACCGGTCCTGATAATCGTACAGCGCATCGTACACCGGCATGATGGCACCACCGGGATAGCCGAAGATGGTTTCTACACCCTCTTCCACCAACGCCTGCATGAGTGCTTCGGCACCCGTCAGGGGTTTTAGCAATTTAGCAGACGGAACAGCCGGTTGCGGTTTTTCTGCCGTTAATTCAATGACCGTCGTATTCATCATATTGTCTGTTTATATTCAGTCGGTTAGCACGACTATTTGTTGATTTCTATTCGTTATTATTCATCCGTCACACACCCTTCACTCGCCGAGCTGACCAACTTCACATATTTACGCAGCACCCCATGCGAAGCGGCTGCCTCCATCGGCGGAACGGTCCAGTTGGCCCGGCGTTCGGCCAGTTCTTCGTCCGAAACGTGCATGTGAATCACATTATTGACGGCATCGATCGTGATTTTGTCGCCATCGTGAACCAGTGCAATGTTGCCGCCGTCCTGCGCTTCAGGCGTGATGTGACCCACCACAAAACCGTGCGTTCCACCCGAAAACCGTCCGTCGGTAATCAAAGCCACTTTATCGCCCAGGCCCAGACCCATAATAGCCGACGTTGGTTTCAACATTTCGGGCATTCCGGGACCACCTTTCGGGCCTTCGTAGCGAATGACCACCACGTGACCTTCTTCAATCTCTCTTTTCTGGATAAACTCCAGCAATTGCTCTTCCCGATCGCACACTTTGGCGATGCCTTCAAACCGTTCGCCTTCTTTGCCGGTAATTTTAGCAACGGCGCCCTGCGTGGCCAGGTTTCCGTACAGAATCTGGATGTGACCGGTTTTCTTGATCGGATTGGAGAAAGGACGAATGATTTGCTGGGTTTCGAAGTTCAGATCCGGAGCGTCTGCCAGGTTTTCGGCGATGGTTTTACCCGTCACCGTCATGCAGTCGCCGTGGAGATACCCCGCGTTATACAGATACTTCATCACCGCCGGAACCCCGCCAATCGCCAGTACATCCTCCATGTAGTATTTACCACTCGGTTTCAGATCACCCAGATACGGCGTCCGGTCGCTGATTTCCTGAATATCTTTCAACGTCAGCGAAACCCCGACAGATTTGGCAATCGCGATATAATGCAAAACCGCATTGGTCGAACCGCCGAGGGCCATCACCACCGTCATGGCGTTTTCAAATGCCTTTTTGGTCATGATTTCGCGGGGCGTGATGTTCTTCTCCAGCAGGTTCATCATGGCCGCTCCGATTTTGCGGCACTCTTCCTGCTTGCCTTCGTGCGTCGCCGGATACGAGGAACTGTTGGGCAGACTCAAACCCAGTGCTTCCATCGACGACGCCATCGTGTTGGCCGTATACATGCCCCCGCAGGCTCCTGCGCCGGGAATTGAATTCTGGATAACGCCTTTGTAATCTTCTTCGCTGATGTTGTTGGCAACTTTTTTTCCGTAGGCTTCAAATGCCGACACAATGTCCAGCTTTTGGCCTTTATAACTGCCCGAGCGAATCGTACCGCCGTAGACCAGAATGGCGGGGCGGTTAATCCGACCAACGGCCATCAGGGCACCCGGCATATTTTTGTCGCAACCCACCACGGCGATCACGCCATCATACCATTGGGCGTGAACCACCGTTTCAATCGAATCGGCGATCAGGTCGCGGGAAGGCAGTGAGTAAGACATGCCGTCATTCCCGTTGGTCATCCCGTCGGAAACACCAATCGTATTGAATACCAACCCGACTAACCCACTTTCGTTGACGCCTTTTTTCACATAAGCCGCCAGACCGTTCAAATGGATGTTGCACGGATTGCCGTCGTAACCGGCACTCGCAATGCCGATCTGGGGTTTTTTCATGTCATCTTCCGTCAGACCAATGCCGTAAAGCATGGCCTGCGCAGCCGGGTTGCTGACTTCCTGCGTCAGGGTGGCACTGTACCGGTTCAACTGGGTTTTGTCGGGGGCTATAGTAGTCATAATTTCAATTAGCGAAAATTCGCTGAAAGCGTAATTTAAGTCAAAGGAAAAAAAATGAAATGAAATACGCAAGACTTTTTGACGGATTTTTTAGCATTTTTTTTCACTATGCGTAGATACTATAGAATTGATTGTACTTTTGATAGACATAAAATAGAACTATACAATGATTACCGAAAACGCATCCCACTACGATCACCTGGAGCAAATGTCCGTGCAGGAACTGCTGACCAACATCAACGCGGAAGATAAAACTGTTCCTTTGGCCGTTGAGCAAGCCATTCCGCAAATTGAAGCCCTCGTAACGGAGATCGTCAAACGGATGAAAGAAGGCGGGCGGTTGTTCTATATTGGTGCCGGAACGAGCGGTCGGCTGGGCATTGTCGATGCGTCAGAGTGCCCGCCTACCTACGGGGTTTCGCCCGATCTGGTCGTCGGTTTGATTGCCGGTGGCGACCGCGCCATTCGCAGTGCCGTCGAAAACGCCGAAGACGATTCCGAACAGGCCTGGAAAGATTTGGCACCCTTTCACATCGACCCACTGGACACGCTCATCGGTATTGCCGCATCGGGCCGGACGCCTTACGTCATTGGCGGTTTACAACAGGCCCGCAAAGCCGGTATTCTGACGGGCTGCGTCGTTTGCAACCCCGGATCAGCGGTAGCCCAAGCCGCCGAATTCCCGGTCGAAGTGGTGGTTGGGCCGGAATTTGTGACGGGCAGCACGCGCATGAAATCGGGAACAGCGCAGAAACTGGTTCTCAACATGATTTCAACCTCGGTGATGATTCAACTGGGCCGGGTGAAAGGCAACAAAATGGTCGACATGCAACTGACGAATCACAAACTGAAAATCCGGGCCGCCAACATGGTGATGAGTGAAACCGGTGTGACGCGGGAACGCGCCGAGGAATTACTGGCAAATTATGGAAGTGTTCGGAATGCGATTTTGAATTCATCTCTATGAAAGCCATTATTCAAACTACGCTTCACCAACCGGCGCAATACGTTGACGTTGAAACGCCCGTTGCCGGACCGGGCGAAGTGATCGTGCAGATCAAAGCCGCTGCGATTAATCACCGGGACGTTTTTATCCAACACGGTTTGTACCCCAAAATGCAATTGCCGGTCATTCTGGGCTCCGACGGGGCCGGCGTCGTCATTGAAACCGGCGAGGGTGTCGATCCGGCCTGGCAATCGCAGGAGGTCATCATCAATCCCGCGCTGAACTGGGGTTCGAACCCCCACTTTTATGGCCCGGATTTCAAGATTCTGGGTATGCCCGACAACGGTACTTACGCCGAATATCTGAAAATTAAAGCCCACTACCTGCACCGGAAACCGGCTCATCTCACCTTCGAACAGGCAGCCGCCCTCCCCCTGGCGGGTTTGACTGCCTGGCGTACTTTGATGACCCGCGCTACCCTGCAACCCAGTCACCCGGAGCGGGTTCTCATTACCGGCATCGGCGGAGGAGTGGCTCTAACGGCCCTGCAATTCGCCGTGGCCGTTGGTGCGGAAGTCTGGGTGACGTCCGGTTCGGAGGAAAAACTGCAACGGGCGCTGGATTTGGGCGCCACCGGCGCAGTAATCTACCGCGATGCGGATTGGGCAAAAACACTGCTGGCCAAAACCGGGAGCGGCAAGGGCGGTTATTTCGACGTCATCGTTGACAGTGCCGCCGGGCCGGGGTTCGCCAAACTGGTCGATGTGGCCGCGCCGGGCGGACGGATTGTTTTCTACGGCGGCACAACTGGCAACATCACGGATGTGGCTCCCTCCAAAGTCTTCTTCAAACAACTGAACATCTACGGAACGACAATGGGCACCGACGCCGAATTTGCCGATATGACCCGGTTTGTCGACACAAATCAGTTGGTTCCCGTGCTGGATGAGGTGTTTCTATTGGCCGACGCCGAACAGGCGCTCCGGAAAATGGAAGCGGGGAAACAATTCGGAAAGCTGGTTTTGCAAGTTTCCTGAGCAAAGATTCAACGCCGGGTCGACTCCCGGACGATCAGCCGGGCCGGTAAAATCACCTCCTGAGCTTCGACGTTTTTCCGGGTCATGTGTTTCAGTAACAATTCACAACTGATTTTTCCGATCTCGAAAGCTGGTTCGGCCACAGTCGTCAGGGTTGGGGAGATAATCTGCGACATGGGGTCATTGGTAAAGCCGATGACGCCCACCTCTTTTCCAATCTGAACCTTGCGCTCTTTCAATGCCAGCATGGCGCCAATCGCTTTTCGGTCGTTGACGGCGAATAAGGCATCCGGTTTTTCGGCCAACTCCCATAACCGGGCCACATCTTCAAAACCGCATTCCTGCGAGAAACCGGAGTGAATAATCCAGTCGAATTGAACCGATAACCCGCTGTTTGTCAACGCATCTTCATAGCCTTTCCGGCGTTTGTGGGTAAACGTCAATCCATCGGGGCCGGCAAGGTGCGCAATCCGCCGATAGCCCTGATCGATCAGATGCTGCGTGGCTTCGTAGGCCCCGTGGTAATCGTCCTGCATGACTTTGGAAGTCAAAACCGCATCGGCAACCCGGTCAAAAAACACCACCGGGATTCCATTTCGGATCAATTCTTCAAAATGCGCATACGAATCGGCCTGGGACGATACCGACACCAGCAAACCGTCCAGACTGCTCAGGGAAAGATCCTGAAGAATCGCCTGCTCGCGTTCCGCCGAATCGTTGGTAATAAACACAATCAGGTTGTAGCCGTTGGCGTTGGCCACCTGTTCGATCCCGGTAAAAACCGTCGAAAAATAATAGTTGGTGATGGCGGGCATCAACACGCCAATGTGGTGCGACTGGCTTTGCACTAGCCCAATCGCGTTGAAGTTGGGCTTATAATTCAGTTCCACCGCCTTCGCCAGGACCTTTTCCCGCGTCTTCGGATTGACATCGTACGCATCCCGCAAAGCGCGCGAAACCGTCGACACCGAAATGGCCAATTCCCGGGCAATGTCCTTGATGGTAATGTAATGGCGTCGCATCAGTGGTTTTCGGTAACGTTCTCGCTACTTTATCCGGCAAATTAATTGATTCCGCCAACGAATTCTACTTACTTCGATTCCTGACTGATTCCGCTAGACCCTGATACCCATGAACAAGAAACGCCGGGATTTTCTGAAACTGACCGGATTGGCCGGTGCCGGACTCTCCACCGCGCCGTTTAGCTACGGTTTGCCGACCGTAACCCAGGCCCCGCGCCCGCCCAAACAGACGTTTAACATGTGTGGCTACAGTGCCCCAAAAATCGATACCGTTCGGATCGGTTACATTGGCGTTGGCAACCGGGGCGCCGGGGCGTTGCAGCGCATCGTTCACCTGGACAACGTAGTCGTTCAGGCGGTGTGTGACATTCGACCGGAACGCGTCGAGCAAGCGCGGAAGTCATTGGAAAAAACCGCCCACCGTCCCACCTATTACAGCGGGAAAGCTGATAGCTGGAAAGCCCTTTGCGACCGGAAGGACATTGACCTGATTTACATCTGCACACCCTGGAATCTGCACACGCCGATGGCGTTGTACGCGATGGAGCAGGGCAAACACGTGGCCTGTGAAATTCCCATTGCCACGACGGTCGACGACTGTTGGAAACTGGTGGAAACCTCCGAACGAACCAGGCGGCACTGCATGATGCTGGAAAACTGCTGCTACGATTTCTTCGAACTCCTTACGCTGAACATGGCGCGGCAGGGCTTTTTCGGGGAACTGGTTCACGTGGAAGGCGCGTATATTCACGACATTTTCGACTCCTTCTTTGATAAAAGCAAACGCTATGACCTCTGGCGGCTGAAAGAAAACCAGCGCAACGGCAATCTGTATCCGACGCACGGTTTAGGCCCGATTGCGCAGGTGCTCGACATCAACCGGGGTGATCAGATGGATTACCTGGTGGCGATGTCCAGTCAGGATTTTATGATCAGCAAAAAAATCAACGAGTTGGCGGCACAGGATGCCGATTTTAAGCAATTTCAGGGCAAATCATTTCGGGGTAACATGAACACGACCACCATTCGGACCAAAAAAGGCCGGACCATCATGTTGCAGCACGACGTCAGTTCACCCCGGCCATACTCCCGGCTTCACCTCGTCAGCGGGACGAAAGCCACTGCCCAGAAATATCCCCTGCCGGGCCGGATTTCGACGGGCCATGAGTGGTTGTCGGAAACCGCCTATCAGGAACTGGAAAAGAAATACCAGCCGGAAATCGTCAAACGTGTGGGCGAACTGGCCAAACAGGTCGGTGGCCACGGCGGCATGGATTTTCTGATGGACTGGCGACTCATCGACTGTCTGCGCAACGGCTTGCCGCTCGATCAGGATGTCTACGATGCCGCGCTCTGGAGCAGCATCGGGCCGCTCAGCGAATGGTCGGTTGCGCATCGGTCCAACTCCATCGACGTGCCGGATTTCACCGGCGGTTCCTGGAAAACCAATAAACCGGTCGACATCAGCCTGACCACGGGCGGCACCACCGGTATCAAAGGTTTGTAGACCGGAGGTAATGACGCCCTTCAAAACGACTTTTCTTAAACCCGAACCCCAAAAACCGTATTCCATCGTATTTATGAACATTCTGATTTCAAAAACCAGCGAAGAGCTTGGCACCATTGCGGGAAAGGAAACCGCTGATATCATCCGCCAGGCCATTGCCGACCGGGGGCAGGCGAACATCATCCTGGGAACCGGAACCAGCCAGTTCGCAACGCTCGAACAACTGATTCGGGAGGACATTGACTGGAGCCGCGTGGTGATGTTCCACCTGGATGAGTACATCGGTCTGCCGATTTCCCACCCGGCCAGTTTTCGCAAATACCTGCAGGAGCGGTTTCTGGCCAAGGTTTCACCCTTAAAAGCCAGCTACCTGATCGACGGCGAAATTGACCCTCAGGAAGAAATCCGGCATTTGGGTGACTTCATCCGTTTGCACCCCATCGACGTCGCCCTGGTCGGCATTGGCGAAAACGGGCATCTGGCCTTCAACGACCCCCCCGCCGATTTTGAGACGGAAGAACCGTATTTGATCGTCGATCTGGACACGGCCTGTCGACGCCAGCAGTTCAACGAAGGCTGGTTTCCGTCGCTGGAAGACGTTCCTGCTCAAGCCATTAGCATGTCGGTTCGGCAAATCATGAAATCACGGCATATCATCTGCTCAGTTCCGGATGCGCGAAAAGCCCAGGCGACCAAAGACACGCTGGAGCAACCCATCAGTCCACTTTTTCCGGCCAGTATTCTGCGATCTCACCCGGCTTGCTCTCTGTATCTGGACGAGTCTTCGGCCCACTTGCTGGCGGTAGAAACCGGTCAAAAGGAAGGCTGATCGAGACACGCGACACGCTCCCCGGATGGTTTGTTTCGAGGCAAATCCATCATTTGTACACCCAAACACAACCCTTTGATAATCAGGCGATCAGGCGCTATTAAATACCCCTTTTCTACAAAAAAGCTAAAACAGAGCGACTTATCCACATTCTCGTGTGGATAAGTCTTGATTTCATCCCATTTGTCCACATCGTTTTTCATCACCAGCTTCCTGATTACCTTTGTGAATAATCTGAGAATAAGGTGATAAGAGCGGATACTGCGGTACTGGAATTGCTGGAAAAACGTCGGGAAGCCGGGCTACTCCGGCGTTTGAAAAAGCCCGAAAACTTACTTGATTTTTGCTCCAATGATTACCTCGGACTGGCGCGGTCAGTGGCCTTGCGCGACGCCATTGCCCAGGCCGTTGCGAGCCACTCGGTCTTGCTAAATGGGGCCACCGGTTCGCGCTTACTGGCCGGGAATTCGGCCCTGGCCGAAGAGCTGGAAACCGAAATTGCCGCCTTTCACGACGCCGAAGCCGCCCTGATTTTCAACTCCGGTTATGACGCCAACATTGGCCTGCTGGCCAGCTTACCCCAACGGGGCGACACCCTGCTGACGGATGAGTTGATTCACGCCAGCATGATCGATGGTGCCCGACTGAGTGTTGCAAATCGCTTTAAATTCCGTCATAACGACCTGGAAGATCTTGAAAACCGCTTAAAACGCGCTACTGGCACGGTTTACGTCGCCATTGAATCCGTCTATTCCATGGACGGTGATCTGGCTCCCTTAACCGAAATCGTTGACTTGTGCGAACGCTACGAAGCCGCGCTGATTGTGGATGAAGCCCACGCAACGGGGGTTTTTGGTGTCAGAGGGACAGGGTTGGTGCAGGCACTCGGTTTGCAAAACCGGGTATTTGCCCGGGTTCATACCTTTGGCAAGGCGCTGGGTGTTCACGGGGCGGCTGTGGTCGGATCGGCGGCATTACGCGATTTTCTGATTAATTTTGCCCGCTCGTTTGTGTATTCGACGGCTTTGCCCCCGCACAGTTTGCTGGCGATTCAAAGTGTTTACCGGTTTTTGCCGCAAAACCAGCCGCTGATTGACCGATTGAAGGTCTTGCGGACCTATTTTCAGCAACAAATTCGGGAACGACTACCACACACGGAATGGACTTCGGTTGAAAGCCCGATCTTGGGGTTGATCGTGCCGGGGAATGACGCGTGCCGGGCAGTAGCCACGCAACTCCAGCAAGCCGGTTTTGACATCCGGCCCATCGTGAGTCCGACGGTTCCGGTGGGGCGCGAACGGCTGCGGATTTGCCTCCATACGTTTAATTCGGAATCAGAAATTGATTCGTTGGTGCAGACGTTAAAACATAGTAGTGGATAGGAACACGGATTGAACGGATGAAACAGATAAAAATCCGCGCCAATCTGTTCAATCCGTGTTCCTATCTCAAACCCTGGTAACATGCATAACCCGTTAAAACTGATCGTGGCCGGTATTGGCACTGAAATCGGCAAAACTGTGGTGTCGGCCATTGTTGTGGAAGCGCTGCAGGCTGATTACTGGAAACCGGTACAATCCGGTGCGCTCGAAGATTCGGATCGCGAAACCGTCCGGCGGCTGATTTCGAATCCCGTTAGCCAGTTCCATCCGGAAACCTACCGGCTGCGGGAACCCTTATCACCCCACGCGGCTGCAGCTATCGACGGCGTTGACATTTCGCTGACAGCCTTTGAATTACCTCAAACCACCAATCACCTGGTCGTTGAACTGGCGGGCGGTTTGATGGTGCCGCTGAATGACCAGGATTTGATAATCGACCTGGTGAAACAATTGAATCTACCGGTTTTGCTGGTTTCCAAACACTATTTGGGCAGCATCAATCATACCCTTTTGTCGGTAGAAGCGTTGCAAAACCGCTCTATTCCCATTGTGGGAATCGTTTTTAACGGCCCCGAAACCCCGGCAACCGAAGATTTCATTTTGAACTACACGGGCTTGACAAGTTTTGGGCGGATTGAGTGGGAAACGGAAGTTACGAATGGGTTTGTCAGTCGGAATGCGGGTAAAATGAGAACGTTATTTGAAAAATACGATGCCGGTTTATGATGAAGATAAAATAAAGCCGTCAGGTCTTCAAGACCTGACGGCTTTGAACTTGGGGGAATTGGCCGAACGCGACAAAGCCGTTATCTGGCACCCGTTTACGCAGATGCAAACCGCTCCGCTGCCGATTCCGATTGTTCGCGGCCAAGGAACGCTGTTGTTCTCGGCAGACGGAACGACGTACATCGATGCGGTTTCGTCCTGGTGGGTCAACACGCACGGACATAGTCATCCCTACATTGCGGAGAAAGTAGCGAAACAACTTCACACACTCGAACACGTCATTTTTGCCGGTTTTACGCATCAGCCGGCCGTTCAACTGGCCGAGCGGCTCTTGCCGATTTTACCGGACCATCAGAAGAAAGTTTTCTATTCTGACAATGGCTCGACGGCGGTGGAAGTGGCACTCAAAATGGCGTTTCAATACTGGCACAATGTGGGAAAACCGCGTCGGAAGGTCATTGCGCTGGAGGACGCCTACCACGGTGATACGTTCGGGGCCATGGCGGTTAGCGGACGAAGTGCCTTCACGGCCCCCTACGTACCGTTTTTATTCGATGTTGAATACATTCCTACGCCCGTTCCGGGACAGGAGCAGGCGGCTTTGGATCAAATGCAAGCGTTGCTGAGCGACGATGTGGCGGCTTTTATTTTTGAACCACTGATTCAGGGCGCGGGCGGGATGGTGATGTATCGACCGGAAATTCTGAGTCAACTCATCGAAATGGCCCGCAGCCACGGCGCGCTAATTATTGCCGACGAGGTGATGACCGGTTTTGGCCGGACGGGGAAATTATTTGCTTCGCATCATCTCAGCCACCAACCCGATCTGATGAGTTTGTCGAAAGGGCTGACCGGCGGAACGATGGCACTGGGTGTAACGACCTGTACGAACGCAATTTACGACGCCTTCAAATCCGAAGATAAATACAAAACGCTTTTCCACGGCCACTCGTTTACGGCCAATCCGCTGGCATGCACGGCGGCCCTCGCCAGCCTCGACCTCCTGCTTTCGGACGAAACCCAGGCATCCATTCAGCGAATCAGCCAGCGGCATGTAGTTTTTGCGGAACAACTTGGCCATAAACCGGGGGTCAAAAACGTTCGGCAGCGGGGCACCATTCTGGCGTTCGATCTGGATACCGATGGTCAAACCAGCTCCTATTTCAGCAATATCCGCGACATAGCGTATCAGTTTCTGCTCGAACAGGGCGTTTTGATGCGGCCGTTGGGGAACGTGCTGTATATTCTACCACCCTATTGCATAACCGATGAGGAGTTGACGACGGTTTATTCGGCCATCGATAAATTGCTTCACTATATCACCCAAAATGACCCGTCTCTACGGGACTCATCCCCCAATTAACGAACATATTTCCTACAAAATGGTCCCTCCCTACGGGAAGGATGGTAAAACCAGGCTTCCACACGAAAATCAAACAATCCCGTAGGGATGATCCATTTTGTAGAAACCACGTACACAGAATACCCAAAAATCCCGTAGGGATGACCCATTGTGTTGGCACGAAATAAACCGTCCCTACGGGCTTCCCCTCTATAAACGGACACGGTTGCTACAAAATGGTTCTTCCCTACGGGAAGGATGGCGCAACCGGGCTCATGGGTAAACCTAGGCAAGGTAAAATGGAAATCGAGGTTAGATTACAACGCGTACCACCGAATCAGCAAACCGCCCAAAACCGCTCCGATTATTGGCCCGACAATCGGTACCCAGGCATAGCCCCAATCCGACGACCCTTTTCCGGGAATCGGCAACAGGGTGTGCGCAATACGGGGTCCCAGGTCGCGGGCGGGATTGATGGCGTAGCCGGTGGTGCCGCCCAGCGAAAGGCCAATACTCCAGACCAGCACGCCCACCAAATACGGGCCTAAACCGATGGCGATGGTGCCAAGGGCTTTGGCGGAAATCCCGGCAATGCCGATGATGAGCGCCAGCGTGCCGATGGTTTCACTGATGACATTCCCCAGGGGATGGCGGATGGCCGGATCGGTGGAAAAAACCGCTAGCTTGGCCCCCGGATCGGGCGTGGCCGCCCAGTGGGGTAAATATTGAAGCCAAACCAGCACCGCACCTAAAAATGCGCCGATGAGTTGCGCCGGGATATAGGTCGCCATCTTGCTGAAATCACCGGTGGCCACGGCGAAAGCCACGGTAACGGCCGGATTCAGGTGTCCATCGATGCTGCCGAAGGCCTTGGCAACGAATACGCCCATCGTGACGGCAAAAGCCCAACCGGTGGTGATTACAATCCAGCCGGATGATTCACCCTTGGTTTTCTTCAGGACGACGTTGGCAACAACACCGTCGCCCAATAAAATTAAGATCATGGTTCCAACCAATTCACCAAGGAAGGGAGAAAGTTGCATACAAAAAAGGATGGGTTTAGGAGTACGGCGAAAAGCCTTATTAAGTCAATAAAATATTCGTTCTGTCATAAAGCCGCCAATATACAGGAATTTTACTTATTCTGGAGAGTGGTTTCGGGCGGTTCCGTTAACTTTGCGTTTTCTTTTTTACCTATGCAACTTTCCGCGCTTACCGCAGTATCCCCCCTCGATGGCCGTTACCGCCGTCAAATTGAATCGCTGGCTCCTTATTTTTCCGAATGGGGGCTTATCCGTTATCGCATTCGAATTGAGATAGAGTACTTTATCGAACTCTGCGAACTGCCCCTGCCCCAGTTGAAAGACATCGATCATGCGGTTTTTCCGAAATTACGGGGGTTGTACGAGAATTTTTCGGAAGCGGATGCGCTGCGGGTGAAAGAAATTGAACGCGAAACCAACCACGACGTCAAAGCCGTCGAGTATTTCATCAAAGAAAAACTCGCCGATCTGAATATCTCCGACCACCTGGAGTTCATTCACTTTGGCCTGACGTCGCAGGACATCAACAACACCGCCACGCCCCTCCTCCTGAGCGATGCGATGGCCAATGAAATCGAGCCGCAATACCGGGAAGTATTCATGAAATTGCAGGAGCTGGCGGAGAAATGGAAAAGCATTCCGATGCTGGCCCGCACCCACGGTCAGCCAGCCTCGCCGACCCGGCTGGGGAAAGAACTACTGGTTTTTTGCGAGCGGATCGAGAAGCAGCTTTTCATGCTATCAACCATTCCGGTATCGGCTAAATTCGGAGGTGCCACCGGCAATTTCAATGCCCATTGTGTCGCCTACCCGAACATCGACTGGAAATCGTTCGGCGATGATTTTGTGGAAAAACTGGGACTGGAACGCAGTCAGCACACGACCCAAATCGAGCATTACGACATGATGGCGGCTACGCTAGATGCCTTCAAGCGCCTGAATACGATTCTGATCGATCTCAACCGGGATATGTGGGCATACATTTCGATGAACTATTTCAAACAGCAGATCAAAGCGGGGGAAGTGGGCTCGTCGGCGATGCCGCACAAAGTCAATCCAATCGATTTTGAAAATTCAGAAGGGAATCTGGGGATTGCCAATGCGGTTTTTGAACACCTGTCGGCGAAATTACCGATTTCCCGGCTCCAACGCGACCTGACGGACTCAACGGTTTTGCGCAACCTCGGCGTTCCGTTCGCGCATTCGCTGATTGCCTTGAAATCGCTGCTGAAAGGCCTGGGAAAACTGCAACTGAACGAAGCCGCCATCCACGCCGATCTGGAAGAGAACTGGGCCGTGGTGGCCGAAGGCATTCAAACCATTCTCCGGCGCGAAGGCTATCCAAAACCGTATGAAGCCCTGAAGGACTTAACCCGGACCAATGAAAAAATCACGGCGGACACCATCGCCCGGTTTATCGACGGACTGAATGTGGCGGAAAATGTGAAAGTGGAATTACGGGCGATAACGCCATATAGTTATACGGGGATTTAACCCTGACAGCGGCCAGAGGCCCTGTCAGCGGTTTAAATCCCCGTCAATTACAAACCGCTGACAGGGCCGCTGGCCGCTGTCAGGGTTTGCTCAATTCCGTGGCCCGGAACTGGGCGGCTTTGATGCCCGCGATCAGCGTATCCGACAAACCGCCTTCTTCAAACCGTTTCAGAGCCGCTTCCGTTGTGCCGCCTTTGGAGGCCACGGCTTTGATCAACTCGTCCAGGGATTTATCGGCGGTATTGATCAAATGGAAAGCGCCGAGCATGGTTTGTTTCACCAGCAACGAAGCCACCGAATCATCGAAGCCCATTTGTTTCCCGGCTTCAATCATCGATTTTACGAGGTAGTAAAAATACGCCGGGCCGCTGCCACTGAGGGCCGTAACGGCGTCCAGCAAGGCTTCATCTTCCAGGAAAATGGACCGGCCCGTCGCATTGATCAGGTTTTCGACTTTCCGTAAATTGCTTAAATCCACTTCTTTGGCTGCCGTAAAACCGGTAATGCCCATGCCCAGCATCGCGGGCGTGTTGGGCATAGCCCGAATCACCAGCCGGTGATCGAGTTTTTCCTGAATGGTCGCAATCGGAATGCCCGCCATAATCGACAACACAACCTGTTGTGGTCGGATGGTCTCCCGGAGTGCTTCCTGTAAACTGTTAAAGTCCTGGGGCTTGACGGACAAAATAATCAGATCAACCTCGGAAACCCGGGAACTGACGGTATCGGCCACCACGCCGGCTTTCTCTGCTTTTAAGGCTTCGGAACGTTCTGCGCTTTTCTCGACAAGCAGCAAATCCTCTTTTTTTACCAGATCATATTGCAAAAAAGACTTGGCAAAAGCCATGCCCATGTTGCCGCAACCGACGATCGCAATCTTCATAATTAATGAGTTTACGGTTTTCGGTTTACAGTTTTCGGTGGCTGACGCATTCTTACCTGTGCGTGCGTCAGCCACCGAAAACTGTAAACCGTCCGTTATTTGTCCAGAATACTTCCCAGCTTTTGTACCAGTGCCTCACCCCGCAGGTTTTTGGCGATGATTTTCCCTTCTTTATCCAGCAGATAGGTGGTGGGAATAACCTGAACCGAATACTGCTGAGCAACCGCCGAACTGCCATTTTTCTTGCCTAAAACGTTGGTCCAGACCATACCGTCGGCTTCAATGGCTTTCAGCCAGGCGTTTTTGTTGTCGTCAAG
Organism: Larkinella punicea; assembly: GCF_003334855.1. Taxonomy (GTDB): domain Bacteria; phylum Bacteroidota; class Bacteroidia; order Cytophagales; family Spirosomataceae; genus Larkinella; species Larkinella punicea. The sequence continues at coordinate 146,622 of NZ_QOWE01000016.1, forward strand.
CGAGATGCTGTAAATCTCAAAGCCCTTTTCCTTGTATTTATTGTACATCCGGACCACGTTCGGGTTTTCCTGACGACAGGGACCACACCAGGACGCCCAGAAATCGATCAGCACATACTTCCCGCGCAACGAGGACAGGCTCACCACCTGACCTTTCGTGTCTTCCAGGGTGATGTCCGGTGCCATCGCTCCTTCTACCACGGCAACCTGCGTGGCCTGGGCGGCCATTTCGCTCTTGGCCATCGTCACAAAGTTGATGAAGGCTTTGGCCTGTTTACCGGTCAGATTGGCTTTCTGCATCTGGTCGGCCAGCGATTCATACAGGGGGAAATGCTCTTTCGGGTCCAGGTATTTGAGCGCAATCATGGCCACACTGGACGTTCCCATTTGCGGAATCAGCGCCTTGATGGTGTCGATGACCTGTTTGTTGGTCGCCATCACTTCCCGATCAATCGCTTCGCCTTTCTTGAGGTCGTTTTTTTCGGCAGCAGCGGCCGCCTGCTTCTGCCACTCTTTTGATTTTTTCAGCATCATGGCATCGATGGCCACGATTTTGGGATAAAAATCCATGTTAACCGAGCCTTTGACCAGAAGCTTGTCTTTATTTTTCAGATCGGCCGTCACGGTCAGGTTTTCTCCTCCTTCCACCAGCAAGCTCGTGAATTGCTCATTGGCCAGGTTCAGTTTGTAAAAACTCCCGCCGTTCATTTCGTTGCCTTTCAGCGAAAAGCTCCCGCTGGCGTCGATCTGGGTGGAGTCAATCCGCTTCGACACTTTCTCGTTCGTTTCCAAATAGGCTTTGCTACCCGGTTTGGCGTTTTGAACCGTACCTTTTACGGTAAATTCTTTCCCGGCAGTCTGGGCAAAAGCCGCCAGTGGCAGGGCTAAACCGACTAAAATGACGAATCCGATCCGATTTTTTTTCATTTTACCTGTACGTTATAACGGAGAAGACAACGATTTTTGAAGCAACTCATTGGTCAGTTTGGGATCCGCGCTGCCTTTCGATTTTTTCATCACCTCACCCACAAACAGGCCCAGCAACCCTTTCTTACCCTTTTTGTATTCTTTGACTTTATCGGGCCAGGCTGCCAGCACCTCATCTACCAACGCTTGCAACGTATCGGTATTGCTGTTTTGCACTAAATTCTGCTCCTGCGCCACTTGTTCCGGCGATTTCTCCGGGTGTTCGATCAACACCGGAAAAATCCGCTGGCTGGCGGTTGAGAAACTGACTTTCCCCGAATCGACTAACGTAATCAATTCTGCCAGTTTTTCGGCCGATAGCGGAAACTGGCCATCCCGCAGCGATTTTTCGGACAACTGGGCTTTCACCGGCCCCATAATCCAGTTGGAAACCGCCTTATAATTCGTCGTTAACTGACTCACGGCTTCAAAATAATCCGCCAGTTCTTTTACGTCGGCCAGCAGGGCCGCATCGTATTCCGGTAAACCGTAGTGATTCAGCAGCTTATCATGACGTTCTTTCGGTAGTGCGGGCATGTTGGCGCGGATTTCGGCCAGCCATTCATCCGATACCAGAACCGGACTCAAATCCGGGTCCGGAAAATACCGGTAATCGTTCATGGTTTCTTTCATCCGCATCCCGTGGGTCAGGCCGGTTGTGGCGTCGAACATGCGGGTTTCCTGAACGATGGTGCCGCCGGTTTCGATCGTTTCCACCTGCCGCCGTAACTCGGACTCAATGGCCCGCTGGACGTTGCGGATGGAGTTCATGTTTTTGATCTCGACTTTCGTACCGAACTCCTCCTCGCCCCACAACCGCACCGAAACGTTGACGTCGCAGCGCAGCGAGCCTTCTTCCATGTTGCCGTCGCAAATATCCAGATAGCGCACGAGCCGCCGGACTTCCGTCAGGTACGCAGCCGCTTCTTCCGCACTGCGGATCACGGGGTCGGTCACCATCTCGATCAGGGGCGTTCCGGCGCGGTTATAATCCAGAACCGTATGCCAGTCGCCGTCGTGAATCGATTTGCCGGCGTCTTCCTCCAAATGAATGTGATGCAGAAAAACCGTCTTTTCAACCACCTGCCCGTCAGCATCCTTGAATTTCACCGGCACTCCGCCCCCCACGCAAATCGGGGTTTTGTCCTGCGATAGCTGATAGCCTTTCGGCAGGTCGGGATAGAAGTAGTTTTTACGGGCAAAAAGATTGTAGGACGTAATCGCCGACTGACAGGCCAATCCCATCCGAACCGCCAGTTCGACGGCTTTGCGGTTGAGTTTGGGCAAGGTACCCGGATGCCCCAGCGTGATGACGCTGATGTTGGTATTGGGTTCGCTGCCAAACTGATTGGAATCGGCGGCAAAGATTTTCGTCGCCGTCAGGAGCTGGCAGTGAACTTCCAGACCAATTACCAGCTCGTAGTTGGCCAGCACCGCAGCGGATACCGTCTTTTCAGCCGTTTCAGAAACCATGAAGCTATGTTGTGGTAAGATTTATGGTTTCCAGTTTACGGTTTACGGTTTACGGTGGCTCACGCGTCCTAATCGTGCGTCAGCCACCGCAAACCGCAAACCGAATACCGTAAACCGTTACTCTGCAAAGATACGGTTTAAATCTCATTTCACTATTCAGGGGACTACTTGTAAAAAACCGCTTTTTGTTGAACAATTTCGATACAAACGATCATTATAAAAACAACTTTTTCAATCCCTATTTGGCACTAATGTATTGTATACAAATAAGTTATAAATTTATTATCGAAATATTATGAATGCCATAAAAGCAATTTGCAAATTATTGAATTGTACTTTGTCCATTTATCAAAACATAATACAACCATGAAAAGGAAAATTTACAAGCACATGAATCTAAAAAAAGCCTTGCTGATGCTGGCACTGGCGGGCGGTTTTTCCCTGAATTCGGCGCAGGCTCAAACGCTGGAAGATCTGCCCCGGACGGCGAAGGAGGATCCGGCCTTGCAGTTGGCATTTCGGGAAGTGAGTAATCTAAAGTTCCGGATTGAAGTCACCCAGCCGTTCCAGCTTCTTCACGATGCCGTCAGCGTGTTTATTCTCAGCAACGACCGGCAAATTTTATTTGCCAATACGTATTCCCACCACGCGCTGAGAATCACGACGTTTGATCTTTCTACCTTACAGGATGGAACGTATGGATTTGAAGTGCGCTCGGGCAGCAAACGGGTGACGCAGTTGTTTGATATCAAAACCAAATCAAAACGGGTGGTTCTGGCCCGGAATAACTAACGTCTGGAGTACAAAATCGGCTCAATGCAAGGCAATTGGGCCGATTTTTACTGCCCGCTCCACCGAAACCGCACGTAGGTCTGGGCCAGCAGCGCGATTTTTTTCATGTCCGGCACCCGGATGCGCTCCTCCTGGATCCGGGAAGCGGGAATTTGCTTGATTTTGTTGAACAGGGTCTGGTAGTAGGTATACGCCAGATGAACGCCCATCCGGGCTCCGCGGGGGAGGTTCAGAATACCGGCGTAGGCTTCGTCAAAATCCTGCTGAATGTCCTTCTCGATGAGCCGCTTGGCATCTTTCGTAAACTCGCTGAAATTGACACCCGGAAAATAGACCCGTCCCCGGTCGATGTAATCGTCTTTCAGGTCGCGCAGGAAATTGACCTTCTGAAAAGCCGCCCCCAGCTTGCGCGCCGGTTCTTTCAAGCGGTCGAACATCGCCAGGTCACCTTCACAGAACACCCGCAGACACATCAACCCTACCACTTCGGCCGAGCCATAAATGTATTCCTGATAGCTGTTGTCCGTGTATTGGTTAACATACAGATCCATTTCCATGCTTTTCAGAAAGGCGTCGATCAGTTCCCGGTCAATGCTATATTCCCTGACAACCCACTGAAACGAGTGTAAAATGGGATTCAGACTGATGCCGTCAGCAATGGCTTCGTAGGTATCTTTCTTGAATTTTTCCAGCAAGTACTTTTGGTCGTAGTTGTAAAACGTGTCCACGATTTCGTCGGCATACCGGACAAAACCGTAGACGGCATAAATCGGAAAATGGAATTTACGGTCCAGGGTTTTAATTCCCAACGTGAATGAGGTGCTGTAATGTTCGGTGATCAGCTTGCTGCACTCTAACGCGGTTCGATTGAATAACTCGATCATAAGGGTTCGTTGGTGGGCTGTACCTCTTCTGACAGACGCAGGAACAGCTAGTCGTTCGTATTTTTTTAAGTCAAGCTCGTTGCCCGAATTCTTTGGTGACTTCCTCTGCCACCACCAATCCGGAAATCAGCGAAGGCGGGACGCCTGGTCCCGGAACAGTCAATTGTCCCGTGTAAAACAGGTTGTTAACGCGTTTACTCTTCAATCCCGGCTTCAAAATAGCCGTCTGCCTCAGCGTGTTTGCCAGTCCGTAGGCATTGCCCCGGAAGGCATTGTAGTCGGCGATGAAATTGCTGTGGGCGTAGCTGCGTTTGAAAACGACGTGATCCCGAATGGTTTCACCCACATACGCTTCCAGCCGGTCCATCACCAGGTTGTAATAATATTCCCGCGTTTCTTCGGGGTCGTTCAGATCCGGGGCCACCGGAATCAGGATGAACAGATTCTCCATGCCCGCCGGTGCCACACCCGGGTCGGTTTTCGACGGGGCCGAAACATAAAACAGCGGTTTCGTCGGCCACTGCGGTTTTTCGTAAATTTCGTGGGCATGTAACCCAAAATCTTCATCGAAAAACAGGTTGTGGTGCTGCAAACGCGGTACCCGCCGGTCAACACCCAGGTAAAACAGCAACGACGATGGCGCCATCACCCGGCTTTTCCAATACCGGTCGTCGTAATTTTGATAGCCGGGTGTCAGCAATTTGCTGTCGACATGCTGATAATCAGCCCCGGCCACCACCACATCAGCCTCAAAAGTTCCCTGGTAGGTTTCAACTTTGTTGGCAATACCATTTGTTACACTAATTTGTTTGACCGGATGGTTCAATAAAATTTTCACGCCTTTCTCCTCGGCCAGTTTCACCATCGCCTTCACGATTTCGTGCATGCCGCCCATCGGATACCAGGTTCCCATCGTTATTTCGGCATAGTTCATCAGGCTGTACATCGCGGGCGTGTTGGCCGGCGTTGCTCCCAGAAACAAAATCGGGAATTCCATCAACTGCAAAAGCCGCTCGTTCGTGAAATATTTACGGACGTGGCTCGAAAACGATTGAAACACATCCAGCCGCATCACATCCTGCAATAACTTCAGGCTCATGAATTCCGACACCCGCCGACTCGGTTTCCAGACAAACTGATTGATCCCGACATCGTACTTATAAGCCGCCTGCTCCAGAAATTCGAGCAACCGCCGACTGGCCCCCGGCTCCATTTGTTCAAAAACCGCCTGAATATTTTCGACACCTGCGGGCAAATCGACGGCATCGTTGGCCCCAAAAACGACGGTATAGGACGGATCGAGTCGCACGAGGTTGTAATAATCCGACGTTTTTTTACCAAAACGCCCAAAATACGTTTCGAACACGTCGGGCATCCAATACCAGCTTGGCCCCATGTCGAACCTAAAACCGTCTTGCTCAAACATCCGGGCGCGACCACCCGCCTGGCTGTTTTTTTCCAGAATCGTAACATCAAACCCTTTGTCGGCCAGACTCGTAGCCGCCGACAAACCGGCAAAACCGGCTCCTATCACAATGACGCGTTTTGACATGTCTAAAAGTTTAGCTCCCAACCTATCTACTAAAGACCGGGCGGGGGTAATAAACGCAAAAAAGACGGATTGAAAAATCCGTCTCTCGCTCTAACCAAAAAAGTTAGACGGAAACCATCTAACTTTTCGGAACCTTCCTCTTTTTTAACCAAAAACTACTCAATCAAATGTCTTTTGAGATGTTAGAAGATAGACAAGAGAGTAAAGACCTGTTCTATTTACTTGATTCCTTTTGTCTTTACTCTCTTGTCTATCCTCTTTACTCTAGCTCACGCCTGATACGCGTAAACTTTTAATTTATCTTTCAGCTCTTTACGAGCGATGTGGATGCGGTTTTTAACAGTTCCGATGGGAATATCCAGACGGGCTGCAATTTCGTGGTATTTAAAACCCCGGAAATGCATCATAAACGGTGTCCGGTAGGTATCATCCAGTGCATTGACGGCCCGGTTGATGTCGTCCTGTGCAAAAGACGAATACGCGGTGTTGTCGGTGCTACTTTCCATCGAATTGATGTAGTGCAGATTGTCCGTCGTGTCGATGAACGTATTTTTCCGCACCATTCTCTGGTAGTTGGTGATGAACGTATTTTTCATGATGGTATACAACCACGCTTTCAGGTTTGTACCATCCGTATATTTATCGCGGTTCGTAAAAGCCTTCAATAGAGTGTCCTGCAATAAGTCGTTTGCATCTTCAACATCCTTCGTCAAACGCAGAGCAAATGGCTTCAGCGACTTTGAAACTTTGCCGATGTTGTAGGTAAATTCAAGTGCTGTCATGATCTATAAGTCGTTTTTTGTTGAATCAATTCTGTATATCCAGTAGACAACAATGTAACCAAATCTTACTTTTTTTTGATTGACCAGCGATCCAACAATTTAACCAACTGAAATACAGTATTTTACATATACCGAAACGAGTAAACGGGTAACCATGCCAAACGATGTCAAAGAACAAACTGTAGAAAAAACACCACAGTGTGTGGAATCGCACACCACACTTTGTTTAATCTTTCCCAAAAATAGTTAAACAAAACTTACAAACAAGGTTTTTGTCCACTTTCTCAGCATTTCATTTGAACTAGCGACCGTAGAATTAACCAGTCTGTATATTGCAACGCAGTTGCAAAAAATGTAATTTTGCAACTTGCAAGAATTTGTAACTCTCTGAAAGTGAATCGAAACCAGTATAGATACTTTCGCATAACACTTACATTTCTGTGGGTGTGCATTTTACGCCCCACTTTCGCACAGGATCCCTGCGATTGTTTTATCAAAGGCGTTGTGCTCGACCGCGAAAGCCGCCAGCCCATTCCGGGTGCGGCCGTTTTTATTAAAGAATTGCAGAAAGGAACCGTTACCGATGCCAGCGGACACTACCGGATCGAACCCTTGTGTCAGGGAACCTATACGCTGGTCAGCCGCATTCTGGGCTACCAGGAAGTCACCCAATCGGTTGTTCTGGTTCACACCTCGGAGCAAAATGTGCTGCTGACGGAAGACGATATTCACTTGCAGGATGTCAACGTAACCGCTCAACGCGCCAATGCCCTCACCAGCCAGACCATCTCACAACTGGAAGGCAAAGCCCTCGATCAGACCCGTGGCCAATCGCTGGGCGATGCGCTCCGCACCATGACGGGCGTGACCACCCTCCAAACCGGTTCGTCGATCACGAAACCGGTTATTCACGGTATGCACAGCAACCGCGTTTTGATCCTGAACAACGGCATCCGGCAGGAAGGCCAGCAGTGGGGGTCGGAACATGCGCCGGAAATCGATCCGTTCGTAGCCAATCGCCTGACCGTGATCAAGGGCGCTGCGGGCGTACGGTTTGGCTCCGATGCCATCGGAGGTGTCATTCTGGTCGAACCAGCGCCTTTGCCGACCCTCAAAACCGTTCACGGTGAACTGAATCTGGTGGGCTTTACCAACGGACGGCAAGGCGTTGCATCGCTGCAAACCGAAGGCGGTTTTGGGAAAGGCTTTGGCTGGCGGGTGCAGGGGACGCTGAAACGGGGTGGCAACGTTCGCACGCCAAATTACTTTCTGGACAATACCGGCATTTCGGAGCAAAACTTCTCCGGGTCGCTGGGATACCGCTCCACCCGGTTTCGGTCCGAAGTGTATTACAGCCGGTTTTCCACCAAACTGGGTATCTTTTCCGGTTCACACATCGGTAGCCTGACCGACTTGCAAACGGTTCTGGACAATGGCGAACCGCTGATCAAATCCGGCTTCAGCTACGCCATCCGCCGACCGAATCAGCAGATTGCGCATGATTTACTGAAATGGCGAACCGCCTGGAAACCGGCTTCCGGCGGTGACCTGAGCCTGACGCTGGCCCGGCAGTTCGACGACCGGAAGGAATATGATTTGCACCGCCCCAGAAACGATTCCGTGGCGGCTTTGAACCGCCCCGAACTGCGGTTCCGGCTCACGACCTACACCGGCGATCTCGTTTTTGAACACAAACCCGTTGCCAATAAACTGACGGGGAGCCTGGGCGTCAGCGGTTTTTACCAGTACAACATCATGAACGGGCGGCCGCTGATTCCGAACTTCCGGACTTACAACGCCGGGCTTTTCTGGATTGAGAAACTGAAAGTCAACCGCTGGGAGTACGAAGCCGGGCTGCGTTACGATTACCGGCACATGCAGGTGTTCCGCTATGAAAAACAGGTGCTGGAAAAACCGCTATTTGTGTTTCAGAATTTTTCGGGAACGCTGGGCGCGACGTATTCCCTGTCCGACCAGTGGACCACCCGTTTCAACGCCGGAACCTCCTGGCGCGCGCCCAACGTGAGCGAATTGTTCAGCGACGGGGTTCACCACGGCGCAGCCGCTTACGAACTGGGCGACCGTACACTCCAGCCCGAGGTAGCCTACAACCTGAATTTGAGTACGGAATACACCGGCAAAAAAGTACAGGCCGAGGTCGGTTTTTTCTACAATACCGTTCGGAATTACATCTATCTGAAACCGCAGGCCGAACCCATTTTGACCATTCGGGGCGCATTTCCATCCTTTAAATATACCCAAACCGACGCGCTTTATGCCGGGCTGGACGCCAGCGTTCAGGCGGTTTTGTTGCCCAAACTGAGCGGAACTTCCAAGTTGTCGTTGCTGTATGTGCAGGATTTGGCGCTCGATCAACCGATTGTGATGACACCGCCCAACCGCTGGGAAAACGGGCTGCGGTATGATGTGGGCAAGTGGAACAAATTGCAGGAGTTTTTTGTGGGCATCGGAAATTTGTGGGTCGCGCGGCAAAACCGCGTCCCGGAAAACAGTGATTTTCTGCCTCCTCCCCCTGCCTATTCGCTCTGGAACCTGACCGCCGGTTTTGCGCTCCCGGTGTCGGCCCATCATCAGATTGATGTAGGCTTCACCCTGACGAATCTGTTCAATACCGTGTACCGCGATTACCTCAACCGGTTTCGGTATTACGCCGATGATCCGGGCCGGAATGCGTCGGTGCGGTTAAAATGGAAATTTTAAGGAGCATAATAAAACGCCAGCGGATCAGGATATTGAAAAGAATATCCTATTGTCTTGATCAACTTTTCCGGACTGATGATTTTAAACGGTGACGGTTCCGACGGTTCTGCAAAGGTCGGGGTTTCGTAGCCAAAATCGTCGCAGTTTTTCCGGTATACCGCTTCGCGCGTCGGGTGTTCGGGCGCAACCACGCTGAAGGTTTGGCCCGGCTGCGGATGGTTGACCAAAGCCCGGATCACGCCAATGCCATCATCGCGGTGAATGTAATTGACGGGAACCGAGCCCGTTGTCAGGTCTTTTTTCCCGGCCACATAACGCCCCGGAATACGGTTATAGCCCAGCAATCCGCCAAATCGCAAAACCGTTGAATTTTCCAACCCCAGAATGAGTTGCTCGGCTTCGACAAAAGCCGGAGCCACAGCTTGATCAGGCGTTACAACGTCGTTCTCCACCACTTCGCGGTTCAGATCCGGGTAAACGGAGGTCGAACTTACATAAATTGTATACGGTATTTTCGCCCCCGACTGGCGCAAGGCATTGACCACCGCCTGAATCTGTTGCGGATGAAACCCATCGCCCAGTTTGCCAGCTTTGGGCGGAATGTTAATAATCAGCACATCGGCTTCCAGAAAATCCGCCAGATCGTCGCCCGCCGGTTCCGGATTGAAATGTAATTCGTAGGGTTTGATCCCCACTTTCCAGAAACCCGGCAGTTTATCTTTGGACGTCGTACTGCCTTTCACGATGTAGCCCTCATTCAGAAACGGCTCGGCCAGTGGAAAACCCAGCCAGCCACAGCCTAAAATACTAATGGTTTCGACGCTCATTTGGTGTTTTGTTCAGCGAGGTTGAGAAATCCGGCGGTGAGTTCTTCGATGGGTGTCTGGCTGTTGGTCAGCAGAATCACGGCGGTTTGGCGCGACGGGTTGAAGGCGACGTACGTCACAAAACCGCCCGTTCCGCCCTGGTGCCAGAACCACGGGCGAGACGTTTCGGTTCGCCGATGCCAACCCAAACCGAGGGTCGTGGCTCCGTTTACAAAGGTCGTTTCCTGCGTTTTTTTCATCGCTTCCGTGATCTTTTTGGGTCCTTTGCCCAACTCCGCTTTTACGAATTGAAACAAGTCGTTAACCGACGAGCGAATGCCGCCCGCGCCTACCAGTGCCTGAAACTCCCAGGATGAAGCCGGGTTTCCTTTCCCATCATTCCCCTGCGCGAATACTTTTTTGTCGGCCTCGCTCAGCGTAATCACGGTATGCGCCATGCCCAGCGGTTTGGCAATCCGCTCCTGAATCAACGCTTCATACGATTTCTTGTTCACCGTTTCCAGAATCGTGCCCAGCAGCCCGACCGCCAGATTGGAATAGTCGTATTCTTTGCCCGGCTGACGCAATAAGGCAGCGGTTTTGAGATAAGTATACAGCAATTTCCGGTCGTAGTGTTTGTAGGGGTTGGTCACATCCGTCGCCGTCGAAAACAAATTGGACGGAAGCCGGGGCAAACCGGAGGTGTGGTTAGACAAGGTTTTGAGCGTCACCGGAACCCCATCTTTCTGCAAAGCCGGAATCGAGTCGGGCAGGTATTTATTGACCGGATCATTCAATTTGACCAGTCCGCGCTGAACGGCATCAGCCAGAAGCGTCGCTGTGAAGGTTTTGCTGATCGAGCCAATTTCAAAAAGCGTGTTGGCATCCGGAATTCGACCGTTGCCTTTGGCAGTTTCGCCGTAGCCGTAGGTAAACAGGCTATCGTTTCGCAGAATGCCAAGGCTCAGGCCGACGGTATTTTGTTTTTTGATATACGCCTGGGCCACCGCATCGACCTGCTTATCAAAAGCCGTCCGCAACGGATTGCTGGTTAAAACCGGCGCGGTTTTGTCGGCGACATCGGCTTCGTAGGGCTTGAAAAGGAAGGTATAAATTTTGCCGACTTTATCCCGGCTGATGTAGAAGTCGATTAAACCGTTGTCGAAAACCGCTTTGTACCGCGCAACGCCATCTTTAACGCTTCTTCGCTCCGCAGATTGCCACTGGCCCAGTTGCGCTTTCAACCCCTGCGAAATCTGGGTAAACTGGGTGGCCGAAATCTGGACGTGAAACGCTTCCCCCATCAGGGCATACAGCGAGTCGGGTTGCTGGGCATTCAAATACCGCTTGGAACGCTCCGTCAGCGAGTCGAGGGGGACGGTTTCGGGCGTTTGCGCCACCGCCGACCAGGTAACCAAAAGGAGAAGAAGGATACTGTATTTCATAGCAAGAGGACGTGGAATCACCAAAAATAGCACATCCGGGCGATAACGCTGGAATAGGGCTGGGAATGAATTCGTTAAACGAAAGTCAATAGTAGCCAAAATGCTATTTTAACGACATTCGAGACGCATTTTGAATCAAAACAATTAGCTATACAAAAGCTAATAAGCGGAAGAATCATCTTTATTTTAAGAAAAATATTTGCTTTTTATGGTATGAAAACTATATTCACAAACAAATCTATCTTAGTAGCCTATTATACTAATCTTTATAAGTTTATAAACCCACCGTAACGATTTATTAATTATGAAAGAGGAAGTGGCGCTAATACCGGGCATTTACAACTATTGCGATTCTTGGTGTGAACGTTGCCCGTTTACGAAACGGTGTCAGAATTTTGCGTTACAATATCCCGACGGACTGAAGCAGCCGAACATGGACGCGGAAACGCTGGTGAAACGGCTCATGGAAACGCTGGAACTGACCAAATCCTACGTTGACAAAGCCCGTCAGCAACGGCTGTTGCCCGAACACCGGGCCGTTGAACAGGAAACCAAAGCCGTTACATTCCAGACGGAAGGATCGGTTCGGAATCCGCTAACGGCCTTGTGTGACGAGTACCTGCGCCAGACGGCGGAATGGCTGAAGCAGGAAAAAGATCTGCTCGAACAAGCCGGTCACCAACAAGCCTTTGAAACGAATCTGGGCTTGCGGACGGAGGCCGAAGTAACGTTGCTACTGAAAACGCTGAAAGATGCCTGGGAAACCCTCAAATGGTACCGAACGCTGATTCCGGTCAAAGTGGTTTCGGCTTTGCAGATCAATAACGGGATGACGCCGGATGCGGTTCTGAGGGCCTATTTCAACGGAAAAGCGAAACTGGTGTTGGTCAGCATCGACTACTCGCTGAAGGCCTGGCACACCCTGCTGGAAAATTATCCCGAAAAAACCGATGATGTGCTGGACATGCTGATTCTGCTGGATCGCATCCGGCGGCAAATGGAAACCACCTTCCCGGAAGCCCGGCATTTCCGGCGACCGGGGCTGGATTAACCGGTTAATCATTCCGGCTTCACAACCCGCCGAATGTCGCACTTGTACAATACCGGCACCGGGCAGACTGCTACTTTTGACTCGTCCATAAACTTCTGTATGACGATGAAAAAGCTGGTATTTCTGTTCTTCCTGGGTGTTCTGAGTGCTTTAATAGCCGACGAGCCGGTTAGCAAACTCAATGGTGCTTACCGCCAAACAACGTATAAATTCGGAAAAATGACCGACTGGCGCACCCGCGACTCGGTCACGGTGATCAAGGTTTTTAAAGACGGTTACTGGTTTTCGGGCTGGTATGATGACAAACGGCAGGGACGAAAGGCGTTCGATGGCGTCGGCGGAGGTACGTATGCGTTGAAAAACGGCAAATATCTGGAGAAAATCGCCTATTACTCTTGGGATTCAACCGCCGTGGGCAGCGTGCTGGCGATGGATTATCAGGTTGATTCAAAGGCGTTTAAACAAACCGGCTTTCTGAACTCTGAAAAATATAAAAACTACGAAGTCAGTGAAATCGACGAACGAATAACCCCCAAAGAACCCCTGAAAAATAACGGACTGGAAGGCGTTTGGCTCATGCAGGAAGGAACCTGGGGCAAAACCCGCCTGGGAGAAGGACCGTATAAAGGCATCAGCGTCGTGAAGATTTTCAGTTATCCCCTGGTCGTGTATGCCTATTATAATCCAAAAACCGGCCAGTTTAACGGGGCAGGTGCCGGAACGTACCAGTACGATGGGAAGGTTTTGACCGAAACCAATGAATTTTTCTCCTGGGATCAGAGCCAGAAGGGCGTGAAAAACGAATTCAAGGTTACGAAGCAAGGCGAAACCTACCAGCAGGAAGGCTGGAAAGGCACGCTGCGGGAAGTATTCGCCCGAGCGAAGTAACCGATTCAGGGTGCGCCGGAACGCCCTAGTGATGATTGCAGGGAAGTAGGCCCCACTTTGAATAGAAAGTACTACTTTTGCCGTGTCTTTTAAGGCGTGCTTTTAAGATAATAGAGGACGACCTCACCATTGTGGGAAACGGATTCGGGACGGCCCGGTTTATAAACAAAGGTTAAAGTATGTCCTGGATTTATTTAGTTTTCGCTGGGCTGTTAGAGGTCGTTTGGGCCTACTCCATGAAACAGTCGGATGGTTTTACCCGCCTTATTCCATCCTTCATTACCATCGTTGCCATGATTGCCAGTTTTGGTTTGTTGGCCTTAGCAATGCGAACGTTACCACTGGGAACGGCCTACACCATCTGGACAGGCATTGGGGCCGTTGGCGCATTCATTCTTGGAATAGCCTTTCTGGGTGAACAGGTGAGCGTTACGCGCATCGTAGCCGCCGTGTTGATTGTGGCCGGACTCGTTCTGATGAAACTGTCTTCGGGCCACTAAGAACTGAAAACCAGCCAGATACCAAGCGACTGTCCTGGGTCTGGCTGGAAATAAAATTCAAACGGAGACACGACCCCAATTCCCGGCTTATTCCTGCGGTTTTCCGCCCGATAACTTGCCCGCTTTCGGAGCCACACCGGGCTGCGTGATTTCGAAGTTTTCTTTCACTTTGGCATCGGCCACGATCTTTTTCACATCGTCCAGCAGTTTTTTAGCGTCGTAGACAATTCCGTCTTTCACGGTGTATTTCACCCCGCCGACCCGCGTCACTTCATTTTTGTCGTTCAGGTGAATCGCACCGGTACCGTACAGAACCTTCAGGTTAGCCAGCGGATTTTCTTCGGTAATCACGAAATCAGCCAGCTTGCCGACTTCCACGGAACCAATCTGATCGGCCATCCCGAGTGCTTCAGCGCCTTTCAGCGTGGCCGCCCGGATGACTTCGAGCGGGTGAAAACCGGCTTCGCGCAGCAGTTCCAGTTCGCGGATGTAGGCAAACCCGTAGAGCTGGTAAATGAACCCGGAATCGGAACCCGCCGTAACGCGGCCACCCCGGTTTTTATATTCGTTTATAAACGCCATCCAGAGCTGGTAGTTGCGTTTCCAGGTTACCTCCTGCTCCGTTCCCCAGTTGTGCCAGTAGGAACCGTGCGAAATCCGGCTGGGGCCGTAAAACCGCCAGAGGGCCGGGAGTGTATATTCGTCGTGCCATTCGGCCCGGCGGGCCAGCATCAGTTCGCGGTTGGCTTCGTAGATGTTGAACGTCGGGTCGATGGTGAAATCGAGCGCAATCAGTTCGTCCATCACCTTGTTCCACTTTTCCGTTCCGGGTTTAGCAGCTTGTTGCCAGAGTTTGCCGGCTTCCTCGAAGCGGTTTTGTTCGTTGTTGTAATTGTAATCAGCGGGATAGCTCTGAATGGTCTTGTCTTCAAACAGCGCTTCGGGCAATCCATACCAGTGTTCCATCGACGTCAGACCGGCTTTGGCCGTCGCCAGGGCGTTCATCCGGGCCACTTCCAGTTGGGCGTGGTGGCAGGCCGAGCGCAGGCCCAGTTTTTTGTTTTCTTCCAGAGCCGCCTTGAACACTTCCGGTTCAGCCCCAAAAAACTTGATGCCATCGGCTCCTTTTTTAGCGTTCTCGCGCACCCAGGCGCGGGCTTGTTCCGGCGTCGAAATGATTTCTTTGGCTCCCATGCCAAACGACGTATAGGCTTTGATGCGCGGGGCCGTAATTTCGTTGCGCTCGCTTTTGCCCCGATGGTCGAGCACCCAGTCGAGGCCGTTGCCCGCCGACGGGTCGCGAATGGTGGTGATGCCGTGGCCGAGCCACAGCTTGAAAACGTATTCGGAGGGCGTTCCCTGCGCCTTGCCGCCAATGTGGCCGTGCATATCGACAAAACCGGGCATCAAATACATGCCTTCGCAATTCAGTTCTTTGTCGCCCGCACCGGCCTGCGGACGTCGGGCCGCGTCGATCGGAACACCGGGATAGCCGACCTGCCGGATCTGGGTGATGCGGTTTTTCTCCACCACAATGTCGACCGGACCCATCGGGGGCGCACCGGTGCTGTTGATGAGCGTAACGCCCCGGATGATGAGTCGTTTGTGGGGGCCATCGCCTTCGTTGCGGGCGGGGGCATTGGTGACCTGGGCCTGTAGGCGGGAAAGGGAAACGAGGACGACGACGAACGTGAACAGTCGGGTAAAAACGCGGTTCATACCGTAAGGATGGGGTTGATGAATCAGCAGAGTAAGCAAGATACAGAGTTTGTTGGTACATTTGATTTTCGGAAACACGGTTTTCGCCGTCAACCGGAAAAAGCTGTGATTCAGATAAATATTGAAAGATAAAGTACAAATTATTCCGGATCAGATGCCCCAAAGGCAAACAACTCACCGTAGGCGACGTTTTACAAAAAACCATTTTCCGATCCTTCACCGGCCCGACGATTTGGCCCCGGTAATCGGATGACTGTTACGCTCTTATGAAAAAAAATCTTTTTAGCTGCGTGTTGCTCCTCACACTCGCAGCCTGCTCGTCCGACAACAGCAAGGAAGCGGACCCCACCACGGCGAAAGCCGAACCGCTTTACACGCTGATTTTCCTCGACAAGTCCGTCAGCGTCAATGCCAACAAAGCCTTTGTGTCCCAGAAATACCAGGGTGCGGTCAACGAGATCATCGAGCAAAACATCCGCAACAAGGGCGATAAACTCGACGTCTATTTCATCCACGAAAACACCTCGAAAGCCCGCGCGTTGTCGGTGACCGCCCGCTCCGAAATGGAGGACGTCAGCAGTGCCAACGCCACCGACCGCGAAGCCGCCCAAACCAGTTTCGATTTGTCGCTGGGCCGCGAAAAAGCCGCCATCCGCCAGCGCGTTTTGCAGCAACTGGCCGCACCGAACGCGTCGTCGTCGAACAAAGAAACCGACATTTGGGCCAGTTTGCCCGTAATTGCCAAAGCCAACGAGAGCGGTGCCACCGTCAAAGTGTATTACCTCAGCGACATGGTCGAGAGCGTATACAGTGCCGGACGACGGGATTTTCACAAAACGCCCCCCAAAGACAATGCGCAGGCAGATAGCTGGGCCAAAGCTGATGCCGAACAATTGAAACGCTACACGATTGGAAGTCCGGAGGTGTCGATGGTTCTGCCGTTTGCGCCGAATGCGTCGGTGAAAGAAAACAATCCGGCCGTGACGCAGTATTGGCAAACGTTGTTTCAGGAATTGGGCGCGGGCAACGTGGAAGAACAATGAAAACCGGTTTTCGCTTAGTTGACCCGGCTGAGCGAATTGATAAAAACCGCCATCTCTTCGACATCCAACACCCGGTCGATGGGGGCATTCTGGATGGCGTGCTGGGGCATAAAAGCGGCCTGAGCGGTTTCCGGTTTTTGGGCAATAAGGACTCCTCCCCTCGCTTTAATGAGATTCAATCCGGCGGTGCCGTCGGCGTTGGCACCTGAAAGAAGAATCCCGACCAGCGAAGAACCGTAGACATCGGCGGCCGATTCAAACGTCACATCCAGCGAGGGACGGCTGTAGTTTACCTTCTCGGAATCATCAAGCGAAAACACTTCGTCTTTTTCAATCAAAAGATGATAATCCGCCGGCGCCAGGTAGATGGTGCCGGGAACCACCGGATCTTTGTCTTCGACTTCTTGTACCCGAATTGTTGTTCGGGAAGACAACAGATCGGCCAGCGACGAATCCGTCGAATTCTTGCGGTGCAGAACGATCATAATAACCAACGACAAGGGAGACGATAAGGCAGGAAGTAGTTTTAACAACACTTCGATGCTCCCGGCCGAACCGCCGATAACGACGGCTTTACAGGCATTGATCAGCTTATTTTCCGCCATATTTTTTCTTTATTCAACTGCCGGTATTTTGCTTTAATCGATGAGAAATTCAACGTTTCTTTCGAGCCTAACGCCAGATAACCAAGCGTTCCGATGCTTTCGTCAAACAGGTTTAAGGTGCGCTCCTGCAACTGTTTATCAAAGTAGATCAATACGTTGCGGCAGAGAATGAGATCGAACTCATTAAAAGACCGGTCAGAGACTAAATTGTGCGTCGAAAAGATCATTTTCTCGGCTAATGATTCGTCAAATTTAACCTGCCCGTATTGCGCGGTATAATACGCCGAAAAGTCGTTTTTTCCGCCCGATTCGATGTAATTTTCGGAGTACTGTTTCATTTGAACCAACGGAAAAACCCCTCGGCGCGCTTTTTCAAGAACCTGCGGGTTTAAATCCGTCGCATACAGCAGGGATTTGTGGAGCAAATTGGCTTCTTTCAACACAATCGCCATCGAAAACACTTCTTCCCCGGTCGAACAGCCCGCGTGCCAGATCCGGATGAACGGTTTGGCCGCCAGGGTCGGTATGATTTCCGTTCGCAGTGCCTTATAAAACAGCGGGTCCCGGAACATTTCAGTAACTGTTACCGTCAACCCTTCAATCACCCGTTTCAGGTAACCCGGATCGGACTTCAGGCGGTATCGAAACTCGGCAAAACTGGGGAATTTATCCAGCAGAAATAACCGGCTAATCCGGCGTTTCAACGATGCCCGCGCATAGTTGGTGAAGTCATAACCGTATACTTCAAACAGATCATTCAACACCAGATCAATATCAGCCTCCTCAATCATCCTCCAGTGATTAAACACGTGACAGCAGTTGCAACAACCGATCGACATCCACCGGTTTCGAAATATAATCCGTGGCACCGGCCCGCAGGCATTTTTCCCGATCGCCAACCATGGCCTGCGCCGTCACCGAAAAAATGGGTGTTTTGGCTCTCTTTTCGATGTTTTTGATGCGCGGAATGGCTTCATAGCCGTCCATTTCCGGCATCATCATATCGATCAGAATCACGTCCACCTCTTCGTCGGTTTTCAGGAGGTCGAGGGCATCCTGTGCGTTCGTACACGAAATACAATCGAAGGCTTTCGCCCGTAACGTAGCGCTCAGGGCAAAAATATTCCGTGAATCGTCATCAATGATCAATACCCTTTTTTTACTCATGATCTCCTTTTTATTGAATTCTGTTCATCCCGTGAATGGCCCGTTTCAGGAACGCTCGTAGAGCCAGACCCGCAACAGAGACATCAGTTGGTCGATGTCCACCGGCTTGGTGATGTAATCGGATGCCCCCGCCTGAATACACTTTTCCCGGTCGCCGGTCATGGCTTTGGCCGTCACGGCAATAACCGGCAGGTTCTTCCACTGGTAGTTCTCCCGGATTTTTTTAGCGGTTTCATAACCGTCCATCTGCGGCATCATCATATCCAATAAAACGACATCGATCGCCGGGTATTCCTGTAATTTCTGAAACGCTTCTTTTCCATCCAGCGCCGTGATGACGTTCATTTTATAATTCTCCAGGGCCTTCGAAAGCGAGAAGATATTCCGCACGTCGTCGTCGGCAATCAGTACGGTTTTGTTGGCAAGAACCTGACTCAAAGCACCCAGTTTTTTATAATCGCTGTGTACCGAATCTGTTTTTTTCGTGTCTTCTACCAGATGCAGAAAAAGCGATACCTCATCCAGCATCCGCTGGTACGAATGGGCGGTTTTTATAATAATAGAGTCGGCGTATTTTTTGATTTTTAATTCCTCGGCTAATGACAGACTTTTGCCGGTAAAGATGATGATCGGCAGATTTTCCAAACCCGGATTTTTCTTGGCTTCTTCCAGCGTTTCATAGGCTTTTACATCCGGAATGCCCATATCCAGAATCACGCAGTCAATTTCGTCGATCTGCAAGGCATTGACGCCTTCAGACACGTTGCTTCTCAATTCCGAATGGATGTTAAAGGTCTCCAGAAAGTAGGCCAGGGCCTTGGCGTGTCGTGGATTATCTTCAATAATCAGCACCTTTTTACTCGTCCGGTTCAATACGTATTCAATCTTTTTAAATACTTCATGCATTTGCTCAAACGCCACCGGTTTATCCACAAAATCGACGGCACCTTTCAGCAAGCTTTCGTTCTTTAATTTGTGCGACGACATGATGTGAACCGGAATGTGCCGGGTTTGCGGATCGGCTTTCAGCGCATCCATTACCTGCCAGCCGCTCATGATGGGCAACTGAATATCCAGCAAAATACCGAGCGGTTTGTAGATACCCGCCAGTTTCAGTCCTTCGTCCCCCCGAACAGCCACGATGCCTTTGTACCCTTTCCGGCGGGAATAATCGAGCAGCGATCTGGCAAAGTTCGTGTCGTCTTCCACAATCAGAATGGTTTTATCCCGCTCCGTAATGGTATTCCGGTCGTCGGGAATGCTTTCTGGAATGGTGGTACTGAGGTATTTGTTCGCCGGCTCGGCTTCTTTAACCGGCATCGGCTCCGGGCTGCGGGTTACATACGGGGCTGGACTTCCCGAAATCGCATCCGACGGTTTGCCTGTCAGGGGAATATTCACGGTGAACTCACTCCCCTCATTCACTTTACTGGAAAGTACAATTTCGCCACCCAGCAGTTTTGCCAGTTCGCGGCTGATGGACAGGCCCAAACCGGTTCCGCCGTACTTTCGTTTGGTGGAGCCATCGGCTTGCTGAAACGCTTCAAAAATAAGCTGCTGTTTTTCGGGCGGAATCCCAATCCCGGTGTCTTTCACCACAAAACTGAGCGTCGAATCCGTCGGAGTCAATCGTTTTACAGTCAGTGTGATACCGCCTTTTGAGGTAAACTTGAGCGCATTGGAAATCAGGTTTTTCAGAATCTGCCCCAGTCGCATTTTATCGGTTTCAATGACCGAAGGCACATTTTTCTCAACGGTAATGGTAAAGTCCAGGCCCTTCTCTTTCGCCAGCGGAGCAAACAGCGCCTGAAGCTCATCGGTTATTTCAGGAATCGAAACGTCCAGGTATTCGAGCTTCATCTGACCGGCTTCGATCTTGGAAAGATCCAGAATTTCGTCGATCAGCCCCAGCAAGCCGTTGCCAGACGACTGAATCACTTTGGCGTAGTCGATCTGGTCGTCCGACAGATTTTCCTCGTTGTTCTCGGCCAATAACCGGCTCAGGAGCAGAATCGAGTTGAGGGGCGTCCGGAGTTCGTGCGACATATTGGCCAGAAACTCCGACTTATACCGCGTCGTCAGCTCCAGTTCTTCGGCTTTCCGCTGGATTTCTTCATTCTTTTCTTCCAGCAGGAAGCTCCGTTCTTCCAGTTCGGCGTTGGTTTGCTGCAATTCTTCCTGCTGCACCCGCAATTCCTCTTCCGAAGCCTGAAGCTTCAGCGATTGCGCTTCCAGTTCCGCGTTGACGTTTTCCAGTTCATTGTGCTGGGCCTGCAATTCCTCCGACTGGGCCTGCGTTTCTTCCAGGAAGTTCTGCAACTTCGCGTAATCCAGCGCGGCATTGACCCCGATGGCGATGGTTTCCAGATTGGCTTCTAGAAACTCGACCTCCAACGTATCCGGTTTTTTCAACAGCCCGATCTCGATCACGCCAATACACCGGTACGCATACACCAGCGGAACGATGACCAGGGCGACGGGGGGCGTGTTTCCCAGCGACGAATTGACGCTGATATACTGCGGTGGAAGATCGTGAATAATCACCGGTTTTTGGCTTTTAATCACCTCGCCGATCAGCCCTTCCCCAATCCTGACGCTAGCCGGTGCCTGGGTTGCCGCATAGGTTCCGGCCAGTTTAAAGCTGGAATCATCATCAATAATGTAGACTGTACCAATGGGTGCGTTGATGTAGCTGGTCAGCGTGGCAATTAGGTTGTTCGCCAGTTTTTCCAGATCGCGCTCGCCCCGGATGGCTTCATTGAGTTGAACCGTTCCGGCTTGTAGCCAGTTTCTATTTTTTAAATCCGTAAACGTTGTTTCCAGCGACTCGGCCATCTTATTGAGCGCTTTGGCAATTTGGCCCAGTTCATCGTCCTGGTTATCCTGGCTCCGGGCCGCATAATTTCCGTCGGCAATGTCGGAGGTAATGTCTTCCATGACAGAAATCCGCTCGGCGGTTTCCCGGTATTTTTCTTCAGCCCGTATCTGTTGGGCAATGCGGGTATCCAGATCCCTTTTTATGCGGATATACGCACTGGCCGTAATCAGGATAGAGACCAAGGCGGCCACGACGAGTAAGTATGGCGTGTAGGTAATGTAAATTTGCTGTTGCTCCAGGCGCTCGTTGAGCAGGTTGTTTTCATCCGTTTTTATCCGGTTAACCAGAGCACGGAGATCGTCCATTATTTTTTTCCCCCGAACCATTTCCGCATGACGCGAAACCGTATCACTGATAAATCCTTTGTTCCGGCGACTTATTTCAATAACCCGGCGCATCTGGACGAATTTAGCATCATATAACGCCTTGGTTTCCAATAAACTTTTTTGCTGCGCCGGATTATCACGGGTCAGATCCCGTATTGTATTATAACTTATTTCGACTTTTTCGTATGCCCCGTTATAGGGCGTTAAAAACGTAGGATCACGGGTTAACAGATAGCCCCGCTGACCGGTTTCTGCATCTTTCACATACGAAATAATGTTCTCGGACTCGATCAGGATCTGATTGGTGTGATTAACTAATTTGGAATTGCTGATCAATTTCTGGGTACTATAAAACGACGCCACCAGGCTGATCAGCAGCAAGAATATGGAGATCGAAAAGACAATCTGTAATTGTCGGATGACGGAATTGGAGAGGGTTTGCGGCATAGGTATGCTCTTGAAAATCGCTTATGGTTGACGTGTTGCCTTATTCGTTAACCTGATGGACGGGCAGAATCAGAATAAACTGGCTTCCTTCATTGACCCGGCTTCGGGCCGTAATGAGTCCATTGTGTTTATCCATATTTTTCTTGGCAATGGCCAGGCCAATACCGGTGCCCTCGTAGCTGGCCCGGTCGGTTAATCGCTGAAAAATCACAAAAATGCGATCCATAAATTTTTCATCAAAACCTATTCCATTGTCAATCACCACAATGCGGCAAAAATTACCATCAGGTGACGGTTTGCTATCAATTTCTTTTTCTTCGATCAATTCCGCACGAATGTGAATGACCGGAGCGATTTCTTTCTTGGAAAACTTCAGCGCATTGCTGATCAGATTTTGAAAAACTTGCCGAATCCGCCCCGGAATGGTATCCAGAACCGGCAGCGGATCGACCGTAATGACGGCCTTGCTTCGGCTGATAACGTCCTCAAAATCGGCCAGGATTTCTTTCAGTAAACTGTTCAGGTCCGTCGGTTGAAACAGAGCGGGTGTCGATAATTGAGAATACGACAGCAAATCATTGATCAATGTAGACATCCGCGCCGACGAATTAATGGAGCGGTCGAGGTAAGCCGTTGCTTCAACATTACCGGTTAAATATTTTTCTTTAATCAGATCGTTCAGAATCTGTATTTTCCGAAGCGGTTCTTTTAAATCATGCGAAACAACCCACGTAAATTGCTGCAATTCGTGGTTGCTTCTTTCCAGTTCCAGATTTTTAATCAGCAGTTCTTTCGTTCGCGCTTCTACTTTTTGCTCGAGTAAATCGGCGGCCAGTTTCTGCGGGTGAATATCCGTAAACGTGCCGACCCAGCGTACCAGTATTCCCTGCTGTTTGATAGGTAATATGCGCAGCAAGTGGTAGCGATACTCGCCCGTTGTCAACTCTTTCAGGCGGATTTCACGCGTGAATTCAATCCCATTTTTAAGATAGTTTTCCCACTCCTTACAAACGTCATCGTCGGCGTGGGTTTGCGGAAACGTCGTTGAATCGACAGAATAGCGAAACCAGTGCTCGTTGACGTATTCGATCCGGCCATCCGGTGCAATCGTGAACGCCATTTGCGGCAGTGAAGCCAAAACGGATTGCAGTTCCTGCATACGCCCGGCAATTTCTTCCTGCGCCTGCTTTCGGACTTCGATTTCTTTCTGTAACGATTTGTGGGTTTCTTTTAA
This sequence comes from Larkinella punicea, assembly GCF_003334855.1. Lineage (GTDB taxonomy): Bacteria > Bacteroidota > Bacteroidia > Cytophagales > Spirosomataceae > Larkinella > Larkinella punicea. The sequence continues at coordinate 169,901 of NZ_QOWE01000016.1, forward strand.
CTCCTGCTGTTGCTTATAGAGCCGATGCAGGGTTTTTACTTTTAAGACCAGAATATCCGGATCAACCGGTTTGGTTAAATAATCGACACCGCCGGAGGTATAGCCTTTGGTAATGAACTTTTTCTCGGTATTGACCGCCGAAAGAAAGATAATGGAGGTATCTCTCGCTTTGCTAAAGCCGGCAATGGCGTTGGCCACTTCAAACCCATCCATTCCGGGCATTTGAACGTCCAGAATGATAACGGCATAGTTGGTCTTCAGCACTTTTTTCAGTGCTTCCTCACCCGATTCGGCCGAATCGACCGAAAAGCTGTGCAACTCAAGAATTTTCTTTAAGGGTAAAATATTTTCCGGCCTGTCATCAACAATTAAAATCATACACCATGCAGGTTTTCAGGCAACAAAAAGGCCGTTCACGTGTTTCCGTTTCCTCTTAAATGGAAACGTGAAGATAGGGTGTCAGGACGGGTGCATCCAAATCTGGCGATGGGCAGTAGATAAATAAATCGGTATTTCGATTCTTTATCCACCCCCACCGCCAGATTATGCGTTCGGTTTGCCCGCCGGTCAGAGATCGTCCGTTAAAGTGGCCCCGTTCAGGTTTTCCACCTTCCCTTCGTCGCCGATACTCATGAATTCGGTATTGCCACTGAAGAAGTTTAGTTTGAATAGTCCGAGTGCAATGACCCCGGTTTTACCGCTGATGTTCAGCCCCAGTTCCTTCGTTGTTTTCATACTAAAACCGACGGAAGCGCTGCCGACATTGAAGGTTTTTAACGCATTGCCTTCCGCACCAATCGTCACTTCCGTTCCGCCTTCGACGGTTGAGAGAATCAGGGGATTTTGCGCAACGAACACCTGGAACACAACTTTGAACTTGTTCCGCCAGTCGTCGGCTTTTTTGAGTTGCTTCGCAACCTGATTCACGTTTTCGATCACCGAGACCGTGATGATGGGCGCTTTGACCAGGAAGGATTTGTCCTGGTGAAATTTGTAGGTAACATTCGCTTGAAGCTCGCCCTGCGGATTCAGGTTGATGGCGGCTCCCGTGCTGGCATCGACTACGGTGGTGTTATCCGACACAAAACTCAGGGTGGCTTCCGGCCCGGTTCCCTCCGTGAAAGTGACATCGAAATCATCCTGGATATTGCCTAATTTCTGGAATACCCCGTCTGAAATCAGGCCATAATCACCGAGCTTGTACGGTGTTGTAATTGGCACCCAGGCGGCATGTACATTAAGCTGCCGCTCAATAATGGATTCGAATTGTGCTGCAAGTCCCATGTCTCTTTTTGGTTAAGGATTTGATTGGTAAAGGCTGGTAAGTATACGGTTTTTAAAATCGTATTCACCAATCAATCAGGAGGTTTTGACTGAACGGTTAAGCCTGAAGAGAGCCTTCCAACGCCGGTCTTTCTTCTGCCGAACAATGTCGCAATTTTACAATATCGCCGTTTCAACGTGCCGTAGTTTTGATCCGTCAACCAAAACATACATTCACACCATGAAACAAATGATTTCATTCCTCTTTTTACTGACAACGGTTTCAGCGCAGGCGCAATCCCGACTCTGGACCGCAGCCGACCAGAAGTATACGGTCGAAAACCTGAAACGCACCCGCGATGAGCTGATTCGGGAAACGGAAAATTTGACCGATGCCCAGTGGCATTTTCACGAAACGCCCGGACGCTGGTCGATTGCCGAGGTGGTGGAGCATCTGGCGCTCTGGGAAATTATCTGGGCGCGCGAAATCAGCATCGGAGCCCGCAGCAAACCGCAGCCCGAACTGAACCAGACCAGCCGGCCCGACAGCTATTACACTAATTTCATCATGGAAGATACCCCGCACAAAGCGCCGGACATCGCCAAACCAACGGGTTTTATTCGGGGAAAAGACAACCTGACCTTTTTCAAACGGCTTCGCGATCAGGCGATTGGGTATGCCGATACGACCAAAACCGACATGCGGGCTCATTTTGAATTTACGGCAGCCGGTAATTCACCCCGCAACATGCACCAGGTTTATATTTACCAGTGGGGCCACGTCGACCGCCATCTGCGGCAAATCCGGAAGGTGAAAGCGCATCCGGGATATCCGGGCAAGTTGTAATTAAAAGTTGTATCGCAGAGTTTAGCGGAGAACATCAGAGTTACGCAGAGAAAATTTTAATAAAACTCTGCGTAACTCTGATGTTCTCCGCTAAACTCTGCGATACAATCTCCTTATTTCTTTTTGATCACGAACTCCACGCGCCGGTTGGTTTGTCGGCCCTCGTCAGTGTCGTTGCTGGCCACAGGTTTGGCTTCGCCGTAGCCTTTGCTGGCGACGCGGTCGGGTTCGATGCCTTTGCCAATGAAGTATTCACGAACGGCATCCGCGCGATCCTGGGAGAGTTTCAGGTTGATTTCGTTGGAACCCGTGTTGTCGGTATGCCCGCCTACTTCGATGACCATCTTCGGGTTTTCGTTGAAAGTGGCCACCATCCGATCCAGTTCCGGGAACGACTCGTCGCGCAGAACGGCTTTGCCGACGTCGAAGAAAATGTTGTTGAGCCGCACGGCGCGACCCACTTCAATCGGAATCAGGGTCAGTTCTTTGCCTTTTATTTCCTGAAAACCTTTCGTTTCCCGAAGATCTATGTTGCCGCCTTCGGAAATAAAACTGGGCGCAACGGCCCTCATGCTGTACTGTTTGCCGTAGGGCAGCACGATTTTATACTCGCCCGTGACGGGGTCAGATGTCGCTTCCCCCGCTTCAAGTCCGTCGGGCAGCGTCTGGTAAATCACGCGGGCTTCGATGGGTTTACCGGTTTTCTGGTCAATTATTTTTCCGCTCACCAACGCCACCGGATCGGGGCTGGTCGCGGGTGGGGCGGTTTTATCGTTCGGGTTGGCAGTATCGATGAGTTTGATCCGAACAATATCACCTTTGCCCAGCGTGTTTTTGAAACTCGTCATGTAGGCATATTCGCCCGAAGCCGCCACCGAATAATAAGCATCATACCCATCGGTATTGATGGCCGACCCCAGATTGACCGGTTTCGACCAATGTTTCCAGGTTTTGTCGACGCGCTTGGCAACATAGATATCGTTGCTGCCCGAACCGCCGGGCCGGTCGCTGGAGAAATACAGGGTAGCCCCGTCGGCCGCCAGGAACGGCGTGGTTTCGGTGCCGTCCGTATTGATTTCGGGGCCGAGACTCATCGGTTTGCTCCAGGAACCGTCTTTCTGACGCAGGCTAACGTAAATATCATCTTCCTTACTGTTCTTTTTCTCACTGAATGCCATCACCAGCACTTTGCCGTCGGCCGAAAGATAGCCGCAATCGTACTGTCCTTTACTGATTTTCTCGTAACCGGGGATGTTCAGCTTTTGCGGAGCCGACCAGCCCGTGGCGGTTCGTTTGCTGGTCGAAAAACCGCGCGTTTCGTACGTGCCGTTCGCATAAGCGCCCTTGATGAGCATCGTGTTTCCGTCGGGCGTAATGCTGTATGCGCAATTATACTCATCCTTGTTGAGTGGCGGAGCCATCCGTTTGGCCGGTCCCCACGTATTGCCCTGCCCCAGTTCAGAATACCAGATGTCCTGGCTCCCTTTGTTGCCGTGCGTGTTCTGGGGGTGGCTGATTCGGGCAAAAAATAGTGTTCGCCCGTCGGGAGAAATGACCGGATTGACTTCATTATATTCCGAATTGACCTGATTTCCCAGACTTTCTGCTTTTGATGCTGGATTCTGCTGCGCAACAGCCACCGGTATGGTCATACCTAGAAGCCCCGTCAGCGTAAGTTCCCAAAATTTCATTGACTACGGTGTAGAAGTTAATATAAGAAGAACGAAGAACCAATCGGGATTAGTTTACCGCATGTCTAAGTCAAATCAAATGCCACGTTCATTTATCGGCCTGCTTTTTGCTGCGAATATTTATAAAAATGGCTTCCTAAATCCAGTTTATATTAACTATTTTTTTCACCTTTATATTCTTAGTTATATTTACCGAGATGGACCCCTTTAAAAGAAGAAAAAAGAAACCTACGCCATTCCATGCGGTGTCGTCCCCGCGTGAACTATTGCGGTTACTGATCAATGTCGTGCTGTGCGTAACGGGCCTGGTATTTGGCTTTATTTACTTAATTAAGGGGCTGGTAATAGGCTGGTTACTGATCGCAGCTTTCACCTTTTTCCTGCTGGTTCAATTCTCCGGGCCGACCGATTACGATATTTAAATCGCCTGTTCCCAGAATTCTTCAATCTTCATGAGCAACTCATCGATCGAATCCGATACGATAAGTAATTCCCGGTTTTCGGCTTTCAAAAAACCATCACTTACCATGCGATCCATTTGCAGGAGGAGCAGATCGTAAAAACCGTTGACATTCAGAACCCCAACGGGGCCTTCATAGAGTCGGAGCTGGCGCCAGGCCAGAATTTCGAAGAGTTCGTCGAACGTGCCATAGCCACCAGGCAGTGCAATCACCCCTTTGGCAAACTGCACCATCTTGAACTTCCGCTCGTGCATCGTTTCAACAAAGTGTAATTCGGTCAAGGTCTCGTGAGCGACTTCCAGCGCGGCCAGAAAATTGGGAATAACACCCGTCACTTGTCCGCCGTTTGTCATCACGGCATCGGCAACTGCGCCCATCAGGCCCATGTTTCCGCCACCGTAGATGAGCCGGATTTCGCGTTCCGCAAATTTCTCGCCCAATTCCCGGGCGACTTCTTTATAGACAGGATTCGATCCGGGGTTCGACCCGCAGTAGACGACGATGCTTTTCATTCCACAAAAATACGATTGTGAAACGGGATTTCGCGTTACTTTTTCGGGCAACTATTTGGTCAGGGTGTTGCTGAGCGCCCGCCAGTCGATTTTCTTCACAATTTCGCTGGCCACATCGAGGGGCGCCTTGATCGTTACGATCATGTTTTCGATCAGCGTACCGCCTTTTTTATAGGAGTAATGGTAGAGCTTGTCTCCGCGCGGGTTTTTCTGAAGGTTATTTTTCCAGTTGCCGAGCAAAACCACGGTTTCGGGCCGGGCAGCAATGCCCGCATCATTGGGTTTCAGGATGATCTGGAGGGCCAATGGAGCACCGTCGACGGGAATGGTTTTGTAGGAAGCCGCAAACCGGTTGCTGATGGGTTCTTCGACCCGGTAATTCCCGGCATTCATTTCAACGTTGATATCCACCGTCGATTTGGCCAGATCGGTCGTCCGGTTCGGGTCCGATTCTTTATAAATGGAATCCGTGCTCATCACAAAAGACCGCTGTTGTTGCGTGATGGTATCGCCAATTGCCTTGGCACTATCGGCGCGGGCCTTCTGCTGGTCGGCGGCCGATGCCTGTAGGAACGACAGATCGTAGCGATCTCCACAGATGCGGAAAATCTTGCCATATTCATCACTCAATTCCAGTTTGCCGAGCGAATGCCGTTCGTCGAACACCTGCCAGTTGCCCGCCGGTGGATTTTTCCTGAACTGGTTCTGCAATTCTTTCACCACCTTTTCGTAGGCGGCATTTTGCTGGGGCGTGGCCGGATCACACTGCGCCCGGGTCTGGTGGATACTAATGATCTGTATTACAAGGAGTATTGAGAGTAGTTTTTTCATGGGGCTGCAAATCTAATGATTCATCCTAACAACTGGTCTGGTTCAGAAAAGTTATGAGTTGTCGGTCTCGCAACAAAAAAGTCAGACCGGAAAGCCTGACTTTTTGAGTACAAAAATGATGGATTAGCTGACAATCGAATCGATTAGCCAGGTTACGACGGATACCAGAATACTGAACAACAACGCAGCGATGAATCCACTGACCTGAAAACCGCCCACCAGATAATCCGTCAGGTATACCATCAGCACGTTAATGACCAGATAAAACAGCCCCAGCGTGATGATCGTAATGGGAATGGTCAGAAAAACCAGAATGGGCTTCAAAAAGGCATTGAGCAAACCCAGTACAATGGCGACAATCAAAGCCGTGCCGAAACCGTCGACACCGACACCCGGAATGACATAACTGGCCACAATAACAGCGACGGCGCTGATGAGAATACGTATGATAAGACCCATAGTGCGTTTAATGATTAAAGTTTGACGTCTAAAGTTGTATGAAAAAATAAGCAACTCCAATCTTCAAACCGGAAACTTTAAACCATTGTTTGCCAAATTATTTCGTATGTCGCTGCTGCAATACCGCAATCACCTCGTCCAGATCAATATTTTTCTGCTCGAGCAGGATTAAATAGTGATACAGCAGGTCGGCGGCTTCGCCTTTAAACAGGTCGGCATTGTCATCTTTGGCTTCGATCACCAGTTCAACGGCCTCTTCGCCCACTTTCTGGGCAATTTTGTTAACGCCTTTTTTGAAGAGCGATGCCGTGTATGATTTTTCCGTCGGATTTTCCTTGCGATCTCGGATAATTCGCTGTAAATAATTGAGGAACAATCCTTTCCCCTGATTTACTTCATCAAAACAAGTATCGGCACCGGTGTGGCAAGTGGGTCCGGCGGGATGTACTTTGATGAGCAGCGTATCTCCATCGCAGTCGATCAGCATCTCTTTGACGTGGAGGAAGTTATTGGACGTTTCGCCTTTGGTCCACAGGCGTTGCTTGCTGCGGCTAAAAAACGTCACGATATTTTCCTGTACGGTTTTTTCGTAGGCTTCCGCGTTCATGTAGCCCAGCATCAGTACTTTCCCGGTTTCGGCGTCCTGAATGACGGCGGGAATCAGGCCGTCAGTATTTTTTAAAAAGTCAATGTTCATAATTTTCGTAATTCTAACCTTAAGCTGTCGTTCGCATCGGAATTCCCTGCTGGCTCAAAAACCGTTTCAAAGCCGGTATTTCGATTTCTTTGAAGTGAAAAATACTGGCGGCCAAACCGGCATCGGCTTTTCCGGTCGTGAACACATCCACAAAATGCGCCATCGATCCGGCTCCACCCGACGCAATGACGGGAATGTTGGCCGCGCCCGAAATCTGCGCCGTCAGCTCAATGGCAAAACCGGCTTTGGTTCCGTCGGTATCCATTGAGGTCAGCAGAATTTCGCCCGCGCCCCGGTTTTCGATTTCTTTCGCCCAGGCCAGGGTTCGCAATTCGGTCGGTCGGCGACCACCGTGCGTGTGAACGATGTGTTCGCCGTTAACAAACCGGGTGTCAATCGCGACCACAATGCACTGACTACCAAACTCCTGCGCCAGTTCATCAACCAGATCCGGATTCCGAACCGCCGACGAGTTGATCGAAATTTTGTCGGCTCCGGCGTTGAGCAGGGCCGAAACATCGGCAATCGATGAAATACCGCCCCCGACCGTAAACGGAATATTGACGGTGTGAGCCACCTTCCGAACCAGCTCGATCAGCGTTTTGCGTTCATCGACCGTGGCCGTAATATCCAGAAAAACCAGTTCGTCGGCACCTTCGCGGGCGTAAATCGCGCCCAGTTCCACCGGGTCTCCTGCGTCGCGCAGGTTGACGAAATTGGTGCCTTTCACCGTCCGCCCGTCTTTGATGTCGAGGCAGGGAATGATGCGTTTTGTGAGCATAATTGAGGGAACTGTTTCGCGGAGTTGAGCGGAGAAGAGCAGAGTTAAGCAGAGAAATTTATAATAAACTTCGCTTAACTCCCTTTTTTCTCCGCTCAACTCCGCGAAATAACTCATTTTAAAAACATCGATAACTCTTTCAAGGTAACTCTCCCTTCGTAAATCGCTTTGCCGACGATGACGCCGAACAGATTCATGTCGGCCAGCACTTCCAGATCCTGCATACCACTGACGCCCCCGCTGGCGATGATGTTCAGATCGGGAAAACGATCCTGCAAATTCCGGTACAGGTCGAACGAAGGCCCTTCCAGCAAACCGTCTTTAGCCACGTCGGTGCTAATGATGTATTTGACGCCTTTTTCCACATACTTTTCCACAAAGTCATACACCCAGACCTGCGTATCCTCTTCCCAACCGCTGACAGCAATTTTCTCGTTCTTCGCATCCGCGCCCAGAATAATCGTTTCCGGGCCAAACTGCGCCAGCCATTTTTCGAAAACGTCCGGTTTTTTAACGGCAATGCTTCCGCCCGTCACCTGTTTGGCACCACATTCAAACACCATCCGCAAATCCTCGTCGGACTGTACGCCACCACCAAAGTCGATGTGCAGCCGGGTTTTGGCGGCAATCAGCTCCAGCACTTTCCAGTTGACGACGCGTTTTTCCTTCGCGCCGTCCAGATCGACCAGATGCAAACGGGTCAAACCGGCGTCTTCAAACTGTTGTGCCACTTCGAGTGGTCGGGCATTGTATTCTTTTTTCTGGTTGTAATCGCCCTGCGTCAGCCGAACGGCTTTGCCTTCAATCAGGTCGATGGCGGGTATAATGTGCATAATAGACAAGAGAGTTGAGACAAGAGAGGATAGACAAAAATGGTGAGAATAAAGTCTCTATTCTCTGGTCTAACTTCTCTGGTCTATATCCAAAAAATTCTCCAAAATTCGCTGGCCGACGTTTCCGCTGATTTCGGCGTGAAACTGGGCAGCATAAAAATTATCCCGGTGCAACATCGCGCTGAATGGACGGACATAGTCGCAGACCGCGATGGTTTCCGGGCAAACGTCGGCGCAATAGCTGTGGACGAAATAGACATACGGATTTTCAATAATGCCTTTGGTCAGCGGACCTTGCAAATCAGTCAGGTTGTTCCAGCCCATATGCGGCACTTTGAAACCGGGTGTGGCCGGAAACCGCCTTACATCGACATCGAAAACGCCCATGCAGGTCGTGTTACCCTCTTCGGAATACCGGCAGAGCAATTGCATGCCCACGCAGGTTCCCAAAACCGGCTGCTTCAGCGACGGAATGACTTTGTCCAGACCCCGCTGCCGCAGATACGTCATGGCGGTACTGGCTTCCCCTACGCCGGGAAAGATCACCTTGTCGGCCGAGCGAATTTCGGCTTCGTCGTCGGTCAGCAGGTAACTGGCGCCGATGCGCTCCAGGGCATACATGACCGACTGCACGTTGCCGGCGTTGTATTTGATAATGACGGTTTTCATAACAAAAAACCCGGCTCGTGGCAGAACCGGGTTTGGTATCGGGAATTCGTTGTTTCTTGTTCAACCCCAAAAACGCATCCGTTCTGCCGTGCTAACAGACAGAATGATGATGGTTGCGGAAGGCTTTTGCGGGATTCATGGGACAAATGTAAACCGGCTGATGCTAAATTCAAAATTACTTGCAGGTTGCCAAAATCTCGCCAGCCAGTTTCTTCGCCAATTCCTGGTTGGCTTTTACATCCGTACCAACGGAAGAAATCACCTTGAATGTTGTACGATCCTTCAGAACGACCAGTTGGCTACCTGTTAAATCCCAGGCTGCGGCATCACCCACACCGGTTATGGTTTCGTAGCCTTGCGTATTCAGTACGGTATTCCCAACCGCATTGCCTGTGGCCTGTTCGGCGGTGGAAACTCCCTTCTCCTTGAGTTTTTTATCAATCAACGCTGCGGCTTGTTGTTTTTCGGCTTCCGTTGCAGTGCGATAAAAGCTTTTGAAATACTTGACCGGATCCGGATAACGCTTGCTATCCACTTCGTTGATCCAGCACAGGCCGATTCGGTTATGATCCGGAACGTCCATTTCGCGCCCTGCAACGGTCATTTTACGGGTTCGGCCACTTTTCCAGACATACTCGTAGGTATCTCGTTTGGCATATTTAGGCTCTGATTTGCGGTATTTTAATTCCGCTTTCGACAGATCGCCCTTGTAATGTTTTTGGATGGCCGCTATTGGCAATAACTGATCCATTTTAGTCTGATACCCCAGAATACAATCCTGGGCATAACTACGGAATCCACCGATAAAACCGGTCAAAATAATAACAAGGAATGCTTTTTTCACGCTTAACCGTATTCGGATGGGTTTAGGAGTTGATACGATGATCCGAATTGTAAATATGTCAATTTAGGTCTAATTAACCGCGCTGTTCTTTTATACTTTTTGCCGACGGGGACCATTCACTATCAATTCATTGGCTAGAACAGACTTCCCTGCACAACCTCCGGCCGGATGGTTGGCTCCTGCAAATTCAAGCCGCAAACCGCATTGAGTTTCCGAATCCAGTAGCGAATCAGTTCGGGCGCGGTGTCGTTGTCGCCCCCGCCGTGAATGAAAAGGTAGGCGGTTTGCAGGCCGTTTTGAAACCAGATTTTCAATCGCTCCACCCAGGCGTCGGCGCGTTCGTAATCGGTGGGATGGCCTTCATTGGCGACAAAACGCAGCACCAGCCTCGGACTCGTCAGGCTCATGTGCATAACATCGCGCCGTCCGGCTACGTCCGTGATCACCAGGTCGCGGTGGAGCACATGCAGCCGTTCGAGCGTCCGCTGCCAGATCGCCGGTTTGGCAAACCAGTCGGGATGCCGGAACTCGACGGCCATTTCCAGATCGTCGGGCAGGTTTTTCAGGTAGGTTTCCAAAACCGGCCATTTGTCCGGCCCGAAGTTGGGCGGCAATTGCAGAAACGTCGTTCCCAGAAATTCTTCCAGACTTAAAACCGCATTGACAAACTCCTCGGTCAGCGATTCAGCCGCCACCAACGCCCGGTCGTGGCTGATGGCCTGCGGAAATTTGGGGCAATACACAAACCGGGGCCGAATCGGCGAGCCGGCAGCTTCTGTTTTCCACTTCTCGATCATGCCCGGCGTCGGACTGTGGTAATGCGTGCTGTTCAGTTCAATGGTGTTAAACTGACGGGCGTAGTGGTACAGAAAATCCCGTTCTTTGGTTTGCGAGGGGTAAATCCGGCCCACGTAGTTTTTATTGGCCCAGATTGGTCCACCGATGTACACTTCCGGAACCGCCGTCGGCTCGACCTTGTCCCAAATCGTCTGGTTGAACAGCGAATCGGGCGGCAGCGTGAAGTCGACCCGGTCGACGGAGGGCAGTTTTCCAAAGTCCATGCGCGTAAAGAGATGGTCGTTTGAACGTAAAACTAGCAAACTCGGTATTTCGTTTTCGCGCCCGTTCTGAATTGACTAATTTTGTGGAGAAAAAGACAAGAGAGCTGAGACAAGAGAGTAAAGAGTTATCCAAAGCGTTAAGTCTTTACTCTCTTGTCTAGCCTCTCACATCGCATTGACATGATTTCGAAGACGTATAATCCCACAGACATCGAGGCCAAGTGGTATCAGTATTGGCTGGATAACCGCTTTTTTCATTCCACACCCGACGACCGCGAACCGTATACCATCGTCATCCCGCCCCCGAACGTAACGGGGGTGCTGCACATGGGTCACATGCTGAACAATACGATTCAGGATGTGCTGATACGGAAAGCCCGGATGGAAGGCAAAAATGCCTGCTGGGTTGCCGGTACGGACCACGCGTCGATTGCAACCGAAGCGAAAGTCGTGGCCATGTTGAAGGAACGCGGGATCGACAAGTTGTCGATTGGCCGGGAAAAGTTTCTGGAATATGCCTGGGAGTGGACCTATAAATACGGCGGCATCATCCTGTCGCAGCTCCGCAAACTCGGTGCGTCCTGCGACTGGGACCGGACGCGCTTCACGATGGAACCGGCGCTCTACGATGCCGTGATCGAAACCTTCGTCGATTTATACAACAAAGGACAGATTTACCGCGGCATCCGGATGGTAAACTGGGACCCACAGGGCCGGACGGCGGTTTCGGATGAGGAAGTCATTACCAAAGAAGTGCAGCAGAAACTGTGCTACATCCGGTATGAAATTCAGGGTAGCCATTCAGACGGTGCCGGGTCGACGCTCGAAAAAGACTATGTGACCATTGCGACGGTTCGGCCGGAAACCATCATGGCCGACGTAGCGATTGCCGTTCACCCGGACGACGAACGCTATGCCCACCTGCACGGCAAAAAAGTCCTGATTCCGTTGATTAACCGTGCCATTCCAATCATTACGGATGAGTACGTCACAATGGATTTTGGTACGGGCTGTCTGAAAGTAACGCCCGCCCACGACCCGAATGACTACGCGCTGGGTGTAAAACACAATCTGCCGGTTATCGACATTCTGAACGACGACGGCACGTTGAACGAAAAAGCGCAGATTTTCGTCGGCGTAGATCGATTTGCCGCCCGGAAAGCCATCATCAAGCAATTGGAAGAAACCGGCCACCTGGTCGTTGCGGAGGATTACAAATCGAACGTCGGATTCTCGGAGCGCACCAACGCCGTGATCGAGCCGAAACTGTCGTTGCAGTGGTTCCTGAAAATGGGCGACTTGTCGAAACCAGCACTGGAAAATGTCCTGAACGACACGATTCAACTGCATCCGGCCAAGTTCAAGAACATGTACCGTTCCTGGATGGAGAACGTTCACGACTGGTGCATCAGCCGCCAGTTGTGGTGGGGCCACCAGATCCCGGCTTTTTACATGAAAGACGGGCGGATTATCGTGGCGAAAACCAAAAAGGAAGCCCTGCGGATTGCCCGCGAAAAATACCAGTTGTTTGCGTTGAGTGAAGCGGATCTGACGCAGGATGAGGATGTGCTGGACACCTGGTTTTCGTCGTGGCTCTGGCCCATGGCGGTTTTTAAGCCTTCGTACGACCCCAACGACCCGAAAGCTGCACCGGGCGACCTCGATTATTATTACCCGACCAACGATCTGGTAACAGCCCCCGAAATTCTGTTTTTCTGGGTGGCCCGGATGATTATCGCCGGCTACGAATACCAGGGCCGTGAACCGTTCAAAAATGTGTATCTGACGGGAATCGTTCGGGATAAGCAGGGCCGAAAAATGTCGAAATCGCTCGGCAACTCGCCCGATCCGCTGGATTTGATCGATCAATTTGGGGCCGACGGCGTTCGGACGGGCATGTTGTTCAGCTCACCAGCGGGCAACGATTTGCTGTATGACGAGAAACTGGTAGAGCAGGGCCGGAATTTCTGCAACAAAATCTGGAACGCGTTCCGGTTGGTCAAGGGATGGAAAGTGAGTGACGATACGAGCGTTGTTGAGCCACCGTTGGCGGTTTTGTGGTTCGAATCGAAACTGAACCAGACGCTGATCGACCTCGAAGATCATTTCAGCAAATACCGCATGTCGGATGCGCTGCATACGGTTTACAAATTGATCTGGGATGATTTCTGCTCGCAATACCTCGAAATGATCAAACCGGGGTATGAGCAACAGGATCAGGTTCGGCCTATCGACAAGGTTACCTACGATGCGACCATCGACTTTTTCGAACGGCTGATGAAGCTGGCCCACCCCTTCATGCCGTTCATTACGGAGGAAATCTGGCAGGAAATCAGTCAACGGAACGAAGGTGAAAGCATTTGCGTATCGAAGTATCCAACCCCCGGAACCGTTGATAAATCGCTGCTCACCGACTTCGACATGCTGTTCGAGATCATTTCCACCGTTCGGAATGTTCGCAACAGCAAGCAGATCAATCCCAAAACCGAGTTACCCGTAGCCATCAAAACGGACGATAAAAACCGGTTTACGCCCTTGGAAGGTTTGATTCGAAAGCTGGCGGTGGTTTCCGACATCAGTTACGTGACTGAAAAAGCCGACGGCCTTTCATTCATGATCCGCAGCGTCGAATTTTTTGTCAACATCGCAGGCGAAATCGACGTGGAACAGGAACGGGCGAACATTGAAAAGGAGTTAGCCTATACCAAAGGATTTCTGGAGTCGGTTTTAAAAAAGCTTTCGAACGAGAAATTCGTGGCCAATGCCAAACCGGACGTTATCGACCGCGAGCGGCAGAAACTCGCCGATGCCGAAGCGAAAATTAAAACGCTGGAGGAAAATCTGGCGGCACTGTAAGAGAATTTCAAACGTAAAATGATGAACGCTAAATGTAAAAGTTAGGAGGCTAAGCACTCATTAACTTTTACATTTAGCGTTCATCATTTTACATTTGAAATTCTTTTTTATTCCTTCAAAATCTTCACCTCCACCCGCCGGTTCAGCCGCTTGGTTTCCTCGCGCGAATTATCGGCAATCGGTTTGCTACCCCCATACGCCTGGGTTTGAATCCGCGACGGCGCGATGCCTTTGTTGGTCAGGTAGCTTTTGACGGCATCGACGCGTTTCTGCGACAAAGCCACGTTCAATTTCGGATCGCCCACATTGTCGGTATGGCCAGCCAGTTCGATTTCCATCGTGGAATTTCGCTTCATGATCGACAACAGGGAATCCAATTCAGGATATGATTCCGGTTCAATTTCATACGCCGACTGCTTGAACAGCAGGTTATTCAACCGATACGTCCGGCCCGCTTCAACCTTTGAACCAAAATTTTCCACTTTTTCGATCGGTGCCGGTTTGGGCGTTTCTTTTTTCGGTGGCGTCTGGGCCACGACCGAATCTTTCGGAACCGGTTTTGAGGCCGGTTTTTGAACGGGTGGCGTTGTTGGCCTGGGTTTCGGTTTTATCGGCGGTTTCCGGACGGGCGGTTTGGCATTTCGCAGATCGTCTTTGTATGCGATTATACGCAAATCATAAACATTGTAGGGTTGTTGCGAATGTGTCCCATTTCGATAATAACGCACATCCTCCTCAACCAGATCAACCAACTGCACCCCTTTGCCAGGTCGTTCAAAATGCGCTTCACAGGATATTTTGACCGCAAAATCAAACTGGGCGGCCTCCGGTTGGTCTAAAATAGCAACTTCTTCAATTTGTCCATTTTCCAAAACCGCCTTTATGTTTTTAATGTAGAGCAGGGCATATTCACGGTTTCCCTTTTTATCGTATAGCCGCCAGGAATTGGGATGGCCCGGGCCGTATACCGTTTGAGAACTGTGTGCATACTGCAACCGGGGGCGGGGTGCCCTTGTCTGCTTGTCAGACACAAAATAAACAATCATTTTATGGTTGGTGTACTCCACTTTTGTAACCTGCCCACCGCCATCCACCATTCGTTGAGGAGGATTAAGATCACGCTGAATGATTTTCTGAGCCTGAGCAGGCAATAGCCAACCCAGGCTGAGCAACCACAAAATCAAAAAGCTCCGTTTTATCATGTCGTTCATCACCTCTCGCCCGTTGTAACGTATAGAACCGCTCTTACTAAACGCGGTCTTTTTTACTTTTTGTTAACAAAAAGTAAAAAATTATTCTTTTATTTCTAGTTATTTCGCTTAAAATACTATTTACAGTATTTTATTGGCGATATTGATAGGACTACGATCGGAACCCACAATTCCACACACATGAGCAAGTGCATTTTTTTAGATCGCGATGGCGTTTTGAATGAAGACCGGACTGACTACGTTTACCGGGTTGAAGATTTTATTATTCCGACAGGAGTCGTTGAAGGCCTGCAACTCCTGAAAAACGCCGGTTATTTACTAATTGTCGTGACCAATCAGGCCGGTATTGCCCGCGGCCTCTACTCGCGGAACGATGTCATGCGGTGTCATCAGTATCTCCAGGATCAGTGCGGCAACCTGATCGACGACATTTATTATTGCCCGCACCACCCCGATTTCGATTCGCAGTCGCTGCTGCGGAAACCCGATTCGTTGATGCTGGAAAAAGCCATTGCCAAATACAATATCGACGTCAGCCAATCCTGGATGATTGGCGACGCACCCCGTGACATACAGGCGGGCAAGCGGGTGGGCGTCCGGACCGTACACATTACACCAAAAATACCGGAGCTTCCTGTTGGTGATCAACAGGCTCCCAATCTGCTGGAAGCGTCAAAAATGGTGGTAAACGCTGCCTGCTGATTAAGCGAGTTGTTCGGTCGAAACCGGTTGCTTCTGCTGCAGGTGGCTGTCATAAGCCGGACACGCTCTGCGCGCACAGGAACCGAGCGATACAAGGGCCATCAGACCCAGAATGATGCTGATCTTTTTCATTGCTGGTTAAATTTTTCTGTCCACAAAAACCGGGTGGCTTTTGTGGACAGGGCAAAAACTGTGCTATTTTAATTTTCCTGTTTTTCTAATTCTTCAACGGGTTGCTCTTCTTCTTCAGCGGCTTTGGCCGCTTCAATGTCGAGCGTCACCGGCGTTGCGGTTTGGCGATACCCCAGAATTTTCAGCATCACCTCGCTATCCTGTTCGGGCGCAAAAAGCCGCGTGGTCAGATTACCCTCACTATCCCGGTCCACAATCACATGCTGCGGAGCGGGAATGAGGCAATGCTGAATACCACCATAACCACCCAGTGATTCCTGATACGCACCCGTGTGGAAAAACCCGATGTACTGGTCTTCCGTATCCCGTTCAAAAATGGGCAGGTATAAATCGGCGCTGTGGGCTTCCGTATTGTAAAAATCGTGTGAGTCGCAGGTCAAACCGCCCAGATTGACTTTCTGATATGGGTTATCCCAGTTATTGACCGACAGCATGATGTATTTCTGACCCAAACCCCACGAATCGGGCAGTTGCGTAATGAACGAACCGTCGATCATATACCACAACTCTTTATCGTTCTGCAATTTCTGGTCAATCACTTTGTATATAACGGCGCCACTCTCTCCTACCGTATAACTTCCGAACTCCGTGAAGATGTGCGGCACCGGAACGTTGCTCTTGTTGCAGATCCACTGAATGCTTTCTACGATTTGATCGACCATCGCCTGGTAGTCGTACGTAAACTGGAACGAGGTCTGAATCGGCATCCCCCCGCCAATATCGATGGAATCGAGATCGGGACAGATTTTGCTCAGTTCACAGTATTTATACATAAACCGGCTGAGTTCGCTCCAGTAATAGGCGCTGTCTTTAATACCGGTATTGATGAAAAAGTGGAGCATCTTCAGCTTGAACTTTCCGCTGTTCTGAATTTTCGTGCGGTAGAGTTCATTGATATCGCTGTAGCGAATGCCGAGCCGGGAGGTATAAAAGGCAAAGTTCGGTTCTTCGTCGGTGGCAATCCGGATGCCCAGATTAACCGTCTCAGCCGTTACGCCCTCTTCGTAGGCTTCAATTTCTTTCAGATTATCAAGCACCGGAACCACGTTGTAGCCGTCGTTCAGCAGTTCGCTGATGTATTGGGTATACAGCGGTCTTTTGTAACCGTTGCAGATAATAAACGTGTTCTTGTCCACCTTCCCGTCTTTGTGCAATTCCCGGATAATTGGAATATCGAAAGCCGATGAGGTTTCTAAGTGGATCTTGTTTTTTAAGGCTTCTTCGAGCACAAAACGAAAATGCGACGACTTCGTGCAGTAACAGTATGTATACGTTCCCTTGTAATTATACCGCTTCATCGCATTCTTGAACAACATGCGGGCGTGTTCAATGTGCTCGGTAATTTTGGGCAGGTACGTCAGTTTAAGCGGTGTTCCATACTGCTTGATAATTTCCATCAAAGGAACGTTGTTGAACAGCAGATGATTGTTTTCAACTTTGAATTCGAGAGTCGGAAATTCAAAGGTCTGTTCGATCAGGTCGTTGTAGCTTTTCATCCTTTCGGCAGAAGCATAAAAGAGTTTTGTTGGTTTCGAAAAAAGACTGCGAAAATGGCATAAAAAGAGCAGCTTTGCAATGGGGCAGGAACCGGTTTACAAAAACAAAATGTAACACAGACTGCACGCCTGATTGTCAAGCTGCTGCGTGAATGTCTACTCGCAGTACTGAAAACGAAAAAACGGGGGTTTTGATTCGGGAGTTCGTGTTAAATTTTACGGCCTCGTCGCCAGGGTTCGCTAAAAGAACGACCGGTTTTCCAGCCATCTCGTCAACTTTTCGGTTTCAAATGAAAAGAACTTGTATTTTTAGCGCCACATATTCGACAGAATGAAGCCATTGACCATTCATTTTATTTCCATCGGCGGCAGCGTCATGCACAATCTCGCGATTGCGCTGCATCAACAGGGACACCAGATCACCGGCTCCGACGATGAAATTCACGAACCTTCCCACGCCCGGCTTAACCAATATGGTTTGCTGCCCGAGCACATCGGCTGGCATCCCGACGCCATTCACAGCGGACTGGATGCCGTCATTCTGGGCATGCACGCCCGGGCCGATAACCCGGAATTGCAAAAAGCGCAGGAACTGAACCTGCCGGTTTATTCGTACCCGGAATTTGTGTACCAGCAAAGCCAAAACAAACAGCGTGTCGTTATTGCGGGTAGCCACGGCAAAACCACGATTACGGCCATGATTCTGCATGTGCTGCACTACCATAAGCGGAATTTTGACTATCTGGTGGGTGCGCAGATCGAAGGATTCGAGACGATGGTCAAACTGACGACCGACGCGCCCATTATCATCATCGAAGGGGATGAATACGGCACCTCCCCGATTGACCCGCGTCCGAAGTTTTTGCATTACCATCCGCACATGGTCCTCATCAGCGGGATTGCCTGGGACCATGTCAATCTGTATCCGACGTATGAACAGTATGTCCACCAGTTTGAACTCCTGGCCGATGCCATGTCGAAATCCGGTACCATCGTTTTCGACGATACGGACGATATGCTGGATGTCATTGCGTTGAAGGAACGGGAAGATGTGACCCGCCAGCCGTATGATGTGCATCCGTACCGAATCGAAAATGGCAAAACCGTATTGGTCTCCAAACAACACGGCGACATCCCGGTTCTGGTTTTTGGTGAGCATAATCTAAAGAACATCAGTGGTGCGCTGGCCATTTGTGATCACCTCGCCATTACGGAGGAAATGTTCTACGCGGCCATTCAGACGTTCAAAGGTGCCAGCAAGCGGCTGGAAAAAGTGAAAGACGATGGCTCAAGCCTTGTCTTCCGGGATTTTGCCCACGCTCCTTCCAAAGTAGAAGCGACCACGGCGGCTGTGAAAGCCCAGTTTCCCGACCGTCGGCTGGTAGCCTGTGTCGAGTTGCACACCTTTAGCAGTTTGAACAAAACCTTCCTGAAGCAATACCGGGATAAACTGGACAAAGCCGATGTAGCCGTCATTTTTTACAGCCCGCACACACTGGAAATCAAACACCTCGACCCGATCGACGCAGCCGAGATTGCAACCGCTTTCGACCGCCCCGATTTACAGGTCTTTACAGATTCCGCAGCTTTGGAAACGTATTTGAAAAGCCTGGCGAATGACCAGCCCACGGTTTACCTGTTTATGAGTTCCGGAACGTTCGGCGGTCTAGACCTGAAGACTTTATAGTACCCATGGACTTTAGTCCGTGTGATTCTGGCGACATAGAGAAGTTCTACTTATATCAGGATCACACGGACTAAAGTCCGTGGGTACATTCGTTAATTTCCTTTCAATAAATACGCCACCAAATCCGCGAGTTGCTGTTCCGAAAGCCCCAGCGAAGCCGGGTCGGGCATCAGGCTCGTGCTGTACTGCTTGCGGGAAGCAATATGGGCCGTCGGCAGCGTATGCTTCTGTCCGGCGGCATCTTTCACTACTAAGGCTTCCTGTCCGTCGCTAATCAGAAAACCGTAGTAGGTCTGACCATTTTTGGTGGTAATCAACCACGGTTCGTAGCCGAATGCCAGGCCCGCACTGGGATTCAGGATCGCATCCAGTAACCCAGTGCGATCAAACTTCTGATGAATCTTCGTCAACTCCGGGCCAATGTCTTTCCCCTGCTGACCATGCCGGTGACAGGTCGCGCAGTTCGCTCTGAAAACCGTTAGTCCGGCGGTTTCATTACCAGACAATGATTCGATCTTTTTCTGCGAAAACGTCACCGAACCGCCGGGGCGCGTAAAGTAGTCTCCCGCCATCGTCCGCACACTTTGATCGGAATTGGTAAAAATCACCTCGCTGATCGCCGGTTTCAGATTTTCGGGCAATTTCTTCTCAGCCGCCAGTCCCACCAGCAGTTTCCCGCCTTCCGGACTAGCCGCCATCTCTTTCGCCAGTTTCACTTTATCGTCCGCACTGGTATATTCTTCCATCAGTTTTTGCCGCATGGCCAGAGCCTTCTGTTCCGGTTCCGACAATTTCGGCGGCATCACCTCATCCCAGTTCAGCAAATTCGCCCAGTCGTTCGACCGGCGGAAATTGACCCAGTACTCGCCTTGCTGTGCAACGGTTTTGTCCGCCTGTTTCGACAAATCGATCATGGCCCGGGCGGCTGCGGGGTCTTTCATGAATCCGAGGGCCACTATAGCCTGTTTACGGGCATCAGCCGTCAAGGTTGGCGCCATAGCCCGTTGCTTCATCAACTCCGCTGTGCTGGCCGGATGAAGCCGCCAAATCAGGTTGGCGGTTTTCTGATCCCACTGAACGGGATTCGCCGGAATGGTCGGTTTCAACGCGGCATACAAGGCTTCTTCTTTTTGATCGGCTGCCATGCCAACGGCTTCCAGATAAAACCGGTCAATGCCATCGTAGCCATTCGCCAGTTTGACCAGCAAGTCTTTGCACTGCTCAAACGGCACATCGCGCAAGGCAATGGCCACTTCCCGACGCACCGCCGACGACGGATCATCGACTACCTTGCGCGCCAGCGCCACGGCATCGGGTCGCATTTGCTTCAACGCCCGGAACGCGGTTATTCGCAAATCTACCTGATCCGACTTCAACAACTCCTCAACCTTCCGTTGCCCTTTCGGCCCCAGTTGAGAAAGCAGCCAGATGGCGCGGGCGCGGTGATACGGGTTCGGATCGGTCAACAGTTTGGAAACCGGTTTTACGGCTTTGTCTCCCTGTGCTTTCAACTTCTCGAAACCCAGCAAGCGGATGTTGGTGGCGGGGTTCGTCAGTGCCAGAATCTGCCCTTTCGTTTTGTCGGTATTGATCACCGGCACTTTCAGGTTTTTACCTTTGGGCGTAATGCGGTAAATCCGTCCGTACCCTTTCTTGTCTTTCATCTGGTGTCCACCCACCACCGGATCGAACCAGTCGGCGATGTACAAGGCCCCATCGGTTCCAACCGTCACGTCGCTCGGGCGAAACCATTTCCGGATGTCGTCGGTGATGTCGTTCCATTTGTAGTTTTCGTCCACTTTCGGAAAGGTGCTGATGAAGTCGGTCCGGGGCATCCGGTAGCCGGCGCCCTGCGGTTCGGGTTTGTAGCTAAAAATCACGTTCCGACCCGCTTCGGCACTCAGCAACATGCCCCGGTAGTTGGCACCGAGTTGGTCGCCTTCGTAAAAAACCACGCCCGTTGGCGACCCGGCCCCGCTGATGTCACCCGCCGGAATCACGCCGGGATCTTCCTGATGCCAGTGGGCGGTTGGGATGTCCTGACCCGGCCGCTGGTCGCCCTGCCAATACCGGGTTCCGTCCTGGCTGAAATAGCCCATGTTGGCGCCTTCCATGAGCCAGCTCGTCCGGCACGCGACCACCTGATCGTCGTTGTCGTTCTGCCACATGTTGCCGTAGGAATCGAGGGCGGTTTCGTAATTGTTCCGAAAATTATGCCCCATCACTTTCAGCCCCGTTCCGTCGGGGTTGATGCGCAGGGCTAGACCGCCCACCCAAACCCGTCCGTCGTCGCTGACCCGATTGCCTTTGTTGAGTTTGTTGTAGGGCGTTCCACCGGTATAGAGACTCCCCGACCGGAGCGTCCAGCCGGATTTGTCGGTGACGATATGCGGCCCGGCATTTCCGGTATTGAAGTACCATTTCCCATCCGGTCCGGCCACCAGGGCATGCAGTGAATGGTCATGATCGAGGCCCCCAAAACCGGTCAGAAAGACCTCTTTTTTGTCGGGTTTATCATCGCCGTTTTCGTCGGTATAAATGATGAGATTTGGTGCAGCGGAGACGATGGTTTTGTTGCCAATAACCGCAATGCCCAGGGGCGACACCAGGTCTTTATCTTCGACATAGACCTTCGACTGATCGGCTTTTCCGTCGCCATTGGTATCTTCCAGAATCATGACGCGCTCGCCGTTCGGGTGGTCGAGCCGGGTTTCGGGTTTGTTGTTAAAGTTCCGATAGTTGACGGCCTCCGTCACCCAGATCCGGCCCCGGGCGTCGACGTCGATATTCGTCGGGTTGTAGAACATCGGAGCTTCGGCCCAAACCGTCGCTTCCAGATCGTCGGGCAGATAGAGTGTATTGGAGTCGGATCCGACGATCATTCCCCGGCGGGCAGGCTCGCCAGATTCCGGAAGTTGGCTGACGGCATGAGGAGCTTGTTGCCATTGAGGAAGGCCCAAAACCAGGGTTCCCAACAAAATCGATGCGCTTAAAAACCGGGGCGGGGCAGGAATAGTAACCTTCATCTTTTAGTGTTCCACGTGGAATAATTACCTGAAAAACAACATTTAAGACCAATCAAACTTATTATAATAAGTACTAATTACAGAAAACCGTGGAACAGTAACATTAATCCGCTACGCCAGAATTTCTCTTACAAACTTATTATTATAAGTGTAACTTTCCAACATGTTTTTCCCCTCTGGCACAGCACCTTCGATGTGAACCCAACCGCCGTACTGAATGTCGTCGATGGCCTTCCGAACCTCCGGGTAATTCACCTTGCCCTGCCCGAGGAGGTAGCTATTCTCTTTAAAGTGGAATTCACAGATTTGTTTTTGCTTCCCAAGCCACCGGATTTCCTTTAAAATGTCATATCCCATAACCGTGGAATTACATACATCGTAATATACCTTCACGGCGGGCGATGCCACCGCGTCGATGATGGCCATGTGTTCTTCGGCACTTAACCACGATTCGATAGCAAGAACAATGCCCGCTTTTTCGGCTTTGGGAGCCACTGCTTTCAACCGTTCAATCACTACTTGGGTCCCCTGCGGATCGTTCTTCAAATCACCTTTGTTAAAGAAGGCAAGCAGGATGTTTTTGGCACCAAGGGCTTTGGCCACCCCGACACTATCCTGCACCCATTGCTCGGCACGCGGATCGGACTTGTAGGGAATGTTGTTGAGTTCGCCCAGGGCCAGACCACCGATCTGAACGCCGGTTCGTTTGGCGGCTTCACGCCAGGCTTTCTGGAGGTCTTTCCGGCGCAGGTGCATGTCGTTTTTTTCGGAGCCCAGATTCACCTGAATGCCATCTAGGCCGATGGTTTTGGCCACGTCGAAGGCTTCGATTTTACTGGATTGACCGATCGACCAGTCGCAGGCCCCGACCCGAAACCGTTGGTTGTTTGGGTTTTGTAAACTACTTTTAGCGTTCAATACGGGCAGGGAAGCCGTAGTGCTTAACCCAATGAAACCCAGGGTTTGCCGAAGAGCCGTACGTCGGTTCATGAATGTTTAGGAATAGATTTGTTCAAAAGTACAGGCTAAAAGTTATATTCACTCGTTGCCAGCGGGTTAGGCTAAAAAATATTTTAATTCCTTTCCAACCGTCAGACTTGCGTTGGGGTCAGTAGTGTTGCATTAGTATGTTGGATGAACGAGCGTTAGTTGACGGCTGTCGACATAAGGACCGAACTGCTCAGCGAAAACTCTACGAGTTATTCGCCCGGAAGCTCTTTGTGGTCAGCCAACGGTATACCAAAAACCGCGACGACGCCGAAGACGTGCTGCAGGATTCCTTCGTGAAAGCGTTCCAACATATTGATACATTTCGGTTTGAGTGCCCGCTGGAAGCATGGCTGAAACGCATTGTGATCAATACGGCACTGAAGCACATCCGCAAACAAAAGCCCTGGCAGAACCCGGCCGAGTTGGAGGACGTGCCGCCCAATACATTACCGCAGACGGAAGACAGCCTATCGGGTCTGCACTACCAGCAACTACTGAAGATGGTGCAGGAACTCCCGCCGGGATGCCAGGCCGTATTTAACCTGTACGCCATTGAAGGGTATACACACCCGGAAATTGCGGAATTATTAGATATTTCAGAAGGTACATCCAAATCGCAGTTTTCGCGTGCCCGCATGCTGCTGCAACAAAAGATTCAGAACGAGCGTCCAATTCCGAAATGAGTCTCTCTAAAGAAGAAGAATTAAATGAAGAGTGGCGAAGTATCTTCGAAGATGCTGCCGAAAGCCCATCCGATGAGCTTTGGGACAGGATTGCGCGTCGGTTAGACGAAGAAGAAACGGAACCGATCATACCACTCTGGCCCCGGGCAAAACCGTGGTTCTACAGTGTGGCTGCGGCCATTATGGCTCTTTTAATCGGCTGGTGGGCCCTACAATCCATCGGCACGACGGATACGACTCAGCCGGTGGCTGGCCAAAGCGGTTCGTCATCCAGAGCAACGGCGGATCAACTCGCCAAACAAGAAAAAGCGACGACCTCGTCCGACGCAGACCGCAAGCCCGAATACGCTGGCAAAACCGATGAAACCCTGGCTGCCAACCGCCGGGTTAATTCTAAAAATACGCCATCCGGTACCCCGGCTGTCCCCGAACTGGAACACTCGGAAACCGCCACGACGATTGATCAAATGATCAAAGACCAGTCCGTTTTGACGGGAAAACGAAAAACCGCTTCACCGGAAGGGCTTGCCGCCCGGAAACCGCAAACCGTCCCTTCGGCCGATCATCAGCCGGATGCTGACGCGATCCGGATCGCTGAAAACCGCCGGACGAATCAACCTTCGAAATCCAGCCAGGGAACCGGAACCAATCTCCTGGACCGTACGCCCGGTGCTTTCCAGGCGTCAGAACGGATCACAAAAACGATACCACCCATCCAAACTGCCCTACCGGACGAAACCGGCAGCGGGGTTGCTGATACACGATTGGCCTACGAAGCTTCGTACATAAAAAGCAAGCTGGTAGCCCTGAAGAACCCGGCTCCGATTAGCCGGATCATCTGGTATCGCGCTCCGGAAACCACGATCGAACCGCAGGAAAAAGGCCGATCGAAAAACGAGTACTGGGCGGCTTTAACGGCAACACCCATGTCTTTCAATCCGATGACCAGCGTTCAGTCCACTTTCAACCAAGCCTACGGTGCCAGCAATGCGGTTCAGCAGAGCAGTCGCCTGGCGGTTTCTCCGCTGCAAAACCAGGCGCAGATTTCGATGGCGTGGCAGGCCAGTTCCGGTCTTCAGTTTAGCAAACATTGGTCGGTCGAAGCCGGGGTTCAGTATCTGAATGGCCGGTCGCAGGCGCGGAACAATGCAACGGTCACCAACGTGTTTACGAACCAAACCGAAAATCTACTCGTAAACGCCATCCGGAACAGTAGTCCGTCGGTTCCGCAGTTGGCGTCGTCCCCGAATACAAACTTTTTGCCCTCCTACGCCGACAAAGCGAATCTGAACAATCCGTCATCGCTGGTGGTGGTGCCTACGCCCTCTGATCAGGTGGTCTCCAACGACTTTCAGTATTTGCAGGTTCCGGTTCAGATCGGCTATCACATTTTGCCTGAGCGCAAGATCAGCTATTCCGTACTGGGTGGTTTGATGGCCAATGTGTTTCTGAAAAATACGGTCAATGGCGCTTTGGAAGTTAACCCCGGCGATCAGGTCTACCGCCCCATGTCGCTGGCGGGTACGGCCGGTTTACGCGTCAGCTACCACCCCACCCACCACTGGTCCGGTTCGTTGACGGGGTCCTACCAGCAATCGCTGCAAAATGGTACGCAATCAGACACACAACTCCAGGTTCGGCCACAGGCCGTCGGGGTTGGATTTGGCCTGAATTACCACTTCTAAAAGTTAGTTATCAGACAAATCCTCATTTTTCTTCTCTTTTTTTCAACCCCCTTCCAACCAATTCTTTTCCAATCGGGTCTTTGTACTGTGAGCGCTCCACATGGTTTAACAAAACCCGATTGTGATGAGAAGAATACCTTTTGTTTCCAGCCTGTTGATGGCAACGGTTTCGCTGTTGACGATAACCGGTTGCCAGAACGATACGACACCGAATAATCCGGGAACCGGCGGTTTAACGTCGACTCCGGAAGCGCGTGCCTTTGCTCAAAAAACCAATGATTTTTCCTTCGACTTTCTGAAGCGCGTCAACGAAGACCAGAAGAAGGACGAAAATATTTTTGTTTCACCGCTAAGTCTGCACATGGCCCTCGGCATGTTGCTGAACGGGGCCGCGGGTCAGACGGCGGATGAAATGAAAAAAGCGATGCACCTGGAAGGGGTTTCGCTGGCTGATGCAAACCAAACCTATGAGTTTTTATTGAAAGGGTTGCCCACCGCTGATCCGAAAGTAACAACAAAACTGGCCAATTCAATTTGGTACCGCAACGGTTTTTCCGTTGAACCGTCGTACCTCGACGTCACGAAGAAAACGTTCAATGCCCAGATTTCGGGCGAGGATTTCAACAATCCAACCCCGGTTATCAATAAAATCAACCAGTGGGCCAGCGACAATACCAACGCCAGGATTAAGAACGTAATCCAGGAGATCAAGCCCGAGCAAGTCCTGTTTCTGCTCAATGCGCTGTATTTCAAAGGCGACTGGAAATACCAGTTTGAGACGAAAAATACCTTTGATTCTCCCTTTACCCTGGTTTCCGGTTTGCAGAAACAGGTGAAGATGATGAACATGACGACCAGCCTTCGCCACGCGTTCCGCCCCACCTACGGAGCTTTTGAACTGCCGTATGGCGATGGAACGTATTCGATGACGGTTTTGGTGCCAACAGAAAACTCCTCGGCAGACGCCATCATCAATACCCTGAACGCAACCGAATGGGCCGACCTGCAGCAGGCCATGCGCGAAAGCAAAGTGGCAGTGGGTTTGCCGAAGTTTACGATGGAGTATGAAGCAACCCTCAACGACGCATTGTCGAGAATGGGAATGCCGTCGGCTTTCTCGAACGCTGCCAACTTTTCAGGCATCAGCACCGGCCAGGGTTTGCAGGTGAGTTACGTGAAGCAAAACACCTACGTGGCCGTCGATGAGAAAGGAACCGAGGCCGCTGCCGTAACCAGCATCGGCGTTGAAGTTACTTCGGCGGGACCATCACTCATTTGCGATCGTCCTTTTGTCTTTTTGATTACCGAGAAAGGAACGGGTTCGGTCTTGTTTATGGGTAAAATCGTCAATCCGGAAACAACACTGCCATGAAAATCATAGCCATTTTAGTTGCTGGTATTCTGTTCATCGCAGCTTCCTGCAACGATAAAACCAAAGCGACCATTCAACCTCTGTCCACCACCGCCATTGCCGGTACGTATAAACTGATTGAACCAGCTTCCAAATTTGCGGTGACGCTGGTGCTGACCCCCGATTCGGCGAGCAGCGAAATCACCAACCGGATTGCTTACAAGATCGGCGGGCGTTCATCAGTCAACCACTACTTTGCCACGCTGACGGGTTCATCGGCTTCCAGTGCCGTACAGATGAGTGCCATTGGCGCCACCAAAATGGCCGGCCCTCCGGATGCCATGCAGTTTGAAACCGATTATTTCAAAAAACTACAGGCCGTAAAACGGTATGAATTCGCCGGTAACCGGCTGCGGCTGATTTCCGAAGGAGAGGCTTCCGGCGAACTGGTTTACGAAAAAGAAAAATAATACAACCTGAAAAATACGGAGCGAGGCCGGTATTGATCCACACCAGCCGGTCTCCTCCAGTAAAAACTTTGACCTCTGATTCATTGTGCAAACCGGATTGCCCGGCGGCTCTGCCTGCCGGGCAATTTTTTTATGCCTCTATTCCAACTCTTTCATTGTCAATAGGGTCAGTGAAGCATATCCCTAAACAACCTGTTGCTATGAGACGTACACTTTACTTCCTGCTCGGAGTTCTGCTGGTGGGGCTGAACGGCTGCACCGACAAATGCAAAGAAACCCGCACTTTCCGACAATTCACACCACGAACATTTACGGTTGCCCAAATCCGCCAGGGCGTACAGACTGAACAACCCCGGACGCTCGTCAATCCGGGTAAAATTTACACCAAAGACGGTTTTTTGCTGATTAACGAGATCAAAGAAGGCATTCACGTGATCGACAACCGCAATCCGTCGGCTCCGAAAACCGTCGCGTTTTTGCGCATACCAGGCAACGGCGACATGGCCATCCGCAACAACATTCTGTATGCCGACAGTTTCATGGATCTGGTGGCCTTCGACATCCGCGATCCGCAAAACATCCGTGAGCTCAACCGGGTCACCGATGTTTTTCAAAATGGACAGTTCGACGGCGGCTACTGGAGTCTGAACGCCCAGCAGGAGATTATCAACGACCAGAAAGTGGAGTACGTTACGCAAACTGTCAATACGGATTGCGAAAGCAGTGTCAATAACGGCGGTTGCACCAACTGCTTTTGGGCTACCGATATGCGGGGTGGTATTCAGAATTTCAACAGTGCGACCGGTTCACCCGCTCCCAGCACAAACGGTACGGGCGGCTCGATGGCCCGGTTTACGCTGTATGACAACTACCTATATACCGTCAGCCAGTCGGAAATGCAGTTGTTCGACATCAAAACCCCGTCGGATCCGAAGAAAGGCAACAAAATTAACATGGGTTGGGGTATTGAAACGATCTTTCCCTACAAAGATAAACTGTTCATCGGCGCCCAGTCGGGCATGCACATTTACGACAATAGCAACCCCGAAAAACCGGTACGGATGTCGACCTTCGAGCACGCCCGCGTTTGCGACCCCGTGGTGGTTCACGAAGACAAGGCTTACGTAACGCTGCGTTCGGGTTCCACCTGCCAGGGATTCACCAACCAACTCGATGTGGTGGATGTATCCAATCTGTATAGCCCTCGTCTGCTGAAGAGTTATGCGATGAAAAATCCGCACGGTTTGGGCATTGACTTTCCGAATTTGTTCATCTGCGAGGGGGCTTACGGTCTGAAAACGTTCAATGCGAGCGATGCCATGAAAATCGACCAACTGGAGCACCTGGAAGGATTTCAGGCCTACGATGTGATCCCGCTCGGGAAATCACTACTGCTGATTGGCCGGGACGGTTTTTACCAATACGACTACAGCAATCCGCGCAAACTGAAGCTGTTGAGCAAAATTCCCGTACAACGGCCTTATCCAGCCAGCTAACCAACTCGCTCATGAAAAAGACTGGTAGCAAAACTGTTTGGCTGCTGTGCCTGTTTGCGCTTCCGCTTTACGCACAAAAAAGCCCGTTTAAGCCCGTTTTTACGAACATGACCGAATTCGGTGTCTTGTTTGGACAAGTCCGTTACAACGTCAATACGGCCGCTGAAAACGTCAGTAAAAGGCAGAACATCACCGCCCAGACGTTTAATGGCGTTCAACTCCGCCCTAAACTGGCGGTGGGCGGAACGGTGGGTGTCGATTGGTATAATGCGGCCCTGCTGATGCCGGTGTGCGCGGGGATTCGTTATGATCTGGCGCAACCAGGCCAGAAGAATCTGCGGGTTTTCACCAGCCTGGATACCGGCTACGGTTTTGCGTGGTTGAATGAAGATCCGACGGGCTACGAAACCCGGGGCGGCTGGGTGATTGCTCCCGGTATTGGCTTCCGAATCGGGCGTCCGCAGAATGCCAATTTCATTCTGTCGCTCAATTACAAACGGCAGGAAGCCAATGCCGACAAACCGCTGGGCTGGAATGAAATTTATAAATACGAAAACCGGGTTTACAACCGGATTGCTTTTCGACTGGGTGTCAGTTTCTAATCCATGAAAGCAGTACATCCTTTCGACAAAATAGGAAAGCCGGCAAAACGCGCGTTAGCGAATGCAGGGATACACACGCTGGAAGAATTGACCAGACTGCGTGAAGCGGAATTACTCCAGCTTCATGGTGTCGGGAAAAAAGCCCTGCAAATTCTCAAAGCTGCTCTAAACGACCACAACCTTTCTTTTGCGCAATCGGAATCCTAATAAAAAAGCCCCGGTTTGTGTGCCGGGGCTCCTGTTTTTTAAGCCATTTCAAATTTGCTCTGGTTCCGTTTCCGCTCGTTTTCATCGAGGAAAATTTTACGAATCCGCATCGACTTCGGTGTCACTTCCAGATACTCATCTTTCTGGATGTATTCCATCGACTCTTCCAGTGAGAACGTGATTTTCGGAGCAATCCGGACGTTGGTATCGGAGCCGGAAGCCCGCATGTTGGTCAACTGCTTGGCGGTTTGAACGTTCACGACAATATCATTCTGACGGTTGTGTTCGCCAATTACCTGACCGGTGTAGATTTCGTCACCCGGTTCGATGAAGAAAACACCCCGATCCTGCAATTTATCGATCGAATAGGCCGTAGCTGCTCCGCTCGTCATCGAGATCAGCGAGCCGTTGATCCGCTCCGGAATAGCTCCTTTATACGGTTCAAAGCTCTTGAAACGGTGGGTCATAACGGCCTCACCGAATGTAGCGGTCAGAACGTTGGAACGCAAACCGATCAAACCACGCGACGGTATTTCAAACTCTAAGTGCTGTAAGTCGCCTTTCGGTTCCATAATCAGCAACTCGCCTTTCCGCTGGGTTGCCAGCTCAATCACTTTTCCGGCTGTTTCTTCCGGAACATCCACTACCAGTGTTTCCACCGGTTCCAGGCGGTTTCCGTGATCGTCATATTTGAACAACACCCGGGGCTGACCAACCTGCAATTCGTAGCCTTCACGACGCATGGTTTCGATCAAAACCGACAAGTGAAGAATCCCGCGTCCGTAAACCAAAAACCGGTCTTCGCTGTCGGTATTTTCAACCCGCAGGGCGAGGTTTTTCTCAATTTCCTTGTATAACCGCTCCCGCAAGTGGCGCGAGGTTACAAACTTGCCTTCTTTGCCAAAAAACGGTGAGTTGTTGATCGTAAACAACATGTTCATCGTTGGCTCATCGACGGCAATCCGTTCGATGGCTTCCGGGTTTTCCAGATCGGTCAGCGTATCGCCAATCTCGAAATCTTCCAGACCGGTTACGGCACAAATATCACCACACTGCACTTCCGACACCTTTTGTCTGCCAAGGCCCTCGAACGTCTGCAGTTCTTTAATTTTCACTTTCTTGATCACATCGCCAACTTTCACCAGCGCCATGTTGGCCCCTTCTTTCAGCGTTCCGCGAACCACCCGCCCAATGGCAATCCGACCCACAAAGGCCGAATAATCAAGCGACGTGATCTGCATTTGCGGGGTTCCTTCAGTAACCGGCGCAGGTTGGATATGCTCAACGATGGTATCCAGCAGGTAGGTGATGTTATCGGTCGGTGTTTTCCAGTCCGGACCCATCCAGCCTTGTTTCGACGATCCGTAAACCGTCGGAAAATCCAATTGCTCTTCCGTTGCACCCAGGTTGAACATCAAGTCGAACACTTCTTCGTGAACTTCTTCCGGGCGGCAGTTTTCTTTATCAACTTTGTTAACAACCAGAATGGGTTTCAAACCCAATTGCAGGGCTTTGCCCAATACAAACCGTGTCTGCGGCATAGCGCCTTCAAACGCATCGACCAGCAGACAAACGCCATCGGCCATTTTCAGTACGCGCTCTACTTCTCCGCCAAAATCGGAGTGACCCGGTGTATCGATGATGTTGATTTTAACATCATTGTACCGGACTGAAACGTTTTTGGAGACAATGGTGATGCCCCGCTCCCGTTCCAGATCGTTGTTGTCTAATATCAGGTCACCAAACTCCTGGTTGTCCCGGAAGAGCTTGGAAGCATGAATAATTTTGTCAACCAACGTAGTCTTACCGTGGTCAACGTGCGCTATAATAGCTATGTTGCGAATGGATTGCATACTTTTTTGAGACAATAGCACTTAGACAAGAGAGCACAGAAACCAGCAAACTCTTCGGTCGTTTCGCTATTCTCTTTTGTCTTTTCAATTAAAGTGCAAAGATACGGATTTTTTAGCTGAATAGTAGTATTTTACAATTTATTAACCTACTGAAAAACAAAAAGCCGGGTTGCCCCGGCTATAAGTACAATTTACGATCCGTACGAATTAAAACTTTGGGCAACCACACGCGTTTTTCTTGCGAAACAATCCCCACATGAAGCCTTTTTTCTTCTTATAACCGCGCGCTTTCTTCCGTTTATAGACTAACTCACTTTTTAGTTCGCTCCCGGCTGATTTTACAACGGCTGCTTCAACCGGTGCTTCCAGTGGCAGCAGCATAGAGAGTGTGACACCCAGCAACAATAGCTTTTTCATACGTTTTATCGGCCTTTCTATTTCTTTAAACGCAAAGACTTACGAAAAGTACGTAAAAAAGAGCAAGTTTTTTCTATTCCTCCCCGTTGATTTTAACTCATTTACCAGATCAATCCCGTTTAAAAACTAAAAAACCGCCCCTTTCGAGACGGTTTTTGAAGTTCTTACCGGGGTCCGCGACTCCGTTGTGAACGATATCCATATTGCTGCGGAGCCCCGCGACGGTAGCTATTGCGGTATTGAGGGGCACGATACCGGCGGGGATGCGACTTGTAAACGACCCTCGGCGGAGGGGTTACGATAATCGGCGGACGACGGTAACCATACCGGTATGGGCTATATCCATACCCGTAACTGGGTCCATAGCCATAATCGGTCCTGACACCGACACCCACTGAGGGCGCACAACTGGTCAGCACAAAACCGATCAGGACAATCGCCAGCATTGAAATCAGATTATGCGTTTTCATGATGATAACAGTCTACAGGTTCACTTTATCAATGTCTGTTAGACTCGTTTGGTACACCTAGGTTTAACGCATAAACTGAAAAAGTTGTTCGTTTTTCGGAGTCAACCCCTAAACCCGCAGCTAGACTTTTAGCTTGGTTTTCAGATAATTCAAGGTAATCTGGTAGGCATCCGCCGTGGCTTCTTTATTATAACCCGGGTTACTCGGATTGGCAAAAGCATGGGGCGCATCGTACATCTGGATGGTCGTTTGCTTGCCGGCTTCCTTCATGTTTTTCTCAAACTCGGCTACGGTTGCGGGCGGAATTCCGGAGTCTTTGGCACCAAAGATGCCCAATACGTCGGTATTCAGCGTTTTCAACCGCTCCACGTTTTTTTCCGGTTGTCCATAATACATCACACAACCAACGGTTTGCTTTCCGCCCAGAATGGCCGATTGCAGCGACATACCCCCGCCGAAGCACCAGCCGACACTGGCAATCTGCGCCTGTGGTCCTACGTAGGCAATAGCCCCCTGCATGATCGCGCCCAGCCGTTCGCGCGGCACCTGCACCAATTTCGAAGCTTCTTCGCGCGTGGTGGCCACTTTACCGTCGTACATGTCAACGGCCAGCACATTGACATCTTTCAGGTCGTTGTACAGTTTTTCGGCTTCCTGCTTGATGTAGTCATTCAGGCCCCACCACTCCTGATAAACGAGCAGCCATTTGTTGGACGGATTGGCCGCCTTGAGCAGAAAACCGTTGGCTTCGGTGCCATCCGCCGTTTTGAATTTTACCATTTCACCGGCCGCACTCTGGTAGGTGAACGGAAGTGGTTCTTCGTGCAGCATCACAAACGATTGGTTACTGGCCAGCAAAGCCATGTCATTCGATACCTGAGCAACCGGCTGGTCGCAGCAGGACGGGGTCTGGGAAAACGAGGTCAGCGAGACGAAAAGTCCGCAGGAAAAAAGGAAAATCTTTTTCATAGTGCAATAGGTTTCTGAACCGGGATTAAGCTGATTTTTCTGATTACACTGATTGTCTACGTCAGAACCGGGTTGATTGTTTTGAGTCTTCCGATTAAAATCAGTGTAATCAGAAAAATCAGCTTAATCCCGGTTCAGACTTTCTTCAATTCAAAAATGGTGATTTCCGGTAAGATTCCGACCCGGCCCGGATAGCCTAAATAACCGTATCCACGATTTACATAGAGATATTGTTCCCCTTCCTGATACAAACCCGCCCATTGTTTATAGACGTATTGCGACGGACTCCAGCGGACATTTCCGATTTCGACTCCAAACTGCATCCCGTGGGTATGACCCGCGAACATGACGTCGATGTCCGAAAATTGCGGCTTCACCTGGGCATCCCAATGGCTGGGATCGTGGGAGAGCAACAGCTTCACCGGGGCGTCTTCCGTTCCCTGGCGGGCCTTCTCTAAATTCCCGTATTTGGGCCAACGCCCCGAACCCCAGTTCTGGATACCTACTAAAGCAATTTTGTCGCCATTTTGTTCTAAAATGCGGTTTTCGTCCATCAACAGATCCCAACCGAGCAGTTTGTGAGCGGCTTTCAGGTTGTTCAGATTTTGGGTTTTCGCCTGTGCATTCGGCCAGTTCACATAGTCGCCGTAGTCGTGGTTGCCCAACGTCGAATAAACCCCCAGCGGTGCCTTCACTTTATTGAAGATGTCGATGTAATTTTCCACCTCATCCGCCGTGTTGTTGACCAGATCACCTGTAAAAAAGACAACATCCGGTTTTTCGCGCAGTAGCATGTCAACGCCCCCTTTCACGGCCACTTTATTGAAAAAACTACCGGAGTGAATATCCGAAAGCTGGGCAATTTTCATTCCGTCGAAACCCGACGGCAGGTTTTTGAGCGACAGCCGGATGCGCCGGATGCGGTAATCGTGTGCGCCGGAAACAATCCCGTACGTAAACGCCACCAGCGGTACAGTTCCCGCAATGAGGGCGGTTTTCATCAGAAACTCGGAGCGCGGAATGACGTTCGTAGCCGGAATGTTGGGTTGCGACGTGTCGTTGACCGCAGCACGGATGTCGGGGCTGTAGAACAGAGAAGCCACCCACCGAACAAAACGACCCAGATCGTCCACGAAAATGAACAGAACGGCAAAGACTTTCGAAAAATAGGGAATCAGAATGGCCGTCCAGATAAAACCACGGGCTACCCGGCCAACGGCATCGGGCGGTAACAACTGCATGGTCAGATAGGTAACGATGGTGACGCCCGTAAAACCCCAGTAAAGCATCGAGACGATCCGCTGGGTGTTTTCGGTGGCCGAACGGGTGACGGTTTTGATGGCTTGAAATACGTACCAGTCAATGAGCAGTAGGATGGCGGATACGACAAAAAAAAGAACGATGCGGTTCATAATGGTGCATAAAGAAAACCCACAGCGTTAACAGACACTGTGGGTTTTTGGTTTACAGTTAGTACTTTACTTATTCGTTTACCAATTCCGGCTCACGTTCCTTCTTCGCTATTCTTTCCTTGAATTTATCCCGGATTCGTTCGTTCACCCAGTACATACAGGGCACAATGACCAGCGTCAAAACCGTCGAGAAGGTTAAGCCGTAGATGATGGTCCAAGCCAGAATGTTCCAGAATACGGCGCTATCGCCCCCAATGATGATGTGCGGGTCCAGATTTTGGAACAGCCCCACAAAATCGACGGTTAAACCCACCGCCAGCGGAATCAGACCCAGAACGGCCGCTGATGCCGTCAGCAATACCGGCGTCAACCGGATACCGCCCGCATCGATGATGGCCTGACGCAGTGGAATGCCGCGTCCGCGCAATTCTTCGATGAACTCGATCAGCAGAATACCGTTCTTCACCACAATCCCCGCCAGGGCGATAATACCGACCCCGGACATGACCACCGAGAACGTTTTGCCCGTTACCATAAAGCCCAGCAACACCCCAATCAACGAAAGAATGATCGTGAAGAAGATAATCAGCGGTTTTACGGCGGAGTTGAACTGCGTAGCCAGAATCAGGTAAATCAGCAACATGGCCAATCCGAAAGCCGACACCAGGAAGTTCATCGACTCCTGTTGATCCTCCTGCTCGCCACCCATCCGGACGGTGTAGCCATTCGGCACTTCGGTATCGGTTACTAACTGCTGAATTTCCTGAACGATCTCGTTGGCATTGTAACCCGGCACCACATCCGAACTGAGCGTAATGACCCGCTCCTGATTGATCCGGTTAATCTGGCTAAACGTCGTCGAATAGGCAATGTTGGCTACCGACTGAATCGGAACCTGACGAAGCTGCCCCCCCGCATTCATGTCGCGGTAAACGATGTTCAGACTCAGCAGTCGTTCAATCTGGCTGCGGTCATCCTGTTTCAGACGAACCATAATCGGGTATTCGTCTTTCGCATCCCGGAACTTCGACACTTCCGTACCAAACAAGGCCGTCCGAACCGCCAGCGCAATCTGCGACGACGAAATGCCTTCACGCTCGGCTTTATCGCGGTCGATGTTGATAACGATTTCCGGTTTGTTGGTAATCAAATCCGACTTCAACTGATCGATTCCTTTGATGCCCGATGCGGTAATCCGTTGCCGAAGCTGTTTTTCCAGTTTTTGCAGGGTTGCAAATTCTTCACCGGCAATTTCAATGGCAATGGGTTTACCAGTCGGTGGGCCGCTGTTTTCGCGCTCAACCGAAATCTCGGTACCCGGAATGCCCTGCATGGCCGCCCGAACCTTGTTCAGGATCGTTTCCGTTGATAGTCCGTGCCGGTTTTCACCCTTGACAAACGCAATCGTCACTTTCGATTTGTGCGGAGTAGCCGAGCGGTCGGGGTTAAAAGGATCACCCGCGTTTTTTCCTACGTTGGCAATCACCGAGTTCACAATATCCGTTGCTTTATTTTCATCAAGTACCTTGAAAACCCGTTTCTCAATGATTTTTGTCACTGAATCCGTCACGCGCGAATCCGTCCCGATCGGCATCACATTGTAGACGTACACATAATCCGGATCACCGCTGGGGAAGAAAATTACTTTCGGCGGGAAAACACCCATCAGGAAAAACGTTCCGACCAACAGCATAAATACCGCAACAATGGTCCAGATTGGTCGCCAACCCGTTAAGATCCATGAAATCAGCTTACGATAACCATTTTTCAAGGCTGGTAACAAACGTTCCTGAAACGGCACAATAATCTTCGGTGTCAGCACATAGTGATTGAACGCATACAAAATCAGCACAAACAGGAACAAATTCCCAATGCCCCGGTCGATCACATAACCCAGTCCTGCCAAAACCGCCAGAATCATCAACGGCCGACGAATCGTGGCAAACCCCTGATTGTCTTCGTGATTATCCTCATCGTGCCGTTTCATAAAGGTGACGGCAAAAACCGGGTTCATCACATAAGCGACAAAAAGCGAAGCAAACAGGGTCAGAATGAGCGTTAAAGGCAGAAACTTCATGAACTCACCCACAATGCCCGGCCAGAATAACAGCGGGAAGAAAGGAGCAATGGTCGTCAGCGTTCCGGAAAATACCGGGATGAACACCTCGCCCGCAGCCGCTTTGACAGACTTCTTGATGTCCCAGTCTTTGTGCTCATTGAATAACCGGTGCGTGTTTTCGATGACCACAATGGCGTCGTCCACCACCAGACCCAGACCCAGCAGAAAACCAAACAGAACGATGGTGTTCAACGTAAACAGGGTGCCGACCGCCGGGCCAACAATAGGCATACAGACGAAGGCTACCAAAGCCGACAAGGGCACCGATAAACCGACAAAAATAGCGTCGCGAACGCCCATGAAGAACATTAAAACCAGCACCACAAAGATGAAGCCCAACACAACGGTGTTGATCAAATCGTGAATATCGGCGCGGGTCCGTTCTGATTGGTCAGCCGTCACCCGAATGTCGAGTCCGGCCGGAAACCGGTTTGCCTTGTATTCCTTAATGGTTTCTTCAATCTGGTCAGCGGCCGCAATCAGGTTGGCCCCTGAGCGCTTGATGACGTTCAGCGTCACAACGGATTTGTTATCCAGTCGGGCAAAATCCTGCTGCTCTTCAAAGCTATCCTGCACATCAGCCACATCGCCCAGACGAACCGTAGCACCCGTCGCCGTCCGGATCTGGAGATTCTGCAACTGCTTCATCTCACTGAACTCGCCTTTCACCCGCAACGTCCGGCGTACACCCGCCACATTCAATTCACCACCCGACACGTTGATGTTTTCGCCCTGAACCGCCTGCTGAATGTCGAAGAAGGCTAAACCGGCCGATTGCATCCGTGGCAAATCCACATTGATTTGAATTTCGCGTTCCAATGCGCCCACAATATCCACCCGGCTGATCTGCGGCATGGCTTCAATGGCATCCTGCATGTCCTCCGCGTATTCTTTCAGCCGCTTGAGCGAAAAATTACCGGCGAGGTTGATGTTCATGATCGGAAACTCCGAGAAGTTCACGTCCTGCGCCGTTGGCCCCGCATCCATTTTCTGGGGCAAGTCCTGCTTGGCTTTATCGATCGCATCCCGCACCCGTTGCAACGCTTCCGGTACCTGAACATCCGGGTTAAATTCGACCAGGATCACCGACACGTCCTGCAACGCGTTCGACTTGATCTTTTTAACGCCCGAAATCGACTTTAACTGCTTCTCAATCGGTTTGTTAATCGTGTTTTCAACATCGGCCGGGGCCGTTCCCAGGTAAATGGTGTTGACATAAATCTGCGGTATTTTAATATCGGGGAACTGCTCTTTCGGCAGGTTATTATACACAAACAACCCGCCCAGTGTAATGATGAACGTGAAGATGTAAATAGCCGTCCGGTTTTCGACGCACCAGTTGGTAAAACCGAGGGTTTTGTATTGTTCAAATTTCATGGCCTTGGTTAGATGGGATGGAAGCCCGGATTGAACCGTAATCCGGGCTTCGATCTGTTTTTAGAAATTTATCGGTTGTCCATCAACTAACTCCTGATAGCCTTGCGTAATGAGCTGATCGCCGGAATTCAGCCCGGTAATAATTTCAACTTGTCCGCCGTAGCTCAACCCGGTTTTTACCTGACGGGCCTTGGCCAGTTTTTTGTTTCCTTCTGAAACCGCCACGTAGACCAGTTGGCCATTTTCCGTGTTTTGAACCAGGTTTTGATCAATGACGATCGTTTTTGCTTTCGAAATATCGTTGATCTTTACCTGCGCCAGCATGTTCGGTTTCAGGCTGTTATCTGATGGCAGCGGGGCCTCGATGCTGAACGTCCGGGACAACGGATCGACGGTTGTTGAAACGAAACTGATGCGAGTGGTGAGTTCTTTGTTAATGTCCGGGAAACGCACGACGACGGCATCCCCTTTCCGAACGCTACCGGCATACGAATCGGCCACTTTGGCGACCACTTTCAACTGCGACAGGTTCACCACCCGCACAATGCCCATCCCCGGCATAGCCGTTTCACCGGTTTTCACATTCACCTGATCCACGATGCCCGAAATCGGTGAGGTTACACTCGATTGCGACAATTGAACGTTCAACGTAGCTAGGCGTTTTTCCAGCCCTTCTTTGTTGTTTTTGGCCTGCAGATACTGAATTTCCGTCCCGATCTGCTGTTTCCAAAGGCTGGCCTGTTTTTCAAAAACCGTGTTGGCTAACGACAATTGATTACGAACTTCTTCAACGGATTCGCGCAGAATCTGATCGTCGATTTTAGCCAAAACCGTACCGGCTTTCACCGCATCGCCTTCCTTGACATAAACCGCCGTGACAGGTCCGCCCGATTTAGGCGTTACCTGAACATTGTTTTTGGCATCGATCGTACCCTGCAATTCCACAAAATGCTTGAACGTGGTTACCGATAAGGGTGCCACTACCACCTCTTTTACTTTTACCTGTTCAGCCTGGGTCGGGTCCAGTTTAGAAACTTCCGATTCCAATGCCTTGATTTTGGTGGTCAGTTCGGTCTGCTGCGTTTTCAAATCGGCCAATTCCTGCTTTTTAGAAGCCAAATCAGACTTCTTTTCCGATGAGCAGGAAAGAAGTAAGGTGGTTGCCAATCCGATTATGTAGTATGCTTTCATATTGGTTATCAATAAAACTGCTTTGAACAGTGTGAATGTGAATTAAGATTACTGACCGGTGTACAATTTCCCTAAGGCTTTATCAAGATCGACTTTCGTGATCATGTAGTCCAGGAGTGAAGCGAAGTAATTGGTTTGCGATTCCCGGAAAGAGGTTTCGGCGTTCAATACTTCAATGTTTGAACCAACGCCTTCTTTGTATTTAATTCGGGTTACCCGCACGATTTCCTGCGCCAGATCCAAATTCCGTTTCTGGTTTTGAAGTGTTTGCAGGTTATTCGACAACATAACGGTTGCCTGCCGGATTTGCAGATCGATGGAGTTTTTAAGCAATTCGCCACTTTGCCGGGCCTTATCGACGGTTATCTTCCGTTGCTGGGCTGCATACCGCTTCTGAAACCCGTCAAAAACCGGGATATTAAGGTTTACCGAAATAGCTGCTGAATTGAACCATTGTGTCGTCCAGAAATCACCAAAACTGTTCCGTCCGTTGTTATGACCATACGTCGCGGCCGCCGTCAAGCGCGGATAATACTGCTTTGCAATGCTTTGTAGGTCCAAATCGGCCAGATTGATCTGCGTTTGCAAGGTCGAAAATTCGATGCGCTGGCCATAATCGAAAGCCGAATCCAAAACCGCTGCCCGATCCAGATCACTTTGACTGTAGGTTTCGATCCGATCTGTCAACTGAATGGGCGAGTTAATGGGCAAGCCCATCTGGAATTTCAGTAGATAATAGCTCAGATCGACCAGGTTCTTCACATTCTGCCGTTCCGTTTTTAAGTTGTTTAACTGTACTTCCAACCGGTCTACATCAATTTTTTCGACAAATCCCTGGGTATTCATCGCCCGGGTTTCGCGCAACAGCGTATCGACCCGGGAAATATTCAAATCCAGCA
The DNA here is from genome assembly GCF_003334855.1 of Larkinella punicea. Classification (GTDB taxonomy): domain Bacteria; phylum Bacteroidota; class Bacteroidia; order Cytophagales; family Spirosomataceae; genus Larkinella; species Larkinella punicea. The sequence continues at coordinate 210,211 of NZ_QOWE01000016.1, forward strand.
GCTTCATGCGTTCTTCACTGACCAGAACACCGTAGTAGGCTTTAGCGACCTGTTCGGCTACGTTGATTTTCGAAGCCGTAATGTTCTTTTGGGCCAGTTCCCGGTAGGTCGAAGCGGCTTTCAACCCAATTTTATACGAAGCATCAAAAAGCAACTGATTCACGTTGGCCGAAACGTTTCCCTGAAGTTTTACCCCAAACGGAATAGCCGTTACATCATCTCCACTGCTGCCACTACCGCCGGTTGAATCGGCCGGAGCACCAAAACCGCCCGCAGGAAAGATAAATTTCTGAATAATGGCATTATACGTAACCGTACCGCCCACATTGACCTGCGGCAAAGCGAGTCCTTTGACTTCTTTAATACGGGCTTCGGCACTCAGCGCATCCAACTGCGTATTTTTGACATTCAGGTTTTGTTGCGTTGCAAAGTTGATCGCATCATTCAATGAGAACTCGCGTGGGATCTGCGCTACTGCCGAGCCGAAAAAACCGAGTGTCAACGCTAAACTATAGAGTGGTTTATAAAGTCGTAGAAGCGGGGTCATTCTGGTGTTCTTTAACATATTGGTTGTAGATAAGGATTCCTTTTTCGGTAAGTATGCCGCGAACAAAATGATGCAGTAATTGAATCTGGACTTCTATCATGGCCGTTACACCCCGGGGAAACACATCGGTGTCAAATGCCATGCGTATCAATTCCATTCGCAATCGGGCCATAATCTCTACATCGATTTCGGGTCTGTACAACGCTTGCTCAATACCCCTTTTCAAGTTGTTTCGAATCGATTCGAGCAAAAATTTCTCTTTGAATTCCGTACAAACTTCCCACGCTCTTGGATAATGGCGCTGCACATCGATCCACAAGGCAGGATTCATTTCGGCTAAATGTTGCCGCATCATCTCCGACGCCAGCAGGATTTCTTCAATCGGGTCATGAGCCATTGCCATGTAGCAACTTACATTTTCGCGGTTTTTATCCAGCCGATACAGCATGACCTGGTACACAATGTCATCTTTATCGGTAAAATGCTGATAGAGTGTTTTTTTGGAGATACCAATATCCCGGGAGATGTCGTCCATGGTAATACTACGGGTACCGAATTTCCAAAATAAAGCTTCAGCCTTTAACAGAATTCGTTCTTTGATCTCCAACGCTATAGGACTATTTTAAGCCATAAACTGAGGAAACTATTTTAAAGTTCATAGTTTCCTCAGTTTCTTATAGGCACTGGTATTGGACAGGTATGACAAAGGTCAGTTTCTCACTGATTTTTATCAATAATTAAGGCGTGAAGCGGCTAATTTCCCGGATGAACCACGGGTTTTTCAGAGACGAAAGGTAAATGCCCGGTTTTTATTAGATTGATCCTGGAGACTTATGAAAATTAGGCAGGGTAATCAAGGTATATATTAAATTACAATTTGACTAATAAACATAACTTTTCATATATTTCTGTAAAAAAGTTCACAAAAAAAGCTCCCCGCAATAGCGGGGAGCTTGGGTAATCTGTGGTGGCGGCAACCTACTCTCCCGGAAGTGACTCCAGTACCATCGGCGTAACGGGGCTTAACGGCTCTGTTCGGTATGGGAAGAGGTGTTCCCCCGCACCCTTGCCACCATCCCAGCTC
>NZ_QOWE01000017.1 GCF_003334855.1 Larkinella punicea
ACTGTCCGGTGTAGGTTAAAGCAGGGGGATGGGAACACACATAGGTAACGGTGTGAAGCACCTAAGGCACTGCTGTTTTTATCCATCCCCCACCGCTTAGCCGAGTGACTACCAAAGATAATTCGGTAAAAGGTAATCAGATAGGGTAGTGAGCAAAGGTATGATCGGCACGCGGGGGAGCGATTCGTCTTGTTGCTACCGACACTGCGCTGTTCAATCCCTTCGGGATAAGTGATGCTTCGCTACGGGATAAGCACATCTGCCGGTTTACTTCGAAAATCAGATCGCGCTCATTGCCTGTTTCGGACACAGCCGCAGAGAAAACAATCATTTTTCGAAAAGGTGAACTGAAAAAGGTAACTTGCCCGCCAGTCAAGACCGATACCTTCCCGGGAGCAAGAAGTTAAAGACTGTTAAAATCGAACCACCTAAACAGTTTCGGTCGTTACCAAGTTGAACTAGAATACACTATTCAATCTAACCACACAGAAAAACCGTATCATGCAAAATTATTCCATCCTCTGGGCCGATGACGAAATTGACTTACTGAAACCCCATATTCTTTTTCTGAATAACAAAGGATATACCATTACGCCCGTGAACAGCGGGGCCGATGCGCTCGAAAAAGTGGATCAGGAAAACTTCGACCTCGTTTTTCTGGACGAAATGATGCCGGGGATGACGGGTTTGGAAACGCTCCAGCAAATCAAGCAAATGCGGCCCAATCTGCCGGTTGTGATGATTACAAAGAGCGAAGAAGAACATATCATGGAAGGGGCCATCGGGGCCAAAATCGCCGATTACCTCATCAAACCGCTCAACCCCAACCAGATTCTGCTGTCGGTCAAAAAAATCCTTGATAACAAACGCCTGGTGACCGAAAAAACGAACCAGAGCTACCAGCAGGACTTTCGGAATTTATCGAATTTATACAACGACCGCGTCGATTTCGACGACTGGGTCGATATTTATAAAAAACTCATTTTCTGGGAACTGGAGTTGGATGGCGCGCAGGACAAGAGCATGGGCGAAGTCTTCAACATGCAGAAGAGCGAGGCCAATGCGACGTTTTGCAAGTTCGTGATGAACAATTACGAGGACTGGCTGAACGAACCCAAAGGCGATAAACCGGTGATGTCGCACCAGTTGATGCGGAAGAAAGTGTTTCCGCTGATTGAGCAGAACAACCCGCTTTTCTTCGTGCTGATCGATAACCTGCGCTACGATCAGTGGAAAGTGATCGAGCCGATTCTGTCCGAATATTTTACGGTTGAAGAAGAATCGTCGTACTACTCCATTTTGCCGACCACAACGGCTTTTGCCCGGAACGCCATCTTTTCGGGGATGATGCCGAGCGAAATGGAGAAAAAACATCCCGATCTGTGGGTGAATGACGACAACGAAGAAGCTGGTTTGAACAACAACGAAGACCAGTTTCTGAAACGCCAGATCGACAGCAGTCGTCTGAACATCAAGTTTTCGTATCACAAGATTCTGAACATCAACCAGGGCAAACACCTGGTCGACAACTTCAGCAACCTGATGCAGAACGATCTGAACGTGATCGTCTACAACTTCGTGGATATGCTGTCGCACGCCCGGACGGACATGGCGATGATTAAGGAACTGGCCCCCGACGAAGCGGCTTATCGTTCCATCACGCGGTCCTGGTTTAGCCACTCGCCTTTGCTGGAACTGGTGCGGAAGATTTCGGAAAAGAATGGCCGGTTGATCATTACCACCGACCACGGCATGATCCGGGTGCAAAAACCGGCCAAGATTGTCGGCTACCGGGATACGAACACCAACCTGCGCTACAAACAGGGCAAAAATCTGGGTTTCGACGACAACCACCTGTTCGTTTGCCGTAAACCGGAAAACTTCTTCCTGCCCCGGATTCACGTATCTACGGCCTACGTCTTCACGCTGGAAGATTATTTCTTCGCGTATCCGAACAACTACAATTACTACGTTAATTATTACCGGGATACGTTCCAGCACGGCGGAGTCTCGCTGGAAGAAATGATCATTCCATTTGTGTATTTGAAACCGAAGTGATTTAAGGAATGATGAGTTATGAATGATGAACGATGGATGTTATGCGCTAGCCAATTCATCGTTCATCATTCATAACTCATCATTTTATAATCCCTGCTCAATCACCTTCCCATCCTCAACGCGCAGCACCCGGGCGGGATACTTGCGGAGAAAGTCGTAGTTGTGGGTGGCCATCAGAATGGCGGTGCCGGAATTGTTGATGGTTTGGAAAACATTCATGATTTGTTCGCCAACCGCCGGATCGAGGTTTCCGGTGGGCTCATCGGCAATCAGAATCATGGGTTCGTTGAGCATGGCGCGGGCTACCACCACGCGTTGCTGTTCCCCGCCTGAAAGCTGGTGGGGCATTTTTTTTTGCAGAGTTCCCAGACCCACCTGCATCAACACCTCGGAAATGCGGTTTTTCATCTTGGTCTGATCCGTCCACCCGGTGGCCTTGAGCACGAACCGCAGGTTTTCTTCGATGTTGCGGTCCATGAAAAGCTGAAAGTCCTGAAAGACGATGCCAATTTTCCGGCGCAGATACGGAACGTCCTTCGGTTTTAGTTTTTCGAGGCCAAAACCGGCCACGCGACCGGTGCCCGCCTGCAGCCACAAATCAGCATACAGCGTTTTGAGCAGCGAGCTTTTGCCGCTACCCGTCCGGCCAATTAAAAACACAAAATCCCCTTTGTTGACGTCAAACGTCACATCAGCCAGGACAATCCGACCTCCCTGGTAGATATCAGCCTGATTCAGAGACAGAACGGGTTCGGTAGAGAACATAATTGTCAGTTAAGAATTAAGAGTTAGGAATTAAGAGTTAAAAGTTAATTGTGCGGTTTAATGCGTCAGCCAACTCTTAATTTTTAATTCTTAACTCATAACTTATTTGGTAGCTGCTTTCTTGTGATCGGCTAAAAACTTGGCCAGACCGATGTCGGTGAGGGGGTGGCTGAAGAGGGCGTTGATGACGCTCAGCGGCCCGGTCATGACATCGGCGCCCACTTCGGCACACTGGATGATGTGCATCGGGTGCCGAACGGATGCCGCCAGAATCTGCGTGCCGTAGCCATAATTGCGGTAAATCAGGGCAATTTGCTCGATTAGCGCAACCCCATCGACCGAAATATCATCCAAACGACCAATGAAGGGAGACACATAGGTGGCACCCGCCTTGGCCGCCAGCAGGGCTTGCCCGGCCGAGAAAATCAGCGTGCAGTTGGTTTTGATGCCCTTTTCCGTGAAGTAGTTGATGGCCTTGATGCCTTCCTTGATCATCGGTACTTTCACGACAATTTTATCATCGATTTCGGCCAGTTCTTCGCCTTCGGCAATCATTTCGTTAAACGTAGTCGCGATCACTTCGGCGCTTACATCGCCATCGACAATGTCACAAATGGCTTTGTAATGCTGCATGACGCTGTTTTTACCGGTGATGCCTTCCTTCGCCATCAGGGATGGGTTGGTGGTCACACCGTCTAAAATGCCCAGATCCTGCGCTTCGCGAATATCGTTTAAATTGGCGGTATCGATGAAAAATTTCATAGAGTCTAAACTGAAAGAAAAGAGATGATATGAGTGATTAGAATGCGTTCAACAATAAAGATAATCGTTCAATCAGACGATCGGATTTTTGATTTTCCGTTGAGCGAATCAGGTTCTGAAGCGATTGGGCCGCGTTCAGAATGCTGGAAAACAAAAAAAGGCAAACCGACATCTCACCGCTACGACCGCCTACCCTTGCTTCTGTCAAGACCTGGGGGATTCAGCAGGAGCTGGTAGTGCCTGTTTGCCGGGTGCAAAATTAGTAATTTATGCAGGAAAATAAAAGCCGCTGCCTACTTTTGTGGTGATTTCAAACAATTATCATGATAAAGATCATTCCAGATTCCATACAGGACCATTTTATATCAAAAAAAAACGGCCGACTTTTGGGCCGGTGTTTAATCCTGTTCAGTTTATTGATTTGTCAATCCTGTACATCGTCGGAAAGCAAACTGGCGGAAGCGCGTGCATTGATGCAGCAGGGCAAATTTCGGGAGGCCATTCAGCCGTTGAATCAGGCGATTGATGCCGATGCCGATAATTACGAAGCTTTCAACAGCCGGGCTGTGGCTTATTTCGAGTCGAAAGATTATGAAAATGCCCTTCTCGATTTCGAACAGGCTATTCAGTTGAAACCGGATTTTTATAAACCGTATTACAACCGGGCGAAACTGAAAACCGCCCGGGGTGAAACCGACGCGGCCCTGAAAGATTACGCCGAAGCCATCCGCCGGTCACCCGATACGTCGGATATTTACCTCGACCGGGGCCAGTTGTTTGCCAACAGCGGGAATCTGGTATCGGCCTTATCGGATTTTAACCAGGCTATTCAACTGGATGGGAAAAATTCGCTGGCGTATTTTAACCGGGGAAACATCCGGTTTCAGCAGGAAGAATATGCCGAAGCTCTGAATGATTTTACGAAAACCGTGCAACTGGACGCTAAATTTGGCAAAGCTTTCAACGCCCTCGGGGTAACTCAGGTCATGATGAACCAGCGCGAAAATGGGTGTCTGAGTCTGAAACAGGCCAAACAACTGGGCTATTCCGAAGCCCAGGCGTATCTGACCGAATACTGTCAATAAAAGATTTTTTTACACTTCTATACCTCCTAAACCCATGCGGAAAATTCTTGCCATCACGTTTGGCCTGTTGTTCACCCTCTTTGCGGCTTTTCAATACAACGACCCCGACCCACAGGTGTGGGTTCCCATTTATGGATTTGCCGCCATTGCCAGTTTTATGGCGTTCGGAACCGCCGGTCGCCCGTGGTTTTACCTGGCGGCCGGTGCCATTTACCTGGTTTCGGCCATTTACTGGTGGCCCCCGCAATTTGAAGGATTTTTATTGGACGAAATGGGCATGAAAACGCTCAACGTCGAACTGGCCCGCGAATCCGGCGGTCTGGCAATCTGTGCCGTGGCCATGCTGTTGCTGGCGGGGTTGACGCGGGGAAACTCGTCTGTCAAAACCGGTCACTGACCACGGCTTTTTTAAAATAAACGTTCTTCGCACTCTTGGCGGGAATCATTTCCTGGATGGCTTCGGCGGTTTCGATGGGCAGGTCGGATTCCAGAATGCTGGCACCGTCGTTGAAAACCGCCCGGTAAGCGGCTGCCCGTTCGTCGGCTGTTTTAAGTTTGTCGTAGGTGGGAGCCGCCGAAATCATGCACATGACGCCTTTTGCGTTCAGCAAACGGTACATTTCCTGGTTTTCGGGTTTGACATCCGGGCCAATGTAGGCGATCATCTGCGAAAACGGAATCCCGGCTTTTTCGTAGTCCTTCATCGCCTGTGGCGTTTTCACAAAGGCCGAAAACATCTGGTTTTTGTTCCCTTTGTAGTAATACAAGGCTTCTTCGGCGGTGTGAACGGTGAGCATCACGAAGGTGTCGGCTTTGTGTTCTTTAATGAGCGCGGCAATCATCGGGAAAGGCACATCTTTTTTGTCCAGATTCAGAATCGTTTTTCCCCGCGCCCAGTCGATGGCTTCAGCCAGCGTCGGAATGCGGTGTTCAGTCACGTTGCCCTCCGCATCTTTCAGCCGCAATTTTTTCAGTTCATTCCACGTATAGTCACCCACTTTCCCGGTTCCGGTGGTGGTTCGGTCCAGCGTGGCGTCGTGCATCAGCACAATCACGCTGTCTTTGGTCAGACGCGGATCGATCTCGAAAAAAGCCGGGGTATGTTTCAGTGTGTTCTCGAACGTCGCCATCGAATTCTCCGGAAATCCTTTGACCATGCCGCCCCGGTGGCCGCTGATGATCGGCCGGTCTTTGCCCGTCCACCGGAAAAAACTGTGTAGTTCTTTGGGCGTTTTGATCGCCAAAATGTGCAAAGGTTGCTGCGCCTGGACGAGATACGGGGAGAAAAGGAAAGCCAGAAAAGGGATTGTTTTAAACATACAAATCAGGGAATGAACAGTCGTGCAAGGGTGACGGGTTACGCTGGTGGCATACCTGCCGGCTGTGTGGTTTTTTGAACCGCAATTTGGCTAAAAATGCCTGAGTTTATTCTGTTTCGGGGGGCAATTTTAAAACTACGGGGATTTATATACACCGAGGGCCTGCCCGGAACAACTCCTGACAGGCCCTCGATAGATGGATTAAAAACCGTTTATTTCTGCAGAACCAGACTTTTCGTGCGAACGTCCTTCCCCTGTTGAACCTGAACCATATACAGCCCGGTGGCACCGGATAACCGTACTTTCTGCTTCTGGATTCCACTGCCTTCCAGCGTGCTCGTAAACCAGTTGCGACCCAGTAAATCGACAACCGATACCGTCGACTGCTGCCAGGTGGCGGTGTAGAAGCTTACCTCAAATTCGCCACTTGTCGGGTTCGGTGCGATCGAAATTTGGATGCCGGATTCGGCATCGAACGAAGCACTCAGGCGGGCGCCGGGGGCGCAGGGCCCAAGCACTTTGGGAGCCTGTTTCAGCGTATAGGTGCTGCCCAGCACGCGCGCCGAAATGGTGTGGGTCCGGTTGTCTTTCAGATTATCGGGTGTCGGAAAACTGTAAACGTGCCGACCGTCACCTTTACCGGCGGCTTTGATGTCCTCGCGGTAAATATCGGCCAGTGCCGTTCCCAGGGAGGTGCTGCCTTCCAGAAACTCGACCGTCAGCGGGGTGTTCGGTTTGTTCCGATCCCAGACCCACCCCCGTATCGTTCCACACTCGACCTTGTCCAGGAATCCTTCAAAATTGCCGGTTACGGTGGTTGGATTATTGATGGTAACCGTAACGGCAGCAGAGGAACCGCTTTCGCAACCGGTTTCTTTCCGGCATTTGGCGGTATAACTGGTCGTTATGGTGGGGTTCACGGTGATCGGCGATCCGGTCTGGTTGGTGCTCCAGACCACCGTATAAGCACACCCGGTAGCCGTCAGTTGCACACTTTGGCCGGATGTCGCCGTCGTGGAACTGGCATTGACGGAGGGGGCCGCCGGTGGTGTACAACCGCCCGGTGCCGTAATCTGAACCACGCTACTGTACTGCGAGGTTTCGCTTGTACTGATCATTTTCAGGCGGTAGTACGCCGGTGAGGAGCTATTCGAATGCGTGAAACTGTAGGTTTTGGTGCCATCGCTGGTACCGGCTGCCGCCACTTCACCCACCTTGCTGTAGGAACTGCCGTTGGTACTGAATTCAACTTCAAACCGGCGGGAATTTTGCTCTTTGCTGGTGGCCCAGTCCAGTTTTTTCTGCGCACCGTCGATGACGCCCGTAAATGACGTCAACGTGACCACGAAGGGCGCGGGTGCATCGGCCGGAAAAGCTCCGAAATATTTGTCCAGAAAAGCCATGCGTTTCTCAAGCCAGGGATCGATGTAGGAAAAGTCGGCTAATGCCAGTCGGTCGGGCCACCGCAGGGTTTCGCGGGCGTAGGCTCCTTCATTCTGGAGCAGGTTATAATGAGTCCGCAATTCCTGTTTGATACTTTCCAGGCTGTAAATGGTGCCTCTCAGCTCAAACCAGCGTTTGCGTAGTTTGGATTTAAACCCATCGGGGTCCTGCGACAGGAGCCGGTTATAGAGCCCGTTGGTCATGACATCGTTTGTATGGTATTCTTTATTTCCCGTAAAATCATACCCAAACGAAGCATCCAAATCCCACGGAAGGTAAAAGTATTTTTCACCTTCTTTGTATTTTGCCAGCACCTGGTTGTTCGACATGTTATCCGCAGCGCGGATGGCGTTAATGAAAACGAAATTGTCGATCAAACTGGTAATTTCCACCCGGTTGAAAATTCCGGCTTTAAAATTCTGATTGGAAGAATTAACGATAAAGTTCACAAAGTCATAGAGGTTAAACCAGAATGACTGTTTCGGATAATCGATTTCGAACCCGCCCCAACTCAGTCCGGCATTGGGATCGTAGCCGGGCAAAGGTCCGGTATATTTAGTTGCGCTTCCCGGATTGGTCTTGTAGAGTTCGCCCCGAACTTCGCCATCATCGGTGATTTTCTTCAGTTTTAATTGCTTCCGGTCTTCCTTTTCGGTCAGCAGATAAACGCCGTTATAAGAACCGTTAATGAATACATCGGTATACCGGAACCGGATTCCGCCAATGGCTTCCGGTTCTTTCGCGATATACGGCAGCGTGTGCGTTTTTAGCCAGAGCGAATGCGCCGTTGCATTCTGGAGTCGCATGGATTCGCCGTACATGGCCAGGAGGTAATAGTCACTGTCTTCGCGGAGTCCGTCCAGACTAACATCCCGGCTTTCATCCCCTTTTATATCGTTCCACAACTCCATATTATACCCTTTCTTTGGGTAGCCTCTTGAGAAATTTCCCCGTACCCGAATGCCCATGTAGGACGTCACCAGCGGCTTATCCGTGGTAGAAAGGGTAATCGTTCCCGGCGTCCGGACATCGTCTTCCTTTTCGTTAATAGCTTTACTGTTAACAGTTTTAACATTCAGGATCGGCAGGCTAGTAAAGAACAGGGTAAAGATGGCTCCGTTGTTGTTAATCTTGTAGGCCTTCCCCTTTTCGAAAGTCGCAGTCGCTTCTGAGAAGGTATACTCCTTATCGAAGATGATTTTCGGACGTGCCGGTTGTCCGGATGGAATGGTCGGAATTCGATTGCAGACGATGAGTTTTCTTGATTTATCAACCTGAAAGCTCTCAGGCTCTACACTAATGGATTGTGCGTATACTACCGTGGTTTCCAGGAAGGAAATCAGCAGGAATATTCCCAAAAAACACGAATAGAAGGATTTAATAGCGGTAAAGGTTTGCTTCATAACGAGAGAAAAATTTAAGTAAGACGTGATATAAAAGGAATTGGAAGCTACATGACGGATAAATAGGCTTCACAAACGGAATAAGTTCTATTTCTGCGTCATATACTACTACAAATATAGAATTTATTTATAGGATGGTACATTGATTCTTTAACAGGAGAGGAGGTGGATTACCGGTTTATACCCAAAAGCTTCATCTGTCTGACTAAATTGCGCGACAGGGTGAAAATGAACTGCATTATTTAAAAAGGGGAATGCGGTTTAAGTTATCATACGGTATAACTATTCCGGTTGTACAAACGGATATTTTTGTTCGGTAATAGCGTTTTGTATTTTATTTATTGCTTTTACAAGCAATTTTAAACAGGATTGCTAGAGGACAGAATGTAGGGGTAGAAAGTATGAATAAAGTGCATTTCGTAGACTGGTTCGGTTACGATCTGCTCAGGCAATGCATTCCTCTTACTTCGGAAATCTAGTTGAATGTATGCCGGAATTCGAGCGGAGAGAGATTCGTTTTATTCTTGAACAGTTTGCTGAACGACTGCGGGTATTCAAAACCAAGCTGATACGCAATTTCGCTCACGGAGAGGGAGGTCGTCGTCAGGATTTCCTGCGCTTTTTCGATCAGTTTGTTGTGGATGTGTTGCTGGGTGCTTTGGCCCGTCAGGTTGCGCAGCAGGTCGCTTAAGTAGTTGGGCGAAATGGCGAGTTGTTCCGAAATGTAATGCACCGTCGGCAGACCCAGTTGCTGCACTTTCTCGCCGGAAAAATAATCCGCCAGCAGTGTTTCCAACTTGATCAGCAAATCATTGTTGGTAGCCTTGCGGGTGATGAACTGCCGGTTGTAGAACCGGTTTGAATAATTGAGCAATAATTCAATGTGCGACACAATAACATCCTGACTGTAGGAGTCAATATTTGAACGATATTCCTGTTCGATATTCTTCATAATGGTGGTGGCCATTGCTTCTTCTTTTTCGGAAAGATGCAGAGCTTCATTCGCGGCATACGAAAAAAAACCGTAATTCTGGATGGATTTTGCCAACTGGTAATTCCGGATGTAATCGGAATGGACAACCAGCCACCAACCCGAAAGCGCCAGCTCATCCGTGATATCCGTGGTAATGACTTGCCCCGGTGAAAAGAAAGTCATGATGCCTTCGTCGAAATCATAATAGTTCTGACCATACTTTAATTTCCCTTTGAATCCTTTTTTGATGCAGATCGAGTAAAAATTATAAATAAGGCTTCTCATGCTTTCATCCGTATAGCAGGTTATTTCTTCGAAATTAATCACGCTCACCAGCGGATGTTCCGGTTTGGGTAACTCCAAAATCCGGTGTAATTCAGCGATTGAATGGATAAAATAGGGAGAGCGGTCGTTCTTTTTCATGCCGGTTTCGGTTTTAAAAACCCGGAAAAGCCACCCCTGAAGATCGCTTTTCCGGTTTAGGAACGTTTACAAACTAACCATCGCCATTCCGGTCGCATCATAGCGGTCGCCGGTCGAGGTGCCCAAGGGAACAATGGCTTCCAATCGATCCAGTTCATGGGTACTTAACGTTAAGCTGGCCGAAGCAATGTTCTGCTCTACGTATTTCACGCGTTTGGTGCCCGGAATGGGTAAATAGCCTTTGGCAATTACCCAGGCAATGGCCAGTTGCGACGGCGTAATGTCTTTTTCAGCGGCCAGTTTCTTGATCTCGTTCACCAGCTCAATGTTTTTGTGAAACTGCTCCCCCTGAAAGCGGGGAATGCTCCGGCGGAAATCGTTGGCGGGAAAATCATCCGGTGTCTGAATGTCGCCGGACAGAAATCCGCGTCCTAACGGCGAATAGGCCACAAAACCGATGCCCAGTTCCTGAATCGTTGCCAGAATACCGTCTTCCTCCACACTGCGCTCAAACAGGGAATACTCGGTCTGGACCGCTGTCAGGGGATGAACGTTGTGCGCCTTCCGAATGGTTTCCGAACCCACTTCCGACAACCCGATATACCCGATTTTCCCTTCCTTAACCAGCTCGGACATGGCCCCCACGGTTTCTTCAATTGGCGTGTTGGGGTCCAGGCGGTGGAGGTAATAGAGGTCGATGTAGTCGGTTCCCAGGTTTTTCAGCGAACGCTCGACGGCTTTTTTGACATAGTCCCGCTGGCCGTTGATCCGCCAGGTCAGTTGCTCGTTATCGTCGATCTCGTAGCCAAATTTGGTGGCAATCACATACTGATCCCGGTTTCCCCGGATGGCTTTGGCCACGAGTCGTTCGTTGGCGAGTGGGCCGTACAAGTCTGCCGTGTCCAGAAAATTACCGCCCAGTTCGAGCGAGCGGTGAATGGTGGCAATGGATTCGGCTTCGTCAACTTTTCCGTAAATATCCATGCCCGCAATCTGCGTCATGCCCATGCAACCCAGTCCAATGGCCGGAACGACCAATCCCTGGTTGCCTAATTTCGTTTTTTGAATACTGCTCATAAGTCCTCGTGTTTGATCGGAGTCAACTATTGACGCTGCAAAGGTGCGGCAGTTCCGATCCAAAAAAGTAACCAGATCTCTTGAAGTTGTATCCAAAACGGGAAAACGGATCGAACGGATTTCTGTCCGTTTTTTCCGCCTGACGGATGTGCGTTACTGCCAGCTTGGTACGCCAATGGCCCCAAACCACGTTAGATAACCGGTGGCCAAGACATGGAGAATCGACAGCACGACCATGTGCCAGTAAACGGTTCTGCTCAGGCTGGCTTTCCGTTCCCGGATCAGCGTGATGACGGACCAGACGGCCGCCAGGGCAAAAAGAATGGACAATACCAGCGCGGAAACCGATAGAAATCCCATCTTTCCCAGCCGTTCCATCGGATCCTGCCCGCCGATGATGCCCAGAACCGAGGTCACCACAAAAAGCAGACTCGTCAGAAAAGGCCACAGAATAACGTTGCGCGTCTCCTTACGGCCCTTGCTGGTCCTCCAGTATCGGATCAACCAGACGCTGCCGAAAATTACCGAACCCAGCAGATACAGGATCCAGAGGATACTGAGCAGGTATTGACCGTATGCCAGAACCGGTGAAATCCGCATCAGCGCCAGGCTGCCCACGTGAACGACTTCCCCCGCCAGCGGGTCCTGTACCTGCACCACACTGATTTTTCCGGTTTCGGGCGAGGCATACTGCCGGTCGGTCACGGCGACGTGGGTTTCTAAACCGCCCCCGAACAGGTTTCGGCTAAAAAGAAAATTTCCGTTCCGCCAAAGGCGCTTTACATCCACAATCCGCTGTTGAAAATACATCTTTTGCACCCGCGGATTGATCGGAACATAATAGCCGGAAATCGCATCATCGAGCTTTTGTTCCACCGGTTTTTTGCGGGTCGAATCGGTCTGAAAAGGGGCGGTCTGAAAACTTCGAATCAGGTTCCCAATCTGGGAAAGGGCATTTCCGTTCGCGGCATTGATCATAATGGCATAGCCCACCCGGTGCGTCGGGAGATACGCAAAATCCGTTAGTCCGCCGTTCACCCCGCCGGAGTGGGAGCGGTACACAAACTGCTTATACGGGGTCGAATAGTTGGCCAAACCGTAGCCATAGTCCAGACCCTCCCGCGCGCCGGTGGTGGTAGAGGGGGTTTCCATGCGTTTCAGGGAGGCTTCGCGCACGAGTTGCCGACCATCAACCCGACCCCGGTTGACAAAAAAACGGAGCATCCGGGCCATATCTGTCGGTGACGCATTAATGGCCCCCGAGGGACGAACGCTGATGTTCCAATACGGCTGGGGATCGTTATTCACATAGAGGGTGGCCCCCCGTTGCTGGTAAAGTGACGACGCAAAATACGTCGCCGTTGTCATGCCCAGTGGTTGAAAAAAATGAGTCTGAATGTAGTCTTCAAAACGCTGACCCGTCAGCTTTTCGATGATGTAGGCGGCCACCGGCGGACCCGAATTGCTGTAGGCCATCCGGGTGCCTGGCATCCAGCGGGATGTCCGGGTGCCGGGCAGAAAATCGAGTCCCTGTTTCAGCGTAAGGGTTGGATCGTTGAGGGCGTAATCTGCCATATGCATATCGTCCCAGCCCGTGGTGTGTTCCAGCAGATGCTCCACCAGAATCGGAGCGGTTTTTTCCCAGGGGTTAACGTAAGCGATTTCGGGAGCTAAATCCCGGACCTTGTCTTTCAGACTCACCCGGCCTTCTTCCTGAAGCTTCAGAACGGCCAGCGAAACGAACATTTTCGACACCGAACCAATGCGGAACAGCGTCGTAGCGGTAGCCTTCGTATTTTTCTCCAGATTGGCTTTTCCCAACCCCGCCACCCAAACCGTACTGTCTCCGTTCACCAAAGCCACCCCGACCGCCGGGGTTCCGGTTTCTTTCAGCACGTTTTCAATCGCCCGTTGAAGTTCCGGAATCGTTTTGGGGGACTTCGGTTTTTCCTGGCTCCTTCCGGTCAGGTGAACGAAAAGGAAGCAAAAAAGGAAAACCGTGTAACGAATTTGTTGGGGGAAGGTCATGCCGGAGGTCTTTCTACGTGGGCTAACGCTGTCAATTGCGTATATTCAGTAGAAAGTCGCTTTGCATCCGGCAATACTCTACCAGAACAAAATCGTTCGCCAGGTAACTTACTGAACCGCCGTGAACGTCATCTTCGGCAGCTTCATCGCGTTGTTGATCAGTTTGATTTCCAGCTTCAGAATTTCCTCCTCGGCTTTGGCGTCAATTTTCTCGGGATCATCGCCCGGTTTGTGGTAATCCGGATGACCGCCGGTGTGGAAAAACAGCACGGGAATTTTTTTGGCGTAAAAAGCCGCATTATCGGAACCGCCGTTGCCGGCCCGGTCGGTGAAGAATTTTACCCCGGCCGTCACATCTTTGAAAACCGTCGGCCAGGCGTCGGCGGTTCCGTAGCCTCCGATGCCAATACCGCGTTCCGGGTTATACCGACCAATCATATCCATGCACACCATGAAATTCATCCGGTCCAGCGGCAGGGTGGGGTGGTTCAGGAAATGCCGGGAACCCAGCAAACCCAGTTCTTCCGCGCCGAACGCCATGAACAGAAAATTGTACGGTTCTTTCACTGAATTTTTTGTGTAATACTGCGCCAGTTCCAGCAAACCGGCCACACCGGATGCATTGTCGTCGGCCCCGTTGTGAATCTGTCCCCGCGGGTTGGCGTCCAGCGAGCTGCCCTGATCGCCCAGGCCCAGGTGGTCATAATGCGCGCCGATCACGATGGTATGCTCCGCGCCGTTGTCCAGAAATCCGATCACATTGGCGGCTTTGCGGAGGCTGTCGGGCACCACCACGCGCCGGACTTTGGCCATAAAGGGTTGGTAAAAACCGTCTTCGCCCAGCGGTTTTAGACCGTATTTTCGGAAGTGCCGGGCGATGTAGGCCGCAGCTTTGGCATTTTCGCGGCTGCCCGTTCCACGGCCTTTCATTTGGTCGGAAGCCAGTTTTTCGATGTGCCGGGTGATGCGACTGGCCGATGGCTCCTGCGCAAAAAGCGGAGTGGATAGCAGAAGAAATAAAGCAAAAAATCGGTAGTTCATGCCCGCAAAAGTAGCGGATTTTGCCGATTTTAAAGCACAGAGCCTCATTGCAATGTTTTCAGATTAAAAACATTTTCGGACGCAGAAGCTACGTCTGATCAGGGACTTAGCGGTATTTTTTTTCGATGGCATTCACCAGTTTACGAACCGCAGCTCTTTTGGCGTTAAACCCGTTGGTGCCGTTGGGGCTGGCCTTGTAGGTGTCCGTTTCCCAGAGCAATACATCGGATTTATCGTAAAACCGGGCGCTACAAGCCATCGAAGTGCCTCCCCAGGACGTAACCCGAATTCCTCTGCTGGCTTCAAGATTTAACTTGATGATGAAATCAGCCGAGGATTTGTTGGACAACACTTTCCAATGGCCCCATTCCTGAAGCTGATCGACAAAGGCTTTCAGCGTTTCCTGGCTGTTTTCGTTTTTCGACAACGATTCGACGTAAACGCTATTTCCCTTTTTGAACGGTTCGCCGGACTGAGCCAGAGCCATTGAGGAAGCGAAGAGCAGACAACTAATCCAGATTTTCATATTCAAAGCGTTGAGTTTACAAGACGAAAAAAAAGGTGGCTGATTTTGTCGGTTAATTCCCGAATTTGAAAGCCGCCCCGAGTTCAAAACTCGATCCGGCTGAATTGACGAGTCCCAGATTGAGTTGCGCATACGGACCGATCCGTTCGTTGACCAGATACCGGGCACCGAGTTGGGCACCGGCAAAAACGCTTCCGGAGGCCGTCCGCCCATCCCGCGACGCAAAGGGCTTGCCAATGTGAATACCCAGGAAAGGATCGAATTTATTGCCCGTCACCGAAAAAGCTTTGGCCAGGTGGTAGTTGCCCAGCACGCCAAGCGAATAGGCACTGTAGCCCTTGCTTGACTGATAAACCACTTTGCCGGCGACGCCAATCTCATCCGTAACCCCATATTCAACGGCTATTGTTACCGGTGTTGCATTGCTTTCCAGCAGCAAACCGGCGGTGCCAACAATCCGGCCCTGTTCAAAGGCTTTTTGGGCCTGCACACGATCGCTACTCAGCAGCATCAGGAAGGCCGCACTAAGGATAAAAGCGAGTTTCTTGCACATAATCAGGTCATTAAATGGGTGGAACAAGTGGAATTATTTCTCGGCGGTGAACTTGAGTTCGGAGGTTTTCTTCGTGGTTGGGTCGGTTTCGGAGATCGCCAGATTCATTTTTTGGCCGTCGGAACTGGCAATGGACTGGTTACCTGCGGTGAGGTCATAGCCTGACCCGTTTTGCTGCACGGTGATGTTTTTTAGCTCGATGGACTGATCGTCGCTTCCCGTTATTTTCAGGGTCAGTCGGAGGGTCACCTGATCATTGGTGGTTTGGGGCGTCAGGCTGGCGATTCCGGAAATGGTCTGGCCGTTCTGGGTATACGGCAGCGTCGGCAGATTGATGCGGTCGTCACCCGACACGTAATAGAAGGAAGTGAGCGTATACGTACCCGCCACGGCTTCCGCCGGTTTAGCGGGCGCGACTTCGTCATTGTCTTTTTTGCAGGCCGTAAAAGTCAGCGTTACCAGGAGGAACAGAAGCAGCGTTTTCATAATCGTGCGTTGTTTTGGGGTGATTACCGTCAATCACCGGGGCAAAACTATCGGCTCTTTCCTGGGCCGACAATACCGCATTTGCATGATTTTTTACACTTTATTTCCGTCCCAGATACTTGTTGACCGCTTCGATTTTGGAGTGGACCTGGAGTTTTTCGTAGATGTTGAAGATGTGTTTCCGGACGGTGGTGGGGCTGACAAACAACTCGGCGGCCACTTCCTTGTGGCTGTGACCTTTAGACAGCCGATCCAGAATTTCCCGCTCGCGGGGCGTCAGAATGTCCAGTTCGTTGGGAGCCGTTGGGCTGATGTGGAACGAACTGGCAATTTTACGGGCAATGGTACTACTCATGGGGGAACCGCCTTCGTGCAGTTCGGTGATGGCTTCCAGGAGTTTGTGGGGCGGGCTGCGCTTGAGAATGTAGGCATTCGCCCCCGCTTTGAGGGCTTCAAAAACCGTCTCGTCTTCGTCGTACATCGTACACATCATGAACTGGGTGGCCGGGCAGAGCTGTTTCAGATGCCGTACACAGTCGATGCCGTTCATGCCCGGCAGGTCGATATCCATCAGCACCACATCGACACACTGCCCTGGCAAATGATCCAGTGCCGCTTCGGCGGTTTCGAACGTCGCCTGACAGGCGAAACCGTCGGCACCATCGACCAGAATGGCCAGCGACTGCCGGATCAGTTCCTTGTCTTCCACAATGGCGACGGTGATGGGGGTGTTCATCCGGCAATATTGGCGCTTTTTTGGGTTTTCTGCCATACTGCATTTGCAGTATTTTTGGCCGTCGATGCAGTCGGATACGGATAGGTAATCGTCACACGGGTACCCGTCGGCGACGAAGAAATGTCACAGGTTCCACCCGATTCGCCCATGCGGTTTTTCATATTCCCCAGTCCATTCCGGAAGCGGGATCGTTCATTCGGTGCAAAACCGTGTCCGTTGTCGGCGACTTCAATCACCAGCCGGTCGGTTTCGGGCCGGATTGTGAGCCAGACCTGCGTGGCCTGAGCGTGTTTCACCACATTGTGAAGGGCTTCTTTCACGGTCAGAAACACATTCCGCCGGTCGGCCCCCCGCATCACAATCTCGCGGGGCGACTCGCTTACCTGCGTCCGCAGGAGCAAGGCGGTATCTTCGATGAACTCGCTGGCGAAGGCCCGGGTGTAGGCAATCAGCCCGTTGAGGCTGTCGTTTTTGGTGTTCAGCGACCAGATGATTTCGTTCATGGCCGTCACCATGTCGGCCGAAATCGCCGAAATTTTTGCAATTTCAGGGAGCGTTGCGGCATTCATCCGCGTTTTGACCACCTCGCTCAACAAACCGATCGTTGTCAGCGATGCGCCGAGGTCATCGTGCATTTCTTTCGAAATTCGCAGCCGTTCTTTCTGCTGGCCCTGCAATTCGGACTGCACCACGGCGAGTTCGTGGGCGCGCTCGGCCGCCAGCAGGGCGTTGTCAGCCGTGCGCCGACGCTGGCGCATGAACAGGTAGGCAAACACCAAACCGCTCACCACACTCAGCCCCACCAGAACCGCCATCAGGAGCCACAGCTTCTGGCGTTGTTGCGCCTGTTCCAGTTGCTCGATCCGGCGTTGTTTTTCGGCCAGTTGCTGCCCTGCTTCGGCCTGCCGGAGTTTCACTTCGTATTCGCCCAGCAGTTCTTTGGCCTCCCGTGTCGACAACGAATCATTGGTTTTGACATACTGCTGATACCAGGCAAAGGCGGTTTTGTAATCCCCTAAACCGTGGCTGGCATTGGCATATTCCCGGTAAATATTCCGGAATTCCGACAGGCCCACCCGGTTGGTTTTCGCCATGTCGTGCGCCCGGTCCAGCAGCGGTTTGGCCTTGGCAAACTGGCTCAGGCCGTTGTACGTGGCCGCCTGACCGGCCAGCAAATGCAACTCCTGGAGGGGGTTGTTAGACTGGCGATTCAGCCGCAGGGCTTTCTGGTAATAAAACAGGGCCGAGTCGTACCGGGCTTCTTCGTTGTGCAGATTCGCGATGTTGCTGTACAAGTTGATCAGCAGCGAAAGGTCTTTGGTCGTGTCGAGAAGGGCTTTTGTTTTCCGGTAATACACCAGCGCTTCTTTCAACCGGTTTTGTTTGACATAAACGGAGGCCACGCTGTGGTAGTCCACTGCCAGTTCCTGGTTCGTGCTTTTTGCCATTCGGTCATACCGAATCGCCCGGTTGTAGTAGTCCAGGGCCTGCGGATACAGTTTTTCGGCTTCGTAGATCAGGCCGAGATTCTGGTACAAAACCGCAGCTTTTTTCCGGTTCTGGTGGGCCAGCATGTAGGGCGCAGCTTTCTTGAAATGCTGAATCGCCTGCTTGTTTTTGCCCTGCCACTTGGCCGACTGTGCCAGCGCAAAATGGCATTGACTCCGGTATTGTTCGGAAGGCTCCCGCAGGGCTTTTTGCAAGGCTTCAGTCGCCAGTTTTTCCGATTCGTCGTGCCGACCCAGCACATCCAGCAGATAGGTGATCAGCCGCACACTTTCGAAATATCCTTTCGTGTAGCCGGTTTGTTGGGAGGTTGCCAGGGCTTCCCGGTAGTCCCGCAGGGCCTTTTCGGGCTGTTGCATTTCAATGGCTTCGGCCTGGTTGAGTTGCGTCAGAATGGCCGAGGTGTCCGCCAGCGACTGACCGAAGGCATTGGTTTTCAATAGAATCAGAACCGAAACTACAAGCAGGAGTCGTTTGACCAGCATACGGATGTTGGGTGTGCCAAGGCATTGATTCGCAAATATAAATGACTGGTTCTTTATTTATTCATAACCGGTGTTTAATCGAGCGCATAGGCTTCCGAAAAAGTAAACCCCTTTTCGACGGGATCATAGACGTAATCCCCATCGGGTTCCGACAGCCCGGCCTGTTCCAGGTACTCGATCACCTGAAAGTGGTTGGTGAAGACGATGGGGTCGTTTTGATTGACGCGAAGCTCAAAAACGGACTGTTCGATGTTGTAGGAAACCGCATATTTCATGGCGTATGGTGGCAAGCGTGAGGTGAACCAATACAACACCGGGGGGCTGGTTAGTGTTTGCGGTTTTTCGGCTTGCAAAGGACGGATCGGCGGTTTTTGGCTAACATACCGATCACTCTGCCCGGTTTTTAGTCGCGTAGCGACGAAATGTTTGTAGCCAATTATCCGGGTTCGGCCTTACAGGGTCGCGTAGCGATCCGACTTTGCCTTTTGTTGGATCGCTACGCGACCCCCGGAAGGGGAGAAATACCTTCTTTCCTACAAACATCTGGTCGCTACGCGACCCAAAAGAACGATTTTTTGAAGGGTTGACAGGTAGACTTCTGTTGAATCTTACG
The DNA here is from genome assembly GCF_003334855.1 of Larkinella punicea. GTDB lineage: Bacteria > Bacteroidota > Bacteroidia > Cytophagales > Spirosomataceae > Larkinella > Larkinella punicea. The sequence goes on from NZ_QOWE01000017.1 coordinate 19,283, forward strand.
AATCGCGGGCGCGGAATATCCGGAACGTAATCAGATTTTAACGGATAGGTAGGACGGCCGGATTGTTTGCTTTTGGTGGTTTAGGGGGTAAAATGGCTCTTTTTACACCCCATATTCTAAATCTGTTACGCCATGAATCGCAAAATACTGATTGTCACCGGTGATGGTGGCGAAAGTTACGAAACCCTCTATGCCGTTCACCGCTTTCAGGAAGAAGGCGACATCGCGGTGATTGCCGCACCCAGCAAACGCCGGCTGAATCTGGTGATGCACGATTTTGAACCCGGTTGGGATACCTACATCGAGCGGCCCGGCTATTGTCTGGTTTCCGATCTGACGATCGACGAGGTGGTGGTCGACGACTATGACGCCATTCTGCTGCTGGGTGGCCGCGCCCCCGAATACCTGCGCAACCACGCCGGGCTGCTGGAGGTCGTCCGGGCGTTTGACCAGCAGGGCAAATGGGTCTTTGCCATCTGCCACGGCATCCAGATTCTGGTCACCGCCGGATTAGCGAACAACCGAAAGCTAACCGCTTACGAACATGTGCGGACCGAAATTGAGATGGGTGGTGGCACTTATTCGACCCAACAGGCCGTCCGCGACCGGAACATGGTAACCGCACAGACCTGGCAATCACACCCCGAGTTCTATCGCGAGGTCTTTGCCTGTCTCAAAAAAGAGGAACTCGTGGAAGAATAAAGGCCGAATTTGAAGCCGTGTCGTTTCTGTCTTCTTTATGCCCTTGCTGAAGAAGGCAGAAACGGCTCTAAAGTTTGATCGAAAGCCCTGCAGCGTCTCATTTATACACCTTGTCCCGAACCATGCGAATGTTGTTGAACATCGGCAGGTCTTCCACGCAGTCAGCCGGAATAATGCCTCGGTTGATCCAGTTGACCACCACCTGAATCGAAACACCGTATTTTTTGGCGTAGTCCCGCACCGACAGCCATTCGCCCAGATCCAGTTCGTGGCCGTGCGATTTTAGAAAATCCAGCGTTTGTTGCTGGCCTCGCTTGATTTCTTCCAGTTCCGCAGTGAGATCAATTTTCGTTTTTTCCATCTCAGTCTATTGTAAAGGGGAGATTAAGTCCCGGTATTACTCATCATCGGCTTTTTGTTCCCGCAACCACGCCAGAATTTTCTTTTCCCTCGTCAAGCGGCTGACCCACTCTTTCTCAGTACCTTCTTCTTCAATCTGATAGTAGAGATGGTCTAAAAGATGCAGAATATGAGCCAAACGACTTTCGTGAAATTCGATCATTTTGCTTAGCTCTCTGCGATTCATAGTAGGACGAAGGGTTATAACATAAAGATGCGTTTTGTTTAGTTAGTAAACAAGGGTTTGAGTCCGGATTTTGCGTAGAAGCGAGCAAGCTCAGTTCCAACTCGTATGACGTGCATGAGGGATAGCCCTCTGGCCCGAAACCGGTTTTGGGAGTAAATTAAAGAAGCTTACAAGGGAGGGACAAAGGCCTTTTGAATAGAAGTCGCTTGCGGCACGCGAGCGACAAAGGGAATTTCTTACTTATTCTTCTTCAATTAGATTTTCTGGTATTTCAATATTTTTTTTATAATTTTCTATATTAGAATAATTGTGATGCCTGTCGTACCATTTTTTAATAGTAAACCCAGTGAAAATTAATCCTAATATAAAAAGAATATTGCCAAATATAAAATCATCTTTGATGTTCTTGTAAAGGCCAATAGCTAAATTAATATTCCAACTTGCTAAATATAAAATATAGACAACGCTAACAATAAATATAATGCCCCAGATAATCAACTCATAATTCACATTATTTTGCCATTTTTTTACTTTAGTATTAATATAGTCATTCCTCTCCTTCTTCTTCCTTGATAGTGACTCTTTTTTTCGCTGTTGCCTTTCTATATCAAGTTGATTTCTTAATTCATCAATTGTTTTATCTTTTATTACAGAATCTCCTGTTATATTTGTTATTCTCTCATCAATTTTCTTAGACTTTTCCTCAAAATCGGTTTTTATTTTAGCAAGAGAAGAACTTTTATCAATAAAATCCTTTAAAACTTTATCTAATTTTTTGATTTTCTCTTCTTCAATTTCTTTTTGCTTTTTGGCTTCCTCATTAAGTCTTTTAACAAACTCTTCCTTATTAGTGTTTGCAAGCTTATTTAATCCATCTATATCTGTCAATTGTTTTGTTGTAATTCTAGTAGCTACTCTTAATATATCTTCGTCAGATAAATTACTTTCTTCAGCATATTTACTAATGTTATCGTCTAATTCCTTAATAATTGATAGTTTAGGTAGCGATGCAGTTAATGACAATGATACTAAAGATGATAAGCCAATTTCTACAACTTCATCCATATTAATGTTCCTTGTAATTTGCGGATTACTCAACCATATAATATTTAGAAAGTCATCTGCTCTAATTAAATCAGGCTGAAATTCGATTTCATTAACGTTCTTTCCATTAATATATTTATCCCTATTGAGAGAATTATTTAAAAACCAACAGTTAACGTTTTCAAATTCTCTTATTTTTTTTATTCTTTTATTTCTTACATATTGAATTGCAGTAGCATCGTGGAAAGCTGATCTTTCGGAAGTTCTAATAGTTTTTAGATATTCGAATTCATTGCTATATTTTGCTAAATTCTTATACTTAGTAGTGTCATATACAATGGCAATCCCATAATTTCCTAAATCATTTTCTAAATTATCAGTGATTCTTTCAATATCTGCAACGTTTAAGTTTCGTCTCTCACATGCATTGTAGATATCTTCTGGGTATATTTTCTTCTGAAGAAATGACATGTTGAAATTTTGGGCTTTTGCTTTTAGTAAATACCTTATTTCACTAATTGTATCAATTAAAATTGATAATTTATAACCTTGTATTTTTACAATTTCAAGTATTTTTCTGCATGTGTGTGTTGATTCAGGTGTATTTAAATCAAATAAGCCTAAAATGAAATTTGTATCAAGTAAAAGTTCTACATTAGTTTTGACGGCCTCCGTTCTATACTCAACATATCCTACTAATATTGAACCTAGGTATATTTTTCTAATTGTATCATAAACAGAAGGAATTTTTTTAAAAAAATCTACAAATTGTGCTTCAATTGTATAATCTTTATTAGGTTCAGTGTGTTTGTGAGCAAGATATTTAGACAAAGAGAATCTACTTTTCTCTATAAATTCTAGAATTGAAAGGCTATCTGGTTTTTCCTCACCAAGAGTTTCGCAAAAATCTTTATACAGTTTTTCTAAATTAGAAAGTTCAACATTATGAATTCTAATAGTTTCTTCGAATTCTGTAAAAGTATAGTTTTTAATCTGAAATGCATCGTCTTGAAAAAGTACAAAACATATTTCGTTTTCAGAATTAACTTCTTTTGCAATCAAAGACAAAATTGTCCTAATAACAGGAATTGGGAAGTCAATAGAATATAAATAATCAGCCTCGTTCTTTATTTCTACAATGCTTTTTCCACTAAAAACCCCTTTTTCATTTAGTTTTGATAAAGTTCTTTTTATTAATGGAATAAATACTTCAACTGGCCCCTTGATAAGCTGCCCTCTATTTCTAATATGCGCTAAAAGACTATATGTTAAAGCTCTATCTTTTATTTTGTTCATTTTATTTAAATATTTCATGATAGGTTGATAAATGTAGACAACTTTGTCAAAACTGACAAATCACCAATGTATGATGGAGCCACCGCAGTCTCCCAACCACGGTGGCTCCCTTCCAAAAAACCGTATCTAAAAATTACTTCCCAAACTCAACCCAACTTACCCCGCCAATATTCTCAGCTTTCGGGTCCGCGTTCACAAACACGAAATACAAATCCTGCTTGCTGCCAGGGTCCTGAATCGGGGCGCTTAGCTCGGCGGTTTTGTTCCAGGCTCCCGTGGCCGTATACGCCACCGTGCTGATGACCGGGCCTTTCGCCGAGCCGGTGTGTACTTCAATCGTGCCATCGTGGTCTTTCGATGCCACCTGGTACGTCAGCTTCTGGATGCCTTTCAGGTCCACGCCTTTCAGTACGAAATAGGCTTTGTTTTTGGTAGCTCCCAGCCGACCGCGCTGGCGGTTCATGTTATACACCTCGTCGGCATCACCGGCCTGCACTTTGGCGGGGCGCAGAATCAGGCTCTCGCTGGTGGTCAGGGGCGTGATGGCCCCACCTTTGTCGGTATACGACGCCGACAGAATGTAGCGCCCCGTCTGGTCCTTGCCGACGTGTTCTTTCAAAACCGTCGTGCCCTGCTGCGGCAGCGTCACATCTGGCTGCTCATTCCCCAACGCCAGCACGTATTTCACGATTTCGGTGGCGTCTTCCTTCGACAACTGCGGGTGGGCGTTCATCGCGTGTTCGCCCCAGACGCCACCACCGCCGGTAATCACCTTGTTGGCCAGCCGCGTGGCCGCGCCCTTGTCACCCCGGTATTTTTTCGAGACTTCAACAAAAGCCGGGCCGACCGACTTGCCGTTGATCTGGTGACAGGCCTTGCAATCGCTGGCCTGCATCAGGTTTTTACCCAGATTGAACGTGCTCGTAATCTGCTGGTGACCCATCACCTGATCATTTCCAGAAACTTTCGGAATGTAGTTCAGCGCGACTTTTACCTTTTTCTTGTCGATCGCTTTGTCCTCATTATCCTTCACATTGACCGCGTATTTGAACGGCATCTGGTCGGCGAAGAAGAACGTGCTGTTGTCGGTGGTCGCAATGGCCACCTGTGGCAACGTGTTCCCGACTTTGATTTCCAACGTATCGACCGAACTTTGCCCCGACGGGTCGGTCACTTTCAGCGTCACCGGGTAAATGCCGTTTTTCTGGAACGTAAACGTCGGATTGGCTTCGGTCGAACCCACCTGATTGCCTTCAAATTTCCATTCGTAGGTCAGTTTATCGTCTTCGTCGAAATCGTAGCTCTGGCGGCTGTTGAAGGCGACTTTGAACGGAGCCATCCCAATCGTATCCCGCGCCGTCACTTTGGCAACGGGTGTGCGGTTTCCGGGGTTAAACTCGATCTTTACCAGACGCGCATCGTCGTTGTCAATCCCATACACCGAACCGTATTCCAGCATGTACATCTCACCTTTCGGGCCAATTTCCAGATCGACCGGACGGCGGAAATCGCCCCGCACCGGCATGAACGCTTCCAGGCGTTTGTAGTTCTGGTTGTCGTCCATCCGAACCGCATACACCCAGTTGCGCATCCAGTCGTACATAAACAGTGCCTTGTCGTAATACTGCGGCAGTTTCACATCCGATTGCAGGTTGGCGTCGAAGTGATACACCGGGCCACCCATCGCGCAACGTCCGCCCGTTCCCAGTTCCGAAAATTCAGTTGATTTGTTGTAGGGATACCAGACCATCGCTTTCGTGGTCGGCGGCAGGTTTTTCAACCCGGTGTTGTTGGGCGAGTTGTTGACCGGCGCGTTTGGATCAAACTCGGCACCCACGGCTTTGGTCGCAAAATCGTAGGCTTTGTACGGTTTGCTGTCGCCGACGAAAAACGGCCAGCCGTAATTCCCGGCTTTCTTCGCCTGGTTGAACTCATCGTAGCCACGCGGTCCCTGCGGTCCATCGGTGCCGGAATCCGGGCCGATTTCACCCCAATAGACAATCGACGTTTCGGGATCGACCGAAATCCGGTACGGATTCCGGCAACCCATGACGTAAATTTCGGGCCGGGTTTGCGCCATGCCTTTCGGGAACAGATTGCCCTCGGGAATCGTATACGAACCGTCGGGTTCAACGTGAATCCGCAGAATTTTACCGCGTAAATCATTGGTATTTCCCGCCGAACGGGCCGCATCGAACGTCAGCCGACCCGCCTGCCAGTCGGTGGGTGAAAAACCGCTCGACTCGAACGGCACGGTATTGTCGCCCGTCGAAATGAACAGATTGCCGTGTTTGTCCCAGGCCATTGACCCGCCGGTGTGGGCGCTCACTTCCAGATCGATGTGAAACTCGATGATCGATTTCTCCGATTTGAGATCTAGCGTGCCGTCGTCGTTCATCACAAACCGCCCGATCCGCTGCTTCGTTTCCTCGCCGGTCTGAATCGTGTAGAAGAAATACAGGTAGTGGTTTTTGGCAAAATTCGGGTCGATGGTCATGCCCAATAAACCGTTCAGGTACTTTTCGACGGCTTTTACCGGAAAATCATAGACCAGTTTTGTGCTTTTGGTTTTGGGGTCATACATGTAAAACTTGCCCTTGCGTTCGGCCATAAACACCCGGCCATCCGGTGCCACGGCCAGTTCCATCGGTTCGTTGAGGTCGTTGGACAGCACGGTTTTGACAAACCGGGTTTCGTCCGGCGTTTTCACCGCGTACGACTTCGAGTAGTCGAGGTCCTTGTTGTCGCCGATCACGTATTTCAACCCGCCGAGCAAATGTTGCTGAAACAGCGGCTCGCTGTAGCTTTCGTTCGTATGCCCACCGCCGGTGTAAAATGCGCGGCCTCCGTCGAACTCGTGGTACCAGACAAACGGGTGATTGTCGCCGTTGCGGCCACCTTCGTACGTCGTTTCGTCCAGTTTCGCCAACACTTTGATGTCGGGATTGATGTTCCGGTAGCTGTACAATTCATCAAACCGCTCCCAGCGGTCGGGCAGGAAACTGGTCGACGGGTGATTTTTGTCGATCACGTCGATGGCGACTTTCTGCTGCTTGGGGTGGTGCAGGAAATACGCCCCGGCGAGTTTGTTATACCACGGCCAGTTGTATTCGGTATCCGCCGACGCGTGAATGCCCATGAAATTGCCCCCGGCCTGAATGTAGCGTTCAAACGCTACCTGCTGATCGGGGTTCAGCACGTTGCCGGTGGTGCTCAGAAACACGACGGCGGTGTAGTGTTTCAGGCTGTCTTCCACGAAATAGTCGGCATTTTTGGTCGTATCGACCCGAAAACCGTTCTCCTGGCCCAGCTTCTGAATGGCGGCAATTCCGGTCGGAATCGACTCGTGGTAGTAGCCTTTGGTGCGCGAGAAAACCAGAATGCGTGGCACTTTCGGCTTGGGTGCCGGAGCCGTCGCCACGGGTTCGGGGGTTGACGACGGAGTCTGCGTCGACGCTTTCTGGGGCGTCTTGCAGCCGTAAAAACTCCCGGCTACCGACGCCATGAGCAGGAGCGTGGCACCGATGGTACTTGTTCTGATAGAGATTGGCATTGTGTTTGGAATAGTAAATTCGGTTGAGCAAATCAAAACGGTTAAAACCGTTTGGGACATGTATAATTAACCCACGGTTTAAACCGTGGGCTAACATAAATGGTCGAACATTTTGGAAACCATTTTTAACGGTTTTAGGCCGGGCCTTCGGTTAGACTTTAATCGCCCATTCGCTTTTCAATGACCTTTCCAACAGGCCGTTGGCTTCTTTGTCCTTTTTGAAGTTCTCCTTTTTCGGATCCCATTTCAGCGGACGTTTGAGCTGGTAGGCAATGTTGCCGATGGTGCAAACCGACGCCGTGCGATGGCCGATTTCGACGTCGCAAATGGGTTGGCTGCGCTTCCGCATGGCGTCCAGGAAGTCCTTGTAGTGGTTGTCGCTGTGGTAAACGTGTTTCTCGTCCGGGCCGATCACCTTGTCTTTGAGCGTAGCCGGCGTGGTTTCCAGCTTCTTCCGCTGAATGTTCAACGTGCCTTCCGAGCCAACAAACTGAATGGCGTTGTTCCATTCCCAGGGTTCGTGGGTCATCGTAATGCCGTTGTCGTAGCGATACGTCAGGAATTTATGCTCCTTGCCGTCCGGCGGAATCACCTCCACGGGGCCGCTGTTGTCCATGTCCAGCGACCACTGCACGATGTCGAACATGTGTGCCCCCCAGTCGGTCACCATGCCACCACCAAACTCCTTGTAATTCCGCCAGTTGGGAAACACGTCTTTCGACAGGGGCGGGGCCAGTTCGGAATTGAACGGAACCGGTTCGTTGGGTCCCAGCCACATCGCCCAGTCCAGTCCTTCCGGAATGGGTTCAGCCGGTAAATCATACCGTTTTGGCGGAGGTCCCACATTCACCTTGATGCCTTTGATGTCGCCGATGTAGCCGTTGCGGATCAGTTCGGCGGTTTGCCGGAACTCCGGCCACGACCGTTGCATGCTGCCCGTCTGGAACACCTTCTTGTGTTTGCGGGCCGCGTTCACCATCGCCCGGCCTTCTTTAATGGTCAGCGCGAGCGGTTTTTCGCAGTAAATATCCTTCCCGGCTTCGGCAGCTTTCACGGCCATAACGGCATGCCAGTGGTCGGGCGAGGCAATAACCACGGCGTCGATGTCCTTGCGGTCAAGGAGTTGCCGGAAGTCGTTATAGGCCTGAATGTCCGAATACGCGCCATTCACTTTGGCCTTTCCGTCTTCGCTGGTGTAATAGGCTTTCGCCTGTTCGATAAACAGATCGCGTTTGGCTTTGTAAACTTCTGCCGTGGCCAGAATCCGGGTTTCGCCGGTGGCCAGAAAATTTCGGGAAAGCCCGCGGCTCTGCTTGCCGGTGCCGATAAAACCCAGCGTAATGATGTCGCTCGGTGCCCGGTAGCCCGTTCCTCCCAGCACAAACCGGGGGACGATCATGAAGGCCGACAGGGCTGCGGACGCCTGTCCGATGAATTTTCGCCGGGATAACGCACTAAAAGGTTCTTTTTCCATGAGGGTCTGGCAAATTGAGCTTGATTTCCAAGTAGAAAGCCAAAACCGCCCCGGATTTACTATCGGCGGTTTTCGAAAAGCCGCCCATTCGGTCGCTTCAGGGGCGGCTTTTTCCGTTTCAACCGCCTGACCACTGGCCGAAGTCCGACGACATGCCAATTTTGATGCCGATACCAGTAAACACAAATCAAATGAAAAAAATGAAAACACTAGTGATGACGCTGCTGGCGGTGGTCCTGCTGTGCAGTTGCAAGAAAGACGCGGAGGCCGTACTACCGGGTGGTCATGTGCCGGCCAAAGCCGCCGGGAAATGGATGTATGGCTCGTTTGCCATGAGTGACTTCTGGGCCTACGACGGTTCCTACCAGGGCAAACCCTTTGAACTGGCGGTGGTGTTCGACTTCAAATCCGATGGCACCTACGAGAAGTATTTCGTGGCCACCACCCGCGATTATTCGGGTTGCAAAACCGAAGCATTTACCTTCGAAAAAGGAAGCGTGGATTTCAGCGAAACCGACGGCTCGTTTACGACAACCCCCACGGAGGGCCATTACCGGGGCTTTTATTCCTGCTTTCCGAAGCAAAATGTGAACCGGAAAATGAATCGTTCGGAGCTGAAAACGCAGACGTACCATTACGAACTGAAAACCGGCAGCAATGGCAAGCCGAATCTGGTGGTGCGGTTTCAGGAAAGTGACAGCAACGTCAGCACGTTTCTGCCGACATCGTGGTAGAGAAACCGGTCAGGTCTTCAAGACCTGACCGGTTTCGTTCCAGAATTCGACAACATCCTTAATTCACCAAAAAATACACAATCCGGCAGGCGGTTCCTTTGCTTTTGGGGTTTCGGGTAGGTGCCAGGCGGAGTTGCAAAACGTGCTTTTTATTGGGCAGGTTGCTGGCAAAAAGCTTGTACCACGGCAGGTGCAATTGCTGGCTCCACTGGGTCTGGAGGTCCATTTTCTGGTAAGGCCCTTTGTCGATGCGGTATTCTATTTCCCCCGCATCCGGCCCCGAAATGAGGGCGATGCCAACGGCGGTTCCCGTAAAATTCAGGGAGAGGGCGGCTCCCGGCGTGGTGGCTTCCAGCATGGGCCGGTCGACAAAACCGGGGCGGGTCGAAACGCCATCCGCCGGTTTCCAGTTATCAACCAGCTTCCAGCCGTTTTGGAGCGACGCTTCGTTGATCGACACATAATGGCCGTTGTCAAAACTGCCGCGAACCAGCGGAGGCATTACGGGCAATGGGTTGGCCGGGGTCGATGACGCGGTTTGGAAAGCCGTATTCAGCAGATGCTTCATGGTTTGAAAATACACTTCCTGCCCAAACGGCGACGGGTGCAAATCCTTGAAATCGTATTCCCAGGAAAACTCGTTTGCTGCGATTCGGTCGTACACTTCCCGCGCCAGGTCGATGGAAGGCAGTTGGTAGTGAGCGGCCACCCGCTCGTGATTGGCGAGTTCCACCGGTTCTTTGCCCTGTCGAAAATCACCGAACTTGTCGGGATCGGCAAATTCCATCAGCACTACATCGACGGACGGATTGGCTTTTCGGGCGTGCCGGACGATGCCTTCCAGTGCGCGAAGTTGCGTCAGGCTATCGGTTTCATTCGTGCGGTCGTTGACGGCGGCTTCCACGAACAACAAATCGACTTTGCCCTGGCTCAACACATCCTGTTCGATGCGGAATGAATGCGGCAAACTCCCGAGCGATGGAATCCCGGCCTTGATGAACGTAAAGGTGGTTTGCGGAAATTTCTCCTGCAAATACCGGCTCACCTTGTCCCGCCAACCCGGATTGTGGGTGATGGAACCGCCCAGAAACGCCACCGTGGCTTTTTTCTGCTCCGTGATCACCCGGTAGGCATTCGGCAAACCAGCCCGGATGTTGACATACGCCGAAGAAGACAACGGTTTTTGAACGGGCACGGAATGTTGCTGAATGAAGTCGGCCCACCAGTCGGGATGTTCAATCGGGAAGTGATGGCCCTCGAGTGTTTGCGCGCCCCGCGACATGGCATAAACGGTGGTCGGACCGCCGAGTTTCTGATACCGTTCCACGAGCGGAAACGTGTTTTCGTCGGACGGAACCAGCTTGTCGTTCAGGCTGATGACGTGCAAAATCGGGATTTTATAAGCCGCCATGCCTTCCAGATGATCCATCGGATTGTCGTCAAACGCCAGCGCCTGAAATTCCGAAAACCCGTAGACGTCGAGCAGTTGCTGCCACGATTTGGCGTCGCCCTTACTTTTCCCTTTTCCGCCAGGCCAGCTTTTGAAATCACAAACGGGGGCTTCGGCGTAGATACAGCTCACTTTGGCAGGATTCCGTTTAGCCCAGCCGTAGACATACAAACCGCCCCGGCTGACGCCTTCCAGCGCCACCTTCGGCGCAAAACCTTTTTCCGAAACGAGGTGCTGGTAAAAGGCATCCCAGATCATCATCGCCTTCGGGCTGCCGTATAAATCATTGGTGTTGATGTAGGCAATGTGAAAACCGCGTTCCAGCAGAATGCTGTCCATTTCGACATGCCAGTCGGGAAAGTGGGCGCGCCAGACCCACGGATTGCCGGGCAGTGGTTTTCGGGGTTTGATGTACCGGGCGGGTACGTCGTTCAGCTTGAATTCTACCTTTTCAAAACCGTGCCACAAGGCGGTTTTTTCGCCCGGCTGAGCGTGCAGATTACGGGAAGTAACCGTTAAAAAGAGGGCAAAAAAGATCGGGAAGGAACGCATGGGAACGAAATCAAGACTCAAAACCGGAAGTTGAAAACGGTTCTTTTCTACTCCCGGCGCGTTGTAAAAAGGGGTATGGCGGGTTCTGGAGAATTTCTATTTCGTTGAAAATTTGTAGATCGTCGTTTGGTGATAGACTTCGCCGGGCTTGAGCAACGTGGAAGGGAACGACGGTTGGTTGGGCGAATCGGGCAGGTGCTGCGGATACAGCAGGAAACCGCTTTGTTTGGCGTACGACCGGTTTGCTTTTCCTTTTAGCTTGCCATTCAGCCAGTTAGAGGTTGCCAGTTCCAGCCCGGCTTCTGTCGTGAACACTTCCAGATACCGGCCACTCAGCGGTTCAAAAGCCGATGCCGCCAGACGAATGGGCTTGTTTTTGGGCGGGTTGAGCCGGTAGTTGTGGTCATAGGCACCCGGCAGTTGTTCCATTCGGGAACCGATGGTCGTGGCTTTTCTAAAATCGAGTGGCGTGTTTTTCACCGCCCGCAGTTCGCCGGTTGGCACCATCTTCGGGTCCATCACAACGAAGTGGTCAGCATTGATCTGTAGTTCATGGTGTAGAATAGTCGGAGCCGCACCCGCCGAAAGGTCAAAATAAGCATGGTGGGTCAGATTGACGGGCGTTGTTTGATCTGTCCGCGCTTCGTAGTCGATCTGGAGTTCATTCTGGTCGGTGAGCGTAAACGTTACCTTGCAGTCCAGGTTGCCGGGGTAGCCTTCTTCCCCGTCCGGGCTTCGGTAGGTTAGTTGCAACGACGACCCGTTGCCCGGTGGACGTTCCTCGGCCTGCCACACTTTTTTGTCAAATCCTTTTATTCCGCCGTGCAGGTGATTGGTGCCGGCATTGGTGGCCAGTTGGTAAGTCTTGCCGTCGATGGAAAACCGGCCATGACCCAGAAAACTGCTGTAGCGGCCAATGAGCGCCCCCAAATACGGTTGCCCCGACAAATACCGGCTCAGGCTATCGAATCCCAGCACCACATCGCCGGGTATGCGGTTTTTATCCGGCACAACGATAGACGTGAGGGTGGCTCCGAAGTTGGTGATTTTGACCACCATGCCGTTGGTATTCGTCAGGGTGAAAAGATGAACGGTCGTGCCGTCGGCGGTTTGGCCAAAAACCGATTTGCGAATGTGGCTGGTGACGGTACGCTTCGTTGTTCCGGTTCGGATTTCTCCGGAACAGGCGACGCTTAGCCATACGGTTGCGCAGCCCACCAACAATGAAAGGAGGGGCGTTCGACCGAATCTGGTGTTCATTTGCGGGCTGAAAAAGAAGGTGTTCAAATGAGGATAGCCGGCAGAACCGGCGGTCAATCAAAGCCTCCGGTCAGAAACCGGAGGCTGAAAACTACCATCTCTATTTTAATTCCGTTGTTTATTGACGTATTTGGCGACCGTTCCGATGGGGGCGATCCAGACGCCGTTGGCGGGGTCTTTGGCGTATTCACAGAGTTGCTTCAACATCGCCAGGCGCGTGGTTTGACCCCCGGATTCGGCCGTTTCGTGACCCGCCAGCACCAGCCACTGCCCGGTTTTACGGGCGGTTTCGATCAGGTCTTTGATTTCATTAAAATCTTTTCCGTCCATTTCCATCCCATAAATCTGGGCCATGTCACAGTAGGCCGGATCATTGGGCGCTTCGTTCCGCCAGCCGCGACCGCTGATGAACAAATCGGACACAATCGGTACGTAGCTCTGCGTGGTTTTTCCGCGCCCCACAAACATCTGCCCACAAGGGTAGGCAAACACCTCCGGTTTGACGCCCAGCAATTCCTGCACCTGTTTGTTGGCTTCGATCAGTTCCGCCCGCATTTTCTCGCCCGTATAGTCTTCCAAAGCTTTTTCCCGCGACCAGGTAAAGTTGCCGCTACAGGGGTGATTGACTGAGTGATTGCCCATTTCGTGACCACTCGCCACGGCTTTTTTCCAGCCTTCCAGCCGTTTTTTTACCGCCGATGGCACCACGAAAAACGTGGCTTTGACATCGTATTGATCGAGCAAAACCGTCCCTTTATCGACGTTGCTCAACCGGGCGTCGTCGAAACTCAGGCTGAGGGCTACTTTCTTGCCGTTCGGCCAGACAATGGGGGCCGCCGACGGTTTTGCGGACGGCATTTCGCTCGAAAACGAAAGGCTGAGGAGGGCGCAGAACAGGGTAGATGCGCGCAGGATCGGGTTGGGTTTCATCGGAATATAGTCTGAAATGCAAAAGTAAGAAAAACCCCGGTCACGGTTTTTTAACGATGGCGGGGTGTGACTGCAAATAATTGACCACGGATTCGGTCAGATCTTTAGCGGCAGCGGGCGTGTAGGGCGAAACCGTTATCTCATACCCCCCGTGCGTGATTTCTTCGGCCGTCAGCAAATACCCCAGCCAGCCGTTTCCGTAGCCAAAATAGAAGGTGTAGGGGAAAGGCGACCGGTCGCGCACCTCGTTGGAAATTTCACAGAACAACTCAAGCGGGGCGCTCCAGATGGCGATGTCGTCGTTGATTTGCAAAAACCGGACGGGCAGTTTGACCATGTTCACCCCGGCTTTGGTGGTGCGGGTGTAGTCTTTCAAATCATCGACCCAGCCGAGTTCCGGTTTCCGGGGTGTTTCGACAATCAGGCTGGCGGTTTTCAGACTGACCTCCGCCGTGGTCGCCTTGATCGACTGGTTGGCGGCAATGATTTTGTCACCCAGTAGGGTCTTGAACTGGTGGAGCCGGCCGATTTTGTGGTTCGCATACTGGCTATAGATCGGGGCAATATTACCAGCGGCTCCGTTGATGAACAGCAACGGAATGCCCAGTTTTTCTTCCACATACTGGGCCACCACGCCCGGCGCATCCCCGCTGATGAGCAGGTTTTCGCCCCCCATCACTGTTCCGTGAATCGCGTAGTTGGAAATTAGCGCCATCGGGGTGCCGTCCGCTTTATCGATTCGAATCATCCCGATCCGGCGATCAACCGGTCCATCCGGGTCCATGCCCAGAAATGCTTTGCCGTCGACGCCCTTGGCCCGCCGGTTGATGTTGGCCTGCGCCATGCCCCAACCCACGCCCAACCGGGCCGGTTCGAGGTTCTTCCGGGCTTCGGCGACGCCGTCGATGAGTTTCTTTTCGACCACATCGGTGTAGTCCGAATCGAATTTATGCTGATACCGTTCGCCCATAAAGAGAGCCGGTAAACCGGGAGGGCCCACTTCAGGCGCCGAATGCGTGTGGGTTAAGGTCCACCAGAAGTTGACCGGATCGATGCCCAACTGACTCTTCAACTTAGCAGCTACCTTGTCGTATTCGGAGGGTGAAACCACGGCAAAATCTGAGGATACGAGCACAAACTGCGTTTTGCCGTCGTCCAGTACGGTGATCCGGTGGTAAATCCGATCCAGAACCCCGGTCGACCTACGGGCACCGTAACCCAGCAGCATCTGGTGGCCTTCCGGCGTCACGTCCACCTTGACCACAGCCGCCCGAAAACCGGGGGCTTTGGGGTTGATGGCCTGACTCCTCATCGAAAAAAGCAATAAAACAGCTACCGCCCAAAGGCCGGTCCGGCGTTTAAAAGTTGGTATATGGTTTTGAAAAAAAAGCATGGTTAAGGGGTTAGTATGGTTTTGAGTCGAGTTAGAGTTACCGCTTTTGCCCCTAAATCCCGAAACGTCGGCCCGGCCTAAAGGGGACTTTTCAAATCCGGATCAGCCGAGTCCAAGTCCCCTTTAGGCCGGGCCGACGTTTCGGGATTTAGGGGCTATCTTTTCTATTTCGCCTTCCGGATATACGCCAGTAAATCCGCCATTTGCTGCGGGTTGATCTGCTTTTCCAAACCGGCGGTCATCGCCGACATGTTCATGGCTTTCAGCGTTTCGATGTCCTGCCGGGCAATGGTGGTTTCCTGGCCGCCCTGGTTGCGCAGCGTAAGGGCCGTTGGCGTTTCGGTCGAGATCAATCCCTGCTGGGTTTCGCCGTTTTTCAGCGTGATGGTCCAGAGGTCATAGCCGTCGGCGATGGACAGGTTCGGGTTCAGAATATCGCCCAGAATGGACGCTGGTCGCCGGTTTCGGATGGTCGCCAGATCGGGGCCGAACGCAATCCCACCCGTGCTGCCAATCTGGTGACACAAGGCGCAATTCTGTTGGAAAACCAGCGCGCCTTTGTCCGCATCAGCCGGTAATTCCAGCGAAGTCTGGTATTGTTTAATGACCTCATCCCGCTGTTTGTCGCGTTTGGTGAGCAGCACCCGCGCCCGGTTTCGCGATTCGACGTTTGAGTTTGCCATCAAACCCACGCTGCGGGGCCAGCCGATGCTGTTCTGGTCGATGGTTCCTTTTTCGACGGCATCCAGCAGCAGCTTGATCCGGGATTGTCGTACCGGGTCCGGGCCGCTGAAAAACGTAGCGATGGCCGGTTCGCGGATGTCGGGCGTCATGACCGGCCACTTTTGCAACACGTAGTCACTAACCGTGGCATCGGGGATCGAACTCAGGGTTTTCAATGCGGCCACCTGCACCGAAAGGGGCTCATTGGGCGCAATCATTTTTTTCAGGAGCGGAATCTGGGGCGTGGCGTCGCGCAGGGCCAGAAAACCGAGGGCTTCCGACCGCTTCTCTTCCGACTGTTTCGGATCAGCCGCCGTCTGAACCGCCTGTTGAAAAGCTGCCATTGTCTGGGCGTCGTCCGGCAGGCCGGTTACCTGCAAAAACTGAAGGCAGGCTGAGCGAACGGAAGGGGAGGAGTGATTGAAAAAAGACTGGATCAGCAGTTGTTGTTCTGCCAGAAAATTCGAGTCGAGCGTCGAGTTTCGCCGTTTTACGCCCTGGGCGACGCCTTTGATGATGGAGGGCTGCCACGTTTCTTTTTCCGCCGAAACCGGAACGAGTGCTTTCTCCAGAAGCGAATGAATCGTTTTCGGAGGCTGACTCGCCCCGGTCATGGCACTGAGCCGCTCGACCAGCGAACCATACGCCGGTTGGTCGGGCTTGTAACGCGTCAAAACCGCATTGAGCAAATCGCCTTTTTGCGACGCGGGCGCGGAAAGGGCCGCGATCTGAACCCATTGGTCGTCGATGTCGGTGAACAACAGTTTCTGCCGCACGCTGGCCGCTTCGGGGGATTCAACAAAACCGAGGGTGCAAAGCAACTGAAACCGCACTTTCGGATCGCTGTCGGACGGCATCGCCAGCAACGCCGGAATGAGCGCCGGGGCGGTTTTTAGATGCGCTTCCGCCAGTTTGATCGCGTTGGTTCGGACACCCGGAACCGGGTCTTTCAAAGCCGCCGTAATCAATTCCGGGCGAAGTTTGTTCAGCCCTTCGAGCGTCCAGAGGGCGTGCAGACGACCCAGGGGCGACGACGGATTTTTGGCCATAACTTCCAATCCGGCTACATCCTGGGGCGTCGCGCGATCCAGCAAAAGTCGCTGGGCATTTCGGCGCCACCAGCTATTGCGGTCGGCCAGTTTTTCGATCAACTGCGCATTGGACGCCTTCCCCAGCAGGTCTTTGTTCAGGACGGCGGGTTGAGTTCCTTTGGGCGTGATGCGGTAGATGCGGCCCTGATCTGTTCCGTTGTATAAGGCCCCGGATTTGATAACGTCTTCGGCCATCCATTCGGGGTGTTCGACAATTTGCCGGTAATAATCAATGACATACAGCGCGCCATCGGGTCCGACGTACATATTGACGGGTCGAAACCAGGCGTCCGTCGAAGCCAGAAATTCTTTGCCGGTATGGACCCGGCTGGCCGTAAAACTGGCTCCTTTTCCATGAATTTTATCGAAATGTACCAAGTTGCTCACGGGTTCGGCCACAAACGTCACGCTGTCGTACAGGGCCGGAAACGCCCCGCCCAGATACGCCGTTATGCCACAGGCCGACGTGATCACGCCAATATCCGTGAGCAACTGCATCTGCGGATTTTTGGTGATCGGAAATACTTCGGCGGCATTCCCGTGGTCCGAAATCGACTGGGTGACGTTGGAAACCAGCAAATCCGGATTGCGCTTCAGATACGGCGTCGTGATGACTTCGTGGAAGGCGTGATTGGCGTTGCTCACCAGCAGGCGGTTTCCCCAGGCGTCGAAGGTATGACCAAACTGCGTATTGCCGGCCACCGGTTCCAGTTCGTAGCGGTCGGGCCGAAACCGGACGCTGCGGCCACTGGCGTTGTCGGGCAGACGGATGCCGTCGGGCTTTTTGGGAAAGAATACATCACTCCCGCGGTCGCCAAATTCTTCCTTGTACACCTGCGCCGTCACCGCCGATTCGTGGGCGAGGTAAATCCAGTTGTCGAGACCCAGCAAGGGCGCGTTGACGTTGTGTTGTGGGTTAGAAAGGGCAAAACCGGTCAGGACCGTGTCGCGGACGTCGGATTTGCCATCGCCATCGGTATCTTCCAGGTAGTAGACATTCGGTGCATCAGTCACCAGCACGCCTTTTTTCCAGCGCATGATGCCGGTGGGCAGCACAAGATTCTCGGCAAAAACCGTACTCTTGTCCATGCGCCCGTCGCCATCTGAATCGGTGAGCAGTTTGATTTTTCCGGTACCGGTTTTGTCGAGTGGATAACCGTGCATTTCCACGACGTAAAATCGCCCGTCCTCGTCAATTTCCATCGCAACCGGATCGGCCACCAGCGGTTCGCTGGCCACCAGTTCGATCTGAAAACCGGGTTCGAGTTCGAACGTTTTCAAAGCCTCTTCGGGAGAGGTTCCCGAAGAGGTAGACGACTTCTGACAACCCGGCACCATCACCAGGCTGGCAGCGATCAGACTGTAAAAAAGGTACTGCTGTATTGTAGTCAATGAAATTACCATTGGGTCAGTAATTCGGGTTTTGGGTCAGCTTCGTATTCTGGTTCAACGCCGATTGCGGGATCGGCAGCAAATAGTTTTTATTGGCAAAAAACGTTTTGCCGCCTTCCGGTGCGGGAATGACCGTGTACACCGGTTTGCCGCCTACCAGCTCAATTTTCATGGCGTGTAACGTTCCGTTCAGGTTCTTTTCGGCCAGCTTCAACCGCATCAGATCGAACCACCGCCGTTCTTCAAACGCCAGTTCCACCCGGCGTTCCCGCATGATGGCCACCCGCATCTCGGCCTGCGTCAAGCCGGTTTTCAGGTTCGGTAATTCCGACCGCGTCCGCACCTGGTTGATGGCGGCATACACCGACGCATCCGGCCCAACGGCTTCGTTCTGCGCTTCGGCATAACTCAGCAGCACCTCCGCATAGCGGTAAATAATGAAACTGCCGCTGTTCAACAAATGGTTGCCGTTGACGGTGTATTTCGGATTCAGTCCTTTCCGCAAATAATAGCCGGTATTGGTCGCTTCATTGGTATTACTCAAATCCGTCGCATTCCGACTACCGACGCCCTGTTTCATCACCATTTCGGCACCCACCCAGATCGATCCGTCGTAGACAATGGACTGATAAAACCGCTTTTCCCGGTTCACATACGGGTTCTGAGGATCGTAGCCCGAAGCCGGATCCGAAATCGGTAAACCGTTGGCCATCGCGTATTCGTCCACGAGTTCCTGCGTCGGATCGACGCCACCGTAGGCTTTTTGAACCCCGCCGACCATCCAGGGGCCCCAAAGGCCTTCTTTGCCGCTGCCCAGGGCCGTTCCGCCGAGGTATTGCTTGGCAAAAAGCACTTCCACATTGTTGTTGTTGTCCTCGTAAAATTGCGTTTCGTAATTGGAAAACAGGCTGTGCGAACCCAGATCGATGACACGCTTGTTGGTAGCGGCCGCCAATGCCCAGCGGGTTTTGTCGTTGGCGGTATTTTTCAACGGGCTGGCCCAGAACAGCTCGCACCAGCCTTTGAGGGTCAGCGCCGTCGCTTTGGAAACCCGACCCGCTTCGGCCTTGAGCGGCAGGTCATCGACAATGGCGGCACACTCGTCCACAATGAATTTGTAAGTTTCCTCGTCGGTGTTGCGCGCCCGGAAAATGGCGTCGCCCTGCGTGTTCTGGTTCAGTGAACTGGTGATGATCGGAACCCCGCCGTGGGCTGTCCACAGTAATTGATAGTAGTAGGCGCGTAAAAACCGGGCTTCTGCAATTTTTGGTTTCTTCCAGGTATCCGGAAAGGCCGACGCCGTTACTTTTTCGATGAATAAATTGGCCCGGCGGATGTTAGCGTACTGCCCCCACCAGTTGGGGGCGTTGCTGGCCGTATACACCGACGGCGAGTATAACACCCGGCTGGGCAGCCCGTTGACGCCGTTCATGGCATTGTCCGTAAAATTTTCCCACGGATCGAAGCCGTTGAACGGACCCGGAATGCCCGAATACACGTTGTTCAGAAACAGGTCGGCCGTGGCGGCATCTGTCCAGACGATACTGTCTGATATCTGGTCTTTGGGGGCCACTTCCAGAAAATCTTTGCAGGAGAAAACTCCCAGGATCAGGAACAGCAAAGCTACTTTGCCATTCAACTTTATAAGCCTAGACAGGTTCATCGCGGGTGTTTGTTTTCAGGATTAAAACGTTACATTCAAGCCAACTGAAATTACTTTCTGCTGCGGATAACTCCAGGCATTGGCCTGCGTAATTTCCGGGTCAAAATTCCGCAGTTTCGTCCACGTCAGGATGTTTTGTCCGGACACGTAGACCCGCGCATTCTGGATTTTTATTTTCTGCGTGATCACCGATGGAATCGAATACGACAGGGTGGCACTTTTCAACCGGAGGTAGCTGGCATCGCCGATCCAGAACGACGATACCTGTGTGTTGTTGGTCGTCGGGGCGTTGGTGATGCGTGGATAGGTGGCATCCGGATTTTCCGGCGTCCAGTAGTCCAGCGTCTCCCGAACCGCACCCATGCCGTTGCTGAATGCCCAGGCCGCACTGCCCGAATAATAGAAGTTGGTTTTGGCCGCGCCCTGAAACAGCAGGTCGAGCGTAAAGCCTTTGTACTGAATGTTCGGCGCAAGGCCATAAATGATTCGGGGCGTGGCTACGGCGTCACCAATTCGGGTGAGGTCGTCGTCGTTGATTTTGCCGTCGTTGTTCATGTCCTGATACCGGATGTCGCCGGGTTGCACCTTGCCCCAGGGTTGGGTGGCAATACCGGTTTTCAGATTCCCGGCTTCGTCAAAATCGGCCACCTGAAACAAACCGAGTGATTGAAAGCCAAACTGTGTTCCGAGCGGTTTTCCGGTCAACCGGCGGTTGAGGTTGTTATAGGTTGCCCCCGCTTCAAACACCTGTAACAGCTTGTTTTTGGCGTACGTAAAATTGCCGTTCAGCGAAACGCGCAGGCCGGATGCAAACCGGTGTGCCGAGCCAATGGACAGGTCGATGCCCTGGTTTTGCATGATCCCGGCATTCACCTGGCTCAGTCCGATTCCGTATTCGGACGGCACAATGACGTCGGGGTTGACCAGCATGTTGGAGCGTTTTTCGTAGAAATAATCCATTTCCAGGTTCAACAGGCCTTTCCATAACGTGGCTTCCAAACCGATGTCGGTCTTTTTCGCGCGTTCCCAGGTGATGTTCGGATTCGGTTCGTTGCGTTCGCGGAGGGCCTGAACGGCGTTGCCACCAAGCACATAGGCCGGACCCACTACGCTGTAGGTACTCATGTACTGAAAGGCACTCCCGGCCAGCGCGCCCACTTCGCCATACGATCCCCGCAGTTTCAGGTTGTCGATCCAGCGCACATTGTCCTTGATGAAATTCTCTTCCGACAAGCGCCAGCCGAGCGAGAAGGCCGGGAAAAAACCGTAGCGGTTTTCGGGGGCAAAGTAATAGCTGCCGTCGTAGCGACCGCTGGCTTCGAAGAGGTATTTGTCGGCGTAATCATACGTAACCCGGTAAACCAGACCCATTTGCCGGCCGTAGTTGGAGGTTCCGGTGGTCGTCATATCGGCCTGGCTCGAACTGCCCATGTCGAGTTCGTCGATGCTCAGGTTGTAGTTCCGGCGCGTGGCACCCAACAGCATCGCGTCATTGGCTTTGGCTTCAAAAACCGCCAGGGCGCCCACGGTGCTTTTGCCAAATGACCGCACGTAATTCAGGCTGGCCTGGTAGGTCAACTGCTGGGTCTGGTTGTAGGTCTGGTTCAATGACGATTTGGCCTGACCGAAAATGCCGTCGGTGATCACTTTCGTTGCCGTATTGATCGTGGCCAGGTGAACCGGGGTCGTCCAGATTTTATCCAGAATCATGGTCGGATCGTAGGCAATCGTGCCTTTGGCCACCAGCCCCGGAATGAACAGAATCTCCTGTTCGACAGACAGTTGCGAATACAAAGCCGTCGTGTTGGTTTTCTGGTAGCCGCTGTTGTAAATGCTGCCGGTGACGTAGGTGCCGTTCATGCCGTTGCTGAAAAACAGGGGACCGTTTTGCAGGTGGGAATAGGCGATCAGTTCAAAAAGACGCGGTGTTCCGATGGAAGGATATTGGGATTTCTGTACCCTTCCGTTCAGATTAAAAGAAATTTTGGTGGTTTTGGTGGCCTGCGCATCCAGGTTGATGGCCAGGTTATACCGTTTGTTGTTGGTCGACGGCCACATCCCGGCCTGGTACTGATACCCCAGGCTGGCGTAGTATTTAATCCGCTCGGCACCGCCCGACAATTCGATGTTGTGGGTGGTGATGACGGCGTTGCGGTTGACAATTTCCTTGACGTAATTATCCGCCGGGTACGAATCGTTGTCGGAACCGTCCCTGAATTTCTGTAACGCTTCCGCCGAATACGGTTCTGGTAACCCGGCGTATTTGGCGGCTGCGTTTTTCAGGCTGGCAAAATCGTAGCCGTACAAATAATCGGGCATGACGGTCGGATTCTGAAAGCCGACATAGGCATTATACGTCAGCGACGGCGTGCCGGTTTTTCCACGCTTGGTCGTCACCAGAACGACGCCATTGGCCCCGGCCACTCCGTAGGGTGCCACGGCTGCGGCATCTTTCAGAATCGTAAACGTTTCAATGGTGTTGGGATCGAGCTGCTGAAAACTGCGGGGGATATTGTCTACGATCAGCAGCGGCTGGTTGTTGCCCGTGGAGGAAATTCCGCGAATGTAAATGTTGGAACCGTCGCGGCCGGGTTCGCCGGAAGCCTGTTTGACGATGACGCCCGGCAACCGGCCACCCAGGCTGTTGCTCAGGTTGGTGACGGGAACGGAGGCAATTTCTTCTCCTTTCATGGCCGAAACAGCCGCCGTCACCGAGGTTTTCTTCTGAACCCCGTAGCCCACCACGACGACTTCGCTCAACGCTTTGATGTCCGGTTTCAGGCTGACGTTGATTTCGGTACGGCCACCGACCAGCACTTCCTGCGGTTCGTAGCCCACAAAACTAAAGACCAAAACCGCTTCCGGGCCGGGAATGGCCAGCTTGTAGGTGCCGGTTCCGTCGGTGGTGGTTCCGCGCGTCGATCCTTTCAGGACAATGCTCACACCGGGTAGGTCTTCACCTTTTCCGGCATCCCTCACCCGGCCCTGAATGGTGATGTCGGCGACGACCGGTTTTTCCACCACCCGGGCCGCCGGAACCTCTAGCGCTGCTGCTTCGGTGGTCGGTCGGCTTTCGGTTTGGCGGGCAAAGGGGGCTTCGGGAAATCGACTCGGATTGATGTCCGACCTCCGCTGCGGTTCTTTGGCGGTGATCACGTAGCCCCCATTTTTCGATTTTTTATAGCTTAATCCAAACGGTTTTAACACCGTCTCCAGGTTGGTTTCCAGCCGGTCGTCCCAGTGAATGGCGTCCGACGAAACGACATAGCCCTCCACAATCCGGTCGAAAAACAGAATATCTACTTTATAATGGTTTTTCAGTTCCCGCAGGGTTTCTTTCAACTGGCGGTTTTCGGGCCTCACGGACAGCGGCTGGCGGGCTGAGGTCTGGGCCTTCGCGAGCATTTGGGCAAAACCCGGCTGGATAACACCCAGCAGCAGAATCAGCAGTGGTGGTATTCTTTTTTTCATGGAGGTAAATAAGAAGAATGGGTTAGTAAGCAGAAATGAGAAGAAGTACGGTGGGTTAATGCGCAGGATTCGGAATGACAATGTGGTTGCCGGTACGTTTGTAGGTCAGGGCCGACCCTTCCATCAGTGACTCCAGGAGTTCTTCGGCGTTGCGGGCTGTAAATGAGCCGGAAACGGTCCATTTAGCCAGTTTGGGATCGGTGATTTCCAGCACCAGGCCGTAGTTTTCCTTGAACAGATGGGTGATTTCTTCGAGTGTCGTTTCTTCAAACACAAAGCGGTTTTCGCGCCAGGCCGATGCGTTTTCTGGCTGACTCAGTTTCCGGAGTTGGACCTGCCCATCGCGCCGGTTCAGGGTCACCAGATCGCCGGGTTTCATCATCAGTTGCCGGGGCGACTGGCCCTCCTGGTACCGGAGCTGCACTTTCCCTTTGTTCAAAACCACTTTGCCGCCCCGCTCCCGATTGTACACCGAAAATTCAGTACCGAGAACGACGACCTCGAAGTTGCGGTTTGTCTTGACCACAAACCGCTGATCGTCTGTCGTATGGGTGACCGAAAACGTGGCCTCACCCGACAGGGCCACATCCCGCGTCTGATAACCAAATCCAAACCGGGGGACCTTCAGCGTCGAGTTGGCATTCAAGGTCACTTCACTGCCATCGGCCAGTGTCAGTTGCCGGGTTTCGCCGTAGGTTGTGGTATATTTTTCGTTCATGAGATCGTCGCGAAACACCCAGCCACTTCCGACCAGCAAAGCCACTGAAGCAGCAGCAACCCACCGAAACCAGGGCTGTTGGGTCACTGGAATGGGCCGATCGATACCAGCCGGTTCGTCTTCTTGCGGGTCCTGAGCCATCCGCATCTGGTGCCGGTCGAGGGCGGTCTGGACATCGGCCACATACTGCGGATTCTGGCTTTCCCAGATTTCGAGCCAGTGGAAAAACTGTTCCCGGTTGTCTGTATTTTTGGCCCATTCGTCGATCAATTGCTTCTGGAAAGCCGTAGTGCGACCCGCGAAGTAGTTGAACAAGAGTTCTTTCGTTACCTGTGTTTTCATAAGTCAGACCGGTTTAGGGCTGGCAAAAACCGCCACGCCAAAAACCCATTTCAGGAAGTTGTTGTGGTTTTATTGCGGATACTGGCAGAAGCTGAGGAGCAAAATCAGCCATTTGTCTTTCAGGAAAGCCCGGACGTGGCGGATAGCCCGGTACATGTGGACTTCGACGGTTCGGAGTGACAGGTTGAGTTCCTGCGCAATCTCGGCGTATTTTCGGCCTTCAAACCGGTGCATGACGTAGACCTGCCGCTGTTTCAACGGCATGGCATCGATGGCTTTTTCCA
This sequence comes from Larkinella punicea, assembly GCF_003334855.1. Lineage (GTDB taxonomy): Bacteria > Bacteroidota > Bacteroidia > Cytophagales > Spirosomataceae > Larkinella > Larkinella punicea. The sequence continues at coordinate 43,941 of NZ_QOWE01000017.1, forward strand.
CGTCATGATACAGTTCCTCGAACTGTGTAACGGAGTCGGGTTGCTGCTCGATGGGAAACGAAACCCGCTCGGCCTGGTCGAGGGAGGTGCTGCGTTTCATCTCGGCCCGGACGTAGTCGAACGCCCGGTTACGAACGGCGGTAAACAGGAAGGCGCGGTAGGAGGTGGTAATGGTGAGGTAAATCCGGCCGACGTGGAACTCATAGAAAATGTCCGAAACAATGTCTTCGGCAATTTCTTTGGACGATACAAACCGGACGACGTGGCTGCACAGCGACTGGTAATAGTGTTGAAACAGCAGCGCGATGCCCGAATCCGGGTTCTGTTCAAACGCCTTCTGAATCAGCCGTTCGGCATCCAGGGCCACCGCCGGTCGTTGAAAATGGGACGGGGGATGATCACTGAGCGGACGCTCCCCGAGTGGATACTCCCCGAGTGGACGCTCCCCGAGTGAAAATGGGTTTCCCGGTTTGCCATTCGGGTCCGGCACTAAACGTCTAACCTCTCCCATGTTCGATAAATGGTGAAAATACTAGTCAGAAAGGCGAAATCACTGCTTCGATACAGGGAGACGATTGAGTGCGGGAAAAACACTTACCGTAATTTTGTATTTATTTGGCAGATTTGAAAAATAGTTTGAAAAAAGTATCGATTGACTGTTTACTTGCCAATACTATTTTAGAAAATGAGCCAGTACGTCAATTATAAATGGTCTATGAAAACGAATCAGGGAATCGAAACCGGCCAATCCGTTGAAAGAACCGTATCCACGTTGAACACCCCGTTGTTTCCGTTTAAAGTCGGTTTATTCGGTATTGGTCTGGATACCTACTGGGCGCAATTCGACGGGCTGGAAGCCCGGTTGAAAGGCTACCTGCAGCGCGTAGAGTCGCGGTTCAGTCGCCCGGGTGTTGAAGTGGTCAATCTCGGCCTGGTCGATTCGCCGGAAAAAGCCCTGGTGGCCGGTCACCAGTTCCGGCAGGCCGACATCGATCTGTTGTTCATTTACGTTACAACGTATGCCCTGTCGGCGACGGTTTTGCCGGTGGTACAGCGGGCCAAAGTGCCGGTGATCGTCCTCAACCTGGCACCCGAACCGGCCATCAATTACGAATGGTTCAATCAGTTGAACGACCGAACCCGAATGACCGGCGAATGGCTGGCCTATTGTTCGGCCTGCCCCGTTCCCGAAATTGCCAATGTGTTCCGGCGGGCCGGTATTCCGTTTCATCAGGTTACCGGGATGCTTGAAAACGACCCCGAGGGCTGGCAGGAAATCGATGAATGGATCGAAGCCGGGCGGGTGGCCCACATCATGGCGCATAACTGCCTGGGTTTGATGGGCAATTATTACAGCGGCATGCTCGACATTTATTCCGATCTGACGCTGCAAAACGCAACCTTCGGCGGCCACATGAAAATCGTGGAAGTCGATGAACTGTCGGCTTTGCGTGAAACCGTGTCAGCAGAACAGGTGAAGGAACGGACAGCGGTTTTTGCTGAAACCTTCGACGTTCAGGCCGATTGCCTGTCCGAAGAACTGGACCGGGCTGCCCGCACCTCTATCGCGCTGGATCAGCTCGTGGAAATCCACGGTTTGGGTTCGCTGGCGTATTACCACAAAGGGTCTGGTAATCCGGCGAATGAAGATACGATGAGTTCGGTGATTCTGGGCAATTCACTGCTGACGGCGCGCGGCATTCCGGTGGCGGGTGAATACGAAGTCAAGAATGCCCAGGCCATGAAAATCATGGACAGCTTCGGCGTTGGCGGTTCGTTTACGGAATATTACGCGATGGATTTTGCCGACGATGTGGTGTTGATGGGCCATGATGGTCCCGGCCACATCCGCATTGCCGAGGGCAAAACCAAAGTTCGCCCGCTCTATGTATATCATGGAAAAGTGGGTCGGGGACTTTCGGTGGAAATGTCGGTGAAAAACGGGCCGGTAACGCTGCTGTCGGTGGTGGAAAACGGGAATGGGAAAATCAGTTTGCTCGTAGCCGAAGGCGAATCCGTGCCGGGGCCGATTCTTCAAATTGGCAATACCAACAGCCGCTACCGGTTTTCGCCGGGTGCCCGGAACTTCGTACAGACCTGGAACAGCCACGGCCCGGCGCACCATTGCGCAGTGGGAGTGGGGCATATTGCCTCCAAACTGGCGAAACTGGGGGCGTTGCTGAATGTGGAGGTGATTCTGGTGTGCTAGCTTTGCAAATCCTGACCAGCCCGAGTCTTGACCAACCCGATCATTCAATCTTATTTGTCTGATAAACTGATATTTCTGGATCGATTTTTGCATATACAAGACCAAGGACCGTTTAGTAAAGATTCCCTCTTTTTTTCCCTTCTGCTTCTTCTCTTATTCACCACACTGGTGACCCGGCCCCTTTTTTCTCAGTGAGTTTTCTTCATACGCTGTTCAGCAAAAACAAGGTGAAAGTCTTTATCCGGTATATGGTAAGTGTTCGTTGCAAAATGATTGTACAGGCAATTTTTGATAAAATCGGCCTGACATGCGAGGTGATCGATCTCGGTGAAGTGGACGTTCAGGGAATCATTTCTGCCGGACAACTGGAGCAGTTGCGAACCGGTTTACTGGAAGCGGGGCTTGAACTGATTGACGACAAAAAAGGTGTCCTGATCGAAAAAGTGAAAAACGTCATCGTTGAGCTGGTACACTACACCGACGAGCTTCCTAAAATGAAGAATTCGGACTACATCAGTTCGAAACTGCAGTATGATTATACCTACCTCGCCAATCTGTTTTCGGAAGCGGAAGGTACGACGATTGAAAAATACATCATTGCCCACAAGATTGAACGGGCAAAAGAATTACTGCGGTATGATGAGCTCAATCTGACGCAAATCTCCTACAAATTAAACTACAGCAGTGTGGCCCATTTGTCCAACCAGTTCAAAAAGGTAACCGGCATAACACCTTCGTATTACAGGCAACTCAAACACCAGGGACGTACGGCCCTTGAGAATGTGTGAATGATGTAACCTTTCTGGGGAATTGTGTAACATATGCGGGTTATTAAAGACCCATCTTAGCACTATAAAATAAAACCAGCCTGATCACTCAATGACTATGAAACGAAAACTACTTAGTTGCCTGGCCTACAGTACCTTGTTTGCCTTACCGTTCATCGGGTTCGGACAGAGCGCACCTCCCCTGGGCACCACCTCTACGTTTGCTTTATTTACTGCCAATGGGGCGCTTCTGAACGACGGAGCCTCCCAGATTACGGGCGACATCGGAACCAATGTCGGATCCATCAGCGGTTTTGAAACGGCCACCGTGACGGGCAACACGCGCACCGCCGGGAGTCCGGAATCGATTCAGGCCGCGACGGATGTTGCATTGGCTTACAGTACTTTACTGGCAGCTCCCTGTAATCCGACGGCTATCGGTGTTGAACTGGGGGGGCAGACGCTGAGTCCGGGTGTTTCCTGCCAGACTTCCGCATCGCCCACCACCCTGAATGGAACGCTCACCTTAAGTGGCACCGGTGTTTTTATCATTAAATTAAACAGTGCCTTAACAACAGCTACGAGTTCAAGCATTGTGCTGACAAACGGGGCCACGGTTGAAAACGTTTTTTTTCAAATCAACGGAGCCGCCACCCTGGGAACCGGCTCGACGTTTAGAGGAACCATCGTTGCCCTGGATGCCATTGTGCTGAATACGACTACGCTGGAAGGAAGGGCCCTTTCAACCGCGGGAGCCATCACGATCAACGCCAGCACGGTTATCGTTCCTACAGCCGCCCCGTTGCCGGTGACTTTGGTCAGCTTTACGGCGAAACCACAAGCCAATCGCACGGTCGAATTGGCCCTGACGACGTCGCAGGAAATCAACAACAAAGGCTTTTTGATTGAACGAAGCAAGGATCTGCAACGGTTCGATAAAGTGGGTGAAGTAGGTGATGTTTCGGTGAATAGCACAACCTTAAAAACCTACCGGCTGACCGACCAGACGCCCTATTCAGGCACCAGTTATTACCGCCTGACGCAGACCGATCTGAACGGCCGATCGACGGTATACCGGGCGGTTTCGGTGGTGTTGCGGGATGATGCCTACGGCGTATATCCCAACCCGGTGGCACGCGGAGAACGGTTTGTGCTGCGGCTGGACGAGCCCGAAACCGCCATTCTTGGATTCTACAGTGCCGATGGACGCTTGCAGTCTCTTCAGAAAACCGGCATTCAGTCGGGAAATCTGCTGCTGAAATCGACAGGGCTGTCGTCCGGTGCCTACATCCTCAAGGTGCAGGAACGGGGGCAGACACGCCAGCACCGCTTTATTGTGGAGTAACCGGTTGTTTACCGCATTGGCTGGTTAATAATATTTATTCCGGCCCGGCCTTCGATTCTCAATAGTCCATTTCGGAGCAATTTAACGGTGATTTCGGTTCACCCTGGCATGGCTTTGTGCGGTCATTCCAACTTTTTGGCTCCCTTATACTGCGTATCACGAATGATCGAGAACTACCTCCGAACGCATACCAACCGTTTTCTGTCCAGCTACCTGATTCTGCTGACCGATACGATCATTGCCGGTATTGCCTTTGCCCTTGCGTATGGTCTGCGGTTTAATTTTGATTTCAGCGCCATGAACGGGGATAATCTGCTGGCCGGTTTGCTGATCACCACCCTCTGCCGGTTAATCTGCTTCGTCCTGGTGGGGTCTTACCGGGGCATTATCCGTCACACCAGCCTGGAAGACCTGCGCCTGCTGGGTCTGGCGGTTACGATGAGTACGGCGCTGACGGCGCTGGTTTCGGGCCTGCTGGCTTTGGGAAGTGGGCTGTGGCCGCTCTACATACCGGTTTCCATTCTGCTCATCGACTATTGCTGCTGTCTGGTTATGTTGGCCGCCAGCCGGTTTGGTGCGAAGGCACTCTATTGGCATCTGCTCCTGGTGGGGGGCGGTCGTCGCCAGCCCGTTTTGATTTATGGGGCTGGTCAAACCGGATTACTCACCCGCAAAGCCCTGGAGCAGGACCCCGATCACTGGTATCAGATGCTGGCCTTTGTGGATGACGATCCCGCCAAACGGGGTAAAGTCCTGGAAGGCGTCGAGGTTCTGTCGCGTCAGCAGGCTTACCGGCGCTTTATCAAAGGCCAAACCGTGCTGCCCCAGGTTATTCTGGCGATGGAATCCGGTACGCCCCACCAACGGGCGCAGATCACCGACTTTTTTCTGCAATACGACATTCCGCTCAAAACCGTTCCGGGTGTCCGGCAGTGGATGGACGGTCGGCTCGATACGCTGCAAATCCGCGACATTCGCATTGAAGATCTGCTCGAAAGAGCCCCGATTCAGCTTTTCAACGACACCTTGCGGGCACAACTCGATGACCAGGTGGTGATGGTGACGGGCGCGGCCGGTTCCATCGGAAGTGAACTGGTCCGTCAGTTGCTGAGCCACCACCCGCGTACGATTGTGCTGGTCGATCAGGCTGAATCGGCCTTGTTCGACCTGGAGTTTCAACTCCGCCAGCACTTTAAAACCGCCCTGAACGAAATCCGCCTGGTGATCAAAATTGCCGATGTGTCTAACCAGACGCGAATGCAGCACGTGTTTCGGGATACCCGGCCGACGCTGGTTTTTCATGCCGCAGCCTACAAACATGTTCCGCTGATGGAGGAACATCCATTCGAGGCTGTTCGGGTCAATGTGCTCGGCACGCAGGTCATGGCCGATCTGGCACTGGAATACGGGGTGCAGCGGTTTGTGATGATCTCGACCGACAAAGCTGTCAATCCGACCAACGTTATGGGAGCCACCAAGCGGCTGGCCGAGTTGTATGTCCAGAGTCTGAACCACTCGGACCCGTTGCTGCGCCGGACCCGGTTTATGATCACCCGGTTTGGCAACGTGCTGGGTTCCAACGGCTCGGTGGTGACGGTTTTCCGGCAGCAGATTCAGGCGGGAGGCCCGGTGACGGTAACCCATCCGGAGGTTCGGCGGTATTTCATGACCATCCCGGAATCCTGTCAACTGGTGCTCGAAGCCGGGGCGATGGGGCAGGGTGGAGAGGTCTTTGTCTTCGATATGGGTGAGCCGGTCCGGATTGTGGATCTGGCCCGGAAGATGATCCGGCTGTCGCGCGAGCCGGGCGGGCAGGACATCAAGGTTGTTTTTACCGGGCTGCGACCCGGCGAGAAACTGTATGAAGAACTGCTGCATACGAACGAACGCACACTGCCCACCCATCATCCCAAAATTATGATTGCCCGGGTGGCAGCCCTGCACGTGGAGGAAATCCGGTTTTGTCTGGAACAACTCCGTCACCAGCTCACCGCAGGCAATGACCGGGCTTTGGTGAGCAGCATCAAACGAATCATTCCGGAATTTATCAGTAACAATTCCGAATTCAGCACGCTGGATTATTGAGACCGGCCCTTGGGCGGTCGATCCGGAACAAACACCAACCGAATCATGCATAAATTAGTAGTTGTCGATGGCCATTCTATTGTGCGCTCGGGCATCCGTCTGCTGTTGAAAGACTACTACGGCACGATCCAGATTGACGAAGCCCAGAACGGTGGAGTGGCTTTCCGGAAAATCATGGACACCGACTATGATCTGGTGATCATGGAACTCAACCTGCCGAACACGGATACGTTCAGTTTTCTGGAAAATCTTCGCAAGATGGTGCCTGAGTTGCCCATTCTTCTCTTCACAACCGTTACCAAATATGCTTTTCTGAAGCGGTATCTGCAAATGGGGGTGAAGGGGTATTTGAGCAAAGAAGCGGGCGACCCGGAAATCCTGACGGCGGTGCGGAGTATTCTGGCGGGCCGAAAATACATGGATTCCTCGTTGCTGGATCAGACGCAGGAAGACCGGCACCAGGCGGATGAACTGGATCCCTTCCAATTGCTGTCGAACCGGGAGTTTGAAATTGCCCAGCATTTGTTCAAGGGAACATCGGTGAGCACCATTGCCGATTATTTAAATATTCACACCTCCACGGTTGGAACCCATAAAGCCCGGATTTATGACAAACTCCGGGTCGATAATGTCATCATGCTCAAAGATTTGGCCGAATTATATCGTTTGATCTAATAAAGGCTCCCGGGCGTTTCAACGCCGGTTTTGGAAAAATACCCGCCGTATCCGGGAGTCGGAGGGCGGTTCTTCCGGCAGTTGGTCGGTCCTGTTTACAATATTCGTACAAATGTTGATGTATATTTGTAAACAACCGTATGTAACTGACCCCGTATGGCTCAACGTAACCTGTCATTGAAAGGCCCCATCATTTCTATCGAGGATGATGAAGACGACCAGTTTTTGCTGGGGCAAATTGTAAAGCAGTTGGACATTCCCAACGAAATCCGGTTTTTTCCCAACGGCCAACTGGCTTTGCAATATCTGGAAGCCACCGATGAACAGCCATTCCTGATTTTGTGTGACATCAATATGCCGATCATGAACGGACTGGAACTGCGCCGACGGATCAACCAGAACGAGACCCTGCGCCAGAAATCCATTCCGTTTGTGTATTTAACGACCGCAGCCAACCCCGACATTATCCGCGAAGCGTATGAACAGGAAGTTCAGGGTTTTTTCCAGAAAGCAACGGATTACGCCGGTTTTCAGCAGCAAATGAAACTTCTCGTTGTCTACTGGCAAAACTGTCTGCATCCCAACAGCACGCTGTAACCCCTTCGTTTTTGTCAATTAGAAGAACAATACAATTTCGGGATTGAATCAGCCGTTTAGTATTCGACCGAAATCACCACGTCGCAGCCGATGAAGTCGGTTGGGGTTCGACAGGGGGCGGTTCCTGAATCTCGTTTTTTTCCAGCATTGGTTTCCGCATTCTATGGCCATTCTGTTTCGCATTTTTTCCCGGCTGAGCTTCTTTTTAGTCGTTTACACGGTTTTAGGTTGTACTCTTTTTGATGGGTTATCGCCCAAAGACAAAGGCTCGAATGTCATTGTGGGCTGGGGCGATAGCATGACGGAGGGTAGCAACGGCAGCTCGTACCTGATCGAACTGCAGAAACTGGCTCCGCAGTATACGTTTGTCAATGAGGGCATATCCGGGGAAAAAAGCTACCAGATTGCCAAGCGAATGCTGGCTGCAACCGACAAACATTCGTACAATACAATCATCTGGGCAGGTCGTAACAATTACCTGGAACCCGAACAAATCAAAGCCGACATCGCGTCGATGGTGAAAGCATTAGGGCACGACCGGTATCTGGTGTTGAGCATCGTGAACGGCAGTTTCGGCCAGAATGAGGACGTTTTTGGGGCAGGTCACGACGCCATCATGAAACTGAATGGGGAATTATACACCATCTACGGCGACCATTACGTCAATATTCATGCGTATTTGCTGTCGCAGTATGACCGGTCGAGCTACCTCGATATCGTCGATCATACGGATGATGTGGTGCCAAGATCGTTGCGGTTCGACCCTTTACACCTCAATGAAAAGGGAAATCAGAAAGTGGCCGAGCGAATTTTCCAGAGCCTGAACGTCCTGACCAATCCATAAATTCTTCCAGTGTCGCAAGCGAGTTCGTACATTTAGATACAGGGACGACACCGCTTGTGAGTGGTTCCATTGCAGGAAGACCGGCAAATGGGTCTGTTTTTAGTATGGTTTTTTGTTTATTAAATTTGACTATTTCAATAATTTATCAAATAAAATTGATTCAAAAAACCGTCCTCTATTCCTGAAAGTGACTTTTTGATCCGAAATCCTTCCAATAGGAAAATGATTTCTCACTTTCACGACCAAGACCGATGAATCGGATTCTCTTTGTAGCCACCCTTGCATTTGCCACTCAAGCTCCTTCGTGGGCGCAACAGCCGACAGTTTCATCCGAAAAAACCGACCTGCGGACCGAAGCGCCGGTGATCGAACGTACCGAGTCTGTCATTTACGAAAAACGGGTAACGGAAAAGCGCCTGAACAATGCATATTCGATCCCGGCGCCCGTTTCCGGATCGACGGCATCACTTTCTGTTGAACCGCCCGTCTATGAATCACAATCGTCTGTCAGCCTGCCCCGCAACGGGCAGGTAACAACAGGTTCTGCGGTTTTTCCGACAGCGAACTCGGCATCGAACCCGGATGAAATTCGGGCCTTGCGCAGGATGATCGAAGCGCAGAACACCAAAATCGACAGCATTCAAACGGATCTTGGGCAATTGAAAGGGGCTACAACAGTCGCTTCGCCAAACCGCCTGTCGAAACCGGGAAAAGCGCTCAAACGCGACAACGTTTCGATTGGTATTTACGCCGGACCCAACTTTTCGAAGTATTCGACGGATCAGGATAGCCTGGAATCCAAAGCCCGGGTGGGCTACCAACTCGGCGTTTACGTTCGCGGAGGAGGACGGCTGTTTGGGCAATTGGGTGTTGAATACGTGGGCGTTTCGTCGAAACTCTACAGCAAGGACGATAAAGGGACTTCGCTGAACGACATCAGCAGTACCATCAACACCCACTACGTTCAGATTCCGCTCCAGATCGGGTTTCGGCCGGCCATGACCCAGACCAAGCGGACGGGAATCCGGATTCAGGCGGGGGCCGAATTGTCGTATTTACTGAATGCCGATAAAAATGATTTCAACCTGACCGACGACGATTACAACAAAACCGTCGTCAATCTACTGGGTGGTGTCGGCTTCGATCTGGGGCCGGTTACCCTCGATGTGTCCTACCATCATGGCATCAAAGACGTGTATAAGGCCGAGAATGCCAAGCTTCGGATGGTCAGTGCCAGCCTTGGGTTTAAGTTCTAAGACACAGGAAGTATACAGAATAGAAGACATTTTGGGGTGATTTTCTAAAAAAAATGCAATATCGGGAACAATCGGCGGCTGTTGAGCGTACCTTTGTAAGAACCTCTTCCGCAGTTCATGACGCGCCGACAGCATTTTATTGTGATCCTGATTTTAGGAACGCTCACTACGATCAGTCCATTTTCCATCGACATGTATCTGCCGGGATTTCCGGCCATTGCGAAAAGCCTCAACACCACCATCGAACAGGTGCAGCTTTCACTGACCGCTTACCTGATCGGTATTTCGGTGGGGCAACTCCTGTATGGACCGCTGTTGGATCGCTATGGCCGGAAACGCCCGTTGTATGCGGGGCTGGTGCTGTATCTACTGGCCTCGATTGGCTGTGCGCAAACGACGTCGATCGAAACCCTAATTTTGATGCGGCTTTTGCAGGCCGTCGGGGGCTGTGTCGGGTTGGTGGCGGCTCAGGCACTGGTGCGCGATTTGTTTCCGGTTTCAAAGATTGCCCAGGTTTTTTCGCTGCTGACACTGGTACTGGCCATTTCGCCGATGATTGCACCCACGGTAGGCGGTTATGCCACGGTGGCCCTGGGCTGGCATTCGATATTCCTGATTCTGGCGGGCATAACCGCGCTCATTCTGGTGGCTATTTATTTCGTTTTGCCCGACGGTAAACAAGCCGATCCCTCGTTGTCGCTCCGGCCCAAAGCGGTTTTGAGTAGCTTTTTGACGGTGGCAAAACATCCACAGTTTTTGACTTACACGCTGGTGGGCGGGATTGCCACGTCGGCTCCTTTCGCCTATATTTCCGGTTCACCCGATGTGTTTATGAACATCTACCGGATCAGTGAGCAGCAATACGGCTGGATGTTTGCCTTTTTAGCCATCAGCATGATTGCGCCAACGCAATTGAATCACATTCTGTTGAAGCGGTTTCGGAGCGAGCAGATCATTTATGCCACGTTGACCTACCAATCCATGGTCGGCTTGCTGATGGTTTGGGGAACCTGGGCGGGCTGGTTTGGCCCTTACGGTTTGATCGCCATGCTGTTTTTGTTTCTCGCGGGTCAGGGATTGACCGGCCCCAATGCCTCAGCACTTTCGCTTTCTCCCTTCTCCCGTCATGCGGGTAGCGCGGCTGCTCTGATGGGCAGCTTCCGGATGGGCTTTGGTGCGTTGGTTTCCGCAGTCGTCAGTGTTTTCCACAACCACACCGCCATTCCGATGGTGGGTACGATGATGATCTGCGTGGTGAGTGGTCTGGCTATTTTTGTGACAGGACAACGGGTGATTCATTACCGGGCGAAGAAAGCCGGTTTTGAAGAATCACTTTCGGAAGTGGCTTTGTAAGATATGGTTTTACCAAACGCATAAAAAAACCGTAGCGAGCCTCGTTACGGTTTTTTTATGCGTTACAAACTGAAGTCTTTCAGTGCTTAGTTGCTGGCTTCGGCCGCTGGTTGTTCCTGTTCGACGGCGCTGGGGTCCATCCACATCACTTCCCAGAGGTGTCCGTCCAGGTCCTCAAAACCGTGTCCGTACATAAAGCCCTGATCCTGTTTTTCATTCGGCGTTTTTCCACCGGCTGCCACCGCCTTGCTAACCAGTTCATCAACAGCCTCCCGGCTTTCGGCAGAAAGGCAGATGATCGATTCGGTGGTTTTGGTCGAATCGGCAATCGCTTTTTTTGTGAATGACTGGAAGAAGGGCTCCACTAGCAGCATGACAAAAATGTCCTCGCTGATGATCATACAGGTGGCATTTTCGTCCGTAAACTGGGGGTTGAAGCGATAGCCCAATTGGGTAAAAAACGCGACGGATTTGTTCAGGTCTTTAACGGGCAGGTTTACAAAAATTTTCGTGGCCATGTGTATTTGTGGTTTAAAGTTTACCTGACAAAGGTACCGCCGAACCCGGTTTTCCGGGGTGTATGACTGCGACATTGTGCGGGTCGATTGCGACTTTTTGCGCGTCGAACATTTCTTTAATGTTACCGTTTTTTAAACTATTGTGACATAAGCGTGTCTATAGGGCATTCAACTTAACGTAGAACGCTATGAAAACGAATCATAATAGTTTTATCCTGATCCTGCTGGTGGCACTGCTGGCGGGTCATTCGATGGAGGCTCAAATTCTGAAAAGCTGGAGCCCTCAGGCCAAAGGAACCGCCATTGGGGCCGGAACCGGAGCGGCCGCCGGTGCCATCATCCATAAACGGAACCGCGTGGTGGGTGGGGTCGTCGGTGGGGTCGTGGGCGGTGCTGCCGGGTATGCCGTCGGGAAACACATCGACAACAAACGCAAGAAAGCAGCCTGGCAGGAAGCCGGTCGCCGGGCGGCAGAACGGCCGCTGGCCACCAGCACAGGAGCGGCTCCTTCCATTACAAAGCGCACCGCCGTGGCCGCCAAACCTGCCGTGTCGACTACAAAACCGGCCTTCAGTGCCGTTCAGCCGGTGTCTGTCCCGGAAACCGAGAGCAATCCGGCCTTGTATATCCTGAACCAGGGCTACCTGCCCAATCCGTATTACGGGGATCAGGCAGCACCCTATGGAGCGACCGAATACCGCCAGAAAAGCTGGTAACCTCATTCCATATAGGTTCATCACACCCTAAAATCGCAAACACCATGAAAGCATTCATCGCCATACTGATGCTGGCAGCGCTGACTACGGCCTGCTCGCCAGCCAATGAACCTGTCAATGTGCAGGAACTGAATAAGCAGTTTATTACTGCCTGGAATACAAAGGAAGCCGATAAGATTGTCGGTTTTCTGGCCGACGATGTCCAGTTTGTGCAGGGCAACAGCCACTGGCAGGGCAAGTCCGAAGTCGCCACGAAATGGGTCCGGGCCACTTTGCCGACGCTGGACGATTTGAAAACATTCGCGGTCAGTTCATCAACCGATCAGCAAACCGCCTACGAAGCCGGAACGTTCTCCGTAGACGTGTTGCCTGCCAACCCGGATGAACCGCACGGAAACGGTGAAGGGAACTATATGCTGCTCTGGAAAAAAGGAGCCGACAATACCTGGAAGCTTAGTTATGCCCAACTGGAAGATCTTCCGGTTCGGGTCAAGTAAGAATCAGCACTTTTTAAGAGTTTCTTCGGTCTCATCGTCCGTATTGACAACCCGCCGGTTGTTGGTGCGGGCGATTCTTTTTGTTTATCCATCTCACCAACCACTCATCACAGTATTTAGACCGCCAAAGTACTATGTATAGCAAGGTACCTTACGAAATAGCTATCTTTGAATCATCAAAACGGCGGCAACGTCGCATCGGCCGGAAAACGGCAGTAACAACAAACGCTAACAACATCCTTAAACAACTAATACGATGAAAACCTTATTCGCTTCCGCTCTGCTTGCTTTGGCCCTGAGTACTTCTACTGTCTCGTTTGCCGCTGACAACAAAGAAAACGCCGAACCCAAATCCACGTTTCAAATGGCGGTTTATCCGGTAATCAACAGCATGAAGGTGAGTGTGAACGTCAACAAACCGAAAGACAGCAAAGTCGATATCCGGTTGGTTGATGAAGCCGGGCAAACGCTGACGGTTTTGAAACTGGGCAAAGACAACGAGTCGTCGATCATCCGGTTCGACCTGAACAACCTGGAAGACGGGATTTACAAAGTGGAGGTTTCCGACGGGGTCAAAACCGAAGTCAAAACGGTGAAAGTGCAAACCAGCACCCCCGTTGAAGTCGCGCACCGTGAAGTGAGTCTGAAGTAACCATCGCAAATCCTTCACGATTTGATAACCCACCCGCAGCGGAATTCGAGGTAGCTTTGCAATTCTTTCGTATTCTCATGTTCATTGGGTAATCCAGACAGGCTGGGGATTTCCGACAGATTCTGTTTCAACGATTTAGATTTAGCGCAACAAATCCCGACAGCTTGCCGGGATTTGTTTTGTTTAGTCGTTCTCCTGTTTGGTTTCAACGGGTTTGTTATCGGTAACAAACCAGGAGGCCACATACGCGGTGAATGTCCCAAACAAACCAACCCCGGCCGTCATCAGGATGGCCGCGATGATACGACCTTCGGTCGTGACCGGAAATTTGTCGCCATACCCTACGGTGGTGATCGTGACGTAGGCCCACCAGATGGCGTCTTCGGCGGTTTTTATGTTGCTGTTGGGGTCGGTCTCCACCTGTAAAATGGCAATCGCCGAGAAGATCACCAGCAGAATAGCAATAATGGAAACGGAGGTGAACGCGCCCTGACTTTTGTCTTTAAAAATGTAATTGACCAGTTGGCGGGCCGAGCGAAATGCCCGAATAACACGCAGGAGCCGGATCAGTCGTAACAAACGGCCGGCCCGCAAAAAATCGACCATCGGGATGCAGGAAACCAGGTCGATCCAGCCCCAGCGCATGAACTTCAGCTTGTTGTCGGCTTTGTAGAAACGGATGCAGAAATCAAAAAAGAAAAACAGACAAATTGAATTGTCGATGTAACTCAGCAGCAGGGAAGTTTCGGTCGGGAGAACATAAACGCTGTCAATCACCAGGGCTCCCAGCACATAAATGGAAAGAACGATCACGACACTGTTTAAGATGCCCAGTTTATTCTCCGATTTCTCCGTTCGCTGCCCGTTCATGGATTCGTTATCGACTTGATTTTATGGCTTTTACGACCTGAAGTGTTGGTGTATCCGCCGGTTTCCGCTATCCTGAATTGGATAAGATCGGTGATCAGGGCCAGCGGCAGCGGTTTATTATATGCAAACTGAACTGTGCTTTTCGATCCTTTGTAGGGCGCGAGGGCTTCCTGAAAAGCGTCGTTGCCTTTGGGAGCCGGGTACATCCCGATGTGGTTTTTATGGGCCGCAAAATGAATTAGATAACCGTTCAGCCGGAAAGTCGGCATGTGGTAGCTAATGATTTCTTCCGCGTCGGGAGCCGCTTTCTGAACGGTTTCCCGAATTTGGTGCAGCCGTTCCTGTATTTGTGGTGGAAAACCGGCGATGTAGGCGTCGATGCTGGCTGGTTTGTTCATCTGCGAAAAAGGGTTTTTCTATCCATGAAGTCTTTTATAGACCAGGAAGGCGTGTGAGAGATGAAATACGAGAAAAAGTACTGAAACCGCTCCGAAAATCCAAGGTCGATAGGGCAGATTGAAAGAAAACGAGCGGCCCATCAGTCCGATCCCCATGAGCCAGACAAAGGGTGTATAAGCAGGAGCCAGAAAGCCCCACAGGCTGTGGCTCCACGCGCTGTCGGGAGCATCGATTAGAACGAGCCACGAGGAAAAGTAGAGGAGTAGGCCGGCTCCATACACAACAAACCCGGTTTTCTGGGTTCTCAACGCCAGCGAAAGCGGCATCAGGTAGGCCAATCCAAAGACCAGCCATCTCAGGCCATTTTCGCCAAAAGCTAAAAGTGGAGGGATGTCCTTCCAAAATACCGCAGGTTGAAAAACGGGCGGCAGTTGATTCGCAAAGGCCAGATTCCAGAGCAGAATGGGGATGAGCAGAAGAAAACAGGTTAGGAAATAGGTTTGAAAGGGGGTTGGTTTCATTTCTTCCTGTTTTTTCGTTTTGGGATAGGAACGCGGATTGAACCGATCAAAACGGATTTTAATCTGTGATAATCCGTTTTGATCGGTTCAATCCGCTTCATCCGCGTTTCTATCCCAAAATCTTCTCCAGACACTTCATCGTAATCAAATACGTCGGTTTTACGCCCAGCGTCCCCAAACTCCCGGAGGCTAGGGTCGCACCGGTGAGCAACGGATTATCCGACGCGTAATAGGCATACCGCACCTTGATGCCGGGCTGTACGCTGCCCCGGATTTTGGCGTGTGACTGAATCGCTTTCTGGTAATGCGCGCCTTCCATTTCGAGTCCGACGGCTTTCCACGACGAGTTTTTGAAGTACGACAAAATATCTTTGTTCTGCAATGATGTTCCCAACACGGTGATCATGGCACCCTCGTAGGCATCGACGCCAAAACCGGCAAAATCAGCGATGGAGAAGTCGTTTTCCAGCGGGTAATTGTCGGCGGTTCCCTCAAAAATGTGCGAAGTCGGAATCATGAGGTCGCCCTTGTCGCCGGTCAGAATACCGGCTTTGCCCATGATCGAGATCGAGGCTACGTTCAGCGCAAACGACTCGTCGCCGTGGTCATACGGTTTCAGTAATTCGTCCATCGTTTCGAAGGCCTGTTCGCCAAATGCGTAGTCCATCACCAGCAGCAGCGGTTGGGTTTCCTGAATCAAAACCGGGTCGTGGGCGATTTCGGGTGAAAGCTTCGTAGCATCCAACTGAGCCGTGTCAATGACCTGCACCAGCAGATTCGTACCGCCCAGATCCTCCAGTTCGTGCAGTCCGTGGGCTTCGGCAAATTCGGTCACCTGCTGGCGGAGTTCCTGTTGCGCGGGCTGGCTGAGTTTGTAGGCCAGATCGTAGAGGTTGTCCCAGGATGTCACCTCGGCCAGCGCAGCCGGGGCATACAGGCAGTTGACAACGCTGTGCGGATTGGCGCTGATGATGTGAATCGGGCGGTTTTGCCAGCCGTTGGTCTGAATGTAGTGTTTGATGCGGGTGGCCCAGCGCTCGCCGTACAGGTGCTGCCCGACACGCTCCCGCAGCATGGGGGTGAAGTTGATTTCGCGGTCGACTTTTTTCTCCTGAATTTCCCGCACCGACACGCAGCCCAGGCCATAGACAATCTGGAACAGCCCGTTGTTGGTTCCGGCATTTTCGGCAAACCGGTGGTAGGCCTGCTGTGTTTCTTCAAACGTCCGGCCCAGAATCGAACTCAGGTACATCAGGGCCAGTTCCTGTTCGTCTTCCTTGACGGTTCCGCCAGACTGGATAATGGCCTCCAGTTTTTCCCATTCGCGGAGTTTGTTGCCCCGTTCGATGAATACATTCCGCCGGATTTTGTCGGCTTCCATGAACAGAAACGTGAGGTGGGTCAGAATGTCGTAGATCTCGCTGCGGCCGTTCGTGACCTCGATCACCATTTGCTCGTTATCGACGCGGTAACAGTTCCGACGGCGTTTGGCCGGCACCAGCACCGGAAACCGCGAATGCTCAAACCCTTCGCGCGACACCAGCGTAATGACCCGGCACGCTTCGATGCCCTTCGGCAAGCGGTCCATGACATACACAAGGCCGTCTAATTCAACCCGTTGCGGATCGTTGACCGAGCCGTAGATTTCGGGCCGGAGGGTCAGCAGGGCCTGCCGGATTTCTTCACCCGATACGCCAGACGGTTTATAAAATCCCCGGTTGAACAGGTGACGCATCGTGATATAAAGTTTTTCAATAGCCAGACGGGATTCCTGAGCGCGGGTGAGGGGGGGCGAATACTCGGTGTTCATCATGAAGTAGATAAGTGGCTGCAAGATAAATGTTTGAAGTTGACTTGTCTTTCATTCCACTTTTGAATAATTCATTTTATTTGCTGAATTGGGAGACGGTAGGCGACAGAGCAGCGGTATTAAAACCGACGGCCGGGGTGTCGGTTAAATCCCGGCATCTGAACGTGACTGCCTGATTACCACTGCTCAAACACAAATCCCGTTCGTCCGGAATTCCTTTTCTAAATTTCCGTACTTTTGTATACTGCGAGAAACCCCATCAGCAAATCAAAATGTTTACACTTCGAAAAATAACCCAAACGGCGGTGCTGCTGGCGGTTTTGACCCCGGCACTTTTAGCACAGCCTTCTCCCGAAAAAGCCAAAATGAGTGAAAATCCGCTATTGCAACCGTTCAAAACACCGCATGAGACGGTGCCGTTTGATCTGATTAAAAATGACCATTACCTGCCCGCTCTGAAAGAAGCCATGACGATGGGCCGGAAAGAAATCGACGCCATCGTGGCGAATCCGGCCGCGCCGACGTTTGAAAATACCGTGGTCGCGCTCGAAAATGCCGGTCATATGGTCAACCGGGTGTCGTCGGTGCTGTTTAACCTGAATAGCGCAGAAACCAGCCCCGAATTGCAGAAAATTGTGCGGGAAGCCTCGCCTTTGCTAACGGAATACGGCAACGATATTTCCCTGAATGAGAAACTGTTCAAGCGCATCAAAACCGTTTACGATCAACGCGATCAGTTGAAACTGGAAGGCGAAGACCGGATGCTGCTCGAAAAATCATACAAGGGTTTTGCCCGCAACGGTGCCAATCTGAAAGCCGCCGATAAGGACAAATTCCGGGCCATCAACAAAGACCTGTCGCAGTTTTCGTTGCAGTTTGGCGAAAATGTGCTGAACGAAACGAATGAGTATCTGATGGAAG
This sequence comes from Larkinella punicea, assembly GCF_003334855.1. GTDB lineage: Bacteria > Bacteroidota > Bacteroidia > Cytophagales > Spirosomataceae > Larkinella > Larkinella punicea. The sequence continues at coordinate 61,976 of NZ_QOWE01000017.1, forward strand.
TAACGGACGAAAAAGATCTGGCGGGTTTGCCGGACTTTGCGCGGGAAGCCGCCAAAGCCGCGGCAACGCAGAAAGGAAAAACCGGCTGGGTGTTTACCTTGCAGGCGCCTAGCTACCAGCCGTTTATGCAGTATGCCGACAGCCGGGAGTTGAGAAAGAAGCTCTTTATCGCCTATAACTCACGCGGTTTCCACAGCGATAAAAACGACAACCAGCAGATTATCGGCAAACTCGTCCAGCTTCGCTATGACCGTGCCAAATTGCTGGGCTATCAGACACACGCCGATTTCATTCTGGAAGAAAGCATGGCGGGGTCGCCGGAGAAAGTGAAGCAGTTTTTGAGCGAACTGGCCGGTTATGCCAAACCCGTTGCCGAAAAGCAAATGACCGAACTGACCACCTACGCGAAGCAGAACGGTTTTAAGGACGAGCGACTGGAGCGCTGGGATTACAACTACTATTCCGAAAAACTGAAAAAGGAGAAATACGCCCTTGACGATGAAATTCTGAAACCGTATTTCAAACTGGAAAACGTCATCGAAGGCGCTTTCACGATTGCCAACAAACTGTACGGCCTGACGTTCAAGGAACGGAAAGACGTGCCGACCTATAACCCCGAAGTGAAAACCTACGATGTGTTTGATCAGGACGGCAAGTTTCTGGCGGTTTTTTACGGCGATTACTTCCCGCGGGCGGGCAAACGCAGCGGGGCCTGGATGAACGATATTCAGGGGCAGAAAGTGGAAAACGGCGTGAACATTCGCCCGCACATTGTCAACGTCTGCAACTTCACGCGTCCGACCGAAACCAAACCGTCGCTGCTGAATTTCAACGAAGTAACCACGCTTTTTCACGAGTTTGGCCACGGTTTGCACGGCATGTTGGCCAACAGCAAATACGAAAGTCTGTCGGGAACGAGCGTGTACCGCGATTTTGTGGAGCTGCCTTCGCAGGTGATGGAAAACTGGTGCTACGACCCGGAAGCGCTGAAACTGTTTGCCAAACACTACCAGACGGGCGAAGTGATCCCGAACGATTTGATCGAGAAAATCCGGGCGAGCCAGAATTTTATGGCCGGTATGGCCAACCTGACGCAGTTGCGCTACGGGCTGGTCGATATGTACTGGCACGGTAGTGCGCCGAAAGGAGAGACCGTCGAGCAGGTCGAATCCCACATCGACTCCCTGGTGAATCTGTTTCCGAAAGTGCCGGGAACGGCTTTCAGTCCGGCGTTCTCACACATCTTTGCGGGTGGGTATTCAGCCGGTTATTACAGCTACAAATGGTCGGAAGTGCTGGATGCCGACGCGTTTGAGTTCTTCAAGGAAAAAGGGCTGTCGAACCGGGAAGTGGCCGACAAATTCCGCAAGAACGTCCTGGAAAAAGGCGGTACGGAAAAACCGATGGAGCTTTACAAGAAATTCCGGGGCCGCGAACCATCTCCGCAAGCCATGCTTCGACGGAGTGGACTGACGCTTTAAAAAGGGTTATATCGCAGAGTTAAGCGGAGGAAATCAGAGTTACGCAGAGTTTTTCTCTGATAACCTCTGATTTCCTCCGCTTAACTCTGCGATATAACTCACCTATTCGCTCTCATTCGGTTCGAAGCCGCAATCAGCAACATCATCAGGCCGAAGCCCAGGAGTGGAAAAGCCGGAAGCCGGGCCGTGACCGTAGACAGCGAAACCTGGTCGCGGGTTTTTACGTAAATCGCCAGGGCCACGAAGGTGCCGCAGAGCGCAATCGCCAGCAACCCTTTGCCTGCGTATAGTTCCGGCCACAAAAAGGTGCCCGCCAAGGCATCATACATACCATAGAGAACGGCCATGCAGTCGATGGCAACGCCAAGTCTGAAAAGAGATTTCATAGGAGTAGTTGGGTTGGTTGGTGAACGGGCTGACAACCGCCGGAATGAACCACCGGTTGTCCTCACGGTCGTTGAATAGCAGATTGAAATACCGAATTTGGTTACATATTCGCTACCCGGAACCCATACCTGGTGGGTTTTAGTCCATAAGTTGCAGAAACCGGCAATAGCTGGTAAAGAGCTTCCCAACGGCTTTAACAAACTTTAACGGGCCTGACCGGCGTCAAGCGGGGTTTATTTTGTTAATTTTGGGGAAAATATACCGCTTACCCTAATGCAGACCATCAGAGGAACAGAATCTACAGTGCGTTCCGGGACGCCCCCGCAAGCGTCCGGTTTTTCGTATAAACGCATCAACAACATAACCGGCTGGGTGCTTTTCGCCATCGCGCTGTTTACCTATGCGTCAACGGTCGAGCGGACGGCCAGCTTCTGGGATTGTGGCGAATTCATTGCCTGTGCCTATAAACTTCAGGTTCCTCACCCGCCGGGAGCGCCGTTTTTCCTGCTGACAGGCCGCGTTTTCTCGATGCTGGCCCTCGGCGATGTTACCCAGGTGGCCTATTGGGTCAACATGATGTCCGTGCTCGCCAGTGCCTTCTCCATTCTGTTTCTGTTCTGGACGATCACCATGCTGGGCCGCAAACTGATCAACAAGCAATTCAATGAACTGACCCAGACCGAAATCTGGACCGTAATCGGTTCCGGTGCCGTTGGCGCGCTGGTTTATACATTTTCGGATACGTTCTGGTTTTCGGCCGTCGAAGCCGAAGTATACGGGGTATCGTCGTTTTTTACGGCCATTGTCGTCTGGGCGGCTTTCCGCTGGGAGTTGATTGAAGACGAGGCTGCCGCCAACCGCTGGCTGATTTTCATCGCCTACCTGATCGGTCTTTCCATCGGCGTCCACTTGCTGAACCTGGTGACGCTGCCCGCCATGGCGTTGATTTACTACTTCAAGAAGAACCCGAAAGTGACGTTGTGGGGTGGTTTTATTTCCTTCGGTGTCGGGATGGTCATTCTGGGCATCATCAACTCGGGCATCATTCCGGGGCTTCCCACGGCGGCTTTTGCCGTTGAACGGTTTTTTGTCAATACGTTCGGAATGCCCTTTACGACTGGTATCATCATCTTCACGATTGTCTTTATCGGAGCACTGATCTACGGAATTATCTGGTCGGCGCGCAAAAACCGGCCGATCCTGAACACGGCTTTGCTGGGACTGGCATTCGTTTTAATTGGCTATGCCTCCTACATTCAGGTGCTGATTCGGTCGGATTTCAACACGCCTATCAACGAAAATAATCCGAGCGATGTGGTCAATTTCGTATCGTACCTGAAACGGGAACAATACGGGAATCGCTCGCTGAGCTACGGCCCGCTGTTTTTCTCGCGCCCCGTCGACCAGAAAAAAGGTGCTCCACAATTTGAAAAGCGCGATGGTCAGTACAAAATCTTCGATTATGCGCCGGAATATATCTACGACAGCGACAAGCAGATGCTGTTTCCGCGGATTTACAGCAACCAGAATAATCACCCGCAACTGTACTCCCAGATGCTGAACATTCCGCTCGATGCGCAGGGGCAACCCACGCGGAAAGTGACGATGGGGGATAACCTGCAATTCTTCTTTCAGTACCAGTTGGGGCATATGTACTGGCGGTATCTGATGTGGAATTTTGCCGGACGCGCCGGCGACCAGGAAGGGTCGGGCTATCTGCTGCCCTGGACGAGTGACGATGGCGTTCCGGATCTGATCAAGGACAACAAAGCCCGCGATAACTTCTACATGCTGCCGTTTTTGCTGGGCTTGTTCGGGATGGTCATTCAGTATTTCCGGCGACCCAAAGACCTGCTGATTGTGGGGATGCTGTTTTTCTTTACCGGTATTGCCTTGCAGATCTTCCTGAACTCTCCGCCTTCCGAACCGCGTGAACGGGATTACATTTACGTCGGCTCGTTCTACTTCTTTGCCATCTGGATCGGTCTGGGCGTTGTCGCGCTGGTCGACGGTTTGGCGGCCTATTTGAAGAGTGAAAAGATGCGTGTGGGGCTCGTCGCTGGCCTGTGTTTGCTGGTTCCGGTGATGATGGCGGCCAAAAGCTGGGATAACCACGACCGCTCAAACCGCTACCATTCCGTTGATTTTGCCAAAAACCTCCTGAATTCCTGCGCTCCGAACGCCATTCTGTTTGTGGGGGGTGATAATGACACGTTCCCCTTGTGGTATGCCCAGGAAGTCGAAGGCTTCCGGACCGACGTGCGGGTTTGTAACCTGAGCTTGCTCGGCACCGAGTGGTATATTCAGCAAATGAAACGGAAAACGTACGAGTCCGAAGCGTTGCCGATTTCGCTCGAATTTGCCCAGTTCAACAAAGGGAAAAATGACGTGATTCCGTTCTACGAAATCCCGGCAGTGAAAAATGGTATCAACCTGAAAGAATACATCGGGTTGGTGAAACAGAACAATCAGGCGATTCAGGTGCCGCTGACGACCGGCGAAATGACCAACATCCTGCCGTCGCCGACGTTCTTCCTGCCGGTCGACAAGGCAGAGGTGCAGCGGCTCGGTTTTGTGCCGGCTAACCTGCTGCCGATGGTGAAGGATACGGTAGTCTGGAATTATGGCAAACAGGATATTTACAAACCGGATCTGGTGATGCTCGACATCATTGCGACCAACAACTGGAAGCGCCCGATTTATTTCTCGACCACGCTGGGGCAATCGAACTACCTGAATCTGAAGGATCACATGCAACTGGAAGGCTATGCGTTCCGGTTGATGCCGGTGCAGGTGCCAAGCGCAACCGACGGGTTTGTCAATTCCGACGTGATGTACACCAACATGATGAAGAAAACCTTCTGGCGGGAAATGAACAACCCGGATTCGTATTACGACGATACGTACCGTGGTTCACCGGTTATTTCGGCCCGGATTGCGTTCCTGCGGCTGGCGGATCAGTTGATGCGCGAAGGCAAAAATGCCCAGGCCAAAGAAGTGCTGAATCACTCGTTGCAGGTCATTCCCGACAAAAGCATTCCGTACGACCAGATTTCGACCAACTACATCCGGATTCTGCTGGAAGTAGGCGATCTGAAAACCGCCCAGGCCATTGCCGACGTGGTGGCAAACCGGGCCGATCAGAGTCTGACCTACATCAAGCAAACCGGTGGTGGCAGCAACGACGCCAACTTTGATCTGTATAACCTGCAAACCATCGTGAACGCGTTCCGCGAAACCAAAAATGAAGCACTGGCGAAGAAGTACGACGCACTGTTTCAGAAGCATTTAAACGCGTTAGGATAAGCATTGCGGAAAAATTAACGACTTTGGGGGCTGGAATTGAAAATTTGGTTTTCAATTCCAGCCCCCAAAGTCGTTTTTATGAGTTACATCAATCAGAACGGTTTAGAATATACGAAACAAGCCGAAGAGATGGATGATCTTATGACACGGATTCTTGAAAAGTATATTGATGCTTCTAAAACCGGAATTCCAATCAGGATATAAACCGTGCGTGTAAAAACTTGATAATCAGGAAATACTTATCTAAACAGTAAGTATTTCCTGATTGCAATTTATGGTTTACGGGGGTTAATGTATGAAATATTGCCCCCAATGATGTCGACGATATGCTGTATGTAGTTCTATTACACAGTGTTCGGGGCGATATTGATTGTTACAAATTAAACCCTTTGACTTGTAAAGCATTTTTAGCTAATATATTTCCACTTTCTGCCGCTTTAACATACAATTCGTGGGCTTTTTGAATGTTAACGCTTAAGCCTAGTAGTCCTAAATAATAAGCTTCCGCTAATTCGAAAATAGCATCAGGATGTTGCTGGTTTACGGCTGTTGTTAAATATTTAAAAGCATTTTTAGTGTCTGTAAGGCAATAATAATATACTTTATAAGCTTGATAAGACCCTTCGGAATTATCTTTTTCTGCTGCTAATAAAAACCATTTCAAGGCCTGGTAGCAATCCTTTTCCGTGCCGTTTCCTTCTCCATAGAGAAGGCCCAATCCTAGTGCGCCTTCAGGGTTATCTTGTTTAACGGCCAATCGATACCATTTCATGGCCTCTACATAATCTACTGTAAGCCCCCTTCCGTAGTAATAGCAGTTGCCAAGGTGATATTGTCCTGAAGCAGAACCTTTATCGGCTGCCAGCCGATACCATTTTATGGCTTCACCATAATTGGGTATGCCATCCAGACCCTTTTCATAAGCCTTACCTATTTGAACAGAGGCATTTAATTCTCCTCGTTCATACGCTTGTTTATACCATTTTAAGGCTTCAGTGTAATTGCTGGCTACGCCATAGCCATATTCGTGCATAAGCCCTAATTGAAGCATACCTCTGGCATTCCCGCTTTTTGCCGACTTCTTATACCAATTTAAAGCTTCATCGTAATTTTTATTGACTCCCAAACCATCTTTAAACAAGTCGCCCAGGTAAGAATAGATAGGAATATAAGATTGTTTTGCCGCCAATTGATACCACTTTAGTGCTTCCTTATAATCGGGCTTTACGCCCAACCCGGCTGCATATAACTGACCTATGGAGCCCTGTACGGTGGCGTTTCCTTGTTGAGCCGCCAACAGATACCATTTTCGTGCTTCTTCATAATTAGGATCAACGCCCAGCCCATACTGATACAAATAACCAATTGAACCCTGTGCTTCAACATGCCCCATTTCGGCTGCTTTACTGAAATATTTTAACGCTTTTAGGTAATCTTTTTCGAGGCCCAAACCTGCCTGGTATATGTAGCCAAGATGGTTTTGGGCATCGGCATTTCCCTGGTTAGCAGCTAATAAAATCCATTTAATCGCTTCGTTTAGATCTTTCTTTTCGCCTTTTCCATACCAGAAACACAACGATAAACTATACTGTCCCCAGCTATATCCCAGGTTAGCTGATTTTTTGAAGTTCTCAGCGGCTTTCCCGTAGTTGCCCTTCTTCCAGTATTGAATCCCGGTTTCATTGAATGAAGCTGCCAGACGCTTCCGGGGGCCTGTCAATAAACTATCACCTGAATATTGAAAGTAGACTTTGCTTATTACCTCACTATGGCTCCGGCATTCAATAGTGAACAACAAGGTAAATGGTAAAAGCAGTAGTAGATACTTGCTCTTCATAACGTTTCCCTTTAATTATATTGTACAATAACTTTATCCATGTAACTAAACAACCGGTTCTCTGCTTTCGACTCTTCTTTACTGTCTTCAATCTCAATTGTGTCGCTACCCTTAACTTTTTGAATAATAGTCCGCAGTTTTACCAAGGTTTTTGTATCATTAACAGGATTAGGATTGAAGGTTAAAAGGTATGTAGCCTGGAGGTTAATGGTCTTATTGAGAAAGAAAAACACCTTTTTCTTTTCAGTGTATTTTTCCAAAAGCGTCATTCCCTGTTCTGAATTTCTTTTTACTTCATAAGGTGATGGACTTTTTGAAAAGGATTCCAGAAGGATTTTTAATACCCTGGAATAAGGTTGCCGGTATTCGCGTGGAGCAAGTGAAAGCGTTGATATATAACTTTTTATTATCTCTAAATCGTTTTTGACAACTTTATACGTACTAAGTGTATCGTGAAGAGCCTGTAATTCGCCCGACATTCCTTTTACCCGAGCTTCATAGGATTGAATCAGCTTTTGATTGTTGGTAAGGGCTTCTGTTAATTTTACGGACAGTTGCATACTGTCTACCTGTAATTTTTCGATCCGAATTACAAGCTTTCTATTTAAGGTGGAAACTGAAGAAACTCTGTATTTTAATTTTCTCGAATACCTCGATAAGCGTTGGTTTTCTTTTTGAAAATGGTCAAGCTTTTTGGCAAGTACTCCGATTTCGGACGAATTATTGCTGGTGGTAGAAGGTGCTTGTGCCCGGGAGGTATACGAGATCAAAAAAAATACAGAAAGAAGTAGAGGGATTTTATTCATAAACTGGAGGTGCAAATAGTTGCTTTTAATAGTTGGAGGAATTTCGCTTGTTTAAACAGGGTAGAGCGTTGCATCAGAATAAAACGCATAACCATAATTTATCATCAGGCTTTTCATAAAACCCGTTGGTCATCTGGTAAAAAATAGCAAGCAGGTTTTTATACCCAGCTTAATAGAATTGATAATTAACAGACAAAAAAATATTTATTAACAGATTTAGAAATGGGTTGATGTTGAAAAAGCTCTTTAGCTATTAATGATTTTTTTATGAGTAAATTACAAATAGTTATATTTAATATTGATAATATACAACTATTGAGGAATTTTTTGCATTGCATTCCTGTGTAAATTACTCATAGTGCAATGATAGTATTTTTTTTAAATTTATTCCAAACTGTTTAACAGACAAATTTAGAAAAATTACCGGTATTTTTTTTGAGTACTACTACTAAGTATGAATCAGCCAAACCGTTTCAGCCATTTTAAACTTCCTTCATAGAAGCTATTGGGTTTGTTAAGAAAAATTGTGTGGCTAATCAATTAATAGGGGTTCAAACAAAAAAGCCCGGTCTTCTAGCCGGGCTTTCTCACGTTCAATCCGTATCAATGGAAAAAGTCTTTCATTTTATCGAAGAACCCTTTTTCGTTCTTTCCCGGTTTGGGATGGAAATTCGGCGAGTTTCGCAGTCGTTCCAGAATGCTGCGTTCTTCCGAACTAAGTGTTTTGGGCGTCCAGATGTTGATGTGGATGAGTTGGTCACCCCGACCGTAGCCGTTCAGTTCTTTGATGCCTTTGCCTTTCAAACGGAGGATTTTGCCACCCTGCGTACCCGGTTCGAGCGTAATCCGGGCGCGACCGTCGATCGTCGGCACTTCCACGGAGGTTCCTAACGTGGCATCGACAAAGTTGACGTGCAAATCGAAAACCACGTTGTTGCCGTCGCGTTTCAGGTTGTCGTCTTCCTCTTCTTCTACCACAATCAGCAAGTCCCCGGCCACGCCCCCGCGCGGAGGAACGTTCCCTTTGCCGGTTACGGAAAGCTGAATGCCTTCGGCAACACCCGCCGGAATTTTAATGGGAATTACGTCTTCCTGCAACAGACGGCCTTCGCCAAAACAGGTGTCGCAACGATCTGTGACCATTTTGCCTTCACCGTTACAGGTCGGGCAGGTGCTGGTCGAAACCATCTGGCCCAACATCGTATTGACCACTTTCCGAACCTGACCGGAACCGTTACAGGTGTTACAGGTCGTGACAGCCGTACCGTTTTTAGAACCGTTACCGCCACAGGTCGTACAGGAAACATGGCGTTTTACCTTGATTTTTTTCTCAACGCCGTTGGCAATTTCCTGGAGGTTCAGCTTCAGTTTAATCCGCAAATCCGAACCGCGCCGAACGCGCCTTCCCTGCTGCTGACCACCCCGGCCGAAGAAGCTGCCAAAGGGGCTGTCGTCGCCGAAAATATCGCCGAACTGCGAGAAAATGTCGTCCATCGACTGGCCACCACCACCCGCGCCGTTCATGCCCTGATGACCAAACTGGTCATACCGTGCCTTTTTCTGCGGATCGCTCAGCACATCGTAGGCTTCGGCGGCTTCCTTGAATTTGTCTTCGGCGGTGGGATCGTCCGGATTTTTGTCGGGGTGGTGTTTGATCGCCATCTTCCGGTAGGCTTTTTTGACTTCTTCCGGTGATGCGTTTTTATCGACCCCTAATACTTCGTAATAATCTCGTTTCGTAGCCATGTATCGTTCGTTGAAAAACGAGTAGACTGAACGGGGAGGGGCGGGTAGCCGTCCTGTTCAGTCTACTCGTTCTAGCCTATCGTTATCGTTCAGGAGCCTAAAATCACTTTTGCAAACCGGATCACTTTGTCATTCAGAAGGTATCCTTTTTCCGTTTCGTCCATGATTTTTCCTTTCAGATCGTCACTGGGTGCCGGAAACTGGGTAATGGCCTCGTGCAGATCCGGGTTGAAAACCTGGCCCAGCGAGTCCATCGGCTTCACGCCTTTGGATTCCAGAACTTTATAAAATTTATTGAAGATCAATTTCACCCCGGCTTTCAGCGCTTCGACGTCCGAGGTGCTTTCGGCCGATTTCAACGCCCGTTCGAAATCGTCGAGAACCGGCAGCAACGCCACCAGCAATCCCTCGTTGGCGTTGGAGATCAGGTCGATTTTCTCCTTGGCCGTGCGCCGACGGAAATTTTCAAAATCGGCATACAGGCGGAGGTATTTATCCTTTAAATCAGTCAGTTCGACACTAACTTTATCGAATTCGGTAATCACCTGTTCGCCCGTTGCAGCGGATTCGATGTCGTCCGACGTATTGTCAGTCGGAGCTTCCGAAACGACACTGGCTTCATGGGCGGTATTGTCAGGTTGCTGCGTCGTTTCCTGCTCTTCGGTATTCAAAGTTTCTTTATTTTCCATACGCTTGGTTGTATTTCGTCGCCACCACATAGTACCCGAGAAAGTCGCAAATTAGTTGCCAATTTTTAGAATACTGACAAGATGGCATTTTTATTCGTGGGCCGGGCCTGTTAAATTTGACAGGAAACCCGGTAAGGTGTCAGCTTCGGTACGGATAAAACCACTGAATTGCTGCCTGAGGTTCAACCCGACTATGATTTCAGTGATCCAAAAACATACCCGCTTGCTCAAAGCCAAGGCCGCTGAACTGGGCTTCGATTTCTGCGGAGTTTCCAACGCCGAATTTCTGGAAGAAGAAGCCCCCCGGCTGGAAGCGTGGCTCAACCGGCAGATGCACGGCAAGATGGGTTATATGGCTAACCACTTCGACAAACGGCTCGATCCCCGGCTTCTGGTGAACGGAGCGAAGTCGGTGGTGACGGTTTTGCTGAACTACTACCCCGAAAAAACCGTAGCGCAGGAAGAAGGCGGGTATAAAATTTCAAAATACGCGTACGGCACGGATTATCACTTTGTTATCAAGGATAAGTTGAAGGAATTACTGGCCTTTGTTCATGAGGAAATCGGCGACGTCAACGGGCGGTTTTTTGTCGATTCGGCCCCGGTCATGGACAAAGTCTGGGCCAAACGCAGCGGCCTGGGCTGGGTCGGCAAACACACCAACCTGATTACCCGCGACACAGGCAGCTTTGTCTTCATCGGTGAACTGATTCTGGACCTCGAACTGGAGGCTGATGGCCCCATCGCCGATTACTGCGGCACCTGCACCCGTTGCATCGACGCCTGCCCGACCGACGCCATCACCGATCCGTACGTTGTGGACGGCAGCAAGTGCATTTCGTATTTCACCATCGAACTGAAAGACGCCATCCCGGATGAGGTCAAAGGCAAGTTTGAAAACTGGATTTTCGGTTGCGACATTTGTCAGGATGTGTGCCCCTGGAACCGGTTTTCCCGTCCACACACGACTCCGGCGTTTGACCCCAATCCGGCTTTGGCGGAATTTACCAAAACCGACTGGGAAGAAATAACGCAGGATATTTTTCAGGAGATTTTCCGCCGTTCGGCCGTCAAACGAACGAAACTCGAAGGATTGAAACGGAATATCACGTTTGTGAAAACGGGCGAATAGGCCATAGCCCAAAGGGCTTCCATACACTAGCCCCGCACACCGTGCGGGGTTTATCCACGCACACCCATGATTGTTGATTGTTCCAACCGCGTATCGCCATTGATTGGGATTGGGTGAATGGGGAAACCGCCCCTCGCACGGTGGTGGCATTGACCCTCGCACGGTGGTGACATCGCCCCCCGCACGGTGTGCGGGGCTAGTGTATGAAAGCCCTTTGGGCTATTTCAGCGGCACCGCCAGCGTCACCGTTTGTTGGTTACGGATTACGGTTATATTCATTTGTCCCATCCAGTTGACCTGCTGCTGAATCGCGACCAGCCGACCGACGTTGGGCGTTTCTTCCTGATTCGCCGTTCGGATCACGTCGCCGGGTTTCAGCCCCGCTGTTTCGAGCAGACTGCCTGTGGGAATGGTTACCACGATAACGCCTTTCTCGTCCGGCAAACCGAAAGCCGAGCGGTCGCCCAAACCGCGCACGTTGCGGAGGGAAGCACCCAGCCAGGTCATTTCCTGCACCGATTCTTCAAACCGGCTGTCCAGCAAAACCGGCAGCCTGGGCGAGCGGGCCAAGGCACGCAAAGCCGGTTTTTGAACCCCAAACTGATCCATCGGAAAATTCCGAAAGCCGGTTTTTAAAGCAGGACTGGTGGCGCTGACCTGATAATTCCCTTTTTCAGGCTGAACAAAAACCGGGTCACCATAGACGCTGTGAAGGTCAGTCCCGTTCTTTTGCGCCTTTTGCAAGGCCGCCTGATCCAGAAAAAGATTTGCATCCACTTCCTTGCCCCAGTCTTTGATGCCGATGGGTGCGTAGGGCCGCATGATGATGTTTTTTCGGAAGACGTCACCGCTGCTGGCAAACCAGACGTGCGGGTGAAACGAGTTGTTAATCAGGATGTTATTTTCGGCGATGCGGTAAAAGCCTTCCCGAAATTTCAGCCCGCCGTTTAGCAGAACGTTGTTGTAAATGTGGTAATTGCTGCTGCCGTCGTCCAGGTCGATGTCCCAGCCGTGGTCGCAGCGAAACCGGTTGTTGCGAATGATGGTGGTTTTCTGGGCATCGAGTAAAATCAGTTCCGGGTGAACGGCCACCAGACTGTCCATAATCTGCCGGTTGGGGTGCCAGAACCGGTCGCGGCCCCAGGAGTTGAAGGCACCGTGATCGCCCGTTTCCAGAACCGTATCGAATACATCGTTAAACTCCAAAAGGTGGCCGCCCCAGGTGCCATCGCCGATGTTGATCCCGGCGCGGGGAACCTGATAAATTGTGTTGTGCCGAACAATGATCCCGGACGCCATTGCAATTTCCACGCCCGCCGACTGCTTTTCGATTTGCCCGATGTCGTGAATGAGATTATCGGCCGCCACGCATTCGGACGGAAACCGGTCATTTTTCGGCCCCGGTGTCAAATCCATCTGGTCATACGGGACAAACTTTTCATACCGAAAAGCGGGAGAACGCACCGCCGATGAATCGCCCACGAAGCTGATGGCACTCGCTCCGATGTGGTGAAAATGACAACCTTCAACGGCCGATTTTTGGTTATAACGACTGAACATCAGTGCATTGCCGCCCAGATTGGTAAACTCGCAGTCTTCGATCCGGCAGTTTTCGGTATTCTCCAGATACACCGCAGCACCCCGGTACAGCATCCAGTCGCTTCGGAGCAGCGGCTCATACGGTTCCATAAACGTCCGTTCCGCATTGATAAACCGAATGCCCTGAATGCGAACCTGTTGCAACGGTTTTTCCGGCGTACCCCTCAATTCGATCAGGCTTTTCAGGTGGGAAACTTCTACGGTGGCGGTTTTGGGATTAACGCCCGGGAGCGGAATCAGGTGGAGGAGTTGGGTCTTTTTGTCGTAAAACCATTCGCCCGGCGCGTCCAGTTCTTCGAAAATATTCTCGACAAACCGCTCGGTTTTGTGCAGCGGAGCGGGGCGGTTATTCTGCCAGCCGCCTTCCTGTTGCAGTTGCCCGCCCGATTTTCCGGTAATCCGGTAATGAAAATCGCCCCATTCGCCCTGGTGCAGCGCATGGATAAAACCGCCTTCGGGCGACTTCCACCGGCTGATCCGTTCTTGGCTCAGGGCGTCGGCAGCCGTGCCGTTGAAGACCCTTGCTTTGGCGTCATCATTCGGATACCGCGCCAGAATCTGCTTTTTTCCGTTGAGAAACAATTGTTCGAAGGCCGGGCCGTCGACGCGCGCGGTCCAGGTCGTTGCACCGGTTTTCTGCCAGCGTAGCGCCAATTTACGGCCACCGCTGATTTGCACCTTTTCATTCGAAAAAGCACTGATTGTCAGAATTTTCCCGTTCACGGTTTCCGGCCTGACGACCACGGTTTCGGCTAAATAATGCGAGCCTTTCCGCAGAAAAATCTGAACAGAATTGTGGGGAGCGGTTTTTACTTTTTCCAACGCTTTCGACACCGTGGCCAACGGCAACGCCATCGTGCCGGGATTGGAATCTTTCCCCGACGGAGCGACGTAAAACCGGGTTTGCGCCCGAACCGTCATCATCTGAAAGCAGAGAAAAAGCCCAATCCATTTGGTCATAAGGAGTTGATTTTTAGCAAAAACCGCTTCATTTTCGTAGTCTTAATCTTACGATTCCGGCCAGTATTGCGCCATTTTCCGGCGGAGAAACGCCACACTGCGCTCCAGTTGCGCCATACCGTCGACTCCGTCTTCGATGCTGATCCAGCCGTCGAAGCCAACGCCCTTCAAGATCGTAAAAATAGCATCATAATCATTCAGTCCCTTGCCGATTTCGCCGTGGCTCAATCGTTTGGCGTAGCCCACGGCACCGCCTTCTTCGTTGCGCAGGTCTTCGATGGTACCGGAAAGCAAAAACCGGTCGCTGGCGTGCATCGTCACCACGCGATCCGCCACGCGGGCCAGCAACTCCAGCGGTTCTTCACCTGCCAGAAAGGTATTGCTCGGATCATAATTCACACCAAAGTTTGGGTCATGAATGGCGTCGACCAACTGGCAGAACACGTCCATTTTTTGCGCAAATTCCGGGTATTCCCAGAAATCATCTTTGTAGTGGTTCTCAATGATGAGCGTAATGCCGCGTTCGCGAGCGTAGGGCAAGCAGGCTTCGATGCACTCAGCCGCCAGCTTAACCCCTTCATCGATCGTGAGTTCGGGTCGGCGTTGGCCGGAAAGAACACGGCAATACGAACCGCCCAGGGCGTAGGTCATATCGATCCAGCGCTTCTGTTTTGCAATTTCGTTGGCACGAAACGCCGGGTCGGGGTGTGTAAAATCCGGGGAGCAGCACATCATCGGAATCACTTTTCCGTGTGATTCGACCTGCTGCCGAAACCGCGCCCAGTTGGCTTCGTCGGCCATTTCGAGAAAACCGGCGTACCATTCCAGACCGTCGATGTCGAGCTGGACAGCGAGTTCAATCCATTCAGAAACCGTCATCGTGCCGTCTTTGCAGAGGGCTTGCATAAAAGCTTTGGGAAAAGCAGCGAGTTTTGGCATTTTAATAGTGGTTTAGAGTTTTCGGTATTCGGTTTACGGTATTCGGTAGCTGACGCGAGTTAAAAAAAAGCGTCAGCTACCGAATACCGTAAACCGAATACCGAAAACGGTTAATTCTTTGGTGGATTTCGTCCGATAAGCGGATGTTGTTCTAAATCAATGATTTGTCCGCTAATGGGGCCGCTCTCGTCGGCCAGCCAGTAGACAGCCGCAGCGGCAATTTCGGCGGGCCACAAAATCCGGCCGGAGGGTGCAAAAACCGGGGGGACGTCCTTGTACCAGTCGACGGGCAGGCCTTGTTCGTGTTTGCGCCGGGCCTCATTTTCGGTCAGCACCCAGCCGGGGTTGATCTGGTTCACCCGAACGCCGTCTTCCCGGTGAAGCGTGTCGCCGAGGTTGCGGGTTAGTGTCATCAGCGCGCCTTTCGACACGCTGTAGGCCATCAAATCCGGTTCCCCACTCCAGCCGTTGACCGAGCCAATGTTCAGCACACAGCCTTTTGATGGTTTCAGATACGGTAAAGCCGCCTGGATCAGGGCAAACGGAGCGAGCGTGTTTACTTCCAGAATTTGCCGGAAAAACGCCAGATCGGTCGTATGAATATTGGAAGACGCGACCAAAGCCGCATTGTTGACCACAGCATCCAGCCGACCGAACGTCAGCACGGCGAGGGCAACCAGCCGTTCCGCAACGCCTTCGACGCTCAGGTCTTCAATGTGCAAAACGGCATTTTCGGCACCCAGTTCAGCAACAACCTCCTGACCCAGTTCCGGCTCCAGACCGTGAATGACGACCCGGCCTCCTTCTTCGACGCAGCGTTTCGCAATGGCTTTCCCGATGCCCGTACAACTGCCGGTAATGATGATGACTTTCTCTTGTAAGCGCATGAGCTTTGCTCAGAGTAAAGAGGTGAGACAAGAGAAAAAAGACAAAAAACACGATGCCGGTTTTAGTCTCATTTCTCTTGTCTCATCTCTTTATTCTATTTTAAACTGGTTTCAAAACGCTTTTGATCACTTCGCCGTGGTGCATTTTTTCAAAGGCCTCGTGCCATTCGGTGATGGGCCAAACGCCCCCGATGATCGGTTTGACGTCGAGCTGACCACTTGCCAGCAATGCCAGAACGCGTTCCCAGATCGGCCAGTTGTGGCTGAAACTGCCCTGAAGCGTGACGTTTTTCTGCACCAGCGCGTCGAGTGAAAAACCGAGTGGTTGAGGTCCCCAGCCCACTTTGGTGATGTGGCCGTTGGGGCGCACGAGTTGCAGCGCGATTTTGAGCGTAATGCTGGCTCCGGCGGCATCGATGATGCAGTCGGCACCCAAACCGTCGCGTTTTTTGGCCCATTCGGTCGCATCGCCGATGATCGCTTCGCAGCCGTATTGCTGGGCGATTGCCAGACGATGACGATCCGCTTCCAGACCGACAACCGCCACTTCGGCCCCGCAAAGCCGCGCCATGGCGGCACACAAAATGCCGATGGTGCCCGGACCCAGCACAATGACGCGGTCGCCGGGTTTAATCCGCGAATTTTCGACCACGGCGTTGAAGGCCACGCAACACGGTTCGGTCAGACAGGCTTCTTCAAACGCCAGCGAGTCTGGCACGTGGTGAAGAATACGCATCGGCACGCGAACATATTTGGTCATGGCGCCATTGACGCCGTAGCCAAAGCCTTTGCGGGTGGGGTCCAGATTGTACAGACCCTGCCGTGTCATGGGGTTGTTGGGATCGATGATGGCGGCTGTTTCGCTCACGACGCGGTCGCCTTCTTTCCAGCCCACCACCCGGCTTCCTACTTCGACAATGTGACCGCCAAATTCGTGACCAAGCACAACGGGGTAATTGACCGGCCAGCTATGGTCGGCGGTCCACTGGTGGAGATCGCTGCCACAGACGCCAACGTTGGCGACTTCCAGCAACACATCGTCGTCACCGATGGTCGGTTTCGGAATTTCACGAATTTCAACCGAGCCTTTCTCGGGAGCAAAATTGACAACAGCAGCAGACTTCATTGATTTTGTGTGGTTCAAAGACCGTATAAATTATTTCTAAAACTGATTTAAAACACCCCCAACCCCCTGAAGGGGGCTTAACCCTCTGGATTTTTAAGCCCCCTTCAGGGGCCGGGCCGACGATTCGGTTGGGGGTATTTTTATCTTCCAACCACCACATCGCCATAGGCGTGGATCTTTTCACAAATAAGCCGCAACGAGCTTTCCAGATCGCCATCGGCGGTTTTAAACGAATCGGCATCGATGGTCAGGGGCGCACCCAGAACGACCAGCGGAGCACCAAATTCCGGACAGCGAATGGCCTGTTCGAGCGAGAGTCCACCGACGGCCTGTACCGGAATCTTCACCGCCTGAACCACCTCGCGCAACTGGTCGAGCGGGCTGGGCATCCGGTGTCCCTGGGCGGCAATGCCCCGGCGTTCGTCGTAGCCGATGTGGTGAATGATGAAGTCGCACCCCAGGTCTTCGAGCCAACGTGCCCCTTCGATCATGTCCGGGCAAACCATGTTGTCGCCCATCACCTGCGCGCCAAAATCGCGGCCGGCTTTCACGACGCATTTGATGGTTTCGGCGTGAGCGCGGGCCATCACTACAACGTGCGTGGCCCCGGCTTTTGCCATCATCTCGACCTCCAGGTAGCCGCCGTCCATCGTTTTCAGATCGGCAACAATGGGAACATTCGGGAACGCTTCCCGTAATTTTCGGACACCGTGCAAGCCTTCCGCCAGAATGAGCGGGGTGCCGGCTTCGAGCCAATCGACCCCGGCGCGCATGGCGAGGGCAGCGGTTTCGAGGGCTTCATCGATGTTGGTGAGGTCGAGGGAAATTTGAACAATGGGTTTCATTAACGGAATTGAATGAAGGTTGTGTAAAAGGGGAGCTACGTACCAATAGCATTATTTTCTCCATGACTACTCATTTTTTTGCAAAAAAGGCCACTATTCTATAAATAATTCCCTGCAAAATAGTCGGAATTGCAGACTCCGAAGTACTATGTCTGTGCGCGGTTAAAGCGGGTAAAGTCAGTTCACACCACACTTGGAAAAAGAGCATCATGGCGTCGCATTCAACGTTACTTCAGAAATTAAAAAACGGGCATAACGTCTACGGCACCTGCATCACCTCCACGGCGCCCATGTGGCCGGTGACGCTGCAACGTGCCGGTCTCGACTTCGTTTTTCTGGACACCGAACACATTCCGCTGGACCGGGCTGAACTGGCCCGGCTGTGCCAGATTTTTCGGGCCTACCACATTACGCCCATCGTCCGTATTCCGAAGCCCGATCCGTACCTGGCCTGTCAGGTGATCGATGGCGGGGCGGTGGGGGTGATTGCGCCGTATCTCGAATCGGTCGATCAGATTATCGATCTGGTGGGCGCGACAAAATACCGGCCCCTCAAAGGCGAACGACTGGCCCGGTTTCTGAGTGGAAAAGAGCAGATGCCCGACGACCTGAAGCAGTACATTGAAGCCCACAACGCGGGTAACATCTGCATCGCCAACATCGAAAGCGTTCCGGCGCTGGAACGGCTGGACAGCCTGCTGTCGGTGCCGGGGCTGGATGCGGTTTTCATTGGTCCGCACGATTTGTCGGTCAGCCTGGGCATTCCCGAGCAGTACGATCACCCTGATTTTGAAGCGGCTGTGCTGAAAATCATCCAAACGACACGGAACAAGGGCCTGTCCATTGGCATTCACTTTTCGCAGTCGCCGGAACGGCAGGTACATTGGGTGAAACAGGGCGTCAACATCATCGTGCATAGTTTCGACGTCGCGCTGTTTGGGCAGCGGTTGCGTCACGACATCGGGAGCATCAAAAAAGCCGTCGGCGACGATGCGACGACGGAGGACGGTTCTTCGCTCGTCATTTAAAACAAATGTCATCGCTTTTGCCCCCAACCCCCTAAAGGGGGCTAAAACATCCGGATTTCGAAGCCCCCTTTAGGGGGTTGGGGGCAAAAGCGAGCGTCCTACATCAGTAAATTCCGGGTTTACGAACCTTATTAACGTATGATGGATCAGATCAAATGGGGAATTATCGGTTGCGGCAATGTGACTGAAGTCAAAAGCGGCCCGGCTTTTAATAAAGTGCCTAATTCGTCGCTGGTGGCGGTGATGCGGAGAGATGGCGAACTGGCCGCCGATTATGCCATGCGCCATGGCGTGCCGCGCTGGTACGATGATGTGGACGACCTGATCAACGACCCGGAGGTCAACGCCATTTACATCGCCACCCCCCCGGATGTGCACACCGATTATGCCATTCGCGCCATGCGGACAGGGAAACCGGTTTACATCGAAAAACCGATGGCCCGGAACTGGGAAGAATGCGACGCCATCAACCAGATAGGGCAGGAGACCGGTTTACCGGTGTTTGTCGCCTTTTATCGCCGGTCGTTGCCCTACTTTCTAAAGGTGAAAGAACTGATCGACCAGAAGGTGATTGGCGATATTCGGCTGGTTAACATTCAGTTGCATTGGCAACCATATGCGGAAGAAGTGGGGCCGGATGCAAAACCCCGCTGGCGGGTTTTTCCGGAAATCTCCGGTGGAGGCCATTTCCACGATCTGGCGTCGCACCAGTTCGATTTTCTGGAATTTGCGCTGGGACCGGTCAAAACCGCCCGCGGAATCGCCCGGAATCAGGCCGGTTTATACAACGCTGACGACATCGTCATTGCCAACTTTGAATTTGAATCCGGCGTTCTCGGCACCGGAAGCTGGTGTTATACCGTGAACAAGGAACAGCGCATCGACGAAGCGCAACTGATTGGCTCTGAGGGGAAAATTACGTTTCATTTCTTCGAGAAATTTACCATCAAGGTCGAAACGGCAGCCGGGGTGGAGGAATATAATCTACCCTATCCGCCCCACGTTCAACAGCCCCTGATCGAGACCATTGTTCAGCAATTGCGGGGCGAAGGCCAGTCGCCGAGTTCGGGCGAAACCGGGGCAAGGGCCAATTTGATCATGGATTGGATTACAGCGAAGTAATCAGTCCAAACACGCGGCATCGGCAATTGTCAGGGCTTCGGAAATGATCGCCAAACCGTCGTCAATCTGCTCGCGGGTTACACAAAGGGGAGGAGCCAGGAAGACGAGATTCCACCGCACGAAGGTGTAGAGGCCCAATTCGCGCAATTTGGCGGCAACGTTGTTCATCACGATCATTTCCGATGGTTTGGCGTTAAACGGAGCCATCGGTTCTTTGGTCGTGCGGTTTTTAACGAGTTCCAGGCAACCCAACAAGCCGGTATTCCGGAAGTCGCCAATGGAAACGTGTTTTAATTTCATCTCCGCGACACGTTCCTCGATGTAATTGCCCATCGCCACGGTGTTCTCGATGAGGTGGTCGTCTTCATAAATTTTGATCACCTCCAGCGCAGCCGCGCACGGAACCGGATGGGCGGAATAGGTGAGTCCCAGGGGCAGCATCGCATCGTCGTAGCGGGCGGCAATTTTATCGGAAACCATCAGTACACCCAGCGGCAAATACCCGGCAGTCACGCCTTTGGCCAGCGTCATCAGATCCGGAACGACACCGGCATGATCGACGCCAAACCATTTTCCGGTACGGCCAAAACCGCTCATGACTTCGTCTATAATCAGCAGAATACCGTATTGATCGCAGATTTTCCGCACTTCAACCAGATAACCGTCCGGGTATTTCAGACAGCCGGAGGTGCCCGATTCGCCTTCCAGCATGATCGCGGCAATGTTGTCGGGACCTTCGTAGCCAATGATGCGTTCCAGTTGCGCCACCGATTCGGGCAGCAGCGTTTCCGGCGCGTGGGGCCAGCGGTAGGCATTCGGAATGTCGATGTGAACAAAATTCGGGGCCTGCTGCGAATCGACCGGTAACTTCCGGGGGTCACCACCGGCCGAAAAGACTCCGTAGGAAGCGCCGTGAAATGATTGATAGCGGGTCAGAATCTTGTGCCGACCGGTATATAAACGAGCCAGTTTGATGGCATTTTCGTTGGCGGTGGCTCCGCAAACCGTGAAAAAAGCCTTGTTCAAATCGCCGGGACAAATCTCAGCCAGTTTCTTGCCCAACTCCCCCCGCACCTTGGTCACACAACTGGGCGTAACGTAACTCACCTGTTGCATCTGACGAACCACCGCTTCCGTAACCCGCTGATTCCCATGCCCGATGTTGACGTTCATCAAGCCGGACGAAAAATCAAGAAACCGGGTTCCGTCGTAATCGTAGAGATAAACCCCCTCGCCCCGCTCGATGCTCAGGGGACTGAGTCCTTTTTGTTTTGACCACGAAAAGAGGGTGTAATCAAAGTTATTACGGAGAATTTCGTCTCTTTCCTCCTGTGTAACGGTGGCGAAATCAGCGATCATGATGGGTATGGATATACATGGAAAATGGTCAATTAACTCATCCAGTTGACGCCCGCTTCGGCGTTCCACTTGGTGGTGATTTTTTTGAGTTTGGTCCAGAATTCAATCGAGCTTTTGCCGGTAATGTCCAGCGCACCAAACTTCGATTCGTTCCAGCCGCCGAACGAAAACGGTTCGCGCGGAACCGGCACCCCGATGTTGATGCCCACCATGCCGGTGCTGGCTCTTTCGGCTACGTACCGGGCTGCACTGCCGTTTTGGGTAAAGACACCGGTAGCATTTCCGTACGGATTGCTGTTTTCAATAGTCAGGGCTTCCGATACGGTTTGGGTGCGGACAATCGCCAGAACCGGCCCGAACACCTCTTCCCGGGCAATGGCCATATCCGCCGTTACGTTGTCGATGATCGTGGGGCCGACATAATAACCGTCTTCTTTCCCGGAAACAACGGTATTTCTACCGTCGACCCGTATACGAGCACCCAGTTTTTCGGCTTCCGTGATGTAGTTTTCGATTCGCTCTTTGGCCTGCCGGCTGATGACCGCGCCCAGGTTTTTGCCCGGAATCACCTTCTGCGCTTCCTCGCAAATCAGGTCGACAATGTGATCGACCTCGCCAACGCCGAGCATGATGGATGCCGCCATACACCGCTGACCGCAGCAACCCGTGACGGAAGCCACGATATTGGAGGCCGTCATGTCCGGAACGGCATCCGGCAAAACGATCAGGTGGTTTTTGGCTCCCCCCAGCGCCAGCACGCGTTTCAGATTGGCCGTGCCGCGGGTGTAAACCAGTTTGGCCACTTTGGTCGAACCGACGAAGGAAATGGCCGCAATATCCGGGTGATCGCAAATTGCTTCCACGATGGTTTTGTCGCCGTTGACAACGTTGAAAACGCCATCGGGCAAACCGGCTTCTTTCAGCAGGGCGGCAATCCGCATGACACTCAGCGGCACCTGTTCCGACGGTTTGATGACCATCGTATTCCCCAGTACCAGCGCGTTCGGAATCGTCCAGTGGGGCACCATGCTCGGGAAGTTGAACGGAACGATGCTGGCGACGACACCCAGCGGATACCGTTCGCTGCGACACTCGACACCCCGGCTGACTTCCAGCACTTCACCGCCGATCATCTGGGGTAATGAACAGGCAAATTCGGTCAGTTCGATGCTCTTGTCAATTTCGGCCCGGGCTTCAATCAGCGTTTTACCCCCTTCTTCGCAGATCAGTTCGGAAAGCGCACGGCTGTTTTTCTTCAGCAAATTCATGTATTCGTAAAATACCTGGACGCGCTCCTTGATCGGGATGCCCGACCAAAGCGGAAAGGCGGTTTTGGCCGCCTGCACGGCCTGATCCAGGGTTTCGGCGCTACTCAGCGGAACCGTAGAGAGCAGCGAGCCGTCCAGCGGTGAAATCACTTCCAGACACGATTCATCAGGGAAATCGACAAAGCGTCCATTGATGAATTGCTGCACTTTCGGATATTTTAACGTGAGCGTATCCATGCTTTCCAGAACGGTTAAGGGTGTGAAACGAAAGGTCTATAGTTGTAAATTAAGACTTCCGTCTGATAATTCTTTACACTCTCGCTTTTGCCCCTAAATCCCCTAAAGGGGACTTGGACGCAGCTTAATCCGAATGCTATAAGTCCCCTTTAGAGGATTTAGGGGCAAAAGCGAAAGCCCTAGTAAATATTACAACTAATTGAAGAATAAAGCAAAATTCCGGCCAGATATGACGAGCGAGGCAAGAGCATAGAAATAAGAGATGAGAATAAAGAGTGTCAGCAACCGACTCCTTGTTCTCAACGGTCCGCCGTCGCGGTTCTCTATTCTCACTTCTCTTGTCTATTCCCTTATTTTACTCTGAAAATTCGGTGGGCCGCGTAGGTTTGTCCAAATTGATCGGTTGTTCGGACTGTGATCCGGTGGGTTCCCAGCGGTAGGTTTTTCGGCAGAACGCCCCGCCAGATGTGATTGGATAGCTCCGGTTCGTCCATTTTCCAGCCCAAAACTTTTTCAACTTTGGTGCCGTCGACACTGGCGTCGAGGTAGGGGTCCAACTGGTGCATGGCCGCAACGGCGGGGTCGCGCGCGGGGGTGAATGTAAGCGGAATCCAGTTGGTTTGTCCGGCAAGTTGCATCTCCACCTTCGAGCGGGACGATCCGGCAAACACGTTGACGACGACGTGGGTCGTATCCCAGGCGGTTTGGGCTTGCTCTTCCGGTAGATAGATATTCATCTGGTAATCAGCCGGTCGGCGGGCGGCTTTGAACTGGATAGAATACTGATTGCCGTTAAAGGTCAGCATCGAATAGCCGTTGGGTGCGCCGTCGTTCATGGTCGCGTGTGGGATTCCCGTTTCGTCTTTTATTCCCGCCCACCAGCTTCCGCAAACCGTCGCGTTGATGAAATGATGGTGTGGTTTGGCACCCGTCCAGCCCCATTTTTCATCCACGAAAAGGTGCGCCATCGTGTGCGTATGTCCGGAAATGGAAAAGAGATGGGGGCGGTTTTCTATGATCTTGAATAACTCCTTCCGGTTGTCGCAAATCACAATCGGCGCGTGCATCACCAGCACCACCAGTTTGTTTTCTGGCACCCGAGCCAGGTAGTTGCGGACGAAATCAAACTGGGCGTCCACAAAGTGTGCTTTGTACTTCCCATCCGCATTGAAATAGATGTTTTTCAGCACGATAAACGCCACCTGAGCATACTCGAACGCGTATGAACTTGGTCCATAAAACCGCTCGAAGGTTTCATCGCTAAACCGGTCGTCGGTGGCACCCCGGTTGAAATCGTGGTTGCCGAAGGTCGTATACCAGGGGATGCCAATGTGGGCAATCCCGGCATTGATCGGGGCAAACAGATTCGGGTCGTCAGCGACGATATCACCGAGGGAAAGGCCAAATTTCGCCGACGTGCCGATGCATTCTTCCACCACATCGTGCAGGACGTAGTTCACTTCGGTCATGCCCCGGGCCTGCGGATCACCGAACAACAGAGCCGAAAACTGCTTTTCCTCTTTCTGCGACCAGAGTGGAAAGTCGATGGATTTCGGCAACGGCCCGGTGGGCGCAACGCCTTCCGTCTGGGTGGCCGGCGAACCGTGGGGTTTGTGTAGGTAGGCATGTTGCGGAATCTGATCGCCATTGACCGGAACACCAAAACCGGCGGGTTTGATGACGAAAAAACCGGTATCGTCGCCCGCCGGAAGGTTCCATTTGCCAGACTTGTCGGTTGTCGTTACTTCCCGACCGTTCGATACGCAGACGTTGGATAGTCCCGGTTCGTTTTTGTCGCGGATGCGGTTTTTGTTGAGGTCGTTGTACACCGTTCCGGTTGCGGTGGTTTGGGCGTTGACAAATTGCGTCAACAGTAGTAACAAGGAGGAAACCGTCAGGATAGAGTTCATCGCATCAAGATAATTAATGGTCTACCAAAAACCACAAATAGACACCTGTAAGGTCTTGAAGACCTTACAGGTGTCTGTATGATTACTTCCGAATGAGCCAGATTTCCGTTACCTGCGAACCGCGTTCGCCTTCTCCACAGGTCCAGATAAACGTTACTTTTCCGTCTGACAAAACTGCTTGTGGCAAATCAAATTCGTAGATCGGTTGCTCGCCGGTTTGAATAAAATCATGGATCACCGAACCATCGTCCGTCGTCAGTTTCATCCGGGAACGAAACCGGCCGGTGTAGGCAATTCGCATTCTGTAAGTAGCCTTCGGGTCGAGTTCGTCGTAAGCGATTTTCAACGGCTGGTCATACAGCGTCTTGGCCTGTTTCATCCAGACCCGGGGCGTAACCTGTCCTTTAAAACCCGTCGCCTTGATTTCATCCACCCATTCGACACCGACCAATCCCACGCCGAACCCAATCCGGGGCGATTTCAAACTGCCGGGGTCGGCTTCCCAGCTTAGGCCTGAGACCACCCGTTGCCAGCTTTCCGGTGCGCCCAGATGGTCGTAAAAACCGCCGGGGCCGGGGTCGGTTCGGTGAAGCATTTCTTTGATTTTCAGGACTCTTGCTTTCTCGTCGGTCAGTTTCTCAATCTTTGCCATCTGATCCAGCAGCCAGGGTGAGTCGTTGAGGGGAATGTCGATGTTGTCCATAAAATTCCCGCGTCCCGACATCGCACCGTGCTTTTCCATCGTCAACTGCGCACCGATCGACTTGAAAAGGGAGTCGGCCAGGGCAAAGCATTTTGTCCGGTATTCCGGCAGAATGCGGTTTTTCCAGGCTTTTTCCAGAATCTCGTTCGCCCGCTTGATGGCTGGTAAAGAACCGCTCGTTTCGGCACCAGCCAAGGCGTCCCGCGCCTGCTGTTCCAGTTCCGTTTCGTACAAAAGCCGTCGTTTCGTGTAGGCATCATAGTAAGCCCGAATCTGGCCCATCTGAAACCGGGGGTTCTGCAAAACGGGAAGTGGAGCCTGTTTTTCCATCGTCTGCCATTGCATCAGTGTCTGGTAAA
Source organism: Larkinella punicea (assembly GCF_003334855.1). GTDB lineage: Bacteria > Bacteroidota > Bacteroidia > Cytophagales > Spirosomataceae > Larkinella > Larkinella punicea. The sequence continues at coordinate 87,702 of NZ_QOWE01000017.1, forward strand.
CAGCCTGGTTGGTGAGGAGGTTGCCCCGCCAGTTTTGTTCCAGCGAAAGCAGACCCTGGGCAACGGTTTCGGTAAAATCCGGACCAATAAACAGACGGGCGTAATCACGCAGCGTTTCGATGACCGGGGTTTCGGGGTTCCAGTCCTGATCGCTCCAGACAAACTTGTTGACGTCGTCGTTGGTGCCTTCCGAGTAGCTGATGCTGCCCGCGCCAAATTCGTCGAGTGCATTGTGAATGGCTTTTTCGTCGTGGGGGCGCGGGTTGATGCTCTCGCGGCCGCTGGTCATCGACCACGCCAGATCCCAGTGTGGCACCGGGTATTGTGAACTGTAGTTGTGCGTGATGTCGGGGTAATGCCGGATCGGGATCGACGGTTTTACTACCTTTCGGATTTCCTGCACGGTCATCTTCACCCAAGGCCCAAAAACCACCCCGCCGAACCAAGGATAGTCTTTGTTGACGTGCTTGAAAAAGGCGTCGAACCAGGCTTGTGTAGGCCGGAACACCTGCGGAGAAACCCAGATTTTGGCTTTCGGATGGTATTTATTCAATACGGCCGCTTCTTTTTCGAGCCAGGCAAACAGCACGTCCGGTTCGAGATCGCCGGGATCACCGCCCGGCACAAACAGCGCATCGAGCTTCGGAACGGCGGCAAAAATTTCATGCCGTTCCTTCAGTTCCTTCTGAATCGAGTCAGGATGGACGTAATCTTTACCCAGGTTCGGATACCACATCCAGACATCCAGGCCGTATTCCCGGCAAATCCGCGATTGCTCACCAATCATCTTGATGGCCGGTAATTTCATGTGCAGACTCGTAAAATCGTCGTCTGTTCGCGGGGGCATAATTTCGATGCTGTTGGCCCCAAACAACGCCAGATCACGGATGTACTGATCAAATTGAGCTACTGAAAAGGCGTCGTAGGCATTCGTTTTCGGACGATACCCGAGTTGATGACCCCGAATCGAATATTTCGGGCTGGTCGCAATCGACGCTTCACCGGTGATTGTGATTTTTCCGGGCCGCATGTCCAGTTTGCGCAACAGCCGCCCCACGCCATACAGCAATCCCCGCGCATCGTTCCCCACAATCAAAACCTTATTCGTGTTTTCCTCGATCACCAATTTAAAACCCTCGCTTCGGGTAGCGGGCATCCTGCTCACGGCCGAACGAAGCGGTTCAGGAAGTGCGGTCAGCTCTTTTTCAGTGGTTAAATAGATGGCAGCTTGTCCAGGTTTGGGTATTTTCTTTACAATCGGCCATTGAATTTGACTCCGCTTTTCCACTTCCTGTTGCAGGATCTCCAGACTTCGGAGCAGCACTTTGGGGTCTTTTACCGGACAGTAGATCTGCGCTTTGGTAAGATCGATGGGGTTTGCTTTCGCCGGAATGGATAGCAGTCCGGAAACCGTGATCAGTAAAAACAGGAAGAACATCCATGTACGCATGTGATTCATTCAAAGGGTTAGGAAATAAGCATTGTAAGGGTAGATTCGCCGTCATCTTCCATCACCAAAACCGTTAAAACGGTTGCCATTGTGGACTCAGGATTCAATTCCCCACGGTTAAAACCGCGGGCTGGCTTTGCTTTATTTGATGGATTTAATTAGTACATCGTCAAGGTAATATACGGCTGGTGTCACGGCTTCATCGGCACCCGGCAGGGGAGGCCCCGGCTCTTCGTTGGGCGTTTTTCGGTTGGGCAAATCACGGTAGGGGCCTGTCCGAACCGAGAGTCGTTCCACGGACTTAACGGCTTCGGCCAAAGCTGCTTTTTCCAACACGGTTTTGCCATCGATTGCCAGGTCATAGTTTCCGTTCGGGCTGGCATTCACGCGGAAGGTCAGGTCATACCATTGCCCCGGTTTATACGCTTGCAGGTGTTTTTCGGTGCTGCCGTCCGTGGCTACGATACTCCCTTTTTCATCGAATCGCAGCCGGACGGGGCGGTTTCCGTATCTGTCGGTGAGGTCGATTTCCAGCATGCCGGTTGTGTTTTGAGAAGCCTGGATTCTTAGCTTCGTTTCAATGCGGTTTCCTTCTTCAAACACCCGGATGGCCCGGGCGTAATCGTAAGGATCTTTGTCGGATAATTCCAGGCATTTACCAGTCGCACCCGGCGTGTTGACCACCGAAACCGGGGCCCATTTGGGCGCGTAGATATTCCAGTCGGGAACCCCGCCGTTCAGGGTTAGCCCGTCGAAAGAATCCATAACCGGACCGCTCACTGCATACCGCACCGGTGTCGGAACCCGGCTGATCCAGATGTCTTCCTTGTTCATGCTGTAGGTCAGCCACAGGTCGTTGCCCGGCGGGTTGCCATTGCCCTCTTCGATGCCGCGCACGTAGCAGGGGCCAAAGTCTTTCCATCGACCAAAAAACCGGCGGGGTGGCACTTCGCCCTGAACAATCAGCAGGTTATCGAACAAGATGCCGTCATCGCCGGTGATCAGGGCCAGCGGAAACCGGTGTTCATCCATCTCGATGGGATTGTAGCAAATGGCATACCGGCCATCGTCCGTACGTTGTCCCCACTGCTTGCCACCCGCCATGATCAGCGTCGGCACCTTGACCGGATCGGAAAAGGTAAGCCCATTGTCGGACGACAATGCACTGTGCGACCGTTTCCACAAGGCCACCACTTTGCCGTCTTTCCGGTGGTAATAGGACAGGGCTTCCCGGGCTTTTTTGCCGCCGTAAAAACCGTCGAGCCCCCGGTCTTCATCCCACCATTGAAACGTCATGAGTTTGTCGGACAATAGCGCGTTGCAAGCGTCCAGAAAACCGGTATCCGTGGCTTTTTTATAGAAGGGATAACTGGTGTTGGTTTCATTCCATCGGATGCCGTTGAGGGTCGGGTGACTGCTGTAGCGGATGAAGTAAATCGGCCCGTAGGTACCGTCTTTGTAGGCTTCCCGAACCACCCGCCCAATACCGCCCTGCCCGAACGGATCTTCCGTATGCCCGTAGAACGCCAGCACGAGCAGCCGACCGTTGGGGGCGACGTAAAATCCCATGCGCTGGTGCATCATGTAGCCGTTGGAACTGTCGGGAATGGTAACGCCGGTCGGCGGAACATAAGGCGGAAAAACCACCTCGGGTTTGCCCCACTGCCGACCGTCTTTGGAGGTGATCACCAGCGTTTGACCGGGCGCAATGTGCTCATCGACCGGATTGCTCAGGTATTGCTGGTAAAACGTATTGTTCCAGTAACACAGATTGGACGCGTGGTTATACGTCCAGCCCTGGTTGTCGGCCAGTTCGGGATGGGTGTGATTGACGCGCAACGTCTGACGGCTTTCCACGCCAACGGCATACCGGAGACGCCCCTCGTGCACACTCGGATCGACGGTTTCGCCACCGATGTATCGGACAGGTTCGGCAGGGCTACCGGTCTGTGCCTGAGCCTGTAAGCTGCAAAAGAAGACGGGTAATAAGAAAAAATAAGGGTTCAGGAGGGTTTTCATTTCTACAGTTTCACAGGCGAAAAACGCAGTTTTCTGGCCCGGATTTCGGGTCGGTCATACGCCTTGTTTTTGTCAGGAAAGCCCACATCCCAGGGCGACGGACCAACCCATTCCGACTTTTTACCGGCGATGTTGATTATGCCATCGGTCGAAATTTCGACGACGGTATAGAGCGGATCTTTGTAAGGCGCGGTATATTTAATCCATTTAAAATTCTTATCAACTTCGGCGCTGTACCGAACGTGACCGTATTCTTCGCCCAGCCATTTGTAAGACATGGAGTTGATGCAGATGTACCAGATGCCGTTCACTTCTTCGGCCCGGTCATAGTGGATGTGGCCGTAGAAATTGGCGATAATTTTGGCCTTTTTCGTTTGGGCATTGTGCGCTTCCAGCATCGCCCGGATTTCGGCGGCATTATCGACGCCATCGAGCCCCAGGCCCTGATGGGAGAAGATGACGATGGGAGAAGTGGCCTTCTCAAGCTCTTCTTTCAGCCAGGCCAGTTGAACGATTCCGATGTGTTCCTGATAGCCTTTCAGTTCCGGTGATTTTTTGTCGTTGCCATCGAGCACAATGAAGCGAAAGCCTTGTTGATCAAAGGTATAATACGAAGATGACATTTTTCGGTAAGTCAGAGCCTTCGCGAGTGAGGTGCCGCCGTCCATTTCGTGGTTTCCGATGAGGTGGTATTTAGGTCCGGGATAGGCATCCCAAATCGCAAAAGCCGGGGCGTATTTTTCGGCGGGAATCCCAAAATCGCCGAGTTCGATGATGAAGTCGGGTTTGGCGGTTTTCATGCTGTCCATAAAAGCCGTCAGCCGGGATTCGCCGTCGTGCATCGTGGGAATGTGAACATCGGAAAACATCCCGATTTTTACCTTTTTAACGCCTTTTTTTTGTGCGAAAGAAAAGTGTGTAATCAGACAAAGAACCGACAGGGTAACCAGAAAACGTTTCATTTCGAATACTTTCAAAGCTTGATAAAGATCTTTTTCCGGTAGAGTAGGTATGCCGGTATGAAATTGACACAAACAAAGAATAGGGCATAGAGCATACTAGCCAGTCGCGGATCGAATCCCAGACCCGTTAAGGCCGTCACGCCGTGTTCGTTTAAGGAGTGACTGCCAAACTTCAGGTAGTAGAAAAGAATAGAAAGCACATCCGCCAGCACAAAAACCGTGATGGCGTTGGCTCCGAAAATAATACCGGGTTTTGTCCCCTTCGTGTTGCCCAGAATATCCACCAGAAAATACACCGCACCGAGCAGCAGGGCGGCAAAACCGGAGGTGATCAACACGAACGAACTTGTCCAGAGGTTTTCGTTGGCGGGGAACGTCAGGTTCCAGAGGAAACCGAGCGCGGCCGTAAACAAACCGGCGGTCATCAGGTAATTTACTTTTTCATTTCGGGTTAATGAGCTGATCATCAGACGGCCTGCCAGCATGCCGGTGATGCCGGAAACCGCCGAGGGAAAGGTGCTCAGAATGCTTTCGGGGTCCCAGGTGCCCTGCCACATGCGGCCCGGTAGAAACTGCGTATCGAACCAGGCCACGAGGTTTTTCCCCGGTTCCAGCATGACTTTTCCAACGCCAGGTGTGGGAATTTGCGTCAGAGACAGCCAGTATAGCAGGAGCGTTATGGCACCAATCCAAGCCTGCTGTTTCCAGTTGGTATTCAGAAAAAGAAAGGCACAGATGAGAAACACGAGCGCAATTCGCTGCAGCGTCCCGGTCCAGCGGATGTCTGAGAAATCGAAGGTCGGCAGCAGGTTGAGGAACATGCCGACAGCGAAAATCTTCAGCGAACGAACCACAATTTTCTGGTACATTTCTCCTTTGGGGTCGCCCCGTTCCAGCCGTTTGGCATACGCCAGCGTGATGGAAACGCCGATGATGAAGAGGAAAACCGGCGCAATCAAATCGGTGAACGACAAACCGTTCCATTTGGTGTGTTGCAACTGGAAGTAAACCTGGTTGCCATCGCCCGGAAAATTCACCAGAATCATGGCCGCAATCGTAAAACCACGCAGGGCATCGAGCGAAATCAACCGGTTAGGTGATGACTCCAGGGAATGGGCAGGCGGGGGCAACTGGTTCTTTTGGGAGGTCATCGAAACGGAAGTTGAAAAAGTCTTTGAAAGCCAGTGGTATTTTTAATACGCTATTCCGTATTATTAAGGCTACTTAACTACCCCTTCCATGCGTAACTTTTTTTGCCTCACGGCTTTTTTCGCCGTTTTACTCCTGCTGAACGGATGCAAATCATCCGAAAAAAAAGCGGGAGAAATTGCCGTTTCCTGGGAATTGGTGAGCAATTTTACCGATGTCGAAGGCGGTTTTGAAGCCCGGTTTATCCTGAAAAATCACGGCGAATCGGCCCTCACCGACAAAAACTGGGCGTTGTTCTTCAACATGTCACCCCGGCCCATCCTGGCATCGAAAACGCCACAACCGGCTACGGTTCAACATATTAACGGTGATTGGTATAAGATGACGCCGAACGCCGGCTTTGCGCTGGCGGCCGGTGATTCGACCGAAATCCGGTATGTCGGAACCGAAGCAATCATTAAAAATACGGATTCTCCGCTTGGGCTGTATTTCGTGTTCTACGACCAGGATGGCAAGGAAGAAAACATCGTTCAGGTGTCGGAATATACGGTCGTGCCTTTTTCCAGAAAAGAGCAGCAGTTGCGCGGGAAAAACGATTTGATGCCGCTGCAAACAGCGGCCAAACGGTATCAGGATAACCTGGCACTCAGCCTGATCGATGCGTCCCAATTGCAGAAAATCATTCCGTCGCCGGTTAAAATTATCTCGGGCACCGGAACATTTAGCCTTGATAATAAACTTTCCATTTACTATGGAGCGGGTCTGGAAAATGAAGCCAAGCTGCTGAGTCAGAAATTGAAAGTGCTGACCGGCACCGACTTTACCACCTCAGCTACCGCGCCTTCCGGAAAAGGAATTGTGCTCAAAACCGGGCCGGTTTCGGTGAACGGGATTGCCAAAGAAGCCTATAAACTGAGCATCGACGGCAACGGGATTGCCATCACCGGGAGCGATGCCGCCGGGGTGTTTTACGGCACGCAGAGCCTGCTGGCGTTGATTCCGACGGCGACATACCTGAAACCAACGGCTGCGGTGGCTTTGAATTTCGTTCAGGTAGAAGATGCGCCCCGGTTCCAGTTCCGGAGTCTGCACGTGGATGTGAGCCGGAATTTCCAGACCAAGGAAACCATTCTCCGCATCCTCGACCTGCTGGCGACCTACAAAGTCAACCATTTTCTGTTTTACACAACCGAAGACGAAGGCTGGCGGCTCGAAATCGACGGTTTGCCGGAGTTGACGAAAGTGGGCGCCCAGCGCGAACACACGACCGGCAAAGAAACGTCCGTGCTGCATCCGTCGTACGGGTCGGGGCCGAAAGCGTATGAAGAGGGCAAGTACGGCAGCGGTTTCTATACGAAAGCTGATTTCATCGAAATCCTGAAATACGCCAATGAACGACACATCAAGGTGATCCCGGAATTGAATTTTCCCGGACACGCGCGGGCGGCCATCAAGGCAATGGAAGCACGGTATGAACGCTTGATGAAAGAAGGCAAGGAAGCCGAAGCGAACGAATACCGCCTGATCGATCCGGCGGATAAATCCGTTTATTTATCGGCACAGGCGTATACCGATAATGTAGTAAGCGTGGCGAAGGAATCGACGTATCACTTCTACGAAAAAGTGGTGGACGAGATCACCAAAATGTATGCGGAAGCCGGTTTGAAACTGGATGTGTTCCATGCCGGGGGCGATGAAGTAGCTGAGGGGGCCTGGACCAAATCACCGCTGGCGGCTCAGTTGCTGAAGGAAAATCCGGCGATTAAAGACCCGAAAAATCTGCAAACGTACTTTTTTGGTCGGCTGCTGAAACGGCTCGAAAAGCGGAATCTGGAAATTCATGGCTGGGAAGAAGTGGCCCTCAACAAGTCGGCGGATGGAAAATACATTCCGAATCCAGAGTTCGTGGGTCGCAAGGTGGTGCCGTATATCTGGAACAATATTTATGATCTGGATCTGGGCAACCGGCTGGCGAATGCGGGCTATCCGGTGGTGTTATGCAACGTGACCAACTTCTATTTTGACCTGGCCTACAACAACGATCCGCTGGAACCGGGCCTGTATTGGGGCGGTTTTGTCGACACCCGTGCCAACTGGGCCTTTGCGCCCTTCGACATGTTCAAAACCACGTACAAGACCTCTATGGGGAAACCGTTGGTATTCAGTGGTTTGGAGAAGATGAAACCCGAAGCCCGTAAAAATGTCATCGGCCTGGAAGCGCAGCTCTGGAGCGAAACCGTGAAAGGACGCGACATGCTTGAGTATTACACGCTACCCAAACTGCTCGGATTTGTGGAAAGTGCCTGGGCCGCCGAGCGTCCGTGGGAAACCATCGAAAACCGGGATGTGCGTGAAAAGGCCATCCAGTCGGGCTGGAATGTATTTGCCAATACCTTGGGACAAAAGGACTTGCCGCGTCTGGCGGTTCTGAATGGCGGGTACAATTACCGCATTCCGATGCCGGGGGCCATTCTTGAAAACGGAACGTTGAAAGCGAACAGTGAATATCCGGGTCTGGCGATTCGCTATACGACCGACGGTTCCGAACCAACGGCGCAATCGACTTTGTATACGGCTCCGGTGGCAGTTTCGGGATCTATAAAACTGAAGAGTTTCGATGCGGCTGGCCGGTCGAGCCGGACAGTGGTGATTGATTAACCTTAAAAAGTGAATCATCGGTGGAATGAATTTGATGCATTTTGCCGATGATTTGCTCTATACTGTATGATCGACTTTCGGACTGAAAGCTGCGGGCTGGTCCTGTTGCTATTGCTCGTCACGTTGCCTTTGATGGCTCAGAAAAAATCGGCCATGATGCTTGGGCTTAACCCGGCGGTCACGGTTGAACCCTTTTACGAAAAAGGTGAGTTGGACCTCAATATTTTGCCTGTGGTAATTCAAAAAACGCTCACCCGGCGAGTCGATCTGCGTCTTATTTCGGTATTGAACCTGGGTATTCGGAAAACCGGCAATCAGATTAGCCACGTGGGCCTGGAAGCCACGCTACCAGTTTACCTGAAGGCCAAAGAAAGCCTTGCTGAACCGTCGAAAGGCCTTTACCTGGCTCCCGGCTATGCTTTTACCCGAAACCGACTCGGTCGGCACAGCAACAGTAGTTTATTTCTGGAGCCGGGCTACCACTTATCGGTCAGTCCCAAAATGAGCCTGACTTTTGGACTCCAGTTTGGCCGAACGTATTTCGCTTATGATGATGATGCCACCAGGTGGGATGGACATTTTGGCTTTAAACTCATTATTGGCTATTGGCTTTGATTAGCACCCCTATATGAAACACAATTCCCTGATTGTCATTCTGATTCTGCTGATCTTTTTCGTTATTTCCTTTCTGACCAATATCCTTGGTCCGCTGATCCCGGATATTATTAAAAGTTTTGAGTTAAGCATCGGTTTGGCCGGTTTTCTGCCGTTTGCCTTCTTCGTGGCCTACGGGGTGATGTCGATTCCGTCGGGCCTGCTGGTCGAAAAATACCGGGAAAAACCGGTGTTGCTGGGGGCTTTTTTTCTGGCTTTTGCGGGTGCCCTGCTCTTCGCGCTGATACCCGGTTTTTCCATTGCCCTGTTCTCCCTTTTTCTGATTGGCCTCGGGATGGCGATGCTGCAGGTGGTGATCAATCCGTTGTTGCGGGTGGCGGGTGGCGAAGCACAGTTTGCGTTCAACTCCGTGCTGGCGCAGCTTTTCTTTGGCGCGGCATCGTTCTTGAGTCCATTGTTATACAGTTATTTAGTGAGTCATGTGCATTCCGGTACAGAATCTTCGTCAGTGATTGCCCTGCTCAACCAACTGGTTCCGGCCAATCTGAAGTGGGTGTCGTTGTACTGGGTTTTTGCCCTGACGGCCTTGTTGATGGTAGTCGTCATTTACTTCGTCCGTTTCCCCGAAGTGGAGTTGAAGGAAGACGAAAAAATCGATACCGGCAAAGCGTTTAAAGACCTGCTCGGCAACAAAACCGTCTGGCTGTTTTTCTGCGGTATTTTCGCGTATGTCGGTACGGAACAGGGCATTGCCAACTGGACCTCCCAGTTTCTCCAAACCTACCACGGTGTCGATCCGGCCACCACAGGCGCTTCCGTGATCGCGTATTTCTGGGGTTTGCTGACGGTCGGATGCCTGCTCGGCTTGTTGTTGCTGAAGATTTTCGACAGTCGCCGGGTGTTGATGTTGTTTGCTGCCGGGGCCATTCTTTCCCTGCTGGCGGGTTTGTTCGGCACCAGGGAACTGGCGATTTACGCCTTTCCACTCACCGGGTTTTTCGCGTCCGTCATGTGGTCGATCACGGTGTCGCTGGCGCTCAATTCAGTGCCACACCACCACGGAACGTTTTCCGGGATTTTGTGTACGGGCATTGCGGGTGGAGCCGTCGTGCCGCTGATTGTCGGCGGTCTGGGCGAGTTGGTCGGCCTGCGGCTGGCGATGTTGTTTTTGTTGCTTACGCTGGGTTATATCTTCAGCATCGGCATCTGGGCCAGGCCGTTGGTGAACAACGCGACGGTGAAGAGTTTTCGGGAATTATTTGAGTAAAAGAGTTATTTCGCGGAGTTTAGCGGAGTAAAAAAGAGTTTAGCGGAGTTTTAGTTATTTTTCTCCGCTAAACTCTGCGAAACAAATTTCATGTATAAAATCATCCTCCTGATCGATTTTGCCGAGGACTATAGCAAAAGTCTGTTGAAGGGCGTTACCAAATATTCACGCGAGCACGGCCCCTGGGTGTTTTGCCGGATGCCGCTTTTTTACCGCGAAACCATCGGGGTCAAGGGCATTTTGCAATGGGCGCAGGAGTGGGGAGCCGACGGGATTATCGGACAGTTTTATAATGACAAAGAGATTTCCGAAATCATCAAAGCCGGTATTGCCGTCATTGCCCAGGACTTCAAGGAGCGGTTTGACGACATTCCAAACATCACCGGAGCCTACCACGAAGCCGGAGCGATGGCGGCCGATTATTTCCTGAAAAAAGGTTTTACCCAGTTTGCGTTTTACGGTTTTAAAGACATTGTCTGGTCGCGGGAGCGGGCGGAAGGGTTTGAAAACCGGATCAAAAGTGCCGGGTATGGCGTCCATTCATTCGAGCATACGAAGGCGCAATCCAGCGAATTGTGGTATTACAAACCCAGTGCGTTGAGCCATTGGCTGCAATCCTTACCCAAGCCGATTGCGATTATGGCCTGCGATGATCGTCAGGGTCAGCACATTACGGAGACGTGTCGGCAAACCGGGATTCGGATTCCCGAAGAAGTGGCCGTGCTGGGCGTCGACAACGATGAAATGATCTGTGAACTGTCTGACCCGCCCCTGTCGAGCATTGCGCTGGACGCGGAGAAGGGCGGCTACGATTCGGCCAAACTGCTCGACCACATGATCCGGACGGGCGTAACCGGTTTTTACGATATTGTGGTGAAACCGACACAGGTGGTGACGCGCCACTCGACCGACATCTACGCGACCAACGACCACTACATTGCCTCTTCGCTGAAATACATTCACCAGAACATCGATAAAAACCTCCAGGTGGATGAGGTTGTCAGACAGGTCCCGCTGTCGCGCCGGGCGCTGGAAAAGCGGTTTTTGACCATTACGGGTTATCCAATTTACAAGTATATCTTTAACCTGCGCATCGAAAAATTCACCCAGAAACTGCTGGAAACCGACATGACGGTGTTTGAAATTGCGCTCGATATGGGACTGACCGACAGCAAGAACATTGCCCGCCAGTTCCGGCAGGTGAAGGGCTGTTCACCCAGTGAATTTCGGAATCAATATGTAGCGGGGAAATAGAGAAAAAGAGGTTATTTCGCAGAGTTGAGCGGAGGGGAAAAGAGTTAAGCGGAGTTTTTAATATTTTCTCTCCGCTTAACTCTGATTTTCTCTGCTCAACTCTGCGAAATAACGCTTTTTCTAATCCTCAAACCCAAAACCCATGTATCATTTTCTAATCACGGTTTTTCTTTGCACCAACACGTTGTTTTATTCCGAAAGCCAACCGAAAACCGCCCAGTCGGATTGGATCTGGCTTTTTGATGGGACAAATACCAATCAATGGATCAGTGCGAAATCCGATCAATTTCCCAAAGAAGGCTGGTCGATTGACAACAAAATGCTGGTGGCCAATAAAGGGGGAGACAAATCGAAGCGGGGTGGCGATCTCGTTTCGCGCCGGAAATTCAGGAATTTCGACTTGCGGTTTGAGTTTAAACTGACGCCGGGGGCCAACAGCGGGTTGAAATACTTCGTTAAAAAATACCCCGACGGCGGCTGGTTGGGCTGCGAATACCAGATCATCGACGATGCGGGCAACAAAGACATCGCCGGTGACAAAGACGACAAGCGACGCACGGCGGGCTTATACGAGTTGTTTGCCCCGTCGGAACGGAAGCTGAAACCCATCGGCCAATGGAACGAAGGTCGCGTGGTCGTGAACGGCAAGCACGTCGAACACTGGCTCAATGGCGTCAAAGTAGTTGACTACGAGCGTGGTGACGAGCGGTTTAAAGCCGCCAAAGCCCAAAGTAAATTCAAAACCGTCGAGGATTTTGGCGTTATGGAAGAAGGTTACCTCCTGTTGCAGGACCACGGCGATGAGTCCGCTTTCCGGCAGATTCGGATTCGGGAACTACCCCCAACCCCCTAAAGGGGGCTTCGAAATCCGGATGTTTTAGCCCGGCACCGGCCGCCCGGCCTTTAGGGGGTTGGGGGTGAAAAACGGAAGAACTCAACAGCCCTGCCCTTCAGGGGGTTAGGGGTGGTTTTACTGCTTCAACAACCACACATCCGAAATCTTCGAGTGTTGGCGCCAGTTCAGGTGCGACTCTTCCGGCCCGTCGAAGGTCACGGAAATGCGGCCATCCTGCGTGAGCGAAAGCGGCACAATCCATTCCTTAAAGGTTTCGGTTGCCTTGTTGTAAATCAGGGGTTTCAGACGTTGGCCGTCGACCCGCAGCAGGGCGTCGCCGGAACCCGTCACCCGGATGATGTAACGCGCGCCGGGGTCGAGGTTGTCGTAGTCGAGGGCCGGTTCGTTCTGGAACGTTTGCGTCGATAGCCGGGCGCGGCTGGAGCCGTTGTCCCACCAGGCAATGTCCGTGGCGTCTTCGGAAATGGTTTTCACGCGGGGGATGTTGCCACCACTCGACACGTCGTCGTAATAACTGCCGACACCGGGCGTTTCCCAGTTGCCGATGACGTGCATCCGTTCCAGTTGCTCTTTCGGCGTTTTCATGGCCCGGATTTTCTTGAATTCGTCGGCCAGCCACCAGCGGTTGTTGAGCGGATAATCGACAAAATCGAGCAAACAGCCGCGTTCGTAGTTCTTGGCTTTGTATTTCGGCACGCTGGTTTGTAAACCGATCGATGCGTATAAATCGGCGCACAGCGTTTCGATTTTCTTACGCAGTTCGACCGAAACCGGTTCTTTATCCGCCTTCTCTTCCGTAGCCAGGGCCAAGGCCAGCGTTTTTTCAATACTGGTTTCGGTGGCCTGCGTCAGCAAGGCATTAGCGGTTTTTTCCAGTCCTTGCTCGTAGAGCAACCGGCGACGCGTGTAGGCATCGTAGGTTGCCCGTAGGACCAGCATTTGCCAGCGCCAGTTGGTTTTCAGTTCAGGATGAGCGGTTTCCAGATTTTTCCAGAAGGAGAACGTCGCTTCGACCCCGCCATTTTGGGCCAACGGGCCTTTCCAGTTGGCTTCGAGTGCGGCAATGCCATCGGCAGCATCGTTCGTCAGGGGCCAGCCGAAGAAAAACCGGCTGTAGTCGTTCAGAATCTCGTTGACGTCTTTGGTCGGGTCCCACCCCCGCTGACTCCACACCACTTTGTTGATATCATCGTGACAACCATCGGAATACGACACAAAACCGTCGGTGAACGGCGCGTATTTCCCGTGAATATCCGCAAAGAAAAATGGCCGGGGGTTGATGGCTTCGCGGCCCAGCGTCAGCGTGTAAGCCTGATCCCAGCGTTCCACCGGAAACTCGCAGCGAACGTTGTGGGTGATGTCCGGATATTCGCGGTGTTGGTAGGTTTTGGGCAATCGGAAACGGGTTTCAGACATCGGCGGGCTGCTCGGCCCCGACACCACGCCCTGCAACCAGGTGGGCTTATGCTGTTCGAGGTACTTGTAAAAATAATCGATCTGCTCCGTGTTGAATCCCTGTAATGAAATCCAGATTTTGGCCTTCGGATGGTACTGAACCAGCCTGCCGTGGAGGTCTTTCAGGAACGCCATCACCTCGCGCGGGTGGTTGTCGCCGGGGTCACCGCCGGGGACGAAAATGTGATCGAGCCGGGGGCAGGACTTGTAAAAAGCCTCATGGTTTTCCAGTTCAGCTTTTCGTTTCGTTTCGTCGGTTAATTCAAATTCCGCCGGGGTCCAGACCCAGTAATCCATGTCGTATTTCTGACACAATTCACTCATCCGCACCCGCATCTGGGCAGCCGGTATGGGAAAATGGGGACTGCCTTTTCCTTCTTCGTGAAACGGAATGCCCTCGACGGCGTTGGTTCCGAAAATGGCCAGTTCGCGGTAATACTGGTCAAACTGGGCCACCGTCCAGGCATCATACGAATTGGCGGTGTTTCGGTAGCCCAACTGGTGTCCGCGAATTGGGTAAGCGGGCGCACTGGCGAACTCGACCGGTCCGGCGAGTTCAAGCCGTTTCGCATCCATTTTTACATTCCGCAGCAACCAGCCGGAGCCGAACAGAATGCCCCGCGCATCGGCCCCGATAATCCAGAGCGTTGTGCCGGTCGTGACGACTCGAAATCCCTCCGGTTTCTGTTCTGGTAAACCCATTCCCGTTCGGGCCGGAACCGGTTTTCCTGCTACTTCCCGATCGGATGCAAGAGCCAGAACGATCGTCGGTGTCGTACCACCGGGCCAGGTTTTCGACTGTTTCAGCGTGCTCGTGGTTCGTTTGGCGATTTCCTCCACCAGCATCTGCGGAGCGGTGGTCCGCATGGGTGACGGAATGGAAGGCGAAACGAGAAGCGTTGCATTTTTGAGGCTAACCGGCTGAGCAGCAAGCTGGAATGCAAGGAAGAAAAGGAAGAGGGTTAAGCGAGAGGTCATTGGGAGATAGGAAGTAGAGGTTATTTCGCGGACGGGGCCGCCCGGCGGTTGAGCGGAGCAAAAAAGAGCTAAGCGGAGATAAATAATAAAAACTCTGCTTAACTCTTTTTACTCCGCTCAACTCTGCGATACAACCCGTTGAATTTTACGAATCGCTTCCGCAAATAACCGCATGTCTTCCCGGCTCCCCAGCATCGCGTGCTGAAAAATCCAGACGGCTTCTTCGCTGCAAGCCCGTTCGGCCGCCGGGCAATGCACTGCCGTGTAATCGACGGATTCCGGAATGGCGTAACACATGAAGTTTTTGTTCTGAAAAACCGGCTGTTTGTACAGCGGATGCGGATAGCCGGTCGAGCAGGGAACGCCTTCGGCCGCCAGCCGGGCTACAAATTCGTGCCGGGAAAGCGGGCCGAACGCCGTGGCATCGTATTTGAAAATGTACAGGTGATAGCAATGCCGAATCTCTTCCGTGCCACGGCTCAGGGGCGTAATGCCGGGAATATTGGCCAGTAATTCATTCAGATACAGTCCGTTGTCATTTCTTAAAACCGTCTGTTCTTCCAGCCGGTTGAGTTGTTGGGAGAGCAAAACCGCCTGCATCTGGGTAATGCGGTAATTGCAGCCGGGGTTGAAATGATCGTACCACTGACCGCCTTCCATCCGCCCGACGTTGCGCAGCGACGCCATCATCTTGTACAGCGTTTCGTCGTTTGTAACCACAATACCGCCTTCACCACTCGTCAGGTTTTTGGACGACTGAAAACTGAAACTGCCCGCATCGCCGATGGAGCCCAGTTTTCGCCCTTTGTATTCGGCCCCGTGGGCGTGGGCCGCGTCTTCGATCACGCGCAGGTTGTGTCGGCGGGCAATGTCCAGAATGGCGTCCATGTCGCAGCCCAAACCGGCGAAGTGAACGGGAATAATCACTTTGGTCCGTTCCGTAATGGCGGCCTCGATGGCGTTGGGATCGAGGTTGTAGGTTTCCGGGTCGATGTCCACGAAAACCGGTACGCAATTGACTTCCAGAACCGTAGACGCTGTCGCAATAAAGGTATAGGGCGGCACGATGACCTCGTCGCCGGGTTTGACTCCGCAGGCCATCAGTGCCAGCCGGAGCGACACGGAACCGTTGACACAACTGACGGCGTATTTCGTGCCGCAATAAGCCGCAAACGCCTGCTCGAAAGCAGCTACGACCTCCCCGCAGTCGGGATTTCCCCAGTGTCCGCTCCGAATCACCTCGGTCACGGCCTGCACTTCTTGTTCGTCGTAGATGGGCCAGGGGAAGGTCGTTTGCACGGTTTTCTCACCGCCATCGATGGCCAGGGTTTCCAGTGTATTTTTCATTTTAAGACTTACGTCTGATAATTCTTTGCACTTTCGTTTTTTACCCCCGTTCCCCTAAAGGGCAGAACGTAACAGCCCTGTCCTAAAGGGGACTTGGACGCAGCTTAATCCGGATGCTAAAAGTCCCCTTTAGGGGAACGGGGCAAAAAACGAAGTTCCTGCATTTTTATGATGTTCTGACATTCGGTTTACAGTAAACCGTAAACCTTCTAGAATACGGCTGCGGTTGGGTTTCGGGCTATTGTTACGGAGAAATTTTCGAGCGAATAGCCTGTTTGGCAGCCTGTAACGTATTAGCTCAGAAACCTTTTCCGAAACCACCATGAATTTGAAATCGCTTTTTACCAGCCTGCTTGTTGCGGGGATGTCGATGGGTACGGCCTGGGCCATCCGGGGTCAGTTTGGTCACGAACAGGGCGCGGCCTGGGCCGGTGCCATCGGCGCGCTGAGTGTGCTGCTGGTGGCCAAGCGGTCCGACTGGTATGCGCGGATGTTCAAAGCGACGCTGGCGGCTGCCATTGGCTGGGGAATCGGTGGCATCATGAGCTACGGCATTGTGGTGGGCTACGGGCGGGGCATCGACTTCGTGAACGTTTATTACGGGCTGATGATGTTGTTCATCATCGGCGGTTTATACGGTTTTATTGGGGGCGGTTTGTTCGGGTTGGCCCTGGCCGATTCGCCAAAGAAACGCGTTTCGTGGCCGCATCTGATCGTTGAAATGGTGGTGGGCGCGATTGTCGTTTACTTTTTCCTGATCGAAGAATGGGGCTGGCTCATGACGCCCCCGCGTTCCGAAATGTGGGCGGCCTGTCTGGGAATGGCGGTGGCCCTGACCTGGTATCTGTATCGGAACAAGCAGTATTCGGCTTTGCGCGTGGCGGTTTTTGCCGGACTGGGGGGCGGTTTTGGCTTTGCCTTCGGGAACTTCCTGCAAGTGATGGGCGGATTGTCAGGCATCAAATTCAATTTCTGGAATGTCATGGAATACACCCTGGGCTTTTTCGGCGGCATCGGCATGGCGTATGGTACGTTTACGTCGTCCTGGGAACCGGCCGAAAACCGGGAGAAGCGAGCCAACATCTGGTTTCCCCTGTTGATGCTGGTGTTGTTCATTCCGTTTGTGGTCTGGGATCAGACCTTCGAGATAAAAAAGCTGGAAGAAAACTTTATTAAAATTACAACGGGAGATATTCCGGCGCTGGCGCAAACGGTGCGGTGGGTGGCGCTACTTGCCGTGTTACTGACCAGCGCGATCTGGTTTGTGAAGTATTACCAGACGCGGAAAAGCGAGTGGGTTAGTTATGATTACAACGATGTCCGGACGTTTTTCCTTGGGCATTTTGGGTTATACATCGCTTACAGCTTTCTGATAACCGGTGCTTTTATGAGTACCTACCGGATTGAACAGTACCTGTATGTCGTGAATCTGCTCGTGGTCACGTTACTGATCGGGAAAACAAAACCGGGGTTTTCTAACCGGGGAATGTATGCCGGCAAGTGGGCGATGGGCTTTGCGCTGGTGCTGGCTTTTATCGCGGTGATCGCGCTGGTGGCGATTCATTCGCACGGGGAGTTAAAAGGCATGAACCGACGGTTTGAATAAGGCAGCTTTTGTTTTACATTGCTTTGCAAACCAGTTTCAACACAGGAGATGAAGGCTATTGATCTGAATGAGGCCACTCAGTTTTGTATGGAACCCCTTGGCAAACAGGTGCGGTTGGTAGTGATGAAAAACGGAGCGGAGTGGGTCTGCCGCAAAGAAAGTTATCAAAAACTGAACCGGTTTTTAAAGGCAGATACCGGTCGGTTATTTAAAGGACGGCTGCAACTGATTCTTGCCGATAATAAGCTGATCGTCGAAGTCAAAGGCTCCGAAGTTGGCACGGTTTCGGCAGACCATTTCCGGCAATATCTTTCGGAGTTGAAGACCTTTGCCACCAGTTACTTCGTTTAGCGTCAATCGCAAGATTTCGGTTAGTCTTTGATTAGTAGAAGATTATAGTAAATTTGGAGCATGAAGAATTTTCTGCTGCTCCTGCTTATGCTCACGGTTTCGGGAGCGGTGCCGGTCGTCGGTCAAACGAAGATCGACAGCCTGATGGCGTCGTCGGCCGGACTTCCGTTTGGGCAGAAAAAAATCAACGCGCTGCGAAGAGTCGCCTGGGAACTGGCCAAAACCCGGACCCAACTGGCCCTGGCGCGGCAATACGCCGACAGCATCGTTCTGGTGGCAAAAGCGATCAACGATGCCGATGGCGTTGCGGTTGCCAATCTGTATTACGGGGTGATCAACAAACACGGGGGCGATTTTGAGAATGCGCTTGACCATTTTGGTCGGTATATCCGCTATTTCCGAGCCGCAGGCGATTCGGTAAAAGTAGGCATTGGCCAGTTTGAAACCGGTGTTCTGGAACGGGAGCGGGGCAATTACGAAGCCAGTTTGCGGGCTTTCCAGGAGGCATTGCGAATCAACGAAGCCAAAGGGGATGTCTACGCCACGGGCAACACCCTCAATTCCATCGGTTCCATTTACGGACGGATGCAGCAGTGGGACAACGCCATCGCAACCTATCGACGGGGCCTGGTTTATTTTGAGAAAGAGAAAGACCGGGGCGCACAGGCCAACGCCTACGGAAATATGGCGAATGCGTTTTCCAATAAAAAAGACTACAAACAGGCCGAATTGCATTTCCAAAAAGCACTCGCGATCCACAAAGAGCAACGGATGGAGTGGGCGGTGGTGAAAGATCATGTCAACATTGCGGCCCTGTTGAACAAGCAGGAAAAGTATGCCGAAGCCCTTCCGATTTACCAGCAAACACTGGCTATCCGCCAAAAATTACCCAACAAAGCCGACATCGCCGGAAATCTGTATTACGTGGGATTTACCCAACTCAAGTTGAAGCAATACGCTGCGGCCAAAGAGAACCTGCTGAAAGCACTGGAGATGGCGGAAGAGATTGGGGCCAAGCCGGTGATCGGCGATGCCAATGCGGCTTTGTCGGAAGTCTACACCGCTCAGGACGATTACCAGAAGGCGCTCGAGCAATACAAAAAACACACGGCCACGAAGGATAGTGTGATGAACCTCCAGATTTCGGGTCGCCTGAACGAGTTGCAGGTCAAGTACGAAACCGGCGAAAAAGACAAGCGGATTGTTCTGCTGGCGAAAGAGAAGGAGATTCTGGCGAAGGAAAAAATGATTCTGGCCAAGGAAAAAGCCATTCAGGAACAGGAAGCCCTGCGGCAGGCCACAATCCGGAGAATGTATGGGATTGGGCTGGTATTCCTCTGTATTTTAAGCGCATTGGCCTTTGTCATGGTCCGGCAACGCATCAAAAGCCAGAGAGCAATGGCGGAAAAAAATGACGAGTTGAAAACCGCCCGGTTTCAGCGCGAACTGAGCGAACTGGAACTGAAAGCCCTGCGCGCCCAGATCAATCCACATTTTCTCTTCAACTGCATGAACTCCATCAACCAGATGATTTTGGGCGGAGAGTCCGAAAAAGCGTCGCTCTATCTGGGAAAATTCTCGAAGCTCGTCCGCCTGATTCTGGAAAACTCCGACTCGAAGGAAATCTCGCTCACCAGCGAACTTGCCACCATCCGGTCGTATATTGAACTGGAAGAACTGCGGTTTAAAGGAAAAATCAATTACCGGATCGATGTCGACGAAAGCATCGATCCGGAAGATACTTACATTCCGTCCATGATTTTGCAACCGTTTGTCGAAAACGCCATCTGGCACGGTCTCATGCACCGGGTTTCGAACGAACCGGGAACCATTGCAATTTCGGTGGCCAACCAGCACGAACACCTCACCTGCCTGATCGAAGACAATGGCGTTGGGCGCGGAAAATCCACGTCCCTCAACGAACAATCGGTGATCAAAAACAAGTCGATGGGGCTGAAAATCACAGAAGAACGGCTGCGGTTTCTGAACCACGGAGCCGCCAGCCAACTGATTTACTTTACCGATTTGATGAACGCTTTCAACCAGCCGGCCGGAACCCGGGTCGAAATCCGTATCCCCGTTTCATGATCAAAGCCATTGTTGTGGATGACGAAGCCGACGGGCGGGCGGCCATTGCGATGGCCCTGGCCCGGTATTGTCCGGAGGTTTTCATCGCCGAAAGTTGCGAGACACCCGAAGCCGGTGTGCGGGCCATTCACGCCCACAAGCCGGATCTGGTTTTTTTAGACATTCAGATGCCCCGGATGTCGGGCTTCGATGTGTTGCAGAAACTGTCGCCCATCACGTTTGAGGTGGTTTTTGTCTCGGCCTACGACCGCTACGCCATTCAGGCCATCAAGTTCAGCGCGCTGGATTACCTGCTCAAACCGCTGGATGTCGACGAACTGATACAGGCCGTTCGGAAAGTGGAAGAGCGGCTTCGGCTGAAAAATAATCCCTTCGGCTATCAGTCCGTCTTGCACAACCTGCAATTTCGGGATGGGAAAATCAAGCGGCTGGCGGTGCCTGCCCTCGACGGCATTTCCTTTTTCGATACCGACAGCATCATTTTTTGCCGGGCCGACGGCAGCTACACCACGCTCTACATGCGCAACAAACAGCAGGTGGTGGTGGCCAAAAAGCTCAAGGATTTTGAAACCCTGCTGGCCGAATCCGATTTCTGCCGGGTTCACCATTCCGCCCTCATCAACGTCCGGCATGTTCAGAAATACGTCAAGGGCGAGGGCGGTTACGTGATCCTTTCCGAGGGGCATCACATCGACGTTTCCCGCCGGAAAAAAGAGGATTTTCTGCGCCTGATGGATCTGATTTGACGCGTATTATTTCTTGGCTACCGACACTATTTTCTGATTTTCCGAATTGATGCTGCTATCGGTCAGGTTTCCGCCTTTGATGGTAAATACGGATTTGTCTGTGGCGTTGACCGTGTAAGTATCTCCGGATTTTGAAACGGTGCCTTCCCGTAGGTTGCTGGCAAACAGCTTGTCCCCGGCCAGGTAATAGGACGTTATTATTTTAACGTTCGTGTCATCCGTCCGGACAATGTCGTATTCGCCCCGACGGCCATCAGCATTTGGGAAATTGGTGACGGCACTACCGACTGTGATGGAAAGCAATTGATACTTCCCCACAACCTGAGACGCCAGATCCGGGTCTGGCTCGACTTCTTCGCTGTCTTTCGAACAGCCGACGAGGAGGACCGACAGAATGAGCAGGAGTTTTACGATTTTCATGATTCTTTCAGATGGTTCGTTGGTCTGAAAGGTATCATGCTGAAAGCCACCGGAAAACTATGCTTTTGCAGGTGGCAATTCCGGTTTCATAAGTGGTGGCAACACGTTCACGGAAAGCGAACCGAGCCTTTCAACTCGCGGGGCAAATACCCGAATTTCTTTTTGAAGGCAACGGTGAAATGCTGGTGGTTTTTATAACCGATCAGGTTGGAGACCTCGGCAATGGTTTCAAACTGGCCCTTCCGAATCAATTCCTTGGCCTGTTCCATCCGGCAGTCGGTCAGGTAGCCGAAAACAGTGGTCTGATACAATTCCTTGAAACCCTCCTGAAGTTTGGTGCGGTTTAGCCCCACCAGCCGCGACAACTGCTCGATGGAGTAGGGGGTCGTGAGGTTCTGGCTGAGGAGTTCCCGGACCTCGTAAAGTTTATCGACATCGGTTTTTTTCAAGGTTGACGGAGCGGTTTTGGCCGTCGTGATCTGGTCGATTTGCAGCGTCAGTAACTCGCATACTTTGGCTTCCAGAAAAATCCTTTTTAAAATGCCGGTAAACGGGCACTCCCTCAATTCGGCCAGGATTTCCTTCATCCGCGGGGTGATTGGATAACTGCCATTGCCCAGGAGCGCGGGGACGTTCTTTTCGATATGAGTTCCGAAAATGCCAAGCTGCTCAAGGTCGTGGTTGAAAAGACGGCGCAGGAAATCCAGCGATAATTCAATTTCAACACTGGACGCAAAGGGTGTTTTTAAATAGGTAAGATGACCTTTCAGGGCCGGGTAAAAGAGCAGCGAATGCCGCCCGGTCATAATGTTGGTATCGGGTTCGAACCGGGCGTTGGGCCTGTAGACACAGCCGCCGGTCGTGATTTCAAAATGCATTTGCAAATACGGAAAATCACTTTCAATGTGCTGTGTAAAAGCATTTTCGTGTTGAACCTGAAACTGACTGATAAAGAGCCCGTTCAGATGAACCCGGTGGGAGCGGGAATAAATACCGGCATAGTTGAACTCTCCCTGGTATTCGGTCATGCCAATTTCGTTCGGAACTGAATAGCCATCCGAGTATTCCCGTATGTGCTGGATTTCTTCAAGATCCTCTGATTTAAATACAATCTTCATGGAAATTCTGCTTCTCGCGTCATCAATACTGCACCTGACGTTATTCCTCCAGCCCTGAAAAGAATACCTTTGTCGGCTATTAAGAATTAGTCTTAATAATCAAAGGTAATGATCTCTATTCTTCTGACATACAATGAGTAAAAGATTTTTGATTTTATTTCTTTTTCTCATATCGCAGTTCTGTCTGGCTCAGAGTCCCTTATCCGTCTGGAATGGGTCGGTGAAGGGGGCAAAAGGGAATGCATTGGCGGGGGCGACGGTATCGATTGTGGAATTGAAAAAGTTTACCACCACGAATTCAGCCGGAAGTTTTGAGTTTACCGGCATACCGGAAGGCACGTATCACATTCAGGTCACCCACGTGGGTTATACCACCGCCCTGAAAGACGTGCAATCGACGGGACAGAAGCGGGTTCGGCTGAATCTGGTGCTGCAGGAAGAAGCCCGCGAATTGACGGAGGTGCAGGTGCGGGGGAAATCGGAAACCCAGCAGGCGAAGGAAACACCCATTAAAGCGGAGGTGATCAATACCAAAGCCGTTCAGGAACAGCCGTCTACGCTGGTCGAGCTGATGAATCGGTCGGCGGGAATCCGCATCCGGCAAACGGGTGGGTTGGGGTCGAATGCGGGACTGATGATGAACGGTTTTCAAGACCGGGCCATCAAAAACTTCAAAGACGGTATTCCGCTGGATTATCTGGGCGCGGGCTACAACATTGCGCTGGTTCCGGTCAATATGCTCGAACGGGTGGAGATTTACAAAGGCGTTTTGCCCGCCGGTTTGGGCGCTGATGCGCTGGGTGGAGCCGTCAACATGGTGACCAAAAAATCGCTGTACCGCTACGCCGAGGCATCCTACGAAATGGCATCGTTTAACACGCACCGGGCCTCGTTGAATGTCCTTTATACCGACACGACCCGGAAATTCTTCCTGGGTGCCGATGCGTTTGTCAACCGATCCGACAATAATTACAGGGTCGATGTGACCGTCACCGACCTGGAAACGGCGGCCCGCAGCCCGGCGACGGTGCGGTTATTTCACAACCGGTTTACCAATTATTACGCCGAAGCCTACGGCGGTTTTGCCAACACCCGCTGGGCCGACGAACTGCGGCTGGGCGTCACCTGGTTTCGGATCGATCGCCAGAACCAGTACGGATCGACCATGTCGCAGCCCTTTGGCGCGTCGGTCAGTCAGCAGTATTCGGTCATTCCCACGCTGCGGTATCGCAAGGCGTTCCGAAAATTGAGCCTCGACCAGTTTCTGACCACCAGCACCATCCACGTTCAGCAGATCGACACGGCGCGGGGCGTTTACGACTGGTACGGAAACTTTAGACCCAGCCCCTCGCGAACGGGCGAAACCTCGACACGGGGTTCGTTGTCGGACATTGATTTTTCGTATTTCACGTCCCGATCCAACCTGGCCTACCAGCTCGATGACCGAAATAAGCTGGAGTTGAATGTCGTGTCGGCGAAGCTGGTTCGGCGGGGAAGGGATCCGCTGGGATTGACCTTCAAAAACGGTACGGACATCCTGGAGCCAGCCGCTCACTATACCAAGCTGATTACCGCTCTGGGCCTGGAATCAAAGTGGCTGGAAGAGAAACTGGCTACGAATCTGATCGTTAAGTATTATCATTCCAACGTCGATGCGACTGATACCGATTATTACGGAACCGTAATACCGCGTTCGGAAACCTCAAACCGGTGGGGAATGGCCGGAGCCGCCAAACTTTCACTCGGAGCCAACGCTTTTGTTCGGGCGTCGGCGGAGGTGGCCACCCGGCTGCCGGAACAGGACGAACTCTTTGGCGATGGGAATTTTCATATTGCCAATTTTGAACTCAAACCCGAACGGAGCACCAATTTCAACCTGGGTTTTCGGACTGAAAAACCGGGGCGCTACAGCTTCGAACTCAATTCATTTTACCGGATTACGCGGGATCTGATTCTGCGGGTGCCGGTGAATATTTTCTTCACCCAGAATCAGAACGTGAACAACGTCAAAGGCTTGGGAGTAGAAGCCGACGCCACAGTGTCCCTGACGCATTGGCTGCGGGCCAACGGCAATTTCACCTGGCAGGATTTTCGGCTGTTCGACACGGGAAACCGGACGACCGAAGGAGCGCGTTTGCGCAACACGCCCTACTTTTTTGCCAATCTGGGGCTGAACGCTACCCTTCCGCGTCTGTTTGCGGGTCACGATCGGCTGAATCTATACTATTATTTCATGTTCGTCCGGGAATATTACCTGGACTACATTCCGAAATCACTGGAACCGCCCGGTTTTCTGGGCCTGTGGGGAAAAGCTCAGTTCAACGCACCGAACATCATTCCGAACCAGCAACTGCATTCGATGGGATTAACGTACAACCCGGTCAACGACCGGTTATCGGTCGGTTTGCAGGTTAAAAATATCTTCGACAGCCCGGTTTTCGACAACTTCCGGATTCAGAACGCGGGCCGAAGTGTGCATTTTAAAGTGAATTACATCCTGAAATAAATCGCTTCATTTTATTACCCCTACCCATGAAAAAAGTACTGACCCATTTTGCACTTTCCTGTCTGACCCTGGCCCTGTTCGCAGGGTGTTCGAAAGACAGCGCCGATGATAATCCGACGCCAACCGACAACGCCAAATACGTGCTGATGACGGATGTGGTGCAGTTTCAGGCACCGGGCTATCTGACGGCTTTTAACGGGATGCCTTCCGGAACCATCGTTGATATTCAACCCAAGTCATTGCAGCTAACCCAGGCTTTTGGGTTTCGTACGTTTGGGAAATGGCTGTTCAACCGCGCCAATGCGGCTGGCGAAGTGGGACTGCAGAAGTTTACGGTGACCGACGACGGCAGTTTGAAAGACGAAGGGTTTATTGCCGGCGCAACCCAGTTTCTGGTGGTTTCCGAAACCAGTGGCTATTACCTCGACGAAACCCGGGGCACCCTCAAGCTGCAAAAATTCAATCCCACAACGATGCAGCGCACGGGCGAAATCGACCTGTCGTCGCTGCAAAAAACGGGTGTCGAATACCAGGTGATTGGCAAACACACGATTGCCGCCAAGGAAGGAAAACTGTATGCCGGGATAACATATGGCACGAAAGCGCAGCAGGGCTACGGCGATGATCTGTATAATTACGTGGAGTTGGCCGTGATCGATATGGCGACTGACAAGCTGGAAAAAACGATCAAATACGACGGCCAGAAGGGGATTGGCTGGGGTTCGTCCGGCAACAAAATGTGGACGACTGGCGACGACGGCGCGCTGTATCTGTATAGCTCCGGTTTGACCGACGGTTTTACGAACCCGGCCGTGCTCCGCATCAAAAAGGGTGAAACGGATTTTGACCGGACCTGGAAACTGAAAGGGACGGATTTTCAGACGGCCATGGCGATCTCGACGGGCCTGGTCAAAGGCGGGAAGTTTTACACGGAAATTCCATCCGAACCGCTGAAACCGGATTACAGCAACCTGACTGCGATCATCTGGGATTACTATGTGATCGACATGGCGACTATGCAGAAAACGAAAATCGAGGGCATGCCGCAGCACCACTATTCGTATGCCAACGAGCAGGCCATCACCGAAATCGACGGAAAAATCTATTTCTGGGTGAAGAACAAAGACCAGAAAATCGACGGCTATTATGTGCTGGACGGCACCAAAGCCACGCAGGTGTTCAACAACACCCACGAAGGTTTTACCTGGGGTTTTGCCAAGTTACAGTAAAACAGTCAATCCGACCGACCATGAGCAACGTAAAATCCATCCAAACCTGGTTTCAGATTCACAAATGGACCAGTCTGATCTGCACGGCTTTTCTGCTGATGCTGTGTCTGACGGGCCTGCCGCTGATTTTCCACGAGGAAATTGAAGAACTGGAAGGCAAGCAACTGGCGAAGGCAATGCCCGCCAGCACCCCCAAAGCGAGTCTGGACCGATTGGTGGAAACCGGTCTGAAGCTGAATCCCACCAAAGTGATCCGGTTTCTGTTCTGGGATGAACACCAGCCGAATACGGTTTCGTTGAGCCTGTCGGACTCGGTCGATGCACCGCCCGATAACTACAAAATCGTGATTCTTGACGATCGGACGGCGCAGGTGCTGGAAGAGCCGAATTACCAGGAAGGGTTCATGTATGTGATGTTGCAACTGCACATCGATATGTTCATGGGCATCGGCGGCAAATTGTTTCTGGGGTTGATGGGCATTCTGTTTGTGGTGGCCATCATCTCCGGCATGATGCTCTATGGGCCGATCATGAAACGGTTTGAGTTTGGGCTGGTGCGCACCGAAAAATCGACGCGGCTGAAATGGCTCGATCTGCACAACCTGCTCGGCGTGGTCACCATTGCCTGGGCGACGGTGGTCGGGATCACGGGCGTCATCAACACGCTGTCGGAAGTGGTGCTGGGCTTGTGGCAAGTAGGACAGCTTTCCGAAATGACGGCTCCGTACAAAGACGCGGCCCCGTTGACCGGAAAACTCAGTTCGCTCGATCAGGCCTTTGAGATTGCCCGCAAAGCCGACCCCGGCATGGAACCGTACCTGGCGGCCTATCCCGGCACGGGCTTCAGCAGCAAACACCATTACGCCATTTTTGTCAAAGGCAAAACGCCCCTGACCGAACGGCTGATCAAACCCGCGCTGGTCGATGCCAAAACCGGCAAACTGACCGACATGCGAACGATGCCGTGGTATGTCAACGCCCTGTTTATATCGCAGCCACTTCACTTTGGCGATTACGGCGGCTTGCCCCTGAAAATTATCTGGGCGATTTTCGATCTCATCACGATTGTGGTACTGGGGAGCGGTCTGTATTTGTGGTTTGCGCGCAACAAAGCCACGCAGGCGAAAATTGCCCGATTGGGAAAGTCTGATTCGAAAAAAGCGGTGCAAAAACTGGAAGATTCTGAAATACTGGCGCTGAGTGACGGGAAAGGAGAGGGGTATGAATCGTAATTTCTGGCACATCTGGACCATTCCGCTCTTGCTGGCGTTGGTGAGCCTTTTTGGTTTGATTGTTGCCTTGGTTGGCGACGGTTTTATGGATTTTCTTTCCTGGGTTTCGTTGGGGATTCCGTTGGTGGTGGCTGGCTGGTTTGTAAACCGGCCAGCCACCAAACGCAGGGGGCATTAGGCTGCGCGTGCAACACACAAGCGTTGAAAAGGGACGGATCGGCACTTCTTTCCTTTTTGTTGATATATTTGCCCCGCAAAAGCGAGATTTAAGGGAGCCGAACCTATTGAGAGTTGTTAAAGAAACGTTATACAAGCTGATTGGCAGTCCGGACGGGTTTTCACTCGAAGCCCGGATCTTCAATGCCATCTGTGTACTGATTCTGGTTGTGATGGGGTATAACATCCCATTCAGCTTTTCTGTTGGACTGCCCGAAACCGGGTGGATTTGTACCGTGCTTTTGGGCGTGAGCGGTTATGTTTACTACCTGACGCGGATCCGGAAAAAGTTTGTTGCCGCCCTCACAATTGCCGGGGTCACGATCACGATCCTGTTTGCGGTAAACTACTTTTTCAATTCGGGCATGAGCGGGGCTTCGCTCCTGAGCTTTACCATTACGCTGTTTTTACTCCTGATTGCCGGCCCGTCCCGGCACTCCCAGTTCTGGGTTTTGTTCAATCTAGCGATTGTGCTTTCGCTCCTGGCGGTCGAATACCTGTATCCGCAATTTATCGTCGAAACCTATCCGGACCGGCTGGCGCAAACCGTCGATCTGGCTTCGACGTATTGTGTCAATGTTTTTTTTCTCTACTTCGGTACCCTCTTTTTTACCAAAGCCTACAAGGTGGAACAAAAGCGGGTGGAAGAGCGGTCGGTGGTGTTTGAACGACTGAATGAGGAGAAAAACAAGCTGTTTTCGATTGTTTCGCACGATTTGCGGTCGCCCCTGGCTTCGGTTCAGCAGTATCTGGAAGTGTTGAAACAAATTGAACTGGATTCTGATGAGCGGAAAAAGATCGAATCGGAGCTGTTGGTGGGCATCAACCACACGCAGGAAATGCTGGTGAACCTGCTGTCGTGGTCGACCAGCCAGATGCGGGGAACGACGGTTTCGCTGGCGCCGGTCAACGTCAGCGCGTGTCTGAAACCCATCATCGAAATTTACAAACCGCTGGCTGCTCAAAAAGAAATCCAACTGGTTTTGCGGGTCGATGGGTTGCCGAACGTGCTGGCGGATGGCAACTTGCTGCAATTGATTGTTCGGAATCTGGTTGGGAACGCCATCAAGTTTACGCCCACCGGCGGACAAATCACAATTGAAGCCACCCGAACCGATACGAGCGGTCTGATTACGGTGAAAGACACCGGCCGGGGCATCAAAGAAGCGGACAAGCCCCAGCTTTTTTCGCTGAAAGCCCAGCCCACCTTCGGAACCAACAACGAGCGGGGCGTCGGATTGGGCCTTTTTCTCTGCAAACAATACGCCGAAGTTCAGCAGGGAGCCATCTGGTTTGAAAGCCAGGAAAAGGTTGGAACTACGTTTTTTCTGGCGTTGCCGCTGCCGATACGGGCGAAAAACTGATCTCCCAAGGGCGGTTGTATTATAAGTCTTTGATGAAACAAACGATGCGATTGGCTTCGGTAAAACCGGTTTTTCGGTGAAAATCGATGCTGGCCAGATTCGTCAGTTCCGCATCGGAGGCAAAGTGATGGCACCCGTTGTTTTTGCCCCATTCTTCACCCAGACGCACCAGGTCACGGCCAATGCCGCGCTTTTGATAAGCCGGTTTTACATAAATAGCTTCCATATAAGCCACGGGCGATTCGGTGGCTCCTTCAACGTAGTCGGTACGGATAGACAGGTGGATAAAGGCAATGTAGCGGTCCTGTTCCCGGACGAGGTAACAGATTTCGGTCTCGGCATCCACGATGCTTGTATAGTAGTCATGTTCTTCGTCAAACGAGCAGTCTGGCCAGAGTTCCAACGCCAGCTCCGTTAGCGGTTGAATCGTATTGGTGGAAAAGACTTCTATATTCATGGTGATGTTATTCTAACGCTTGAGTAACCTTCAGTACATAATCCGTCTGAATGACATCGATTCCCAGTTGAGCCGCTTTTTTATACTGCTCCGCATTTTCAAAAAAGCCCAGCGCATCCGAAAATACCTGAATGCCGTTGCCGTGAATTTGCTGAACCAGCTCTTTGGTGAGCGACGACCAGCGCACATCAAACGCATACGGACGAAGCTTTTCAATTTTGGCGGATAACTCGTCGGCATTCTTTAACGAAGGCATCAGCTTGGCTTGCGGAGCAACCTGTTTCAACGTCAGCAGAAAATCATCGGAGCCGTAGAAAACCGCATCGGCCAGCACATCAAATTCGGCGAGTTCGGCCACCAGTTTCTCTGGCGCAACGGCCTTGCAATCGACGTACAGGTGTACTTTCGCAGCGTGTCCGGCGTTCCAGTCGCGGATCAATTGGCAGACTTCTTTCAGGGTCGGAATCCGTTCGTCTTTGAATTTTTCATCAAATCCTTTTCCGGCCGAAAGTTGCTTCACTTCCGCCAGCGTCAGGTTTTCAACCGGTCCCGAACCGGAGGTTGTCCGGTCGAGTTTGCCATCGTGGAGGATGATCAACTGACCGTCTCTGGTCGTCCGAACGTCAATTTCGATGTAACTGACGGGCATCGCCAAAACCGCCCGGAACGTCGCCATTGTGTTTTCCGGTGCCACGAGCGACGACCCCCGGTGGGCCGAAATGACGGGTTGGGCGTTGGTGATATTCTGGTAAATAACCCCAAAGACTACGAGTAGAAAGGCAAGCAGGCGCATCACTTCACAATTTTCAGTTCATCCTTCACCTTGCCCTCCTGGTCAAAACTCTGGTAAATCAGGGTCTTGCCATCCATTTTCAAGTGCTGATACAGCGGTCCGTTTTTGTGCCGGATCACGGCGTACTTTTCGTCCGGCCAAACTTTATGATCGCTCGGAATGCCGATAGAAATCGTGTAAATCGTACCCTGGGCGGGGGAGGAAACCGGTTTTTCGGCCAGCATCGGTTGGGTGCGCAGGTAATAATGCACGTGGCCGCTCATCACCATGTCGACGTGGTATTGATCGAACAGGCTGCACCATTCTTTGCGGATGCCGGCGTAATCTTCTTCAAAGTTATAGGGCGGGAAATGGAAAAAGGCAAACTTCCAGGTCGCTTTCGAATTCGCCAGTTGGTCTTTGATCCAGGCGGTTTGGGCCTCGATCGGCGAGGTGGCGTCGATCATCAGAAAGAGGGCATTCTGGTACGTAAACGCATAGGTCTGCTCCGCCGGAACGTCCGGCGATTTGGGGCCATTTTTCGGTAAGCTGAACATTTCCTGATACATCCACGCGCCCAAACCGTCCTGGCTGTCGTGGTTACCCGGAATCGGCATCAGTGGTTTTTGCTCGAAAATACCACCGGAATACTGCCACAATTCATCCCATTCGTCGCGGTGCAAACCGGTGCTGACGAGGTCTCCGGCGATGGAATAAAACGCAATTTCGGGGTGTTTTGCCAGCGTCTTTTGGGCCATTGCTCCCCAATCCGGCGATTTGTGCGTATCGCCAAACCAGATGAAAGAGAAGCCTTCGGCGGTGGCACTCTGGGTCTTGAATGTGGCCGGTTTCGACCATTTGTCGGACGTCGATCCCACCCGATAGCCATACGAACCGCCCGGCTTCAGTCCGGTAAGATTCGCCGTAAACCGGTTGGCATACCGGTCATTCTGCAGCAGGCGGTCTTCCATCCGAAATGCCGTCGCCGGGGCGGTCACTGTATCCGTTGTGCCAGTTTGCCAGTATTTTACCTGCCCGTCAGAAACCGGGACTGACGTCCGCCATTGCACATCCATCGTAGTCCTGGGATCGCCACTCAGGGTCAGCAACACCTGATCCGGTTGGTCAGTCGATGGGGATATGGTTTTCCGAAACGCTCCCACCAGATGGGCTTCCCTTGCCCGGCCACGGATGGTTTGAAAGAGCGTTTGGCCGCGCAAGGATTCAGGCACTTCGGTCAGTGTCAGGTCACTCCAGTCGTGGTAGGTAAAAGCTCCCACCCGAACGGTATCGAGCGTTTGATGGGTTGGGAATACATTGGAAATGGCGACTTTTTCGCCCGGTTTCTGCGCTCCCACGCTGATGAAATAAACCGGCCGGTGTTTGTCGAACCCGTTGATTCCCAGTTCTATTTTTCCGGCGGGAAAGGCTTTTTGCCAGACTTCGTAGGTGTATTCTTCGTTTTTAACAACCTGATCGGTTTTCTGAAAACCGCTGTCTTCCAGCCAGAACGGTAGCACCTTCTGCTCCTGATGGCGCATCAGCGAAACCGTTACCGGCACATCGACATCAAAAGTCAAATACCGGGTCGCCAGAGCGGTTTTCTCCGCTTCGGTCAGAAACTGAAGCACGTAGGCCTGGCTGATCGTGTCGAGTTGTTCGGGTTTGAGGGTTTTATACAGCCGGGTGACGGCCCCATCCATGACGTCTTTGACCGAGGCCGTAGATGGGTTGGAGGTGGTTCGGCAGGCTGAAAAGCTGAGTGAAAGAATGAAGAATAAAAAGGGTAGTCGTGGCTTCATTGGTTGATTTGGAAATGTGAAATAACCGCTGTTAGGGGACTGTAACCGCTGTCAGGGTCTTCGACCGCTGACAGGGTTACGGCGCCCTGTCAGCGGCCACGTGTTAGATTGTCAAAACGAACTGGGTTTCAAAAATACTTCGTCATTGTCCGACACAAACATGCGCGTGCTTTCGGTGTAGGTGCCGCCGTTGGGGTTGGCATATTTCAGGTCAACGTAAAAGGCGTGGTAACCCGATGCCGGATAGGCTTCCGAAACATCGACTTTGGCTTTGTTTTTAACACCCAGACTTTTGCTCGTCCACGTTTCATTCCGGAAATCGGTATCTGTTGAATTCGCCGACCAGACAATCACATCGACCAGCGCATCCGCCGTGGTTTTGATCGACACATCGACGCCTTTTTTGGTACTCGTGGCATTCCACTTGCAAACGGGATACGGTTTTTTCGCCATCGTGATCCCGAAAAAAGCACCCAGTCCTTCGAAGGCCGACTTGCCATCGCCCAGGCTGTGGCCGGCATTCGGTACGTAATGAATCAGGTTTTCACCCGGAATATCGTCGAAATAATTCTTGATATTATCGACCACCCAATATTCATCATTCGTACCCATAAAAATCATTTTCGGCATCGTTAAATTCTTGCGGTACGAGTATGGGTCGACCATCGTATTGATCGCATTTCCGCTTTCGGTTTTGGCCGTTTGCGGAATCCCGAGTTTGACATAATCTTCGATCTGAACGCTATAATCTTTCCACACTTTGACCTGATAATCCAGACTAACCGGCATGTTCAAAATATCGATCACCATTGGGGCAATGGCCACCACGCGTTTGTCATTTGCACCGGTCAGCCAGGTGGTCCAGCCGCGTTTGGAAGCCCCCGAAACCACAAACCGGGAGATGTCGTGTTTCAGTGTTTGCTTCGAAAATTCCTGAACCGCGTCCATTGCCCGCACCGCACTTTTCACCATCGGAAACAACAGGGGCCAGGAATAATCGCCGTCTTTTTTGAACTGATGAAGCGTGTATGAAATCAGGGCATCTTCCGTCAGATTGTCATACAGCGGCTGATTGGGGGTTTGTTTCAACAGGGTAACTATCGCTTTGTTTTTGGTGGCAATATCCACCAGACCCTTGATTACTTTATCTTCCTGGCCTTTGGCGTTCCAGTTGGGCTGTTCATTTTTGTTGGAACCGCCGGTGATAAACAGCAGCGAACCGTCGTAGTTATTTTCTTTCGGAACCAGAATGGTCATTTGATGCCGCCAGGTATGTTCGCGCCATTTCTGTGAGGTGAGCAGCAGGTTATAGGCTTTTACATCGCCCATTTCGTACGAATCTTTCAGTTCCCACTGATACGTTTTATCGCCATTGTTTAAATAACTTTGAAGGGCCGTAGCGGGGGTGATGGGGGCTTTTTTGGGAGAATCAAATGATAAAAAAGCCAGTGTTAAGAGCAGAAGAAATGGTGTTGTGAATCGTTTCATTCGTATAGTTGGTTTTTAGTTATTCGGGATTTCAGTTGCAGATGCTCCTAAATCCCCTAAAGGGGACTTGGACACAGCAGCACCCAGGTGATAAAAGTCTCCTTTAGGGGCAATATTATTACTCCGGTTTCGGACTTTCAGCCACGGTTTTCAACGCCTGTTCCATGTAAATCTCACCCGTCATTTCGCCCAGGCTGGTTCGGCTGATGTACTCATACCGTTTGAAACTATTAAAGTCAACTTTGGTCAGCATGTAGCCAAAGGCATCATTCGTTAAGCCAAACAGGAACGGAAATTTGGTGTTCATGTGGCGTTTCACATAATACCCAATATTCGGTAAGGCTTCCCCCGGAACCGTCAGGATTTGCGCCGGACCAATGTTCAGCAAATTCAGTTGAGTGGTCACTTTGTCTGAACCGGTGAGTTTATACCCCAACGGTGAGTTTTTGATGATGTATTTCATCATATCCGACTCGATCGGAAATTCGACCAGGCGGGTTGCACAATAGACCGATGGATTTTCGAGCGTGGGGGCCGTGCCGACGATCCGCAGGGCTTCGTCGCCCAGCAGTTCACCAATCCGGATGCATTCTTCCCAGGTGTTGGCTTCGGTTCCGCCCTCGCGCCGGACGTCCGCCGTGACCATACCGCCCTGCGCGCCGTTCATGAAAATCGCCATACCCCCGGTTTTCGACTCGATTTTGTCGTACAATGGGCCGCACAGATCCGGACTCAAAATGCCGCGTCCCGATCCGATCACCTCGGGGTGGATGGCGTAATTGACCAGCGTCACAATCGGTTTGCCTTTGTTCACTCCCGTAGCAGCAATGGCCTGAATCACCCCGCAGCGCGGATCGTACAAGTCGGCCGCGTAATAATTAAACGCAATTTTCCCTTTTGCCTCGCCCACTGCCACTTTCAGACTCGCCGGTTGCAGGTTTTTAACGGCTTCTTCAACGGCTTCGGCAATCTGGGCCACACATTTCTCCAGATAGGGCAAATCCGCCAACGCCTTGCCCGACTGATCCGGAAAACCGTAGGCATCCGGGCCGCTGTGGGTGTGGGTGGCCCCGATCAGTACGTTGCCGGGCGGCACACTTTTGATCAGCGCCCGGGATTTATTGCCCAAAACCGAAGGCCAACCGAGGTTATCGACGCTGACGATGGCAATCCGGGTGGTGCCTTTTTCGAGCACAAACGCCCGAACGAACAGATCTCCCTTTTTCTCCGTCGCTTTTTTAGGGGTACCAATCCCGCCGGAAATGGGCAACAGCGGATTCGGCGTAATCACCCGCAAAGCCGCCCCCGCCCGGAAAGACTGGGCCTGTACCAAACGGGTAACGAGTGATAAAACAAGTACAATTAGAAAGAGCTTTCTCATGAATCTGTTTACTAAGGGGAGTAAAGAAGGTAGACAAGAGAGGAAAGAGACCAGCCGTCTCTATTCTCTTGTCTATCTTCTTTACTCTCAAAAAACTACCACGGTTTTCCGGTGCCTTGCAGAACCCACGGTTTCGACCAGGGGCTGTTTTTGCCGTCGGCTTCCGAGTTGGGCGTCAATTCCAGGCGACCGAGGGCGGCATCGGAATTGGCTTTGTTCAGATTCCGCTCATCGAGCATGTAATAAAACCGGACGGGTAGCACTTTGCGTTTGGCGTTGGGGCCGGTTTTGAGTTCGGGGAAGCCGGTACGGCGGTAGTCAAACCAGGCTTCGGTGGCGGCTGTCCAACTGGCAATCCACTTTTGCTCGATGATCTGCTTCTGGGTTCCGTTGTAAGCCACGTCTTTCTGGGCAACGTAGGTCGGGTAGGCACTGGCCAGTCCCCAGGTTTCCATTGATGTTTTCACCCCGGCTTCGTAGCGGGCTTTGGCATCACCGGCGGCCCAGCCTTTCTGGGCGGCTTCGGCCAGGATGAAGTTCACCTCCGACGCCGACATCAGCCGGGCTTTCAGCAAAGGTCCTTTGGCGGCTTTGTAGATGTCGTTCAGCCAAGAAACGTGCGGGTTCTTCGCGGCCTGTTCGGCCGTCGGGCTCAGGTTATAAGCGGAGCCGCCGACAATGGACGTTGGCAGACCAACATACGAGGGATTGGTATTGACTTCTTTTCCCACCACCATGTCGGGGGAGAGGTAGCGTTTGCCATCGACAATTTTGTCGGTTTTCGGCGGAAGTGTAGCGTCCACCACCAGCGGAATCTGTACTTTATTGGCCCAGATCGCCAGCCGGGGGTCGTTGACCGCCAGCAGGGCTTTCACGAAGGTATCGCTCATTTTCAACCGGCGGTAGTTGCTTTCGCTGGCGTCGTAGGTCGCATTGGCCGGCCACGAATCGTCGTTGCTGTTGCCCGCAAAGGCCATGGCCGCATCGTCGGCCGAAGCCGTAATGATCGGATACTGTGTGGCGTTGGCGACGATTTTTTCGATTCCGGCTTTGGCCACATCCGGTTTTTTCGAAGAAATCCGCATGTAGTACCGCAGGGCGAGAGAGTTGGCGAGTTTCCGCCATTTGGTGGGGTCGCCTTTATAATACACATCGGCAGCGTCAGCGTTGCTCGTATACGCACTTTTGGCTTTGGATAACAGCGTGTTGGCTTTTTCCAGATCGGCCAGAATGCCGGTGTAAATGGCTTCCTGCGTATCGAAAACCGGGAACGTATTGGCCGCGCCCCCCACTTCTCCTTTCAACGCCTGGCTGTACGGTGCATCGCCCCACAGGTCGGTAATGAGCCCAAACAGCATGGATTTCATGACCAGTGCAATGCCCTGGTGAAGTTCGAAATTGAGCGCAACCGAGCGGTCGTATACGTACTGATTGTTCCGGAGAACGTCGTAATAGCTGCTCCAGCTCTGGCTGCCACCCCAGTCGTAATCGTTGTGGCCACCGCTCCAGCCGTCTTTCTGGGTGTGCTGCATCACCCCGGCAATATCCTGATAGCCCAGGTTTACGAAGGCTTTGCCCGCTTCGGTCAGGACGGTCGAGAGCACCAGATTCGGGTGCGCCGTCGTAGGCTCGACCCCGTTGGGATTGACATTCAGGTCCGTTAAGTCCTTGCAGGAAAATACCGACAGGGAAAACAGAATAACGAGACCGATAACTTTATGCGTGACGATTTTCATGGTTTTTGAAAAGATCGGGTTGCTTAAAATGTTAAACCAAGCCGGAAGCCAACCGGAATAACCCAGGGCGTGACATTATACCGTTCGATGCCCTGCTTGAACTGAATCCCGGAGCTTTGAACGCCGGATTCGAGCTGGAAAGCCATTTCGGGATCAATGCCGATTTTGGCGGCTGTCCACAGAATGATGTTCCGGCTGTAGACCGAAACGTTCGCATTTTGCAGCCCGATTCGTTTCACAAAACTCTGCGGCAGATCATACCCGAACGATACTTCACGGAGTTTGAGGAACGACGCATCAAACGTAACCGCCCGCGAGAACGCCCAGGAGGTTGAACCGGCAAACGGCAGCATCAGGGTGCCGGGGCCGCCCAGGTTTTCCTTGTAGCCGGTCGGTTGGCCATTTTCGTCGTAACCGGTTGCCACAACGCCCGGAATGAACACCCCGCCGTGGGGAAGGGTGTAGGGGCCATATTTGAACGGATAACCATTGTAGTCGGGCGTTGGTCCACCCACCAGCGGGAAGTTGTTGCCATTGATCAGAATCATTTTGTCCTGGTTGGCCACGAGGTAGTTGCGGAGCGCATCGCCGGTCAGTCCGTTGGGATTGATGAGTTTATCCAGAAACAACTGCGAGCGGCCGTCTTCCTCGCCGTAGCGGTAGGTTTGCGAGACAAAATCCCCGCCATTCCGCCAGTCGAACGTCATGTTCAGGCTGAAACCGCGGTAGCTGAGCGACGTTTGCATACCCAGAATAAAGCGGGGGTTAAAGTTTCCGATTTTGTTCTTGGTGTTGATGGCGTCGATAGACTGCCACTTGCCGGTCTGATCCAGAATGGGATAGCCGTAGTACGGCGAACTTTTGTCTTCCACCGTCACGACTTTGGCATCGTATAAATCGCCGATTTCATCACCCACATACGTCCAGGCACCACCTTTAGCGTCGGTCCAGAGCGTGAAATAGGGGAGGTCGTCCGACAGTTTTTTGATGGTCGTGCGGTTGCGGGTCAGGTTGGCGTTCACATCCAGTCGCCAGCCGTTCTTTTCAATGGGCGTACCGCCCAGCGTTAGCTCTATTCCTTTGCTGACCAGCAAACCGGCGTTGATGTTTTTCAGGGTATAACCCGATGACGGCGGCAGTTTGGTGCTCAAAATCTGGTTACGGTTTTCCGATACATAATACGTGGCACCGGCCCGCAGGCGGTTTCGGAACAGATTCACATCAAGGCCAAACTCCGTAGAGGTGGCAATTTCTGGTTTCAGGTCCGAAATGAGCAGGGTTCCCGGCACGTTCAGGCGCGGAATCCCGTCCCAGCTTCCGGCGTTGCCCAGTGTGCTGAGCAGCATATACGGATTGGCGTCGTTCCCCACCTGTGCAATCCCGCCCCGCAGTTTCAGCAAGCTGATGGTGTTGGAAACCGGCAGAATTTCATTCAGCAACACACTCAGCGACGCCGAGGGGTAGAAGTAGGAGCGGTTGGCGGCTGGCAAAGTGCTCGACCAGTCGTTGCGGGCGGTCAAATCCAGATACACCATGTCTTTGAAACTCAGGTTGGCCAGTCCGTACAGGCTATAGATGCCGCGTTCGAATTTCGTGCTGTTGTAGTCGAGGTTGGCCGGGGCAATGTTCTGAATGGTGAAAACACCCGGAACGATCAACCCGGTGCCGTTGCGGGTGGCGTTGGTGAGGTTCGAGCCTTTCTGGTGGCGGTAGTTCCCACCTGCCGAAACCGATAGGCCAAAGTTGCCAATGTCTTTTTTGTAGGTAGCCAGAAAGTCGGCGTTGCTTTCGAACGAGCCAATGTTGATCAGACCGTAGGCTCCGCGCGGATCGTTGGTGTAGCTGTTGGCGATCTTGGTTTCCCGTTGTTCCTGGTAGGTGTCGAGCGAATACCGGCCCATGAAGCTGATATCCTTCGTGATTTGCCAGTCGGCACGCAGGTTACCGAAAACGCGGTCGCGGGTGAAGCCGTTGTTGACTTCATTCGCCAGAAAATACGGGTTGTTATAAATTCCGTTATACTGCGTACGTTGCTGCAGACCTTCCTGACCCGGCATCCAGTAGTTTTTCAGTTCGAGCAGGTCGATGTGGGGCGAAGTGTTGTAAGCCGCCTGCAACGGATTGGAACCCCGGTTTCCGGCGGGGCGGTTGTTGGAGTTGTTACGGCTGATGTCGACGTTGGTGCTCATCCGCA
Source organism: Larkinella punicea (assembly GCF_003334855.1). Taxonomy (GTDB): domain Bacteria; phylum Bacteroidota; class Bacteroidia; order Cytophagales; family Spirosomataceae; genus Larkinella; species Larkinella punicea. Next base: position 126,418 of record NZ_QOWE01000017.1, read on the forward strand.
GTTTCTCGCTGAGTTTGAGCGACGAACTGAAATTCAGCGTGTTTTTAAACAGATCGGAGTTGGGAATAATCCCCCGGTTTTGCATGTTCGAATACGAAATCCGGTACGTAATCTGGTCGGTGCTGTTGGCGATGGAAATGCCGTTGGTGGTGGTGATACCGGTCTGAACGAAGTTTCTGACGTTGTTTTTGTGCGATACCAGCGGCATCGGAATCGGTTTTCCGTTGGCATCCAGCGGGCTGTTCCACTGCACTTCTTCGTAACCTTTGTCCAGGGCCGCGCCGTAGGTGGCACCAATTTCCTCCTGAATCAGCTTGCCGAACGGATTGGTCAGCGGGTTTTTGCTGATGGAAACCGGAATGGCCGAATACTGCCCCGAGCCAAAACTGGTTTGCCATTTCAGAAATTTATATGGCTGGTCGAACACCGTGTTCGATGTAATCGTTACCGTCAGCTTTTTGACTTTGGAACCGTTTTTGGTCGTAATCAACACCACGCCGTTTCCCGCGCGTGTGCCATAGAGTGCGGCTGCGCTGGGTCCTTTCAGGATCGAAATGTTTTCGATGTCGTCGGGGTTCAGACCCGAAATGGCATTGCCGTAATCGACCCGGTTGTCGTTCCCGACCTGGCTGACGTTGTTGAGCGTGTTGGCAATCGGAACGCCGTCGACCACAAACAGCGGCTGGTTGTCGCTGCTGAGCGATTTGGCACCCCGAATCACCATGCTGACCGATGAGCCGGTTCCGCCGGTGGCGCTGATGTTGACGCCGGCCACTTTGCCGGCCATGCTGTTGAGCACATTTTCCTGAACGACGCGCGTGAGGTCTTTGCCGTCAATTTTTCCAACCGCGTAGCCCAGCGAGCGTTCTTCGCGTTTGATCCCGAGGGCCGTCACCACGGCTTCCTGCAACATTTCAGCATTTTCGGTCATCGTCACGTCGATGGTGCTGCGATTGCCAACGGTCACTTCTTCGGTTTTGTAACCGATAAAGGAATAAATCAAAACCGGATTGGTACCGCTGACCTCCAGCGAATACCGGCCATTGTTGTCACTGGTGGTTCCGAGCGTGGAGCCTTTGATGAGCACATTGACGCCGGGAATGGGGGAGTTGTCGGTTCCCAGTTTAATGATACCGGTTACTCGCCGGGATTGCTGCGCCCGGGCCGGCGCGAGAACCATTCCCAGCAACCATGTGGTGACAAACAAACACCGGAGCGTTTTCGAAAAAATAGAGGTTCGGTTCATAGTTTTTGCATAAGAGTTTACAGAAAAAGAGAAAAGAGGAGGTATTAAATTGAGTATACGGTTTATAAAAATAAAGTGCTGAAATATAAATAATTTACGTGAAAAAGGGTGGAATACGGTCCACCCTTTTCAATTTGTTCAAGGTAATTTAATTACCAGGGTTTACCGGTTCCCTGAATCACCCAGGGTTTGGCCCACTGGCTGTTTTTGCCCCGAATTTTGGTATGGGCATTTTCTTCCAGTTTGCTCAGTGCGCTCGTCACATTGGCGTTGTTATAGTTGGTTTCGTTATCGCCGTAAATGAAACGCACCGGCAACACATTTTCAGCCGCAGCCGGGCCGGGTTTAAAGGCGGGCAGGCCGGTTCGACGGTAATCGAACCAGGCTTCGGGAGCTGCCGTCCAACTGGAAATCCATTTTTGATCCATGAGTTGGGCCAGCGTGTTGTCGAATTTAACACCGGTGGTGGCGATGTAGGTGTTGTATTGCGTTCCAACGCCCCAGGTTTCGAGTGAATTTTTCACCCCGGCGTTGTAGTGGGTTTCGGCACTTCCGACCGCCCAGCCTTTCATGGCCGCTTCGGCCAGAATGAACGAAGTTTCGGAAGCCGACATCAGCCGGGCTTTCAGCAAACCGCCACTGCTTCCGCGATAGAGTTCGGCAAGTTGTGAAACGTGCTGATTCTGAACAACTTGTCCCGTTGTCGGGTTGTAGTTGTACGAGCTTGGGTCAATCAAGCCGGGCGGAACCCCCACGTATTCACGCGTGTCGATCGCTACGGAAAAGGTGTTGGGGTTGAAGTTCCGGGTAAACTTCGTACCGGCTTTCACCAGCGGCAGGAAGGCGGCATCGGTCAACGAAACCGTACCCGTCTGAATGACCCCGTTTCGGCGGATAAACGGATCGACCGGGGCGGTGAGGGTCGGATCAGCCACCCACTGCACGTAAACCGGCGCAATCCATACTTTCAGACGCGGATCGTTGAATTGCAGCAGTTTGTCGACCAGCGGTTTAGCGGGTTTCCGACGGCGGTATTCCGAGGGATCGGCTTCAAACGCAACGGCACCGGGCCAGGAGTTGGCGGCAGTGGCACCAATGTAGTCCATGACAGCATCTTCGCTGGGGCTTTTGATGTAAATGCCGGAGCTGTAAACGCTCTCGATCCCGGCTTTGGCAACGTCCGGCAATTTGGCCGAAATCCGCATGTAATACCGCAGCAGCAGCGAGTTGGCAAACTTGTGCCAGTTGGCCGCATTGCCCTTGTAGAACACATCGTAGTTGGTCAGATAGCCCGTTGTTTCGCCAGTGGCAAACAGGGCCGAAGCGGCTTTCAGATCCTCGATAATGCCCTTGTAAATTACCTCCTGGCTGTCATACGTCGGCAGGATGTAGTCGTTGGACAAGTTGCCCTTCAAGGCATTGGTGTAAGGCGCATCGCCCCAGAGGTCGGTGATCAGCCCGAAAATGTAGGCCTTCATGGTCAGAGCCACACCCTGGTGGAATTTGAAGCCCAGTTCCGACGCCCGCTGATACAGAAACTCGTTGTTACGCAACAGGTTATAATAATTGCTCCAGTCGTTGGGCGTCCAGTCGTAGTGGTTATGTCCGCCAAACCAGCCGTCTTTCTGGGTGTGCTGCACAACCCCGGCAATATCGCCGTAGCCAAGTCCCAGATAACTGGTTGCCAGGCCGGTGGTGACCGTGGGCATCAACATGTTTGGGTTGGCCGTAGCGGGGTCAACCACATTGGGGTTTTCATTCAGTTCGGTCAGTTGCTCTTCGCAGGAGGAGAACAGGAACATCGCCAGAATGAAAGCCGCTTTGGAAAAAAGGTGAAATCGTTTCATGGTAAATAAGATGTTGTTACGATTACAGACTGAAGCCTACTTTAAAGCCAACCGGAATGGTCCACGGCATGACGTTCTGCAATTCGATGCCCTGACGGAACCGGCCACCATCGGCCTGGAAAGCCCGTTCGGGATCGATCCCGATTTTAGCCGCCGTCCACAGAATGATGTTCCGGCTATAGACCGAAATGTTGGCATTGCGCAGTCCGAACAGTTTCGGAATGTTGTAGCCCAGGGAGATTTCCCGCAGTTTGACAAACGAAGCGTCGAAGGTGATCTGCTGGTTAAAGCTCCAGGGGTAGGTGTCGGTGATCGGGTAAATGTTGGTGCCGGTGCCGCCCAGGTGTTCGGTATACGTGCCATCGGCATTCTGGATTACGCCCGGAATAAAACCGCCGTCGTATTCAAGCACACCGTCGCCGTTGGAATCGAAGCCCATACCACCCGTTGCCTGCGTATGCCCCCCAACACGCGGGAAGTTTCCGTTTTCCGGGATGATGTATTTTTCCGGATCCGACTTGAGCATGTTCACCAGGTCCGTCGATGACATCGTTCCGCCCGGGATCAGGTTGTCAAGCTGCCGTTGCGACCGCCAGTCCGACTCGCCATAGCGGTACGTATACGATTGGAAGTTTCCTCCGCTCCGCCAGTCGAAGCTGGCATTCAGCGTAAAGCGTTTGTAGGAAAGCGACGCCTGCATCCCCATCATAAACCGGGGGTTGAAGTTACCGACTTTCACCCGCTTATCCCGGTCGTTGACGGCCGTCCATTCGCCGTTGCGGGTCAGGATTGGCCAGCGGTAATAGGGCGAAGACGCATCCTGCACCGTGGCAAAGCCCCGGCTGTAGAGGTTTCCGATTTCTTCACCCACGAAGGAGAAGGCCCCCCCGTTGTTGTCGTCCCACAATTGGTAGAAATCGATGCCCGGCGCCAGTTCTTTGATGGTCGTCCGGTTGCGGGTGAAGTTGACGTTCAGATCCAGGTTCCAGCCATTGGTGCTCTTGATGGGTGTTCCGCCCAACACGATTTCCCAACCTTTGCTCACCAGGGCCCCGGCGTTGATCAGCTTGCTGCCAAAACCCGAGGAGGTGGGCGTCGTGACGGTCAGAATCTGGTTTTTGTTCTCGGCGTTGTAGTACGTTCCGTCGAACCGTAGTCGGTTATTGAACAGATTCAATTCCACCCCGAATTCGGTCGAGGTCTGAATTTCCGGTTTCAGTTGCGGGTTCAGCAGGGTTCCCGATACGTTGGTCGTAATCAGGCTTCCCCACGAACCGGTTCCCAGCGCCGGAACCAGCCGGTAGGGGTCGGTGTCGTTCCCGACCTGTGCGATGTTGGCCCGGAATTTCAGCAATGATATTTCCGATGGCAGGTTGAAGGTATAGTTGGCCAGCCAGCTCAGCGACGCCGAGGGGTAGAAGTAGGAGCGGTTAGCGGCCGGCAACGTACTCGACCAGTCGTTCCGGGCCGTCAAATCCAGGTAAAGCTGGTCTTTGAACCCCAGCGATGCCGTTCCCAGCAAGCTGTAAATAGCCTTCTCATACGTGCTGTTGGAGAATTGCAGGGCGGTATTCGGAATATTGGAAATCCGGTACAGGTTCGGGATGGTCAGGATGGCTCCGCCCATGTAGGAATCGCGGTAATTTTGCTTCATGACGTTTCCACCGCCGGAGATGCTCCAGTCGAAATCGCTGATTTTCTTGCGGTAGGTCACCATGGCGTCGGCATTGGTTTCATACCGGGCGATGTCCTGCAGGTAATAGCCACCATTCCGGCCCCGTGAGTAGCTCCAGGGAATTTTGGTTTCCCGGTTTTCGGCAAACTGGTCGTGCGAAACCCGGGCGTAGGCCGACAGTTCGGGCGAAATGGTCCAGTCGAGTTTGATATTTCCGAAAACACGATCGCGAACGAAGCCGTTGTTGAGGGCATAGGCCAGAAAATACGGGTTATCACCGTTGGAAGACACCGACCGCTGCTGAATTCCTTCGCTCCCCGGCACCCAATAGTTGGTCAATTGACGAACATCGACGTGTGGATAGAGGTAAACAGCCTCGAGCGGGTTAGCACCCCGGTTGTTGGTGGAAGGGCGGTTGTTCGATTTCGACCGAACGAAGTTGAGGTTCGTGCTCAGTTTGAAATTTTTGCTGATGTCGAACGCCACTGCCGTTGCCAGTGAATTCCGGAATAAATCCGAGTTCGGAATCAGGCCCTTGTTCGTCATGTTATTGAACGAAATCCGGTAGGTTGTTTTATCCCCAGAGCCCGCCAGCGCAATGTTGTTGGTCGACGTAATCCCGGTTTCCAGGAAGTTCTTCATGTTGTCCTTATACGACACCAGTGGTGTAGCCACCTTGTTGCCATCGGCACCCACCGGGCTGTTCCACTGAACGGCGTTGTTGCCGGCATCGAGTGCCGGGCCACCCCAGTAGGCCGAGCTTTCGTCCAGGCGGTTATTGCGGTCGCCGTTGCCGTATTTGTAGTGAAAATCCAGGTAGCGGTAGGGCCGTTCAAACACATTGCTGGTCGAGAAGGTGATACCGACGCCTTTGCCTTTGGTGCCTTTTTTGGTCGTCACCAGAATAACCCCGTTGCCGGCGCGTGAGCCATAGAGTGCGGCTGCGCTGGGGCCTTTCAGCACCGAAATACTTTCGATATCTTCCGGGTTCAGGTCGGAGATGGCGTTCCCGTAGTCGACGTTGTTGCGGTCGCCCATGGAGCGCAGGTTGTTCAGCCCGCTGGCCACCGGCACCCCGTCGATAACGAACAGCGGCTGGTTGTCGCCCGTCAGAGATTTGGCTCCCCGGATTACAACGCTGATGGAAGAACCCACCCCGCTGGTCTGGTTGATGGCAACCCCCGGCACCCGACCCGCCAGCGAGTTCATGGCATTTTCCTGCGTTACATTGGTAAGATCGTTTCCTTTCAATTCAGGAACCGAGTAGCCCAGGGACCGTTTTTCGCGTTTGATCCCGAGGGCCGTCACAACGGCTTCATTCAGCGTTACACCGCTTTCGGTCAGCGTTAGGTCAACCGAGCTGCGGCTTCCGACGGCAATTTCCTGGGTCTCAAAACCGATGTACGAAAAAACCAGTACCGGATTTGAACCCGTTACATCGATGGTATACTGGCCGTTTCCGTCGGTGTTGGCACCGGTTTGCGAGCCTTTCAGCACCACGTTCACACCGGGCAGGGAAGCGCCGTCGACGCTGGAGGTTACCCGGCCACTGACTTTGCGGCCCTGCTTGATCTCAGTTGGTTCCGATGGTTGCCCGGAACGTTTCCGAATGACGATGTTTTTGTTTACCGCTTTGAATTCCAGCGCCGATTGTTGGGAAATGCTGGCCAGGATGCTTTGTAGATTGTTTCCATTCTCGATTTTGACACGCTTTTCGAGTTCACTTTTCAAGTTGTCCTCATACAGAAATACATAACCGGTGATTTTGGTGATCTTGCCGATGATTTTCTGGATCGATCCTTCCTCCCGGACCAGGGATATTTTAACGTTTTCCAGATCGATTTCCGGTCGATCTGCCCATGCTGCCGAGAAACACAACCCCGCCAACAGTGCTACTGTACACAAATGCCTTAGCATTCGTGGAATAATAGAGTTCGAGTTCATAGAAGTATTAATTAAGTAGGAATTATCTGTAGATAAAAATGAATTTAATTTTATCCGTAAGGTCGCTTGCCACATCAAATTAAGAGGTGTTTTCGTTCATTTTCATTGTTTCTCTTTTTATGATATTGTTAATTTCTAATGATCACGGTTTTGCCGTTTATTTCGTATTGTGCATCGATTGCATAAGTAATTGATTCTAACATAGAATCCAGACTTTCGTTCAAATGGACTCCCGTAAATGACGTATGATAAAGTGCTTTGTTTTCAATGATAATATCGACATCATACCACTTTTCCAGTGTCCGCTCAACAGAAATCATGGGCGTATTATTGAATTGCAACGAGCCGTTTACCCAACTGCTTTCCTGCCCGGCATTGACGTCGGTAATCCGGAACGATTCGGTCGATTTGGAATAGATTAATTTTTGATCTTTTATCAGAATAATGGGCGTCGATGATTGGGCATTCAGATTGACGCTAACCCGGCCGGATCGGACGGTTATTTCCACCTCATTTTCGTCGTCATAATTCTTTACATTAAAAGACGTTCCGAGTACTTTTATGCGGAGATCACCCACCGAAATAACAAACGGTTTTGATTCGTCCCGTTCCACGTCAAAAAAAGCTTCTCCCTGCAAAGCAACCGTCCGGACGGCCTGACCAAAGGCATTCGGAAACCGTATTTTGGTGTCCGAATTGAGTTTCACCACACTGCCGTCGCTCAGGCGCAGGCTTTTTCGTTTTCCGCGTGGTACGGCTTCTTCTTTGGTGGGCGTGTTCGGTGCAAAAGTGGCGGTTTTGGGTTGGTTTAGGGCAATGGGCAGAGTCGAATTGCTGGTGGCGAAAAAGTAGTATAAGGTACCCAGACTAAACAGAAGAGTGACGAAGGCGGCTATGCCCCGGTAATCGGTATAGAATGTTCGAATCGGCAGGGATGTCCGTTTTGACCGCGTGAGGGCGGTTTCATCATCCGGTTTTATAGTCGGTTCTGAGTTGGAAGGTGAACGTTCTTCTTCGACCAGCTCATTGAAATAGTTTTCCAGAATCGGCGAATACTCCTGTAGTGTCTCATCTTTTCCCAGCCCCTCCAGCAATTCATCCAATTCTTTCCCCGTCAGCGTGTTGCTGATGAGTTTGTTAATCAAATATTCGGCGCGGGACCGTACCATTCTATCGGTAGTTTGGTAAGTTGCCTATAATACTGTGCCGACTTGCTAAAAGACTATTGATCAGAGAAATATTTTTGACAAAACCGGTCTGAATCGGGGGCTTATAAAAGTCGAAAGCCATTCGAACGGTGGGAGTCGAATGGCTTTCTGAACAAAAACCGGGAATAGGAGTAAGCCGGATTATAAAGCCGCCATGTCAACTTTTTCGCGAAGAAACTGCTTCGCTTTTACCAACTGATTTTTAACGGTATTTTTTGAAATCATCAACATTTCCGCAATTTCCTGATAGGATTTTCCTTCCTCGATGTTGAGGAATAAAATTTGCTTCCGTTTTTCAGACAACAGGTTTACAGCCGTGTAGAGGAGCTGGAACTTCATTTCTTTATCTTCCAGTTCTTCGTCGCGGGCGGCTGCCATTTTTTCCATGTACTGCTGTTTAAGCTGGTTGTTCTTCTCCATCTTTTTCAGATGGTCGAAGGCCATATTCCGTAAACAGGTAAACAGATACGAGGTAAAGTTAAGGGTAGGGTTAATTTGCGAGCGTCGATCCCAGATTTTGATAAAAACTTCGTGAATCATGTTTTCGGCCTCTTCTTCATCCTTCAGAAGCGTGATGCAGAATTTAAGAGCCGGTGTCCGGTAGTACTTATATAACTCCGCAAAAGCAGCCTGATCGCCCTGGATCACTCTGCGGAGAATACGTTCATTTAGACAATCCATTGTCGTGGGTGATTAGGAAACGTTAAAAATTACGGGCGATTGGGTACTCGTTCTCTTCAATGGTGTGACCTGTTCAGCAACTGGCTGTTGTTAAGCTAAAATTGGTCATTTTTTTTGATAGATCCGTCGCAAAATGCGTAAATCTATCCTCAATTTGCGCAAGGCGGTTTTTAGGTGATTTTACTGGTTTTTTCGGGCTTTGTATTCCTTGTATTTCCGGTTATATTCTTCCAGTTGTTCCGGTTTGAATCGCTTCTGGTATTCAGTGGGCAGGTCGAGTCGTTCGGGTTTGAGCGAGGGCGACCGGTCGGTGAGCTGGTTCTTGCCTTTCGAATTTTTAGCCAGTTCAAACGAGTCATAGAGTTCGCCCGTTACCGTAAACGACTGGTAGGCCAGCTTCCCGCCGTCGATGGAAACGATCTGGTACAACTGCGTATTGGAAGCCGCCCGATCCATCCAGTCCTGCAAACCGATGTCATACATCTTCGGCCCACTCACCGATACCACATACACCGGCCCATCGGGATACTTCCGGCTTTTTCCCAGCGGCATGTTCAATCCGCGCCCGTAGGTGTGGTCGTGCCCCTGCAAAACCAGATCGACACCGTATTTTTTATAAAGAGGCTCCATTTTATCGCGCCATTCCTGGTTGTCGCGCCCGCTTTTGGTCGAATAAATCGGGTGGTGGTGCGTCACAACCGTCCAGCGGTTGGGGTTGTTGGTCAACACCTTCACGAGCCAGTCGGCCTGCTGATCCAAAACCGTCGAGTCGAGCAAGGCCCCCTGCGAATCCAGCGAAACAAACCGGGTGCCCTGGTAGTCGATATAATAGGCGGTTTCTTTCAGTTTTTCGGGGCCATTTTCGGGCAGTACAAACGACGGCCGCCAGTGCCGCGACACCTTCCGCTGCTCGTCGTCATCCTTGAAATATTCGTGATTGCCGGGCGTGGCCAGCGTCGGCACCATGCCGTTGATCCAGCCACCGGCTTCGAACCATTCGCCCCACTGCCAGTCGGCGTTGGAGGTCGTGATCAGATCCCCCGCGTGAATCATGAAAGCGGCTTTTGGCATGGTGGAATATGCCCCGCGAATGGCCCGTGACCAGAGCGAGCGGATGTCGTTTTGTGCATCGCCAAAGTAGATAAACGAAAACGGAACCGGGCTGTCGCTGGCCGTTGTAAACTGGAACCATTCGGTCCAGTAGGTTCCGTTGCCCACGCGGTAGTTGTATTTCGTGGCCGGTTTCAGGTTTTTGAAATGGACAGTATGATACAGTTTCGTGGTGCCATCCAGCCTGACGGCCTGGGTCGTCGCAGGAACGGTATTGGCCTTCGTGGCTACTTCGGGCGAAGGATCAGCTTCCGCAATCATACCCACGGAATTGGTGATGGTCGAATCGGTTCGCCAGTTGACCGACTGCGAAGTCTCCGGGTTGTCCTGCCATCCCAGGGTTAACCGGTCCGGGTAAACCGATGGGAGATACGGTTTGTGTTCCTGGGCCTGAGCAGTCAGGAAGGATTGGAAAAGGAATAGAAAAGAAGCAGAACGCAGCGTAAACGGCAGGTGAAATTTCATAGGGACTCATTTTTACCAATGGAAATACTGCCAAAATTGCGAAAAGGACTATTACCGCTGTGTTAATCTTTTGGTTTTCGGAAAACCTGAAATTTGCGTCCCCGGCCCGATAGCCCGGAATTCCGATTGCGGAGTATACTACAGCAGAAACCGTTCCGGATGTTCATGAGCCCCAAACGAAGTCTTTATGCCCTCCCGCTGTACCTGCTGCTCGGCCTGTTCTGGTCGTGCCATTCGGGCGATCGGGTCGTGGAAGAAGAGGTCGTTTACCAGGATTCGGCTTTCTGGCAGGAATACCACGAAGCCTATCCGATTGGCACCCGGCCCAACGAAAACGAGGTGCGCAGTGTGGCCGTCGATCGGGAATCCACGGTTTGGGTTGCTACGGCCGCCGGTATTTTCAGGAAACAAGCTGACCAGGACACCTGGACACCGGTGATGACGGAAGCCGACCAGGGCCCGGCTTTTGCCGTCGAAGTGGCTACCGATTCGGCGGTCTGGCTGGGGACCTGGAATGGGGTTTACCGGTTTAAAGACCAGAAACTGGAGCGGATGAACGGGCCGGCCGCGCCCATTTCGGCCCTTTGTGCCGCCAACGAAGGCGTTTATGCACTCGGCCCCCACGGCGTCTGGCTTCATACGGCTGCGGGTTGGCAACCAAAAAAATACCCGTTAGCGCGCTCAATTCGGGATGTGATATCGGATCGGCAGGGCGGTATCTGGGTGGCCACCGATGTCGGTTTATACCACAGCCGGGCCGACTCGACCGAACATTTTTACAAAACCGATCATCTGATCAGTGCTTATATCAAGGGAATTGCCTTCGATTCGGCGCAAAACATATGGGCGGGCGGATTGGGGGGGGTGACCGTTCTGAACCAACATCAGAACGTGAAAACGCTGCGGCAGGAAGAAGGCATTCCGTCCAATTTTGTAACTTGTGTCGAACAATCGCCCGACCGGTCGATGTGGGTGGGAACGGAGGTGGGGGTCGTACGGTATCAGCCCGATGGCCGTCATTCGCTGCGGTTCAGCCGACGCTGGTTGCTCGACGATCACGTCAACGACCTGGCGTTCGATGCCGCCGGAAACGCCTGGATTGCCACGGCGAAGGGCGTCAGTGCGATCAAAAGACGGAAGATGAATCTGGCGCAGAAGAATGATTATTTCTACGACGTCCTGATGAAACGCCACATCCGCGAACCGTGGATTGCGGGGCAGTGCAAGCTGCTGACGCCCGGTGACACCACGACCTGGGCACCCGACGACGACGACAACGACGGCGAATATACCGGCAACTACCTGGCGATGGAATGCTTCCGGTATGCCACCACCCAAAGCCCGGATGCGAAGGCGAAAGCCGCCAAAGCCTTCCGGTTTTTGAAACTGTTGCAGGAAGTAACGGACACCGACGGTTTTTTTGCCCGAACCATTGTGCCAACTAGCTGGACCAGCGTTCATGACGGAAACCGCATCTTCACGGCGCGGGAACGGGCCGACGAACTGGTGAAAGAACCGCGTTTCAAACCGGTGGAAACCCGCTGGCGGAAATCGAAAGACGGAAAATGGCTCTGGAAAGGCGACACAAGCAGCGACGAACTGTGCGGCCACATGATCGGCTACTACCTCTATTATGAACTGGTGGCCGATGAGGCCGAAAAAACCGTCGTCCGCCAGCACATCGCCCGGATTGTGGACTATCTGATCAAGCACAATTATAACCTGGTCGATGTCGATGGCAAGCCGACGCGCTGGGCGGTTTGGTCGCCGGAGCAACTGAATCACGACCCCGAGTGGACACCCGACCGCAGTCAGAATTCGATGGAAATGCTGTCGTTTTTGAAACTGGCGCACCACGTCACGGGTCAGGCGAAGTACGAAAACGAATACCGGCGGCTCATCGATCAGGAGCATTACCTCGACAACATGAGCCAGATCGCCCAGCAGAATCCGGCCTGGTTCATCTATTTCGACGTCATGTTGCAGGCGTATGTCTATCCGATTCTGATCCAATGCGAGAAAGATCCCAAGCTGCGGGCGTTCTACGAAAAACACATGGATGCCTGGATGGAACGACGCCGGGGTGACCGAAATCCGCTGGTCAATTTCTTTTATTGTTTTTCCCGGAACAAGAAAACCGAGCTGGCGGCATCCGTGGATTTTTTGGTCGATACGCCCCTGGATCTGGTCAACTGGCCGTTCGATCACACGAAGCGGGAAGACGTTCGGATTTCGCGCAACCCGGTTCTGGATGAATTGCAGGTTAATGAATTGCCGCCCGCCAGCATCCGAACCGTTGTTCGTTGGGACAAAAACCCGTGGTCGGCCATCAACGGCGACCCCGGCATCGAACGCGAACCGGTTTTCTGGTTGCTGCCGTATTGGATGGGGCGGTATTTGAAAATGATTGAATGAGAGGGTTGTTTCGCGGAGTTGAGCGGAGGAAAAGGGAGTTAAGCAGAGTTTTTCTAAAACCTCTTTTCTCTGCGCAACTCCCTTTTCCTCCGCTCAACTCCGCGAAACAGTAAATTTTAACGATATGAACAAATTACTAACAAGTATCCTCGTTCTGGTAACTAGTTCCTACGGGGTCGCGCAGCCGAAAACCACCTACGCCGAGCAACTCGGCTACCCGAAGGGCAAGAAAATTGTCATCTTCCACGTCGATGATGCGGGCATGTTCCTGTCGGCCAATCAGGGAACCATCAAGTCCATCGAGCAGGGTGTAGCAACCTCGACGAGCATCATGATGCCGTGTGCGTGGTCGGCCAGCTTTATCAAATACGCTCTGAAAAATCCAACGGTCGATGCCGGTATTCACCTGACGCTCACCTCCGAATGGAAAGATTACCGCTGGTCGCCCCTGGCGGGTATCAAGCAGGTGCCAAGCCTGACCGATTCGGAAGGTGCTCTGTGGCCGGAAGTTGCCGACGTGGTGAAACACGCCAAACCCGACGAACTGGAACTGGAAATGCGGGCGCAGATCGACCGGGCCATTACAATGGGTCTGAAACCGACGCACCTCGATTCGCACATGGGGACGCTGTTTGCCACCCCGGCTTTCCTGGAAAAATACATCAAAGTGGGCGTCGATTACGGCATTCCGATCATGTTTCCCGGCGGCAACAACACACTGCTGGTCGACAGCGAAATTCAGCCGGTGATCGACAAACTGAAGGCGGAAGGCAAATACCGGGAAGGCATGAATCTGCCCATTCCGGAGTCCCTCAAACAGGCTCCGGCCATCGGCGAAAAAATCTGGAAAGCCGGTTTGCCCGTCCTCGATGACCTCTATGCCGACACCGGTCAGTGGAAACCGAAAGACGTGAAAGACCCGAGTCCGGAAGTCTGGGGGAAATACAAAACGAAGCGGTTCAAGGAAATCCTGACGAAAATGAAACCGGGCGTCGCCATGATCATCATTCACAGCAACGACCTGAACGAAACCTTCAAATACATCAGCGGTTCCGGCGGTTCGCGGTATGCCGACATGCTGTCGATGATGGACCCCGAACTGAAAGCGTTTATCGAATCCGAAGGCATCGTGCTGACGACCTGGCGCGAACTCATGCAACGCCGGAAAGCGATCAAGTAAAACCATGAAGAAACTTAGTGCGGTTTTTTGGGCTCTTCTGCTGGTAACGAACGGGTTGCTGGCCCAGTCGGCCGTATCCGTTGTTCGGGAAGAACTGATTTTTCCGTATCAGAACGAGCACGTTCACGGCAGCAGCCTGGTGGCCCTGCCCAACGGCGATTTTCTGGCTACCTGGTTTCAGGGCAGCGGAGAACGTTCGGCGGATGATGTACGGATCATGGGCGCGCGTCTGACAAAAGGACAGAAAACCTGGAGCGAACCGTTTCTGATGGCCGACACCCCCGGTTTGCCGGACTGTAATCCGGTGCTGTTCCTAAACCGGCAGAACAAACTTTTTCTGGTCTGGATTGCCGTTCAGGCCAACCGCTGGGAGCATTCGATTCTGCGGTTTAAAACCGCTGTTGATTACGCCAAACCCGGTGCGCCGGTCTGGAACTGGCAGGATAACATTCTGCTAAAACCAGACGAGCGGTTTGAAAAGGAAGTGGCCATAAAATTCAAGAAGCTTCCCGAAAATACGGCCGGTTGGGCCGAATACGCGCCGAAATACGACGACATGATTATTGAAGCCAGCCGCGATTTGCGGAAACGCAGCACCGGCTGGATGACGCGCATCAAACCGCTGCTGCTGCCGACGGGCCGGATTCTGCTGCCGCTGTATTCCGACGGTCTGAATCTGTCGATGGTTGCCATCTCCGACGACGACGGAACCACCTGGCGTCCGAGTTTGCCGATTGTGGGGCGCGGACCGATTCAACCGGCGCTGGCGCAACGAAACGACGGAAGCGTTGTGGCGTATATGCGCGACAGTGGCGACCAGCCCAGCCGGGTTCACACCAGCGAATCGACCGACCAGGGAGAAAGCTGGACGGCTACCGTGAAGTCTGATATTCCCAATACCGCCAGTGTGGAACTGCTCCGACTTCGGGATGGGAAATGGGCGTTTTTCGGGAATGACATCGACGACGGACGCCACCGGCTGAGCCTTTTTTTGTCGGATGATGAAGGGAAAACCTGGAAATGGAAGACCCGGATCGAAGACAAGCAACCCGGACAAGGCGGTTTTTCCTACCCATCGATGATTCAGACGCCGGACGGGCTGATTCACCTGACGTATTCCTATCATCTTGAAAAAGGCCGGAAATCAATCAAATATGTTGTTGTCAATCCCACCGCTGTCAGGGTCTCCGACCGCTGACGGGGTGGACAAAATCCCAATCCTCATGCGAACACCACTTTACAGTTTTCTTTTTGTCATTTTCTCCAGCGTTTGTTACGCACAGACACAGCCGGTTTACCAGGACAAACCCTACTGGCAGGATTACAGCATTAAATTTTACGCGGACAAACCCAATGGCGACTTGCTGGATGTGCAGGCCGACCGCAACGGCGCCATTCAGATTCTGACATCAAAAGGTGATTTGCTGCACCCGCACGACGGCCAGTTTCTCTATCCCGGCACCCTGCAACCAGACAATACCTACCGGTTTATGAAGGACAAAAAGCTCACGGCTTTGGGCAGCTATCAACAGCAATTCGTTTACCTCAGCGATCAGGTGGTGTTTGCCAATGCCTGGGCGGGGAAGTTGTTCTCCACACACGGTCTCCCGAATGCCAAACTCTTTCAGGGTGGGGCGGATTTTACCTTTCTAGTATCCGACGGCTCGTCCCTGAATTTGCTGAAAGATTCAAAAAGCCTCTGGAAAGGCAGTTTGCCGGGCGATGAAACCGTGGCGATTCGCTACCAGCCCGGCGCGAATCAGTTCTGGGTTCTGGGTAAAAAATCGTTGTACACCTTGTCGGTTTCGGGTGCAAAATTGACAAAAGTGCTGGACGGAGCCGGTTTCACCGCTTTCGATGTGACCAATCAGGGCAAAAAAATCATTGTCGGAACGAACGATGGTTATCTGGAATTCGATGTGGCTACGAAAAAACAAGTGGGAGCCATTCGCCAAAAATTGCCGTGGACCGAAATTACCGCCGTGGCGGAAGTGGACGGTAAACTGTGGTTTGGTTCGACCAAAGGCGCGTTTGCCTTGCGCCCGGACGGCAAGTTCGATTACTACAACGGCGAACGCTGGCTACCGGGCGATGAGGTCACGCACATTTCGAAAGGCCCCAAAAACTCGGTGTTGATTCTGACCAAAGCCGGTTTGGGGCAAATCTGTTTCAAACAGATGACGCTTTATGACAAGGCCGTCTTTTTTGACAATCAGGTTCGGAGTCGCCACATCCGGGTGGGCTTCAACTCGACGCTGGACCGGATGGAAAAAGGCAACCTGGCGACGGGGTATCTGGACGATTCCGACAACGACGGTCTGTGGACAGCCATGTATCTGGGCGGGGAGATTTTCCGCTATGCCGCTACCAAAGATCCCGAAGCCTTGCAAAACTGCCGGGAGTCACTCGATGCGATGGAGCGGCTTTACACCATCACGCCGGTGCCGGGTTTTCCGGCCCGCTCGTTCGAGCGCAGTGGACACATGAAGGAACTCTCCGATTCGGAGCGCTGGCAACACGCCAGTGATAAGGAGTGGGACTGGAAATCGACCACGAGCAGCGATGAGGTGATTGGTCACATTTTCGCGTTCGGCGCGATGGCCGAACTGATTCCCGATAAAAACCTGAAAAGCCGGGCCATTACGCTCATCGACACGCTAATGAGCCACATCATCAGCCATGATATGTACCTCATCGATTTCGACGGAAAACCGACGATGTGGGGCAAATGGAACCCGACCTACGTCAATTCCTTCCCGACCAATGTGGGCGACCGGAAGCTGAATTCGTCGAATATTACGTCAATGCTGCAAACCGCTTACCATTTTACCAAAAAGGAAAAGTACAAAAAAAAGCTCCTTGAGCTGATGCAGAAACACGGTTATCTGACCAACCAGATGCGGTCGATGAACGAGATCGGGAAAGCCCCTGCGGATGCCGACGAACACGCCAAACACATGTCGGATGGCTGGAATCACTCGGACGACGAGATGTATTTCGTTGGCTACTGGGGACTGTATCGGTATGCGCTGAACGACACTTTGAAGGCTAAATACAAGCAGCAGATCATTGACCACTGGCAGGCGGAACGGCCCGAAAAGGAGGGAGCCTGGAATATCTTTACGGCCCTGACCGGCACGAAGGAATTTGACCTGAACGAAGCCGCCTGGTATCTGCGTGAACACCCGCTCGATCTCATCGACTGGTCGATTCAGAATAGCCACCGCAAAGACATCGAACTGCTGCCGGAAAACTTCCGGAGACAAACAACGAAGGAAGTGCTGCCCCCCGACGAGCGACGCATCCAGCGGCACAACGCCAACATGTTCGACCTCGACCGCAAAGGCCGGAGTGGCGGCTCGGAAAATAGCGCAGGCGATATCTGGCTCCTGCCTTACTGGATGGGGCGTTATCTGGGGGTGATTTCTGCGCCGGTTAAATAGAAAAGAAAGAATTATTTCGCAGAGTTTAGCGGAGAAAAAAGAGAGTTACACAGAGAAAAAAACAACTCTGATAAACTCTGATTTTCTCCGCTAAACTCTGCGAAATAACTCTTTTAGTTTATACAAGAATATGAGAAGCATTTTCTGCCTTATCCTCCTTAGCGCATTCAAGTTAAATGCACAACAACCAGTTTATCAGGATATTCCTTATACCCAAGACTACAGCGTCAAGCACTATCTGAAAGACACGACACTCGCACTCTCCCGGGTTTTTGCGGATCGAAACGGCGTCATTCAGGTGCTCTCGGCCAAAGGGTTATTGCAACCCAACGGCGGTCAGTTTCAGTATCCGGGAACGCTGGAACCGGTTCGGGCTTACCGTCCTATGGCCGATAAAAAGCTGGCTGGTCTGGGCGTTTTTCAAAAGCAGTTTGTCTACCTTGACGATCAAACCGTCCTGAGCAATGCCTGGGCCGGGAAGCTACTGGCGCGGCACGGTTTGCCCAAAGCCCGGATTTTTTGTCCGGGTGCCGACCGGTTTTCGTTTCTGGTTTCGGATGGCACCACACTGAAAATGCTTCAGGATTCGGCGGTGATCTGGACGGGAAAACTGGCCGCGGATCAGGTCAAAGATATCCGGTTCGAAGCAGCTCAAAACCGCTTCTGGATTCTGGGTGAACAGTCTGTGAGTGCGTTTTCGCTGGCGGACAAATCCCTGAAAACCGTCTTCCGGTTACCCGGACTGACCTGTTTTGAACTCGTTAAAAACCAGCTTTACCTCGGCACCCACGACGGCTACCTGGTTTTCGATCCGGCCCTGAATAAACCCGTTGGTCCGACGCAGAAAAAACTTCCGGTGACGGATCTGACCATGATTTCGTATGCCCACGGGAACCTCTGGTTTGGTTCGAATCGAGGTGCTTTTATGCAACGCCCGGACGGAAAATTCAATTATTATTACGGTGAACGATGGGTGCCCGGAAACCGGATTATTCATATTTCAGAAGGGCCGGAAAATAGTGTGTTGATTTTGACCAACAAAGGGCTGGGTGAGATTCGGTTCAGGCAGATGACGTTGCACGAAAAATCGCTGGTATATGAAAAACAGGTTCGCCAACGACACATCCGGTACGGTTTTAACTGCGACGTTTCGACGCTCAAAAACGGTGATTTATCCACTTTTGAAATGGGCCAGCGCGACAGCGACAACCTCTGGACGGCCATGTATCTGGTCAGCCAGTTGTATCGACACAAAGTAACCGGCGACCCCGAAGCGTTGCAAAACTGGATGGAGTCGTTCGAAGCAATGGAGCGGCTCTTTACGATCACCGGCATGAAGGGCTACTTTGCCCGGGGCTTCGAGCGGAAGGGTTACTTCAAGTTCAAACCAGAACAGTGGGACGGCGGTTTGACCAACGGCTGGACCCACGCCAAAGACGGCCATTGGGACTGGCGCGGCACGACCAGCAGTGACCAGACCGTCGGGCAATTTTTCGCGCTCACCCAAATTGCCGAATTAACGGACGGCGATACCCGGAAACGGGCCATCGGTCTGATCGATAAACTGATGACGAATATCATCAACAATGATTGGTATCTGATTGATTTTGACGGCAAACCGACCCTTTGGGGGAAATGGCATCCGGATTACGTGAACGGTTTTCCAACGATGGTGGGCGATCGGAAAATCAACTCGTCCAACATCATCGCGTTTTTGCAGGTGGCTTATCATTTTACCCAAAAGCCGATTTATAAGGAGAAGGCGTACGAGTTGATGCAGAAACACGGCTACCTCGAAAATCTGCTGCGGCCGATGGGCGAGATCGGTAAAACTCCGCCCAACGCCAGCGACTGGGCCAAAATGCTCTCCAAAGAATGGAATCACTCCGACGACGAAATGTATTTTCTGGCGTACGGGAGTCTGTATCGTTACGCGTTTGACTCGAAACTGAAAACCCAATTCTGGGCCACCATCAAAGAACATTGGGAGTTTGAACGGCCCGAGAAAAATAGCCTCTGGAACTTCATTTATGCCGCGACGGGTGCCAAAGCCTTCGATCTGGACGAAAGCATCTGGCATTTGCAGGAGTTTCCGCTGGACATGATTGAGTGGAGTGTGATGAACAGCCACCGGAAAGATCTGGACTTTGTGCCCGAAAACTTCCGCGAACAAACCACCACCTCCGTTCTGCCACCCGACGAGCGCCCGGAACTCAAACACAACCGCAACCTCTTCAAACTCGACCGGCCCGGTGGCAACGGCATGAGCGAACTCAGCGCCGGGGATTCATTCCTGCTGCCGTATTGGATGGGGCGGTATCTGGGCGTGATCTCCGCACCGGTTTCGAGTAAGTAATAAAGATTGTATCGCGGAGTTGAGCGGAGGAAAGGGAGTTAAGCAGAGAAATTTTTTCTTTCTTTTGCTCTGCTTAACTCCTCCTTCCTCCGCTCAACTCCGCGATACAACTCATCACTTAAAACTCAAATACCATATTAACCCGGAACCCCTTGTTAAACTCAAAAACCGGATTGCCAGACACCGGATCGGTTTCCGCGTGCTGCGTGATTTGATTCAAATACCCCAGCTCCAGCTTGAAATGGTCCCGGAACTGGTAGCCCAAACCGCCCAGAATTCGGTTTTGGTTGAAAATATTGACCCCCGCATTTTTACCAAAACTGATGAAAAGCTCATCGAAAAACGTCAGGTAAAATTCGTTGTCGTCGATGGCGACCCCTTGCAGGGGCAATTCGACGGCAATTTGATACCGCACCCGGTTTTCATAGTTCCAGCCGCGGATGCGCCGGGAACCGGTTTCGGCAATCTGACTGAGCCAGCGTTCCTCAAATCGGAATCGGTGGGAGAGCAGCAGTCGGCCAATGGTGTCGTCCAGTTGAATGTCCTGATACAGCCGGTGTTCCGGCGTAGGCACACCCTGGTCGGCCACCGGGTGTTCGCCGTAGGGAAATGTTACAAAATGGGTGTAACCGCCACCGAACTGGACTTTGTCAGTCAGCTTGTAATTCGCTCCCAGCCGCGCCAGCGACTGTTGCCAGGTTTTCACATACTGGATGCGACGCCATTGGTATTCCGTGTGGAGCGACCACTTTTCACTCAGCTTGTGATCGCCATTGTAGACAAACCAACCGATGGAGTTGCGATCGATGATGCGCTTCTGTTGACCAAAACCGGCAATTGATACCAGCCAGAATACCGATACCCACCCAACCATTCGTAGACTCATCTTTGTAGAACCAATCCGAACCCATAAAGGCTGAGTAAAGGGTAAAGAGTTATTTCGCGGAGTTGAGCGGAGGCTGAGCTGAGTTAAGCAGAGTTTATTACTTCTCCGCTTAACTCAGCTCAGCCTCCGCTCAACTCCGCGATACGACCTGGTTTTTGAATCCGTTTACTGGTACGCTATTTGTGGTAACATTGAGTATAAAGAGTTTCTTTTTTCTTCGCAACAATGACCAGTGAAATTGTCTAATTCTTAGATTGGAAAAGAGGAAGACTGGTAGCGGTTTTTACTCAGATTTTTACCTGATTTCTACCGAATGATAGATTACTAAGTAAAAACATACATTTTTTTGGTAACAATCGGCTCTGAACGTAAATTGAGTTGTTTTTTGGTACAAATACGATAGTGGTTGGGATAATTGCGACACTCTTTTTAGAAAAGGCCCTCTACATTTGCTTCAAACAGCATTTCCATCGGCCATAGACAACAAAACACACACCTGGGACGAAAGCGAATGGCTGTTTCGAAGGCCGACACTAAAATGACAACCGGGCTGTCAGGAGTCCGCTGTGACTGGGAATGATTGAAACGTACCCTAAAGTTGCTTTTGCAAACCCGTTTCCGGGCTTACGAAGTTTCGAACCGGAAGACTCCCGGCTGTTCTTTGGACGTGAAAACCAGATTCACGACTTAAAGGAGCGGCTGGCCGATGCGCATTTTTTAGCCATTGTGGGTTCTTCCGGAAGCGGAAAATCGTCGCTGGTCAAGGCCGGTCTGGTTCCGCAACTGCTGACGAGCAACCTGCCGTCGGCCCCGTTCAAGACCTGGCAGGTAATTTCTTTCAATCCTGAAGCAACACCTACCCGCAATTTTGCCCTGGCGCTTCATCAGACTTTTGCCCGGCAAAACCGCCCGTTTGCCGAACGGTTTTCGCCGGAAGACGTGGAAACGTGGCTGCGAACCAAGCCTGAAACCCTTCTGGACTGGTGTGAAAACGCGAACCTGCTCATTGTGATCGATCAGTTTGAGGACGTGTTTCGCTACCAGTCGACCGACGACGGCCGCGAAGATGTGGCGGGGTTCATCAACCTGATTCTGGCGTTGAGCCGCCGGCAAAATGAGTCGGTGTATGTCGTGCTGACGATGCGCTCGGATTACCTCGATGACTGCACGGATTATGAAGGGCTAACGGAAGCCATCAACCACGGTTCGTATCTGTTGCCCAAGATGAACCGGGACGAAATCCGGCAGGCCATCGTGACGCCGATTCAGGTGATGGGGGCCGGTATTTCCGAAGAACTCACCACCCGGCTGCTCACCGACATTGGAAACCGGGCCGATCAACTGCCGATTCTGCAACACGCGCTCATGCGAACGTGGAACTACTGGCAGCTCAACCGCAATACCGATAATTCCATCGATCTGTCTGATTACGAGGCTATTGGGACCATGCAGAAAGCCATCACGGTACACGCCGAAGAGGTGTACGGGAATTTGCCGGATGAAAAAAGCCAGTTGGCCACCGAAAAGCTGTTCAAAGCCCTGATCGTGCTGGGAGCGGGTAATACGAGCGTAATCCGGCCCATTCCCGTGGGTACCATCAGCGAAATTTCGGGGGTCAATCAATACCTGTTGATCGATGTCCTGAACCGGTTTCGGGAGCGGGATGTAGCCTTTTTAACGCCGTCGATTGCCCTGCACGCCGACCCCGAGCTGATCATCGACATCAGCCACGAGCGGTTGATGATTTTATGGGAACGGCTCCAAACCTGGGTCAAGGAAGAAACCGATTCGGCTAAATTTTATAAGCAGGTCAGTCGGTCGGCGACCTTGTACCACGAAGGAAAAACCGGGTTGTGGGTCAATCCCGAATTGCAGATTGGCCTGAAGTGGCTGGCCGAAAACCGCCCGACACCGGCCTGGGCCAATCGCTACGATCCGTATCTCGAACGGGCAGTCAACTTTCTGGAATACAGCCGGAATCAATACGAATTTGAAATCCGCAACAAGGAAGAACGGCAGAAACGGGAACTGAAACGGGCGCGGTTTTTTGCGGCTTTCCTGGGCGTGGGTTCGTTGATCTCGCTTTTCTTCCTGATCGTTTCGGCGGTTTTGCGTACGGAAGCTCTCCAGAGTGAAGAAACGGCGATTGCCGAGAAAAAGATTGCCCTTTTTGAGCGAAACCGTGCCGAAGCCCAAACCCGGGAAGCCATTACCCAGAAGAAAATCGCCGAGCAGCAGGAAATCATGGCCGAGCAGCAGAAGCGATTGACCGAAGAACAGCGGGTGATTGCCGTGCGTGGCCAACAGACGGTTGAGCTAAAACGGCAGGAGGCCGAAACCGCCCGCCAGTTGGCCGTGGCCCAGACCCAACGCGCCGAAGAAGCCCGGAATGATGCGCAGCGGCAACGTCATCAGGCGGAGGAGGCCCGAAAAGAAGCCGAACAGCAGAAAAGCCGGGCCGAAGGCTCGCAAAAAGAAGCCGAAGCACAGCGGTCGGTGGCGCAGACGGCCCAGCAATTTGCCGAACAGCAACGCGGGAAAGCCGTGGCCCGGACGGTGGCGATTCAATCGTATCAACTCAACGAAAACACGCAGGATGATCTGTCGGCTTTGCTGGCGCTGGAAGCCTATCGCCTGAATGTGAAGAATGGCGGTTTGCCCGATAATCCGGACATTTTCAATGCGTTATCGAAATCATCGGACGCCAATACCGTGCTGCGCCCTCATGCCGATGTGGTGCGAACGGTGGCGATGCAACCCGGTTCCAACGGGTCGCTCATGGCAACGGGGAGCGACGACGGTACCGTAAAATTGTGGGCAAACGGGGAACTCAATCGGGCACCCTTATCGCTGAAAACGCCCCGGCGGAACGCCAATGGCGTCCGGGCCGTGGCCGTTAGTCCGGATGGGAAAACCGTGTTTGGCGGCAGTGAAAACGGCTGGCTGTACGGCTGGAATACCGAAAAACCGGAGGCCATGCCATCGGCAATCAAAGCTCATGAGGTTCCGGTGCTGGCGTTGTTGCCGGTCGACGGTTCGTCCCGGCTGATCTCGGTCAGTGGCGATGGTCAGGTTCGGAACTGGAAACCGGCGGCCAACCGGCTCGATTCGTTGCAGAACAACCGTTCCGGTTTTGCGATCTACTGCGCCCGGCTTACCCGCGACGGCAAACGGCTGGTGTGTGGTTCGAACAACGGGCAGATTCTGAGTTTCGACGCAACGGATCTGACGAAAAAACCGGAGGTGATTGCTCGTCGGCAGTTTGGCAACCGGGTGACGGCCCTGGCCTTTAGCCCGGATGGAACGCAGCTTCTGACCGGCACGTCGAATGGCCTGCTCTATGCCTGGAAACTGACCGGAAATGCCCCCGAAGCGGTGGGAAGCCTCCTGTCGGGGCGGCATTCGTCCACCGTCAGCGACATTGTTTTTTCGCCCAACGGCAAATTGGTCGCCAGCAGCAGTGCCGACTGGTCGATTCACATCTGGGATTACAACAACCTGATCAAACAGCAACAACCTATCGTGATCAACGATTTCGACTCGTGGGTGATGGCCATCCGGTTCAGCAACGACGGCAAACGGCTGATTGCCTGCGGGGCCGACCGGACGGTGCGCATCCGCAACATTGACCCGGCGGATTTGTATGCCGAACTGGCCCGGAAAGTAAAACGAAACCTGAGCACCGAGGAGTGGGAGAAGTACATCGGGAAGGATATTCCCTACGAAAAAACGAAGCCTGATTAACTGTACATGACTAAAATTTACCCGATTGGTCTGATACTGACATTTTTGCTGCTGGGATGGGCTCGGTTGCCGACCTTTGCGCAAGCCAACTGCGACGAAGCGGCTGTGATCCCGGAAGCCGAAAAGCGGTATGCGACCGGTAATTTCGATGAGGTGTTTGCGCTCCTGAATCCCTGCGTCGAGAAGGGGTTCAGCGAATACGCCCGTGTGCAGGCCTACAAGATTCTGTCGATGACTTACCTGGCCATCGACTCTTTGCCGCAAAGTGCGCGGTCGATCAGTCAGCTTCTCACGCTCAATCCGAAGTTCGAACCCGATTTTTCGGCCTCTCCGCGCTACAAAACGCTTTTTCAGCAGGTGCGGGAATCGAAAGAACAGATTTTACAGGTAACGTCGGTTTCCAAAAAAGCAGAAAATCTGTTGTATGTACCGGCTACGGTGGCGGTGTTGAACAGCAAGGATTTTGCGCAGCGGGGTTATAAATCGCTGGAGGATATCCTGCACGATCTGCCCGGTTTTGACGTCATTCGGGGAAACGGCATCGGCTCGACCAACTTCTACCAGCGCGGCTATCGCTCCACGTCCAACGACCGGACGCTGATTCTGATCGATGGGGTGGAGGAGAATGACCTGGTTTCGAACACGGTTTTGATCGCTCCGCAATATCCCCTGTCGGACATCGAACGGGTGGAGGTCATCTACGGCCCGGCTTCGACATTGTATGGGGCCAATGCTTTCATGGGCGTCATCAACATCATTACCAAAAACTTCCGGAACCTGCCGGGGCCTGCCAAACAGGTGGCTTTCAACGGTCACGCCCGGTCGGGAGCGCTGGGTCGGAATCAGGTCGATGGCGTGTTGACGGCCAAAAACGCAGACGTCGCCCTGTCGGTAACGGGCCGCGTTTACCAATCCGGCGAACGCGATTTGTCAGACTATCCGGAATGGAATTTCGACGCCCGGACGGCGGGGGACTACACCGGACAACTCGACCAGCTTGGCACCGACGCCAGCGGTAATTACCGGGCGCAGCAGTACCTCCAGCGAACGAACCTGACGAAACTCTATCCAAACAGTACCTCATACAAAGTCGATTACGCCCCGGATGGCAAGGCTACGGCTTTGCGACTCACACCCGAAGGGGCTCAACGAGCCGCCCGATTGGATAATAATCTGTTTGGCAACACGCTGAACGGCAATGCAGTGGGATTCAGCAACACCAAACGCGACTGGTTTTTTCGGGGAAAACTGGAGTTCAAAGACCTGACCATTTCGTTTCTGAACTGGAAAACCGACGAAGGCGGAACGCCCTGGTATACCAACAAATCCACGATTTCAACGGAGAAAAACCCGCGTTGGGTAACGCAGGACCGGGCGTTTTCGATTACCTACAACAAGGCGTTCACCGATAAATTTCAGATCATGAACATCTCGTCGTATCTCCTGCACGAGATCAAGGGCAGCACGAACCTGGTGAGCTACAACGGTTATTACAACGGTCGGCTCGGTTTTCTGGAACTGGAAAAAGACTCGATTCCGAAGGCAACAGCCACTTACCAATACCGCATTTCGACCCAGTTTCGGAACGAACTCCGGTTGTTCTGGAGTCCTTTATTCAACCTCGACGTCAGTGGTGGCATAGAATTGCGAAGCGGGTTGATTCAGGGGAATTACATCACCTCGACGCTGGCGTTTGCCGACGAAACCGGTTCGGTCGCCAACGCGTCCGGGCTGGCGGGGGGGAACAACTTCAAAGCGAATGACATCGGGGTGTATTCACAGGTCACCTTCCGCCCGCTCAAAGACCTGAAACTGGTGGGCGGTTTGCGGGTCGATAACAACCGGATTCGGAGCAACGGGGGCTACGGCACCGTGGCGACGCCCCGGCTGGCGGCTATTTATAACCGGGGCAAAGTGATTTTCAAGGCCATTTACGCCGAAGCCTTCAAGGATGCGTCATTTTTGCAGAAATACGGCACCACGGCCACCCGGCGGTTGCCGAACCCGACGCTGCTGCCCGAACGGGTGAACAACCTGGAAATGAGTGCCTACCTCCAGGCCACGAAGCAACTGTCGTTCAATGTGGTCGGTTATTATGCCAACTACAGCAATGCCGTCGGAACCGCCCAGGTGATGCAGGAAAATGGCAGCATGACGCAGCAGTTTCAGGGCATCGGCCGACGCCGGATCTGGGGATTGCAGGGCGAAGGCAGCTACCGGTCAACCCGGCTGAACATCTGGTGGAACTTTACGTACACGAACCCATATGACGAAGACGCCAAGCTGCGCATCAGCGACATCGCCGACTTCATGACCAACGCCGGTGCCGATTACCAGTTGACGCCCCGGCTGAGTTTCTACCTGGCGGGCAACTACGTCAGTGCGCGAAAAACCGGTGCGGGAACGGCGGGCAGCAACAACCCATCCCGGCGTTTCGACCCGTTTCTGGTACTCAAATCGAATCTTACCTACCACAATTTGCTGAATGGCTTGTCGCTGCAACTGTCGGTGAACAACCTGCTCAACAAGGAATATTTTGTTCCGGGAATCCGGGAAGCCGATAATTTTACGTACGCTTCCCGTTTCCTGATGGATCGCCGGATTCTGTCGCTGGCGGTTTTTTACACCCTTAAACCCAAGGAGTCGGGCCCTGTGACATGGAATCAATGATTGCTGAAGAGTACTGTCTGGAAAAGGTAACGTATCCGGATCGGATGGACGAAATTGGTGTGCTTCGCGTGCGGGCCTGGATCAACGAGCCGGGTGCCAATCCCCTTTTCTTTTCCAATCGAACCTGGATCGAGCCCCTCGACCAGACGGCTTACCACTGGGTCATTACCCGGAACGGTGTCATTGTGGCGGCTGCCCGGATGAACATTCACGAAACCATCGAAACCGCTCCGTATTCGTTTCTGCTGCCCAAAAACGAAAGCCGGTTTCGGTTTGAAAATCAGACCATTGCGTCGTTCAGCCGGATGGTGATCGATCCGCTGTTTCGCGGAAACGGGTTTGCCGAACAACTGGACCGGGCGCGTATCCGGATGGCCGAAAAGAAAAATGTCGATGTGATTGTGGCTTCGACGCAGCTCAACTTTCGGATCAGAGCCTTGACGAAGCTGGGTTTTTCGACGGTTTGCGAACTGCGGAACGCCCCCGAACGACCAGACTGGCCCCTGTATTTTATGCAATACGACCTTAAAAAACAATTCGCGGATGTTCCGGCGGGACTCAGTCTATAGATTTCTCAACCTCCAGTCGGGCGAAGGCAAAACCGTGTTGCTGTTCGTCATTTACTCCCTGCTGATGGGAGGAGCGGTCGCCCTGTTTTTCGCCAGTACCACCTCCCTTTTTCTGGTCAATTTCAACCGTACCCAATTGCCGCTGGCCTTCATTGCCAGTGGATCGCTGGTCTATGTCCTCGGCCTGGGCGTGCGCTACCTCCGCCGAAAAGCGTCTTTCCTGCGCGTCAACGGCTATTTGCTGGCGTTCATGCTCCTGTCAGTCGCCGGTTTGCTGGTGGCCTCCAGTAGCCTGAATAACAAATGGGTTTATTTTGTGCTCTACCTCTGGAACCGCGTTTTTGTCTTCATCCACGGCATCACGTTCTGGGCCACCGCCGGGCGGGTTTTTAATTTTGGCCAAAGCAAACGACTGCTCAGTTTCATCACGACGGGTGACGTCATTGCGTCGATCCTGAGTTATTTATCGGTACCGCTTCTGCTGACTTTCGTTTCAACCGACGATTTGCTGGTGCTGGCCCTGGTGTTGCTGGTGCTCTGCGCCTTGCTGATGACCTACATCTACAAACGATTCCAGCCCAAGCTGACCACGGTCCCAGCTTCACCCGTGGTCGCCAACCAGCCGGTTGAAAACGGTGCGATGGCGAGCAAATCGTATGAGTCGATGCTGGCAATCATTGCGTTGCTCACGGTTTTTGGCCTGATTTACGTCGAATTCATGTTCACGATTCTGTCGAAAGAGATTTTCCCCAACAAGGAACTGCTCGCCGGTTTTCTGGGTATGTTTTTTGGAATCTGTGCCGTGATTGAATTGATTATCAAGTCGTTTCTTTATAACCGCCTGATCAGCACCTATTCCATTCGGGCCGGTATTGTGATCTTGCCCATCGCTTTGCTCATCAGTTATACGGTAGGGGCGGTTTATGGCACCGTGTACGGAACGACCTCCTTGTTTTTTGCGCTGATTGCTCTGAGCCGCTTTTTTCTGAGTTCAGTACGGAGGTCGATCAGCGAACCGGCTTTTCAGGTGCTGTTTCAACCCATTCCGTCAGCCGAACGGACGCTGATCCAAAGCCGCATCGAGGGTGGCCCGAAGGCCTTGGGAAGTATTCTGCCGGGCGTTTTGTTACTGATTCTGACCAGTTTCAGCGCCATAACGCTCGTTCATTTGAGCTATCTGTTTCTGGTAATTCTTGTTTTCTGGGCGGTGGTTTCCTTTCGGATTCAATCCGAATACCGCACTACCCTGAATGCCGCCGTGATCCGGTCGGCAACGCTGGCGTATAAAAATACCATCGATCACACAACGATTCGGCCCAAAGCTGAACGTTCGCTCAGCTCGGCCCAGGCTTTCTCCAGCATGGTGCGGCTGGCCGAATCGGATAATCCCGACGACCGGGCACTGGCGGCTACGGAGTTGGGCTATTCGGGGCGGTATTATGCCTATACGCACTTACAGACACTGTTGTACGACGAAAATCCGACTGTTCGGAAGGCGGCTTTGCTGGCTTCGGGGGCGTTGCGGAAACCGGAATTATGGCCCCGTCTCTTCGAACACCTGCTCGATGAATCCTATCGCGATACGGCCACCTCCGCGATTTTATCGGTTGGCGATGCCGTTATTCTGTCGCTGGCCCGGTTTTTCAGTCAGGCCAATTTGTCCGGAAAACAACAGGCACACATCGTCGGGATGATCAACGAAATGGGGGGCGACGCGGCTTTGCGGTTTTTGCGGGCGCGGATCAACCACCCCGTTCAGATCGTGCGCGACAAAGTGTTTGAAGGACTGAATCACCTGAACCACCGCGCCACCGTCCTGGAACGGCCCCATGTACTGCTGCAACTTGACGAGCAGGTGGGCTTGCTGGTCTGGTTAACGGCAGCCCGGCTTGATCTGGACTCGTATCCCCGGAATGCGCCGATCATCAATGCGTTGCGGGACGAAAAAAACCGGATCGTTCCCAACGTTTTCAACCTGCTGGCCACGCTCTACGGCGACAACCGGTTCGATCTGATCAGCCAGTTGATCACCCAAAAAAACGACGAAATCAAAGGTTATTTGATTGAATTGCTCAGTACGGCTTTGCCCGAAGAGGTGAAAGGCAGCGTGTTGCCGCTTTTTTCGGACATTTCGTTCGCCGAGCGACTGCGGAGAAGCGCGGTCAATCACCCGCAGCAACAGTTGTCGGTGGAAGCCCGACTGCACGACATTATCAACAAGGATTTCAACAAGATTACGCCGGAACTCAAAGCCGTTGCCATTCGCGAACTGTTGGTTTGGCACGAAACCGATCCGACCACCATTCTGGTCGCCAACGTCTCGTCACCGGAGGAGCGGATCGCCGAGACGGCGTTCTTTGTCCTGAAAGAACTGAATCCGACCCGGTTTGGGGAGTTGTATCGGATGTTGCAGCTACAGCCCGATTCAGAACGATGCCGTCTTGCCAGTCGGGTAGCCGGTTTTCAATCGGAAGCCGAGCTGTTAATAAGCCGGAACGAAGCCGTTGCGGTGGAGGAAGTGAGTGTACATTAATGGTGTCAATAGCTGGAAACGATGAGTCGGTTTGGATCATGCCTTTGCTGGATTGCCCTGTTCATGCTGGTAAACGCCGTGATGGCGGTTGGACAGTCTGGCGGGGCGGATGAAGGCGTGCCGCCGACGCGGATTTATTTGCCCGACCAATACAACGCGAACGGGCAAAATTTTGCCATAACACAGGACCAGCGGGGCGTCATTTACGTCGGTAATTTCGCCGGGGTGCTCGAATACGACGGATTGAACTGGCGGACGATCCCGACCACCAACATCACGAAAGTGTCGGCGTTGCTGCGGGCCAAAAACGGCACCATTTACGTGGGAGCCAATGGTGAATTTGGCGTTCTGAAAGCCGACAGCACCGGAACGCTCGGGTTTGTCAGCCTGAGTCAGCGGGTCAAAAGCCGGTTTGCCGAGGTTCTGTCGGTGCTCGAAATGCCGGATGGAATCTACTTCATTACCCAAAACCGGGTGTTTCGCTGGAACGGAAAAACCGTCAACGAATGGGCGGTGGAGCAGGCGGTTCTGTCGGCGTTTGAGGTCAATCAATCGCTCTATCTGTTTCGGAAACAAAGCGGTTTAAGCGTGTTTCGGAACGGTTCGATCACCCCGGTCAGCCAGAGCGGGAACGTGCCGCTGCTGTTTGACTTGCTTGATATCTTGCCCTTGAGTAATGATAAGTCGCTGATAATCACCAGTAACCAGGGATTGTTTCAGTTGTCTAACAACACCATCGACGTTTTCAGCAGCCCAGTCAACGCCTTTCTTTCGGCCCATCAGGCCACCAGTGGCGTGGTGTTGAGTGATCGCAGTCTGGCCATCAGCACCTTGCGGGGTGGCATCTTGATTCTTGATCTCAATGGACAACTCAAACAGGCCATTCGAGGCATCGAGGGGCTGACCGATCAGCTTGTCAATGCGATGTTTACCGACCGCGAGGGGAATGTCTGGCTGGCGCTCAACAACGGCTTGGCGCAGATGGAGGTGCCTTCGCAACTGACCCTGTTCGGCACGTCGTCGCGGCTGACGGGCGAAATCATGGACATCCGTCGGGTGGGCGGCACGGTTTATCTGGCTGCGGTAAACGGCCTTTTTCAACTGACCAATTCGGTCGTTCGCCCGGTGCCGGGTTTGAACATGAGCTGTTTTTCGCTGGCCGAAGCCGCCGGTTCGCTTTTTGTCGCCACCAGCAAAGGCGTTTATCAACTGACCGGTAACCAAAAACAAGTCCTGACGCAATCGTACGCACTCAGTCTGTCGGCCTCCGCCAAAGACCCGTCGCGTCTGTATGTCGGAACGGAAAACGGTGTGGGCATGCTGACGGTTTTCCGTGGCAAACCGGCGTCTTACCGCCCCATTCCCGGTTTTTCCGAGCGCGTGGTGGGGATTCACGAAGACCAGACCGGTACGGTTTGGCTCGAAACGCTGACGGCGGGTTTACACCGGCTGGTCGCTACGGCAAACGGGGTTCAGGTGGTGGAAAGCCAGCAGGGGTTGTCTACGTTGTTTTACAACCGTGTTGCCGTTACGACCCAGGGCGTGCTGGTTTTCAACGAAAAAGGTATTTTTCGGTACAATGCGCAGCAAAACCGGTTTGCTGCTTACAACCCGTTTGGTACGGACAAACCGGGGACGGCGTATTGGAAAAATAACCTGATGGAAGACCGGAGCGGGAACATCTGGACGGTGGAAGGCGACAAAAAACGCGTGACGCTGTATCAAAAGCAGGGCAACGGTTTCAAGGAATTTACGACGCCGTTTCTGCCGATTTCCACCTCGCCGGTCAACGTCATTTACCTGGATCAGCAGGGGCTGGTGTGGTTTGGCGGGCGCGATGGCGTGATTCGGTACAATGCCGGCATTGCCAGAAAATACGCGTTGCCGTACCAGGCTCTGATTCGGAAAGTCCAGACGCTGGACGAGAAAAACCGGTTCAGCGATGTAAGTTTCGAGTATTCCGCGGCCAGTTTTCCGATTGCGAAAGGGCTGAATTTTCAATACCGGCTCGAAAATTACGACAAAGCGTGGTCGGACTGGA
This sequence comes from Larkinella punicea, assembly GCF_003334855.1. Taxonomy (GTDB): domain Bacteria; phylum Bacteroidota; class Bacteroidia; order Cytophagales; family Spirosomataceae; genus Larkinella; species Larkinella punicea. The sequence continues at coordinate 158,431 of NZ_QOWE01000017.1, forward strand.
CACCCGAAAGCAAGAAAGAATATACCAACCTGCCGCCGGGCAACTACGTGTTTCGGGTGCGCGCCCGGAATATTTACGAAACCCCGAGTCGGGAAGCGACCTATTCCTTCCGGGTTTTTCCGCCCTGGTATGGTCGTTGGTGGGTGATCACGCTGTTTGTTCTGGCTGCCGGTTTGCTCATTTACCTCCTGGTGCGGTGGCGGCTGAAGGTGTTGATGCGAGAAAAGCAGGCGCTGGAAACGCTGATTCAGGAGCGAACCGAAGAGGTGGTCAGCCAGAAATCGGAATTGGAAAAGCAGTCGGAGGAACTGGCGATCAAGAACGATCAACTCGAAAAAATTGACCTCATTGTGCAGTCGATCAACGCCGAAATCGACTTTGCCAACCTCTTCCAGACCATTCTGACGAAGTTTTCGGTGATTCGGAACATGACGAGTGCGAGCTTTCTGGTGTATGACAAACCGACGAATTCGTACCATTTCAAGGCGTTGCGGAGCAATCTGGAGTTGGCGCACGTTGCGTCGGTTGGGCTTACGCGCGAACAGGCCGAAAACCGTTACCTGTCGCAAACCGTCGAGATATTCGAAGACATTTACCTGAAAAATGACGTTTACTACGAACCGTTGAACAGTCCGATCGATGATCTGGATACGCCCAAGTCGTTGATTACCATTGTGATCGAAAATAAAGGCCACATCGAAGGGTTTATTACGCTCGAAAACACCACCCGGTCGGGTGCGTTCGACCAGCGCGACATCAACATGATCGGGAATCTGCGGGAACACCTGATTGCGGCTTTCATCAAAACCCGGCTGCTGGAAAACCTCGAAAATACCCTGCACGACCTCCGAAACACGCAGCACGAACTGATCCGTCAGGAGCGGCTGGCGTCGGTTGGGCAGTTGACCAAAGGCATCGTGGATCGGATTTTGAACCCGCTCAATTACGTCAGCAATTTCTCCCAGTTGTCGGAAGAAATCATCCACGAATTTACCGACCGGCTTAAAAAGGAGCAGGACGTGCTCAGCGCCGATGTCCGGGACGACATCATGGATGATCTGGACGTGCTGAAGATGAATCTGGCTAAAATTCAGGAACATAGCGCCAGCACGACCCGGATTCTGAAAGACATGCAGGTGCTGCTGCGGGAAAAATCCCGGGATTTTCAGGATACCGATCTCAATCAGTTTGTCGAAACCAAAGCCCGGATTGCTTTGCACGAAATGAAAGGCGATTACCCGGATTTTGCCATCAATCTGGTGCTGAATCTGGACAAAAAGCCCGTCCGAACCAGCCTGCTACCGAACGAATTCGGGCAGGTGGTCCAGAACATTGTGAGCAATTCGTATTATACCCTGTTCGAAAAGAGCAAGCTGACCAAAGACTTCATGCCCGAAGTACGGATTGTTACCAGTCGGGTAGATGATCAGGTTATTTTACGCATCCGCGACAACGGCAAAGGCATTCCGCAGCGGGAAATTGCCAACCTTTTCAATCCGTTTTTTACCACCAAACCCACCTCCAAAGGCACCGGTCTCGGCCTGTTCATGACCAAAGACATCGTGCAACTCCACCGGGGAAAAATCGAAATCAGCTCGAAAGAAGGCGAGTACACCGAGATTCAGATGACGCTGCCGGTTTTGGGTGATTAGTGTATGATGGCGATTTTGTGGGCTGGTTAAACCCTTAGCGAGCCACGGAACGCCCGGGCCGCATAATATGATTCGGCACCGTTGTGATAGACGAAAACCGTATTGTAGCGACGGTCGCAAAAGAGCGCACCACCGAGTTTTCGGATCTCGGCAGGGGTTTGAATCCAGCTCGATGTTTTGGTGTCGAACGTTCCCAGTTGCTGCAAGGCCCGGTATTGTTCTTCCGTTAAAAGCTCGATGCCCATGTCGGCCGCCATCTCAACGGCACTGTTTGCCGGTTTGTTTTCTTTCCTGGATTCCAGCGCTGCATGGTCGTAGCAAAGGCTTCGGCGGCCTTTGGGACTTTCTGCCGAGCAATCATAGAAAATGTATTCGTCCGTCTTCTGATCATAGTCTACCACATCCGGTTCGCCACCCGTGCTTTCCATGTCGTCGAGCGACCACAGTTTGGCCGGATTCGCTTCCAGTCTGGCCTGCACCTTCGCCCAGTCAATCCCGGCGTGGCGGTTCATGTTTTTCTCAAAACGGGCTTTTAGGAGTTTCAGAAGTTCTTCCCGTTGTTCGGGCGACAATTCGTTTTTATGATTCATTCCGGGTGATTTGTTTACGTTTTTCTGCCTGTTGATTCAAGCCTTTATCATCCTACTGATTGGCGCATACTAAACCTCCTGTCCACCGGCCTGAAAGACCAGGACACAACGGTTAAGATTAGCAATAATAGGGGGCCAAACAATTCTTTAGCGTCATCCCGTACGACTACATGAGAAAAAACCGCACCCGACATCGCGAAGAAAAAGCCGGCATAGGTCCACTCTTTGAGTAACGGAAATTTAGGGATGAGGATGGCGATAACGCCGGCTATTTTCCAAATACCGATCAGGGTTAAAAAATAAATGGGATAACCTAAACGGGTCATCATGTCTACTTCTTCTTTCATTTTAATCAATTGTACGATTCCGGTTGACAGCATTCCCAGGGCCAGCCAGATCGTGGCAATCCAGTAGATTACTCTATTTCTCTTGGTCATTTCCGGTTAGTTTAATGGGCGTACGATGTCCTGTAAGCGGTTGTGAGCCATGTTGATGCCCTGGGCAAAGGGGAGCCGCAGCATCTGGTCCCGGAGGGCCACGGATCGGTAGACAATGTGCATCGTGAGCATGCTGGTGTCATCGGTCAGGTGTTCAAATTCCAGAAATTCAAGCTGAACCTCAAATCGGATCGCCGAACCGGGCGTATTCTCCATCTCGAAGGTTCGGGTGATTTTCCGGTTCGGAACAAATTCATGGATCACGCCATGGGACTGAAATACCACGTTTCCCTGCGCATCGGAGGTTTCAAATTGCCAACTGCCGTGCTTTTTATTTTCAAGTTTCAGCACTTTCGTTCCCATCCATTGCGCCACCAGATCAGCCTCTGTATAGGCTTTAAAAAGTAACGATACGGGCAATTCAAATTTCCGGGTAATCACCAATTCCTGTTTGCCGTCTTCGGCCTTAATTTTTGTTTTTCGTTCCATACCAGCCTGTTTTATCCGTCTATTTTTCTGGGTTATAATTTTTCATTATGGTTTCCAATTTGTTGAATCGATCATCCCACAGGGTGCGGAATGGTTCGATAAAATCCGCTACTTCTTTCATCTTTTTTGCATTGATGTAATAGTAAATTTCCCGGCCGTTCTGGTGCTGTTCCAATAATTCGCACTCGGTCAGTATTTGCAAATGTTTGGAAACGGTCGGTCTTGCGGTGTCAAAGTTGGAAGCGATGGCTCCTGCCGTCATCGAGTGGGAAGCCACCAGCAGGAGGATGGCCCGGCGGGTCGGGTCGGCCAGGGCCTGGAATACGTCTCGTCTTAAATTCATTGTGTAGCCATTTGGCTACAAATATATATGTAGCTATTTGACTACGCAAATTTTTCTGATTTTTTCTATCTGACAGGAGCAGGCTGACCTACGAAGTTGGCGGAAAAGGTTGTGCGGTTGTCATGACAGAACTGACATTACTGTATGTCGTAACTTCCGCCAAAAACTTTGCCGTTACTGAAGTAAATACTGATCAGTAAATCACTGGCAATGGGCTGATCATCGACGATAACGGGTTGCCAACGGGGCATATCCCGCAGGGCCGTTACGAGTTGACGGGCCAGCTCACGCTCGGCCGGGGGGCGGTTTTGGATGTAGGCCAGCGGCTTGAGTCCAAACAGAATGCCTTCTTCCGACAGGGTTCCTTCCAGGGTGAAAAAAACCGAAGGTTCAGTGGGCTGAATGTGACGAAGCCGCTCTTTCAATACGGTGATAAACTGCTTTTTACCACCTTCAAATTCCGCTTTTTTGATGAGGGGCTGGCACTCGACCGGGGTTCCTTCGGGCGTAAAACATTCGCCTTTCCGGGCTGTTCCCAGTTTGTATAATTCCCGGCGTTTCGGGGAGCCATCTTCGTAATACGAAAAATAAGGCCCGTTGATCTGGCTTTCTTTAAAATCGCAGGTCCAGTGCAGTTGCCCGTTCGGATACCAGGCGCGGGTTTGTCCGTGGCGAATTCGGAGCTGAAAATCCCGGTAGTGTTCTTCCAAAAGCCGCCGGTTGGCTTTGTCATACACGCGGAAGGTAGCCACGCGTTTCCAGCGATCGTGGTAGGTGACTTCCTCAATCGAATTCTGAAATTCCCGGCGTTCGATCCGGTTCTTCATCCGGCGATTTTTCTTGTTTTCGTCGTCGGGCTGGGCGACCAGCAAGGTGGCCAGGGCTATCAGGAAGATGCTATTCATCGGGCGCGGAATGGATTTTACTTTTCACTTACTATATAGCTGAGAACGCGTACTTTTGTTCAAGAGAATCGGGTCAGCCTGTTCATTCAGTAACTAAAAATAGCGCATGAAGTCAATTTATATAACCATTGCTACATTTTTTTTATTTTTTCAGGGTCTGGCGCAGTCGGGTCCGACGGTTACATACCGCAATCCGGTCATTGCCGGTGATTTTGCCGATCCGTCGGTCATCCGGGTAGGCAACACCTATTACGCGGCTGGGACATCCTCCGAATGGGCACCCGCCTACCCAATTTATTCGTCGAAAGACCTGGTCAACTGGGCCTATGTTGGCCCGGTTTTTAACACCCTGCCTGACTGGACGATGGGGAGTTTCTGGGCACCGGAACTGTACCACCGCAACGGCATTTTTTACGTGTATTACACCGCCCGCCGGAAATCAGACCAACGTTCTTTCATCGGCGTGGCCACCACCCGCGACCTCCGGAAAGGCTTTACCGATCACGGCGTCCTGCTCGAATGGACGTCCGAAGCCATCGACGCCTTTGTGCTGGAAGATCAGGGAAAACTCTACATCACCTGGAAAGCCTACGGGCTGGACAAAGGAAAGGCCATCGAGCTATTGGGCGCCGAACTGTCGTCAGACGGTCTGAAGGTGACCGGTAAGGCGTTTACGCTGCTAACGGCAGAACGCAGCAACTGGGAAGCGGGTGGTGCGGAAGGACAGGCGTTGTTTAAACGGGGGCGGTATTTTTACATGCTCTATTCGGGCAATGCCTGTTGCGGAGCCAATTGCAACTACCAGGTCGGTTTGGCGCGGGCCGAAAAACTACAGGGGCCGTGGGAAAAATACACCGGCAATCCGGTGCTGGTGGGCGACGACACCTGGAAATGCCCCGGACACGGAACCGTTGTGACGACCCCCGACAACCGCTATTTCTATTTGCATCACGCCTATAACGGCACCGATTTTACATTTACGGGCCGCCAGGGGGTTCTGAGTGAGCTGGTTTGGGATGAAAAAACGCAGTGGCCGGTTTTCCGGTATGGAACCACGACGCCCGCGCAGGCCGAATCGCCCACCCGAATGGGGCAGAAAATGGATGTCAATTTAGCCATCGATTTTGGAAAACCGGTAGGTGATTTGCCCTGGGTCTGGGATGTCAGTTTGCCAAAACCGGCGTTCAGCGTGGCGGGTGGTTTGTTCAAAATGCAGAACACCGTCGCTACGCCAACCGGGAATTTTCTGGGATTCGTCCTCAAAAAAGGCACTTACACTTTTTCAACTACCGTTGAACCGCAACCGGATGTGTTGCAAAGCATCACACTTTACGGCGATGCCGCAAATGCGCTGGGGTTCGGGGTTCGCCAGGGAACGCTGGAACTCTGGCAGGTGAAAGAGGGTGTCCGGCAAATCCTGAAGACGCAACCACTGCCGACAACGACCGCTGCGGTTCATTTGCAGCTAAAAAGCCGTTTCGGCCAGCTTTACGATTTTTCCTGGTCGGCGGAAAGAGGGAAGCCCGAACCATTGCTAACGATGCCGGTCAATGGCGGCTACCTGCCCCGCTGGGATCGTGCCCCGCGCGTCGGCCTGAGTGTTTCCGGCGAAAAACAGGGCTATGGGGTCGTGCGGTCCATTGGGATGCAGTATCATTGAAAAACCAGACCGGTTTTCAAGGCAAACCGCCCGTAATTTCCTTCAAATAATCAAAAAACGCTTTCTTCCGGGGTGAGCTGATTTGCCAGTTGACGGGAATGGACTGATAGCCGTCGTTAAAACTTTCGTCCTTCATGCGGTAATCGAAGAACCCCCAGGATGCGTAGGCACTGGTGGCGGCCTGAAAATGATTGGCGGGTTTGTCGAAATCGAAATGGTCGTCTTCGTTGAAGACCAGCGGCATGGGGCGGTACCCGGCCACGGCGCGGGTCTGCTGAACCATGTCGGCAATTTTGGTGGCCTCTTTCACACCATTGCCGTGTAGAATCAGGTAATCAGCTTCCCGCACCACGTTCTCTTGCGGGATTTTTCCGCCACTGTAGCTCGTGCTAACCAGAAACCGGTGGCCGTTTCGTTTCTTCGCTTTCACGCGCCGGATCAGTTCATGAACGCGCTCCGCCTTCAAAATGTCGTGGTCATACCGGATGTCACACTCGTTGTTGATCTCGATCAACACATTCCGATAACCGCCATTAGCCAAAATTTCCATCGTATTGTCTACGGCATTGACGACAGCCGCTTCATTTTTCAAATATTCATCCTGCCCGAAATAGAACAAACCGAGAATAACCACCATGCCCAGCTCGTCGGCTTTGTCCAGAATTCGCTTCAGCCGGTTTGCAAAGTAGGGTTCATAACTGCCATTGGGGTTGAACATCGAATTGATCCATGGCTGGTCTTTGGAGTAACCTTCCGGGCTTCCGCCCTGCAAATTGAGGGTGATGGCCAGCAAGCCGTGTTTTTTCCAAACCGGCATGGCGGCAACAAACTCTGCGGTGTTGCGGTTGGGGTCCCAGGTTTTGGTGTCGGGATAGGCCCATTTGGAGCGGGTTTCGGGGTTGCGGTCGTCAAAAATACCCTGTACCATGCGGGAATTGGGCAAAAGTCCTTCGATCTTGTGACCATTCCAGGTGCGTCCTTTGAAGGTGGGTTTGCCGTTGATGTAGAACTGGTCGCCCACGATGGAAACCGTCGTTTTTCGTTTGGGCGGTTTGGATTGTCCGGCTGACCACTGGGAATGAAAACAAAGAAACAACAGACTGACAAGCAGGAGAATGGGACGGTTTTTCATGAAGGTTCAGGAAGGGGATTGGGCGGCAAGGTATTCATTTCCCGAAAAAAGAAAAAGGGCACCGTTCGGGTGCCCATCGTTCATTAGTTAGTGCCGGTTTTTAGCTCCGGTTTCGTTGTTCCAGTTGATAGAGCCGGTCGCGTTGCCGGGAAGTCAGCACGGAGAGTAAATCCTTCCGTTTTTGTTGTTGCAACTGCCGGTAATCCCGACGGTCGTTGCGTTCGTTGCGGGTCAGGCCCCTGCGCTCATACCGAGCCTGAATGTTCTTGATTTCACGTTTCTGGCGGGTGGTCAGGTTCAGTTCGTTCTGCCAGCGTTCCAGTTTATTTTCGAGGGGAATCTCCCGAACGTTGGGGTTATCGTAACGGCCATAGCGATCATCATTGCGGTCGTAGCGGTCGTTCACGGTGGGCCTTTGCGTCGTACAACCGCCAATCATCAGGGCCACAGCCGTTACCATTATCAGTATCTTTTTCATGTTCGTATCGAATTGTTGTTCGTTGATGTGTTTTGGATGCGTATCGGCAGCGAAGGTTTAACGGGGAATGCAAAATTGACTGAAAAGCAAAAAGCCCCCGGAAAATTCCGGAGGCTTTGCCTGTATAATCAGTTGATTTCGGCTCTTTACACAACCCGGTCTCCGCGAATCAATCGTAAAATAATGGCAATGACGGCGATCACCAGCAGAACGTGGATGATGTTGCCCATACCAAAGCTACCAAACCCTAATAATCCTACCAGCCAAATGATGATTAAGATCACCGCAATGACATAAAGCAAATTTCCCATGACGTTTCCTGTTTTGGTTTAATGTAATTGTGATACGATTAGGGTTTAGAAAAATGCGTGCCAATTGTAGGAAATACGGTTTTTAGGCAAAAAACGGCTGTTTTCTGATTTTTTAGCGAAAAGTTGTACCCATAAATGACACAAAACTGGTGTCATAGTGTAGAAAATACTACCCACTCCTTTCGGTTAAAGCACTTCTATTCCTTTGGAGGGAGGTAAAAAAGCATCAGTTTCGGGTTTCGCCCAGAGCGGCCAGCCAGCCAGCGTAATAAAGTTGTGTGGTAGTGGAGTCTTCCGGGTGGATCGACTTCTTCCCGGTATTCAGACTTTTGAGGTGAGTCAGACTTGGATAAATACCGGCTTTTAATCCGGCGAGGTAAGCCGCTCCCAGCGCCGAAACATCCGGCATACCGCCGTTGACGACCATTTTGCCGAGCAAATCTGCCAGAAATTGCAGGATAAATCCGTTGGCGGTCATTCCACCGTTCACCATCAATTCCTGCAAGTGGATTCCCGTGTCCACTTCCATTGCTACGATCACGTCCTTGATTTGATAGGGAATCGACTCCAGTGCCGCCCGCACCAGGTGGTTTTTGCTGGAACCAAAGGTGAGTCCGGAAATGGTTGCCTTGCGGGCCATCTGCCAGTGGGGCGCTCCCAAACCGCTGAACGCCGGGATGATGTAAACCCCGCCGTTGTCGCTGACGGCTGTAGCCATCGCTTCGGTTTCCTGGCTTTCAACAAAGAAGTTCAGACTGTTTTTTAGCCATTCAATGGTGGCTCCGCAGGTGACGATGACGCCTTCCAGGGCATAATCCACGCGGTCTTCGGTGCTCCAGCAAACCGTAGAAACCATTCCGCGTTTTGACTCCTGAAGCTCCGAGCCAATGTTCATGAGGATGGAACAGCCGGTTCCCAACGTCGCTTTGGCGGTGCCGGGTTCAAAACAACCCTCGCCAAAGGCAGCCGCGTGGGAGTCGCCGATGAGGGCGGTAATCGGAAGCAGATGATCGAATAAACCGCCGAAATTCGACGCGCCGAACAAAAAAGCCGACGGTTTGGGCTGGGGGAGATTCAGTTGGGATAAACCAAAAGCCTCCAGCAGTTCTATGTCCCAGTCCAGTGTTTTCAGGTTGAAAAATAGGGTTCGGGATGCGTTGGTGTAGTCGGTAAAATAGGCTTGGCCGTTGGTTAATTGATAGAGCAGCCACGTATCGACCGTACCAAAGTACGCATTTCCGGCATCGACGGCCTGGCGCACTTTTTCGTTGTTTTCGTAGAGCCAGATCATTTTGGTTCCCGAAAAATAAGGATCGATGAACAGACCGGTTTTCGCTTTTACCTGCTCTTCCAGCCCTTCGGATTTGAGTCGCTCACAAACCTCGATCGAGCGTTTGCACTGCCATACGATGGCGTTGTAGAGCGGCACACCGGCCCGATCCCAGACGACGAAGGTTTCCCGCTGGTTTGAAATCCCGCACGCCCGAATGGCCTGAAGATCACCGCCCTGAGCCGCAAAGGCTCCGAGGCATTTTCCAACGGAAGCCAGCACATTGGCGAAAATCTGTTTGGGGTCCTGCTCGACATATCCGTCGCCGTAATACCGGGTTCTGAGCGGTTCCGACGCCCGCGCAACGGCTTCCCCGTGTTTGTTAAAAAGCAGCGTTTTCGTACTGCTCGTGCCTTGGTCAATCGCCAGAATGAAACTGTTTTCCATGTTTTTACTCGCCTTTGGTGCTGGATTTGTCGATGATAACGGCCAGTAGGATGACGATTCCCTTGACAACCTGTTGCCAGAACGGCGAGACGTTTAGCAGCACCAAACCGTTGTTCAAAACGCCGATGATGACCGCGCCCTGCACTGTGCCGAGGATGCTGCCCCGTCCGCCCGACAGTGAGGTTCCGCCAATCACTACGGCCGCAATGGAATCCAGTTCGTAGCTCGTTCCGGCATTGGGTTGCGCCGAATCCAGCCGGGACGTCACCAGCAGTCCGCCAACCGCAGCCAGCGCACCGGCCAGGGTGTAAACCCTTATTTTGATGCGATTGATGTTGACACCCGAAAGCCGGGCCGCACTTTCGCTGCCGCCAATGGCGTAGACATACCGGCCAAACCGGGTCTGATCCATGAGTAAAACCGTGACCAGAACAATACCACCGGAAATCCAGACCGGCAGCGGAATGCCTAGAAACCAGCCGGTTCCGAGGAAGGTGAACGAATCGCCCAAACCGGTAATGGGAAATCCTTCGGTCCACAGCATCGTCAAACCCCGGGCGATGGTGAGCATGGCGAGCGTGGCGACAAACGGCGGCAGTTTGAACCGGGTGATCGCCCAGCCGTTGAACCAACCAAGCACACTGCCGGTCAGAATTCCGGCGACAATGGCCCCAAAAACCGTAAAGCCGATGTACAGGTTATTGGCGGGGAGTTCAATTCCATTCCGCAGCAAACCGGCGGCAATGGCACCCGAAAGCGCCAGCACCGAACCGACGGAGAGGTCGATGCCGGCCGTCAGTACCACCAGCGTCATGCCGACGGAAATGCAGATGTTGACCGAGATTTGCCGCAGCACGTTCCAGCCGTTGGCTACAGTGAAAAACTTGTCAGACAGTAAACCGATCGTGATGCAAAGCAGGAGCAGGGCAATCAGCGATTGAAATTTCAGGATAACGGGTCGGTAGGTTTGCAAGGAGATTTGCATGGAAGACTTCGTTAAATGGTTTGAGGAATAGCGGCTTTCAGAATCTCGTCTTCCGAGGCATTGGCGGGGAGTTCGGTCGTCAGATTTCCTTCGCTCATGACCAGAATGCGGTCGGAAATTGCCAGAATTTCCGGGAGTTCCGAAGAAACCACCAGAATGCCCATGCCCGCGTCGGCCAGTTGCAAAATGAGTTTATAGATTTCATTTTTGGCATTGACATCGATGCCGCGTGTGGGTTCGTCCAGCATCAACAGTTTGGGATGGGTCGCCAGCCATTTCGACAGAACGATTTTCTGCTGGTTGCCCCCGCTCAGGTTCCGGGCGGTTTGCCGCTCCGAGGATGTTTTGATGTTCAGGTCGGTGATGTATTGGTTTGCCAGTTTGGACTCTTTCGCCCGGTTGAGCAGTCCGTTCCGTTCAATGCTGTTGAGGTTGGTCAAACTGATGTTCGTCCGTACATCCAGCCCCAGTACCAGCCCGTCTTTTTTCCGGTCTTCCGGCACCAGCGCCAGCCCCGCTGCGATGGCGTCGCCGGGTGATTTAAAATGCCTTTCCTGCTCATCCAGCCTGATTTTGCCGCTGGTTCGCTTCGGATGCAGGCCAAAAAGCGTTTCCAGCAATTCGGTTCGTCCCGCGCCCATCAGCCCGAAAATGCCGACAATTTCGCCCTGCCCCACCGTGAAGAAAATGTTCTTGAGCTGGTTTTCCTGCGTTCGTTCGGGGTGCTTCAGGCACAGATTCTCCACCGACAGCAGCGGTTTTGGAGACAAAAAACCGGCTTGCCGACGGATCGTGTGAACTGCCCGCCCAACCATTTTACGAATGATGTCATCGTGGGTCATGCCCTGCATTTCGCCGGATTCGATGGATTTTCCGTCGCGCAAAACCACAAACCGGTCGGCCATTTTGAACAGTTCGTCCAGTTTGTGCGAGATGTAAACGATGGCTTTCTGTTCCTTTTTTAAATCCGCGATGATTCTAAACAGCACGTCGACCTCGCTTTCGCTGATGGCCGAGGTGGGTTCGTCCATGATAATCACTTCCGAGTCGATCAGCAGGGCTTTGGCAATTTCGACCACCTGCTGCTGACCTACTTTTAGCTCCGAAACCAGCGTGTCGGGGCTGATGGACAGATTCAGCCGGTCGAGCAGTTGCCCGGTTCGCAGTCGCATGGCTTTCTTGTCGAGCGTTCCCCAGCGGGTTGTCAGTTCGCGGCCCAGAAAGATGTTTTCGGTGATGTTCAGGTACGGAATCAGGTTCAGTTCCTGGTGGATGATGGCAATACCGCAGTCCTGTGCGTCGCGGGGGGAGGCAAACCGAACGGGGTTCCCCTTGTACCAAATCTGGCCCTCGTAGTCGGGATAAACGCCCGACAGGATTTTCATCAGCGTAGACTTCCCGGCACCGTTTTCACCAATCACCGCCGTCACTTTTCCGGCCTGAAATTCCAGGCAAACGGCGTCCAGCGCGGTTACCCCCGAAAATCGTTTCGTTATGTTTTCCGCTCTTAGCATATCATGTACCCACGGACCGGATGGAAATCGGGATAACTTCAATGGCTTCGGTATGCAAATGGGCCTGGTTCAGTTCGATGGCGCCCGTAAACTCCACTTCCATACCGGTTTTGACGCTGGTTTTAAACGGAACCACCACCCGTTTTCGAATAATCTGGTTGATTTCCGCCGAGACGTTGTTCAAATCCATCGTATTGGTAAACTCCGTCAGGCTGATTAGCCCCGACGCATCGCGGGCAGCATTTCCGAAAATGTATTCCGTGGCCACGATGATGTCAGGTCCGTTGGTCAGCGAAACCGTGACATCCTGATCGCGAACTGCGGTTATTTTACCCTGCCCTTTGACCAGAAAATACCGGATGTTGCCGATACTCATCGCGTTTGAATGTGCAGCAAACGCCTGGTCTTTGTCGGTTTTCAAGGCCTGAATCAAGGTGTTCAGGTCGGTTGCTTTGGTTGTTGCGGGCAGCAGTTTGGTTTTCCAGAAAGCATCGGCGTAGGCTGTCGCATCGAACTGCGTCCGGGCACCTTTGGCCTTCACTTCGTCCAGTTTTTTGAAATAAACGGAATGATAGACCACTACCGCCAGCAGCAAGAGCAATGCTCCATACTTTAATCCGGGTTTATTCATGGTTTAGTTTCGTTTAATCAATGCGCTGTAATCCTTGATGTTAGCTTGCGAAACCAGCTCGACGGCTACCGGCATTTTTTGCGGGAAATCCCGTTTCCCCTTAAAATAGTCGCCGGCATACAGCGCAGCGGTTTTCGCCATCGTCTCGGGTGATTGCAGGCCGGTCGCCATGATTTTTCCGTTGCTGATCGACTCGATGACATCCAGTGCTCCATCGAAACCGTAGACTTTGATTTCGCGGGTTTTTCCAGCCGCCATTACGGCCTGGTAAGCTCCCATCGCCATGGCATCGTTCCCGCAGAAAATCCCGTCGATGTCGGGGTGGGCCTGCAAGATGGATTCGACCACTTCCAGCGCTTTGTTCCGGTCGAAATCCGCACTTTGCTGGGCTACCATCTTGAAAGCCGGGTACGAATCCACGACGCTGTGGAATCCCTTCGACCGGTTCCAGGTGTTGTTGTCGCCCACCAGACCCAGGATTTCGACATATTTGATTGCGTCTACTGACGGTTTTTCCGGGATCGTCTGAACAAAATATTTCCCGATGGCCACGCAGCCCGCGTAGTTGTCGGACAGAATCTGGGAGGTTGCCGCTCCGCTCGAATTGACTTCACGGTCCATACAAAACACCGGAATACCCGCTTCTTTGGCTTTCAGAACATTCACGACCGAACCGTCGGCATCCGTTGGATTGAACAGGATGGCGTCGAAACCGGAGACAATGGCGTTTTCGAAATGATCGGTTTCCAGCGCCGTATTGTTCTGGGAATCAAAGATTTTGGCTTCGTATCCCAGCGATTTCGCCTGAGCAGCCGCCGTTTCGGCCAGCACCACAAACCAGGGATTGTTAAGTGTCGAAATAATGACCGCAACCTGCTTGGGTTGGTTTTCGCTGGACGTTTTCTGGCATCCACCGAAAATCAGGAGCGTGATGATCAACGCGAATAGCGGTATTTTTTTAGGAAAGAATGCCTGGTTCATGGTGTTGTTGCACAATCGATTAAAGTAAGTAGCCGCTGTTAGCGTGTTGGAGCCCTGACAGCGGTCGAAGACCCTGTCAGGGCTCCAACACGCTAACAGCGGTAAAGGCCCCATTTTTACGGAAATACCGTCACAATCACCCGTTGGTAGCGCGTCAGAGCCGGTTTGCCGTTGTCGGTTACGGCCAGAATGACATGCAGCGTCTCCGGTTGGGTCACTTTCGGGGCCGTCAAAAAAGCCGACTTTTGCCGGTTATCCTGAATTTCGAGTGGCCGGTTGCTTTCGAAAGTCCCTGGTTCGCGGTAATAAATCCATTCATAGGAGAGCGAATTTCCATCGGGATCGGTTGATCCGTCCGCACTTAAAACCACTTTCTCCCCACTTTTTACCCGCAATTGATTGGCGTGTTTCAAAACCGCCATCGGCGGGTGGTTGGCTTCCTTGTACGGTTTGACGGTCCAGTCGATGCGGGCCGCAAAGTCGTGTTGGTAGGCCTGCCGCCAGCGCCAGATGGTCGCTTTGTTGCTGTTGTGCCAGGCTCCGTCGATGCCCACCACCTCGTCTTCGGTGTCGGTCCAGATGGGGCGGGTTTCGGGTTCCAGAAACCACTTGCGGGTGCGGGGTGTATACAACTCGTAACGGCCGCCCCAACTACCGTAGTTGGGGTGTTCGGGATCGCTCAAGCCGTTGGTAATCAGGCCAAGAAAGCTGGGTGTGTCCCCTTCCATGATGAAATCCGTGTGCGGGTGTTCGGCACCGAGCGGCCCGTGGTTTTTCCGGATGTTTTCGTCTAGCCAGCGGTTATTGACCAGATTGGAATCGGCACCGTCGAATCCCCGCGTGAAGCCGTCGCCACTGATGCCGCGCCAGGTGGAATAATGGTAGCCGCCCCGGGCGTGAAAACCGGGACTAATAATGTAAAAAAGGGTAGGGAAGGTCTTGCGAATCCACGGCCCGGCGTCATCCTGATCGGAAATGGTATAGACCCGGATTTTGGACACAAACTGCTCCACTTCTTCGGGGGTGCGGGTTTGCCTGACTTTCCAGAGGGCCTGTCCCAGGCAATTGGCTCCGCCCCAGACCGGAATCCAGACCGGGCGGTCGTCTTTCCGGTCCACCACGGCGATGATGTGTTCCGAGCCTTCCGAGTCATTGCCCGGCCCAACGGCATCCATACCGTATTTGGGAATCGCCGGTTTGATGCGACTGAGCAGGTAGTCGGTTTCGGGATAACCTTTTTCGTGGAGCAGCAGGTTGTTCCGCACTTTTCCGTAGGCCTGAACAATCCGCTGAATCCGCTCGGGTGCCACCCGGTTTCGTTGATGCACCGAGGTTGTAGCGATCAGCCCTTCCACATCCCATTGATTGGAATAGGTCAGAAACCGCACCATTGACTGGGCGTCATCGGGTTCATTTTCAATGTCGGTCAACACCAGAACCCGGAGTTTTCTGGCTTCCTGCGCCTGACAAATGCCTGACGATAGCAATACGATGAAGGAGAGGAGGGGTAGGAATACTTTTTTCATGGGTAGGAAAGGTTAAGCCGTTTTCCGAACCAGGTTCAGCCCGGTTTCGGCAATGCCTTCTTCGGACAAACCGTAGTGATTGAAGATCTCGATCTGGGAACCCGTAACGGTGTATTCATCCGGGATACCCATGATTTTGAAGGGATTATGAAAATTATTTTGCATCAGAAAGGAAGCGCAGGCTTCGCCCAGACCCCCGTAGACACTGTGTTCTTCCACCGTAACAATGGGCACACCCGGCGATGCGACTTTTGCCAACAGTTCGTAATCCAGCGGTTTGATGGTGTGCATACTGACCACCGTCGACCGAATTCCGTACAGTGTTTCCAGCCGCCGGGCCGCCTGAACGGCCGGATAGACGGTTTCGCCCGTTCCGATAATGACCAGGTCATTCCCTTCCCGGACAACACTGCCTTTCCCGAATTCAAACCGGCGGTTCGGGTCTTCGGTCAGCAAGGGCATCGCTTTTTTGCCGAACCGGATGTAAATCGGATGTTCGGTTTGGGCCGCTAATCGAATGGCCTGCTCCGTTTCAAAATTATCCGCCGGAACAACAATGATCAGGTTGTGGACCGCCCGCAAAGCCGCAAAATCGTGCAAACTGTGGTGGGTCGAGCCCAACGCGCCGTAGCTTACACCGGCACTGATGCCGATGAGTTTGACCGGGTTATCGGAATACGCGACGTCGGTTTTGATCTGTTCAAACGAACGGGCCGTCAGAAAACAGGCGGGAGAAACCGCAAACACTTTTTTCCCGGTCGAAGCCAAACCGGCCGCGACGCCCACCAGATTTTGCTCGGCAATCCCGATTTCGACCATCTGCGCCGGGAATTTCTGGCCAAAAGGCACCAGCTTTCCCGAACCCCGCGAGTCACTGGTTACGACCAGAATCGTTTTGTCGGTGCTGGCCAGTTCCTGAAGCGTTCCCGAAAAAACGTCGAGGTTGGCTTTATACGTAACAAGTTCGTTTTGCGTGATTTCTGCCATGTCTATCAATCGTTCGTTTCTCAGCGGAGAACGGCCTCGGCCTCCGCCAACTCTGCCAGCGCGTGGGTATATTGATCGGGATTCGGCACGCCGTGGTGCCATTTCAACTGGTTTTCCATGTAACTGATGCCCCGGCCTTTGACCGTGTGCGCAATCACGAGGCTGGGTTTGCCGACCGTAAAAGGCAAAGCCGCAAAGGTTTCCTTCAACGCTCCAAAATCGTGTCCGTCGACGTGCCGGACTTCCCAGCCAAATGCTTCAAATTTCCGGTCGATGGGGTCCGTATTGCAGACGTCGGTCGTGGCCCCTGAAATTTGCAAACCGTTGTTGTCGATGATGGCGCAGAGGTTATCGAGCTTGTAGTGAGACGCTAACAACGCCCCTTCCCAGTTGGAACCTTCGGGTAATTCGCCGTCGCCGAGCATTGTGAAAACCCGGTAGGAGAGTCCGTCCAGTTTGGCGGCCAGAGCGGTTCCGACGCTGAGCGACAGGCCGTGTCCCAGCGAACCGGTATTCTGCTCGATGCCGTTGACTTTGCGGGTCGGGTGACCAATGTAATGCGAACCGTATTTACACAGGGTCATCAAATCCGATTCCGGGAAAAAACCTTTGTCTGCTAATACGACGTACAAGGCTTCCACCGTATGGCCCTTGCTCTGAATGTAGCGGTCGCGCAGGGGCGACTTGAAGTTGTCCGGACCAACGTTCAGAACGTGGTTATACAGCACATTCAGAATGTCCACGCACGACAGACTTCCTCCGGTATGCCCGGCTTTCGCTTCGACGATATACTTGAGAATCTTCCGGCGATAGTCGACGGACTTGCGTGCTAATTCCTGTTCAGTCATGCTTTCTTAATGTTCGTACACGTCCCAGCCCATGTAGTTTTCAAACGCTTCTTTCAAAATACCGGCGGTTTTGGACGCATTCATCACCACATGGTGTTCAAAACCGTTGCGGCAAACGTACTGCATGAGCCCCTGCAAATTCGGGATTTGGGCTACCGCCCGGTTTCCGAAGGTATTCAGGGCATCGTCGGTCAGTTGGCCTTCGCCAATGTAGGCTTTGATGATGCCTTTGGAATCGTCGGTGCTGATGCGGCCGAAGGTGAGGGGAGAGGCCGGGGTGCGACCCGACAGGGCTCCGTACGTATTCTCTTCCCCGACGCTGGTTCCCAGAATCGGGGCGGTACTAATTTCAATGTCCGGTAAAAACGACTTCGCCCAGTTGCCGCAGTGAAACAGCACGCACTTGTTTTCGTCGTCGGCGTAATTGTTGTTCCAGTCGACCAGGGCGCTGGGCGAACCGGAGGCCAGTTGCATGGCGTACATGCTCAACGTTCCCGTCACGTCGACCTCGCAGGCACTCGGCAACATGTTTTCACTCATCATGCTCATGCTGGTACAGACGTTGCAGCCGTAATTCTGCTGAATGGAGGTCCAGCACTGGATGGCGGTGGCGTCGAGGGAATTCTGTTCCACGAAGTCATTCAGCACCACGTCCAGTTTGGCGATCTGCACCAGCTTCTCATCCGGTGTGCGGCCTGTTGGCGTGTAGGCCTTGATGGCGTCCAGGCGGTTTTTGACGCTGATATCGTCTTTGGTCAGCTTGTTGGCATTCCCCAGAATTTCGGACAAATCGACGGTGACCACTGAAATGCCGTTGCGCTGAAGAATTTTTTCGCTGTAGCGAACCGTATTGAATCCGCCCGGCCGGGCACCCACGGCACCAATCCGGACTTTCTGCAAACCCCGTACGACTCGACAAACCCCGATAAAATTCTGCAAATCCTGCGTAAAACTCGGATCGGTTGGATGAACGACGTGTTTGGTCGTCAGGGTATATTTGATACCGAACTGGTAGAGGTTATTACAAACCGAAATTTTTCCGCACCACGAATCCCGTCGGCGGGCCACATCCAGTTTGTTCAGATCGTCGGGATAGGCCTGAATCATCACCGGAACGTTCAGGTCGGCCAGTTTCAGGCTTTCTGCGACGCCCCGTTCATCGCCGAAATTCGGCAGAATGACCAGAATGCCACTGATTTCATCGCGGTGTTTTTTGAACAAATCCGCACATTTCCGGGCGTCCTGAAACGTTTCCACTCCGCCCAGTTTGGTTTCTTCCGTTTCCAGTAAAATCGGATTGACGTTTTGGCTTTTCAGGATGTCGATGATTTCGACCCGCGACTCGGCCACCAGCCGATCCGGGAAAAAGTCACGGTTTCCAATGATGACACCCAGACTGATGGGAGCGCTTTCTTTCTTGGTCATAGTGAGTTAAGGGGCAATGGTCGTAGAATGATTGGCAGGTTTCGTGCTACCCGAAATCCGATAAATCGAAGCAATTTACAAAATAAACGAAAGTAAAAAATAGTAAACGAAAAAATAGGTCGGCATTTTAAAACTTAATAGTAGGAAAATTATATCATTTTATGGTTTTTAGCTTTATTTAATTTTTGTATTCTTTCGTTTGAAATGCGTCATCCAACCGCCTGGACGCGCGATTGGCAAAAGATAAAAACCAAAAAAGCCCCCGACAGACTGCCGGGGGCTTTTGTATGCGTAAGCTGAGGGGATGATTACATCATGCCGCCCATGCCACCTGGGTGGCCATGTCCGCCACCACCAGCCGGTGCTTCTTCCGGTTCGTCGGCAATCACACACTCGGTGGTCAACAACAAGCCAGCGATCGAAGCGGCATTTTCCAGGGCCAGACGGGTTACTTTCGTCGGGTCGATGATACCAGCTTCCACCATGTTTTCGTAACGATCTTCGCGGGCGTTGTAACCGTAGTCGCCTTCGCCGGCTTTCACCGCGTTCACAACCACGGAGCTTTCGCCACCAGCGTTGGCTACAATCGTCCGCAACGGAGATTCCAGCGCAACGCGGATGATGTTTACACCGGTTTTTTCGTCTTCGTTGCGGGTTTCAACCGCATCCAATGACTTGATCGTCCGGATGAAAGCAACACCACCACCGGCAACGATACCTTCTTCAACAGCAGCGCGGGTTGCGTGCAGGGCATCATCAACGCGGTCTTTCTTTTCTTTCATTTCTACTTCGGTAGCAGCACCGATGTACAGAATCGCTACACCGCCCGACAGTTTCGCCAGACGTTCCTGTAGTTTTTCCTTGTCGTAATCGGAAGTCGTGTTTTCGATCTGCGATTTGATCTGGTTAACACGGCCCGTAATATCTTCTTTTTCACCTGCACCATTGATAACAGTTGTGTTATCCTTGTCGATGATGATTTTTTCGGCAGTGCCTAAAAATTCAATAGAAGTGTTTTCCAGTTTGAAACCACGCTCTTCGGCGATGACCTGGCCACCCGTCAGGATAGCAATGTCTTCCAGCATGGCTTTCCGGCGATCGCCAAAGCCCGGAGCTTTCACAGCGGCCACTTTGAGGGCACCACGGATTTTGTTGACAACCAGCGTAGCCAGTGCTTCACCATCGACATCTTCGGCGATGATCAGCAACGGACGACCGGTTTGAGCAACTTGCTCCAGAACCGGCAGCAATTCTTTCATCGAAGAAACTTTTTTCTCCGAGATCAGAATGAACGGACGGTCCAGTTCAACTTCCATTTTGTCGGTATTGGTCACGAAGTAAGCCGACAGATAACCGCGGTCGAACTGCATCCCTTCAACGGTTTTTACTTCCGTTTCCGTACCACGCGCTTCCTCAACGGTGATCACACCTTCTTTACCAACTTTTTCCATGGCATCGGCAATCATCTGGCCGATTTCCTCATCGCTGTTCGCCGAGATCGTTGCTACCTGAGCAATTTCTTTCGACGTTTCGATGGCGCGTGACTGTGAACGCAGGTTGTCGACAACGGCAATAACTGCTTTGTCGATACCGCGTTTCAGGTCCATCGGGTTTGCACCGGCCGCTACGTTTTTCACCCCGATCGAGTAGATCGCCTGGGCCAGAACGGTAGCCGTCGTGGTTCCATCACCGGCTGAATCAGCGGTTTTGGAAGCGACTTCTTTCACCAATTGAGCGCCCATGTTTTCGATGGCGTCTTTCAGTTCAATTTCTTTGGCAACGGTAACACCATCTTTGGTGATCGCCGGTGAGCCGAATTTCTTATCCAGAATAACGTTCCGGCCTTTAGGTCCCAACGTTACTTTAACAGCGTCGGCGAGGGTATCAACACCCTTCTTGATCCGATCGCGGGCGTCGATATCAAAAAATATTTTCTTAGACATGAGTGAAAAGGAATTAATGGTTGTAACGAGTAATGTAAACGGGTTTTCGGGCGGGCGGTGGTCAGGTTAACTGAACCGGGGCCGGCGGGAGAACCTTAGATAATGGCAAAAATGTCCGACTCACGCATGATGAGGTATTCTTTGCCCTCAACGGTGATTTCGGTACCGGCATACTTACCGTACAAAACGGTATCGCCAACCTGAACGGTCAGAGGCTCATCTTTTTTACCCGTGCCAACAGCGACAATCGTTCCACGTTGTGGTTTTTCTTTGGCGGTGTCGGGGATGATGATACCAAATGCGGTTTTTTCTTCAGCAGGAGCTGGTTCAACCAGCACCCGGTCAGCCAACGGTCTTACGTTTACTTTACTTTCCGTTAGTGCTTCCATAATGGGCTTGTGTTTTAGAAGTTAAATTGTTTTGTGCTTGATTAAATGTTCGACCGCATCGGCGGACCGTCGCATCGGCGAACCATAATACTGTCGAACTGACGGTCGATTTTGGTCACTTATTGTGCCAGACCACTTTTTTCTGGTAATACTGACAAAATTTCCGATTTATGATGTCAGTTTGGTAATCAATGGGTTAGGGAGAAGCCTTTTTGGTCGGAGAAAAAAAACGCCAAACACTATTTGGCAGATTGGGATTTTTCGTTAACTTACTAAACAACAAGACTGTCTGTTCTTCATTCGTTTTCATTATGAAAAAACTTCAGAAAGACTGGTTGACGCAAGGACTGATTGATTTAGAGTACAAAAAATTTGTCGTTCTGGCCTATCTGCAAAACGTTCAGCAACACTTCTCTGACAAAAAGTTATACCCTGACCTGACGGAATTGCGGGACCATTATGAAACCGGTCTCCGTTTTCGGAACCGCAAAGGTAAGCTTTCTGCTTCATTCCCCAAGGATGCCACCGGAATTGACCCCGAAAGTCTTACGGTACGGTACCAATCCCGGCAGGAAGACGACGAGTATATGTCAGAAATCGACTCCATCATGAATTTCGCCCTGCCCCGATTTGGGCAAACCCTGACGAAAGGGCAGGAAATGGCCGATGAACTGGCCGCGAATCTGACGCTGACCCCCATCGGAATGCTGCCGCTGCGCCGGGATGAAGGCTATATTTTCCTCCATTGGTCGTCGCATTCCCAGACCCATATCTATTATTTCAACCTGACCTGGACGGGCCTGGCCCTGCCGGGATTAGCCCTGTCGACGACGCAAACCGGCCGCCAGCCGATCCAAACGCGCTACATTGACTCCGTGCGGAAGGGCGTCGGGCGGACCTACGAAACCCTGAAACTGGAACTGATCCGCCGTCGGCCGTTCCTGCCCAACCCGGCCACGTTCATGGTGGAATCAAAACGCCGGTTGCCATTGGAAGAAACGCTGTTGCCGATGGCGGAGCGGTTGGTGGAGCGGGAGGTTTCAGAGTAAAAAGAGGGTGATTGTTTCGCGGAGTTGAGCGGAGAAAAAAAGAGTTACGCAGAGATTTTTTAATTTACTCCGCTTAACTCCCTTTTTCCTCCGCTCAACTCCGCGAAACAATTAATTACCCTTCCTCGCCAAATCCCCCAGAGTGCGGGAGCTACACCCGGTTTTCATGCGTTTATTTTGACGGTAAACACTTTATCGACAATACCATGAAAGCACGGTTTATCTTATTCCTTCTGGTTCTCAATGCAACGCTGGTTTCTGCCCAGCAACTCACCGCCATCCCCGACGGTGGCAACCGAAAAGCCTCCGTTTCGGAGCAAATTGGTCTGACAAAAATTGCCATTCACTACAGCCGCCCCGGTCTGAAAGGGCGGGAGGGAAAGGTTTGGGGAACACCGGTGGCCCATTACGGGCTGGTGGACCTCGGTTTCGGCACCAGCAAAGCCGCTCCCTGGCGGGCGGGTGCCAACGAAAATACCGTTATTTCTTTTTCGACCGATGTCAAAGTAGAGGGCAAAGACCTCCCCGCCGGAACCTACGGGCTGCATATGCTGTTGGGCGAGGCCGAAACGACGGTTATTTTCTCCAAAAATTCGACGTCCTGGGGCAGTTTTTTCTACGAACCGTCGGAGGACGCGCTGCGCGTGACGGTCAAAAACCAGCCCCTCGACAAGAGCGTGGAGTGGCTCAAATACGAGTTCATCGACCAGACGGACAATTCGGCAACGGTGGCACTTTCGTGGGAAAAACGCCAGATCCCGTTTAAGGTTGAAGCCGATGTGGTGAAGATTCAGTTGGCGTCTTTTAAAAACGAATTGCGCAATTCGCAGGGCTTTACGTGGCAGTCGTACGTTCAGGCGGCTACGTATTGCCTTCAGAACAAAACCAATCTGGATCAAGCGCTGGTCTGGGCCGATCAGGCCGTTGGTTTGCCGTTCATTGGGCAGAAAAACTTCCAGACACTCAGCACGAAAGCCCTGGTTTTGACGGCTCTCAACCAGCAGGCCAACGCCGATGCGGTAATGAAAGAAGCTGTTCCAATGGGAAACCTGAACGAACTCCATCAGTATGGCCGGACGTTGCTCCAGCAAAACCGGACGAAAGACGCCTACGAGGTTTTTAAGGTAAACTACGACAAGAACCCGAACCAGTTTACGACCAACGTCGGGATGGGAAGGGGACTGTCGGCCCTCGGCGATTTCAAAAAAGCGTTGCCCTACCTGAAGGCGGCTCTGCCCCAGGCACCGAACGAGTTGAATAAGAATGGCGTCACGGCGATGATCAGGAAACTGGAAGAGGGGAAAGACGCGAATCAGTGAGTTTTAGAGAGGAGTTGTTACACAGACGGGGCGGCCCCGTCTGTGTAAGCGCATCGTTACCGCAGCGGCAACCGGAAATAATCCTGGCCCATCTGAATCGTAAAACCGGATTTCTGGTATAGATGCAGGGCCGCTTCGTTGCCGGAATCCACCTCGATCAGGATGGTTTCGGCCATACACTCCTGAAGAATATCCAGAATCCGGAACAATATGGTTTTGCCAATTCCGCGCCCCTGAAACGCCGGGCAAACGCCCAGGCCAATAATCCAGGCGTCGTTCTGCACAAAATTAATCGCTACCATGCCGATCGGTTTTTCGTCCAGCGTAGCAATATACTGCGTGAGGTGGGGCGTGGTAATGGTGGTTTCCAGGAGCTTACGGGCTTCGTCGATGGTGCCCCCAAAAATCGTCTGACTCAATTTCGATAATGGTTCCAGATCCGCCAAACCGGCCTTGACGAGGTGAATTGCCGGCGTGGAAACCGGGAGTGCCAGCGACGGCAACGGTTCCCAGCGCAGTTGATACTCGGTATTGGAATACGTGGCTCCCAACTGACGAACGAAGGCCTGTCCCGATTCAGAAGCCCGTTCCGTAATCAGCAGTATGTGCTCGTAGCCGTAGTTTCGGGCTGCATCCGCAGCCACTTCGAGCAGGGTCGAAAAGCACCCTTTCCGCCGGGCTTTGGGCAGCGTATAACCGCAAAATTCAACCACGCCGGTCGTCGGGGCAAAAGCCGATAAAAGGCCAATCAACACGTCATTTTTGTAGAGTAAAAACCAGTGGCACATCGACTGGAAATAATTCATGGATTTATCCCAGTGAATGTGGCCCATCAACCCATCATCGGCCTTGCATTTTATTTCGAGAGCCTGAGCGGCCAGGTATTGTTCCTGATTTAATTCGGTCAGTGAAAGGATCTTCATGCTGCAAACTTACGCGAAAATCAGAAAGGCCGGACGTTGTTCATGCAACGGTGACTGCTTTTTGCTCCTCTATGGGGTATACGCATCAAACCGGCCCGGAGGATGCGGCTCCACTGTCCATTCCGGGACAAAAGGTGTCCACTAATGGACGCGTCGTCTTCAACCTAAACGTAAAATACCGTGATTTTGATCGATTAAGCAACCTTGATCTGGTTTGGCAAAAGATTTGTTCTGCAAACATTGAAATAATACTTTTCCTTTTTATCTCCTGTAAACAACAAATGCCCGAATCATGAAAACCCTCCTCCAAAAAACAGCCCGAAAATGCCAGAATTGGCTAGTTGTGAGTCTCTTCCTGTACGGTTTGACGGCGACCGCCCAGTCCGATTATTATGCCAGAACCGACTCGGCCAGGGGGTATTGGAAAATTCAGACCGACTACACAACCCAACAGACCAGGATCCGTTTTTTTAACCGCTGGCACGAACCGATTTATGAGGAATCGCTATCGAATCGGTATGTAAAACTGACGAATCGGAACATCCGTTTGTTCGACTCGATGCTGGAGCGGCTATCGACCAACCAATTGCTGTCGGCCGAAGTCAAAAGCCATGAGTTGGTGGCCACCAGCGGCAGTGAGCCTTACCACGTTGTTTCGACGCCGTTGTCAACTCCGGTTTCTACATCTTATATACTGGCATCACCTAAAGAAACCCTGGATGTCAATCCGTTGCGCTCCGATGTCGCAATCAGCAGTACCGGTAAACTGAAAGTTCACGTTGCCAATCTTCGGCAAGAACCCATGCTGGTGATGTTACTGGATGATCAGGGGCGGTATGTATTTAAAGAAAAATCGGCTTCATCAACCTATAACCGGACGCTGAATCTGACCCGTTTGGCGGAAGGAAAGTTCCGGTTTGAAGTAGAAGGCGCACAGAAGCGGTATGCCTATCGGTTAATCATTCAGGCCAATCCGCAGTCGTATCAGCTTCGGGCCATTCCCTGAGGGCGCGCCAAAAGCTTGGTAAGGCTCTACAGGCTTTCTGTCCCGCTTTTCCACGCTTTCGTCACTTGCATTGAGTCGTTTTCCGGCAATTTCGCTGCTTTGTAACAGGAAATCACCCGCCCGCGAAACCGTACAAAATCGGACAGACTTTGTACGGTTTCGGACAAGATGATTTTGTAAAAATGCCCTCCATTGATTCAGAATGCCGTTTCTGATTCTGGTAAGAGATTTGTTTTACAAAGTTTGAAATAATACTGACCAAATTAACAACCTGTAAACAACACGCACAATTCTCATGAAAACCGTTCAAGAAAAAACCGCCTACCGGTTCAAAACCCTCCTGGTTCTGCTTCTTCTGTTCAGCACGCTTGTCGGTTATGCCCAACCAGATTACCACTCCGGCCCGGATGTAGATAAAGGGTACTGGAAGATTCAGACCGACTACGGCACCCGCAACACCGTCATCCGGTTTTTCAACGCCCGGAATGAACCCGTGTATCAGGAAACGCTGCGGGGCCAGTATGTCAAATTGACCAAACGGAACATTCGCCTGTTCGACGAAATGCTGGATCGGGTGGTCAACAATCACCTGCTGGCATCGCAGGTGCGATCGTCGGAGTTGCTGGCTTCCAATGACGTTGGCTATTCAAAAGTTTCTGCGGTTTATGCTTACGAAGAAACCCCGCCGTCGGTTGTGCCGGAATTCAATTCGAAATTTCTGGTCAATCCGCTGGTCAATTCGTACGGCAAACTCCGCATCAACTATGCTAATCCCGACCGGAAGCAGGTCATTATTGAACTGACCGACGAGTCGACCAACGTGATTCATTATCGGGAACTGAACCGTCAGGCGGGCTACAACCGGTATTTTGATGTAACCCACTTGCTGAGCGGGAAATATCGTCTTCAGGTGAAAGGAGCAGGCGAGACCATGAACTACTGGCTGACCATCGACAAACCGGATCAGCGCTACGAGCTGAAAGCGGAGAAATAAAAACCGTAAACCTGTTCGGGTTCGGACACCCGGACTGTACGAATTCGGACAGGTTCTTTTTATAAAACCGCTTAAATGGCCTGATTGGGCCATTTTTTGTTTCTGGCAGCAGATTTGTTCTACAGAAGTTAATTATATCTCTTTTCCATGAGACGATCGTATTTAGGCGAGTTTGAAGAGGTGGTGTTGCTGACGGTAGCGGTTCTGGGAACCGGTGCCTACGGCGTGGCCATCACCGACGAACTGGACCGGCAAACGGGCCGGGCCGTCAGCATCAGCGCCGTTCACGCGGCTTTGCACCGGCTGGAGGAAAAAGGCATGTTGAAATCGCACCTCGGCGAGGCCACCGCCGAACGGGGTGGGCGACGTAAGCGCCTGTTCTCGGTTACGGTGCTGGGGAGCCGGACGCTGCATGACATTCGCGCCGTCCGCGATCAGCTTTGGGATTCGATCTCTCCGCAGGGGCTGCCAGCAGTGAGTTTGTAAGAAGAAATGAACAAATAATAATGAATATCGAACGCCGAATAACGAAGTAATCGGGTCACTTTTCATTATTCGAAATTCAACATTTATTATTCGATATTCCCGCAATCATGAAGCCCCAAAAACCGCCACAATGGGCCAGCCGACTTCTGGCGTGGTTTTGCGCTCCGCACCTGCTCGAAGAAATCCAGGGGGATTTGCACGAGCGGTTTGTTCGCCGGGCCAGGCTGTTCGGGGAGCGGGATGCCCGCTGGCAGTATGCCTGGGAAGTGCTGAAGTTTATGCAACCCCAATTTTTGAAAAGGAAACCGGATTATTCTCCAAAACCGCAAACGATTGCCATGCTACGCAACTATTTTACGATTGCCTACCGGACCATTCTTCAGCAAAAGAGTTACGCATTCATCAACGTGATGGGCCTGGCGCTGGGGTTATCGGCCTGTATTCTGATTTTTCTGGTGGTTCGTAACGAACTGACGTATGATGCTTTTAACCAGAAAGCGGACCGGACTTTTCGGATAACGAGCCACGGGCTGGATTATAATCCGAGTGTTTCCTTTGCCATTGCACCGGCTTTTCGCACTGATTTTCCGGAAGCAGAGCAGGTTTCGCAATATTATTACCAGCGGGAAGCCCAGACTCAGATTGGCAACCAGCGGTATCTGGAAGAAAGTTATGCCTACGCCGACGAAAGTTTTCCGCAGGTCTTTGATTTTAACTGGCTCGCTGGTAATCCCAAAACTGCGTTGCAGGAACCCAATACGGTCGTTTTAACGGAAACCATAGCACGGAAATATTTTGGTGATCAGGACGCACTCGGTAAAATCATCCGGCTGGATAACGATAAGGATCTGCGCGTAACCGGCGTCATCAAGGATCTGCCGTCGAATACGCACCTGGTTTTTAATTTTCTGGTTTCGTGGGAAACCGTCCGGAAACAACTCGATACACCCAACTTCTGGTCGATCTCGGGCGGCTACCTCTACGTGGTGTTACCGGAAAAATTGCTGCCCAAACGCGTGGAAGCCCGGATTCCGGCTTTTATTCGGAAGAACTGGGGCGACGACATCGCCAAAGATGCCGCGCTGCTGATGCAACCGCTGCGGGAAATACATTTTGATAAGCGCTACCTGACCCAGATTACGATGCCGCGCTCCAAAGAAACCATTTACGGTTTGGCGGGTGTCGCATTGGTCATTATCCTGACGGCCTGCATCAATTTTGTCAACCTGGCGACGGCTCAGGCCGTTCGGCGGTCGAAGGAAGTGGGCATCCGGAAAGCCCTGGGGGCCTTTCGGCGGCAACTGGTGGGTCAGGTGCTGGGTGAAACCACCCTGCTGGTGGGTTTGGCAACGGTTCTGGCCCTGGGTGCGGTTTGGGCATTTCTGCCTCTGGCCAAACCGCTGTTGAACATCCGAATCGATGCCAGCCAACTGATTGAACCCCAGGTGATCGCGGTTATTTTTGGGTTTGTCCTGTCAACGATTCTGCTGGCGGGTTTGTACCCGGCCTTTGTTCAGTCCGGGTTTCAGCCCATCAAAGCCCTGAAAGCCCGGTCTACGGAAGCATCCTTTGGGGGAATGACCGTCCGCAAAGGCTTGGTAATTATGCAGTTTGCGATCACGCAGGTGATGATTATCGGGACACTGGTGGTGGCCAGCCAGATGGATTTTTTCCTGAATCAGGACATGGGTTTTGACAAAGAAGCCATTGTATCCTTTGGTACGGGTGAAAAAGCCGATGTTCTCCGGCAGAAATTGGAGGATAATCCCGGCGTTGAGCAAATCAGTTTTGCGTCGGCGGGGCCGTCCTATAATGTCAATTTTGCTCCCTTTTCGGCGCCGGAACTCGGGATGTCGGAAAACGATGTGGTCGAGTTTAAAATGGTGGATGAAAACTACATTCCGATGTATCGGCTGGCGTTGCTGGCGGGCGAACCCATCATCAAAACGGCGGAGGGTGATACGGCTCGTAGTGTGATCGTTAACCAGACGCTGATTCGCCGGCTGGGGATTCAGAACGAGGCCGATGCTATTGGCAAGCGGTTTCGGCTTGCGGGCGAACCGGCCCTGATCCGGGGTGTTGTCCGTGATTTTCAGAGCGAATCCAAGCATAAAAAAATCCGCGCCTGTGTTCTGACCTACAATTCGCGGGCGTTCTGGCAGGTGAGTGTCAAGCTGCGTCCGCAGAACCTGCGTGAAACGCTGGCGACTATCGAGAAAGATTGGACTGAATTGAATCCGGAATCAATATTTCGGTATGAGTTTGTGGATGAGCACATTGCAAAACTATACAAGCAGGAAGAAACGATGTACAACGCTTTCCGGCTGTTTGCGGGAATTGCCATCGTCATCGGCGGTTTGGGCCTGTTCGGGCTGGTGTCGCTGATGGCTGTTCAGCGGACCAAAGAAGTCGGAATTCGGAAAGTACTCGGCGCGTCGGTGGGCAGCATTGTCGTGCTGTTCTCGCGGGAATTTGTGTGGCTGATGCTGATGGCCTTCGTCATTGCCGCTCCGTTGGCCTGGTACGGAATGGATGCCTGGCTTCAGGAATATGCCTACCACATTCAGATTGGGCCAACGATTTTCCTGATTGCGATTCTGGTCACGTTTGTCATTGCCGCGCTCACGGTGAGCTACCAGTCGATCAAAGCCGCCTTGGTGAATCCGGTGAAGAGTTTACGAAGTGAATAAAGAAGAATAATAAATGTAAAATGATAAATACTGAATGTAAAAGTAAACGGACATCCGACCGCGCCACTTTATCATTCAACATTTTTCATTTAATATTTAAAATTAACCGGCATGAAATACCCCCAACCGCCCCGCTGGGCCACCCGACTGCTGGAAATTTCCTGCGCTCCCCCTTTGCTGGAGGAGATGGAAGGCGATTTGCGCGAGCGGTTTCTGCGGAATGCCCGGCTGTTCGGAGAACCGTACGCCCGGCGGCAGTATGTCCGGGAAGTGCTGGGGTTCGTGCGACGGCGACCGGGCCGAACGTCGGGCGTGATGAGGAAAAAAACGTCAACAGCGTATTCACAAGTGTATCTATTTCAACCCGCTATGATCCAAAACTATTTCAAAACCGCCTGGCGTAATTTGCTGAAAAACCGGTTTTACTCCCTCATCAACATGACCGGTTTGACGGTCGGGCTGGCCGTTGGGATGCTGATTCTGCTGTGGGTGCAGGACGAACTGAGCTTCGATCGGTTTCATACCAAAGCCGACCGGATTTACCGGCTCGAAAACCGGGTAGGAACGGGAAGCAGCCAGCAAATCTGGCGGTCCACCGTTGCGCCCATCGCCGAAATGGGGAAAAAGGAACTGCCCGAAATAAAAGATGCCGTCCGCATCACCCAAAGTAATATTTACAGCCTCTACAAGTACAAGGGGAAAACTTTCACCGACGAACAGTCGGCCTTTGTCGACCCCTCCCTGTTTTCAATCTTTGATTTTGGACTTATCAAAGGAGATCCGGCAAATCCGTTTCCGAACGACCAGTCGGTTGTGCTGACGGAAGCCACTGCCCGGCGGTATTTTGGCGATGCCGAACCCATCGGAAAGGTGATTACGGCCGACGGAAAAAACCGCTTCACCGTGACGGGTGTGATCCGGGATTTTCCAAAAAATACTACATTTAACGGGGAACTCGATCTGCTGTTACCGATTTCGCTCTGGTTTAAAACCATCTATGCGGAACGGAAGGATGGCCGAAACAAGGATAATGATTTCCATGAGTTCAATTATGCCACGTTTTTACTGCTCGAACCGGGCGTTTCGACGGAGGCTTTGGCCACCAAACTGCGGAACATTCACCTGCGGAACAAAGCGGATGATACCGACCTTGCGTATCTGTTGCAAGCCCTGCCCGACATGCATTTGTACAAGTCGGACGGCAGCGATGGCGGTATCGAAACCGTTCGCATGTTTAGCATTATTGCGCTGCTGATTCTGGTCATTGCCTGCATCAATTACGTCAACCTTTCCACCGCCCGTTCCATGCTGCGTTCCAAAGAAGTGAGTATGCGGAAAATCGTGGGCGCGGCAAAAGGGCAATTGTTTTTGCAGTTTATCATTGAAACTGCCCTGCTTTTCACACTTTCGGCGCTGCTGGCCATTGGGTTGATGATGGTGTTGATGCCGTTCTACAACGAGATTTCGGGAAAACAGCTCGTCATCGATTTGACAGACCTTCGGATGTGGCTGGTGATCGGGTTGACCATTGCGGCCACCCTGCTGGTGTCGAGTATCTACCCGGCCCTGTTACTCTCTTCGTTCGAACCCCTGAAAGCCTTAAAAGGGAAAGTCTCGGCGCGGTTGACCGATGCGGTTTTTCGGAAGATTCTGGTCGTAACGCAGTTTGCGTTCACCGTCATTCTGATTTCCGGGACCTTGATCATCGGCAATCAATTGGAATACATCCGCTCGAAGGAATTAGGCTACGATAAAAGTCACGTATTTTCTTTTTATATGCGGGATATGCAACGCCATTATGAGGTGGTAAAAGCCGATTTGCTGAATCAGCCGGGCATAACGGACGTGACCCGATCCAATGGCAATATTGTGTCGATTGGTATGCAAACCGGAAGCAATGAATGGGATGGGAAAGAAATGGGTGAGACCATGATGATGCGACCAATGGCCATCGATAAGAATTTTATTTCCTTCTTTAAAATGAAGCTAAAGGCGGGTGAAAACTTCACCGGTTCCGTAACAGATACAACGCATTTTATTTTAAATGAAACGGCCGTAAAAGCGGCTCGTCTTACCAATCCGGTAGGAAAACGGTTTAAACTCTGGAACAAAGAAGGAATCATTATCGGCGTCGTAAAAGATTTTCATTTCGATTCCATGAAGCAAAAAATTGAGCCGTCAATCTTTTTTTATTACCCCAACGATGCAGGTCGAATTTTTATAAAAACGACAGGAAAGGATGCTGCTTCGGCCATTGCTTCTGCTGAGCGTTTGTGGAAGCGATACAATGCCGAGTTTCCCTTCAACTACGCTTTTCTGGACCAAACCTTCGATGACCTCTACAAAACCGAGCAGCGCACCGGCACACTCTTCAACGTGTTTGCCACCATTGCCATTGTGATTTCCTGCCTGGGCTTATTCGGTCTGGTTGCCTACACGGCGCAGGTCCGCACCCGTGAGATTGGCGTTCGGAAGGTGCTGGGAGCCACCGTGCCGGGCATCATCGGGTTGTTGGCCAAAGATTTCGTCAAGCTGGTGTTGATCGCCATCGTTCTGGCGGTTCCGGTGGCGTGGTATGCGATGGATCAATGGCTCGAAGGGTTTGCGTATCGGATCGATATGAACGGGTGGGTGTTTGCGTTGGCGGGTTTGCTGGCGCTGGCTATCGCCCTGCTGACGGTCAGTTTCCAGAGCATCAAAGCCGCGTTGATGAATCCGGTGAAGTCACTGCGTTCGGAGTGAAGAATTAAGAGTGAAGAATTAAGAGTTAAAAAAAACTTAACCTGTTCGCTATGGCTTCCAACTCCGATTCATTAAACTCTTCACTCTTAATTCTTCACTCATTACTCTCATGAAGCCTCCCCGTTGGGCCGAACGGTTTTTGAATATCTTCTGCGCTCCTCATCTTTTTGAGGAGATCCAGGGGGATTTATACGAGCGGTTTTTGCGAAATGCGAGGCTATTTGGACTCCCCTATGCCCGGCGGCAATATGCACGGGAAGTGCTGGGCTTTTTAAGGCCATTTACAGTAAAACGACAACCTATTGAACCTTCATCCATCTCTTTATTGAATCCTGGTATGATTCGCAATTATCTGAAAATCGCCTGGCGGAACATCGCCCACAACAAATCCTTTTCGGCTATTAACATTCTGGGCCTGGCGCTCGGCATGGCGTGCAGCCTGCTCATTCTGCTCTGGATTCAGGACGAATTTAGCGTCGACGCCTACCACGCCAATGGCCCGCAGCTTTACAACGTCATGGAGCGCCAGTTCTACGATGGCAAAGTGGAAGCAAGCCCGGGAACACCCGCTTTGCTGGCTGATGAACTAAAAAAAGAATTTCCGGAAATTGTCTACGCATCCGGCCTTTCCTGGGAACAGGAACTGACGTTTTCGGTGGGCGAAAAGCTGAACAAGGAAAAAGGCCGGGCTGCCGGTGCCGACTGGTTTAAAATGTACAGTCTCCCCTTGTTAGCCGGAACGGTCGAAACCGCCTTGAACAGACCGACCAATATTGCCATTTCGCGGAAACTCGCAGAGAATTATTTTGGTAGTCCACAGGCGGCTATGGGAAAGAGTATTCGGCTCGGTAACAAGGATGATTATCAGGTTAGTGCGGTTTATGAGATGCCGAAAAATAGCTCGGAAACCTATGACTATTTGCTGAGCTGGGCCGATTTTATACGGCACAATGAATGGATTAAAGACTGGGGCACCAACGCGCTTCAGACCCGCATCCAGCTCCGGACCGATCGCAACGGCGTACCGGCCGACCCTGGCCGACTGGAAGCAAAGATGAAGGCGTTTCTGAAAAAGTACAATCCGAAAATGGAAAAGGAAGGGTTGGATATCCAGCTTTTCCTGCAACCGTACCCGGAAACGTATCTCTATTCCAACTTCAAAAACGGCTATCAGGATGGCGGACGCATCGAATACGTCCGGTTGTTCGGCATCGTGGCGGTTTTTATTCTGCTGATTGCCTGCATCAATTTCATGAATCTGGCCACGGCCCGGTCGGTGAAGCGGGCGCGCGAAGTGGGCGTTCGGAAGGTCGTCGGCGCCGGTCGGGGCTTGCTGATCGGGCAGTTCATTGGCGAAGCCCTGGTGCTGACGTCGCTGGCATTGGTGGTGGGCGTGGGCGTGGTCTGGATGCTGCTGCCAGTCTTCAACACACTGACCGAAAAGCACATTATGTTCCAGTTTACGAACCCATCGTTTTGGGTAACCTTGCTGGTCATGACACTGGCCACGGGTTTGATCGCGGGTAGTTATCCCGCCCTTTTCCTGTCGTCACTGAATCCGGTTCGGATCTTGAAAGGAAGCATCCGGTTTGGTTCCGGGGCGCGGCTTTTCCGGCAGAGCCTGGTGGTTTTTCAGTTCGCTCTGTCGATGCTGTTGATCATCGGAACCATCATCGTCTACCGGCAAATCGATTTTATCCAGACCAAAAACCTGGGCTACGACCGGGAGGGGATGATTTATCTCCAGGCTGAAGGGGATTTAGCCGCCAAATACGAAACGTTCAAGCAGGAACTGCTCCGGATGCCGGGCATCCAGACCGTAACGTTCATGAACGGAACGCCAACCACTAGCTTCGGCACAACGGGCAACGTTCAGTGGCCGGGTAAAGACCCCGCGACCAGCGTCCAGTTTCAGTTTTCACAAGTCGATTATGATTTCACGAAGACCCTGAAAGTCAAGGTCGCCGGGCGCGATTTTTCACGCGATTTTGCCACCGACTCGGTCAGTTATCTGATCAACAAAACCGCAGCCCGCCGGATTGGCTACCGGGACCCGATCGGAAAACCGCTGACCTTGTGGGGCAAACCGGGTTTGATCATCGGCGTGGTCGACGACTTCCACCAGAATTCCCTGCACGTGGCCATCGAACCGTTCATTGCCAAATTAAGCCCAGCCGCCGAGGGAAAAAACATCATCATTCGCACCCGGCCGGGCCAATCGAAGCAGGCCCTGGCGAGTCTGGAAACGATGTGGCGGCAACTGAATCCGAAGTTCCCGTTCACCTACCAGTTTGCCGATGAGGCCTTTCAGCGATTGTACCGTAGCGAAACCGTCGTCGGCACACTGGCCAACTACTTCGCGTTTCTGGCCATTTTTATCTCCTGTTTAGGCTTGTTTGGTCTGGCGGCTTTCATGGCCGAACAGCGCACGAAAGAAATTGGCGTCCGCAAGGTATTGGGTGCTTCGGTGACTAGCATTGTGGGTTTGCTGTCGCAGGACTTTCTCAAACTCGTGGGCGTCGCCATCGTCCTTTCCTCACCCGTGGCCTGGTATGCCATGAACCGGTGGTTGCAGGATTATGCCTATAAAGTCGAGATCGAATGGTGGGTTTTTGCGTTGGCGGGCCTGCTGGCGGTTGGCGTTGCGTTGCTAACGATCAGTTTCCAGAGCATCAAAGCCGCGTTGATGAATCCGGTGAAGAGTCTGCGAAGTGAATAAAGAAGAATAATAAATGTAAAATGATAAATTCTGAATGAAAAAGTAAACGGACATCCGACCATGCCACTTTATCATTCAACATTTTTCATTTAATATTTAAAATTAACCGGCATGAAATGCCCCCAACCGCCCCGCTGGGCCGACCGACTGCTGGAAGCTTTCTGCGCTCCCCACTTGCTGGAGGAGGTTCAGGGCGATTTGTACGAACGCTACGGGCGGGATCTGGCGGAGGTGGGCGTCCGAAAAGCCAACCGCCGGTATGCAGCCAATGTACTGAAATTCATAAAACCCTTTGCGCTGAAACGTCAGACTCATCAGTATCCGTCACCTTCTTTTCTGCATCCTGTCATGATTCGCAATTACCTCAAAACCTCCTTTCGCAATCTGACCAAAAACCGGGTCAGTGCGCTGATCAACCTCTTCGGGCTGAGCCTGGGTGTCACCGCCTGTCTGGTGATTTACCTGATTACCAACTACGAACTCAGCTACGATACGTTCCACGCCGACCGCGGAAGGATTTATCGCCTGATTGGTACCGAGAAATTTGGCCCCAACGCCGAAACCCATCCGGCGGGTTTTGTTCCCAACCCGGTTCCGCTGGCGATTCGGGAGGAAGTGACGGGGCTGGAAACCGTAGCGGCTTTTCACAACATTACATCGGCGGTGCTGATTCCCAACGGCACAGAAAAGCCGAACCGGTTTGAGGAGGGGAAACACGGTGTCGATAACCAGGAAATTGTGGTCGTTGAACCGCAATTCTTTTCAATTTTCAACTACCAGTGGCTGGCGGGAAATCCGAAAACCGCCTTGACCGAACCGTTTCAACTCGTGTTGTCGGAGCAAAAAGCCCGCAAATACTTTGGCGATCTGCCGCTCGAACAGATCCTGGGCAAAGAGGTGATCTACTGGGATTCGGTTCGGGTTAGCGTCGCCGGAATTGTGAAGGAATGGGACAAACCGACCGATTTTACGTTTACGGACTTCATCTCCTTCGCCACCATTCGCAGCAGCCGAATGAATCAGAGCATCAATCTCGATGACTGGAATGACATCTGGTCGTCGTCGCAGGCTTTCGTAAAATTGCCGGAAGGAACAAAACCGGAGCAGTTCACGGCGGCTTTTCAACAGTTTTCCAAAAGGCATTTCCAGAAGGATTTCAAGTTTACACCCGGTTTGCAACCGCTTTCCGACTTGCATTTTAATGCGGATTATGTCGATAATTATTCCCGAAAAGCGCACCTGCCAACGCTCTACGGCATGATGGGCGTTGCGGTTTTTATCCTGCTGATTGCCGCCATTAACTTCGTCAATCTGTCGACGGCCCAATCGGTTCAGCGGGCCAAGGAAATTGGCGTCCGGAAGGTGTTGGGAAGTAGCCGGAAGAGCCTGATTTTTCAGTTTTTAAGCGAAACCACCTTGCTGACACTCACTGCGGTCAGTATTGCGCTGGTGCTGGTGGGACCCATTCTTTCCGCTTTTCAATCCCTCACGCCCAAAGGGCTGACGTTTGAGTTATTCAGTCTGGAAACCCTGCTGTTTTTGTTGTTCGTCACCGTAACGACCTCGCTGCTGGCCGGTTTCTATCCTTCCCTGGTGCTGTCGTCGTACCGACCGGCCCTGACGCTCAAAGGCCAGACTGCGCTGAAAGGGGGCCAGAAAGGGTATTTTCGAAAAGGACTGATCGTTTTTCAGTTTACGGTTTCGCTGGTGTTCATCATCGCCACGCTGATCGTAGACCGGCAACTCAGTTACATCCGCAACAAGGAACTGGGCTTCTCGACCGACGCCATCATTTCCATCGATGCGGGCCGGGTCGGCAAATCCGATGTGCTGGCGCAGCGAATCCGGCCCTTGTCGGGGGTGGAGCGGGTGACGATGCAGTGGTTTCCGCCGATGGGGATGAGTTACATGATGACCAAAATGAGATACACCGGCAAGCAGGAAATCGAGATGGATGTTTCGGCCAAAGTGGGCGACGAGAATTTTATTCCTTTATATGGTATTCGCCTGTTGGCCGGGCGAAACTACCTGAAAAGCGATTCGCTCCGGGAGTTGGTCATCAATGCCACGTTTGCCAAACGGCTGGGTTTTAAAAAACCGGCGGAAGCCCTGAACCAGTTTCTGGATTTCAATGGTAAAAAAATCCCGATCGTTGGGGTCGTGGCCGATTTTCATGAGCAGTCGTTTCACGACAAAATTGATGCGACGTTCATCGGTTATTTGCCACAGCAGTCCCGGAATCTGGGCGTCAGACTGACCAGCAATGGCAAAACCATGAACGATGTGAAAGCTACGCTGGCCAGTATCGAAGAACAGTGGAACGCCATTCATCCCGATAAAAAATTTGAATACGAATTCCTGGACGACCGGATTGCGCGGCTGTACGAAAAAGAGCAGAAAACCAGTCGGCTGGTCAACACCGCCACGGCCATCGCCATTCTGATTTCCTGCATGGGTTTGTTTGGGCTGGCCACCTTCACGGCCGAGCAGCGCACCAAAGAAATCAGCATCCGGAAAGTGCTGGGGGCTTCGGTGGCCGGGATTGTCGCCCTGTTGTCAAAGGACTTCCTCAAACTGGTATTCATTGCCCTGATGCTGGCCGCGCCCGTGGCGTGGTGGGCCATGAACGAATGGCTGAAAGATTTCGCCTACAAAGTGGACATCGAGTGGTGGATCTTTGCCCTGGCCGGGCTTCTGGCGGTTTTCATCGCCTTGGTAACGATCAGTTTTCAAAGCATCCGGGCGGCCTTGATGAACCCGGTGAAAAGTTTGCGGAGCGAGTAATTACACGGAAATACCGTACTTTTGCGGTTTCTTTATTTTATCCGTGTAATGATCGCTTTGGCGACCCGAATTAACCAATGATTATTCCATTAGCCCACCGTGCCGGACAAACGCAGGAATATTACTTCTCGGTCAAGCTGGCCGAAGTTCGTAAACTGCTGGCTACCGGGCACGATGTGATCAACATCGGCATCGGTAATCCCGATATGATGCCGTCCGACAATACGATTCAGGCCTTGACCCACTCGGCGCAGCAACCGAACGCGCACGGGTATCAGTCTTACAAAGGAACGCCCGGTTTTCGGAACGCCATTGCCGGTTATTACGCCCATACCTACGGCGTCTCGCTTGACCCCGAAACGGAAATTCTGCCGCTTCTGGGTTCAAAAGAAGGCATTACGCACATTTCGTTAACCTTCCTGAACGAGGGTGACGAAGTGCTGGTGCCGGAACTGGGCTATCCGGCTTACAACGCCGTAAGCAAAATGGTGGGTGCTCACGTGCGCAACTATCCGCTTTTGGAAAACAAGGGCTGGCAACCGGATTGGGAAGCGATGGAAGAACTGGTGTCTGACAATGCCAAGATTCTCTGGCTCAATTACCCGCACATGCCCACGGGCGCTCCGGCCACACAAAAACTCTTCGAGCAAGCCGTCCGGTTTGCCTACGACTACAGTCTGTTGCTTTGCCACGACAATCCGTATAGTCTGGTTCTGAACAAAAAAACACCCATCAGCCTGCTTTCCATCGACGGGGCCAAAGAGGTGGTGATTGAAATGAACTCGATGAGCAAGTCGCACAACATGGCGGGCTGGCGGGTTGGCTGGATGGCGTCCTCAAAACCGTACATCGATGCGGTTTTGTCGATCAAAAGCAATGTCGATTCGGGGATGTTCAAACCGGTTATGGACGCAGCCGCCGAAGCCCTGACCAATTCGGATGCCTGGCACGCGGAGCGAAATGTGGTCTATGAAGGCCGTCTGGAAGCCGCTACGGCCTTTCTGGACGCCCTGAATTGCACCTACACCAACGATCAGGAGGGCATGTTTCTGTGGGCCAAACTGCCGGATTCCATAGAATCGGCGGCAGCGCTGGTGGATGACCTGCTCTACAACAAGCACGTTTTCATTGCCCCCGGTTTTATCTTCGGCCCGAAAGGAAACCGGTACATCCGGGTGTCGCTGTGTATGCCCAAAGAGCGAATCTGGGAAGCTGTTCAAAGAATCTCTAAATAAACCTCCGCTTAACTCTGATTTTCTCTGCGAAACAATTTTTAAAACTATTTCGCAGAGTTAAGCAGAGAAAATCAGAGTTAAGTGGAGCAAAATAATATGGTAGTCACAATCATTGGAGTGGGTTTATTGGGCGGGTCGTTTGCCCTGGCGGTTCGGGAGAAATACCCGAAGGCGAAATTTATCGGCGTCGATGCGTCTTCCGTGCATGGCAAACTGGCATTGGCCAAAGGCATCGTTGATGAAATGAAACCGCTGGACGAGGCCGTGGCCGTCAGCGATCTGGTCGTGCTGGCTACACCCGTCAACAGCATTCTGGAATTGCTGCCCCAAATTCTGGATCAATTGCCGAAAGGGGCCACCGTCACCGACCTGGGATCAACAAAAGAACTGATTTGCCAATTGGTTGATAATCATCCGAAACGGGCGCAGTTTGTCCCTGTTCACCCGATGGCGGGGACCGAAAATTCGGGTCCGGGGGCGGCTTTCCGGGAGTTGCTGCCCGGTAAAAACCTCATCATCTGCGACCGGGAGAAAAGCGATTATGACAGTCTGAAACTGGTGGAAGCCTTGTTCAGCGACATCGGCATGAAGCTTTTTTACATGAACCCGCAGGAGCATGATTTGCACCTGGCCTACGTTTCGCACCTGAGCCACATCAGTGCGTTTGCGCTGGGACTGACGGTTTTGGAAAAAGAAAAAGATGAACAGGCCATTTTCGATATGGCCAGCACCGGTTTTAGCTCCACGGTGCGACTGGCGAAAAGTTCTCCCCAAATGTGGGCGCCTATTTTCGACCAGAACCGGGCGAATGTCTCCCAGGCTCTGTCTGATTACATCGAATTTTTGCAGCAGTTCAAAGCCATCATCGACGATCAGAACCTGAACGATTCATTCGAATTTATGGCCAAAGCCAACCAGATCCGGCGGGTATTGGAGGGAATCGACCGGAAGTAAAAAAAGCCCCTAAATCCCCTAAAGGGGACTTGGACGCGCGACTCCTCCAGATGCTAAAAGTCCCCTTTAGGGGATTTAGGGGCTTACGTCCGGCTCCGTTCTCCATCAAAAACCGCTTTGGCTTTCTCAATGCTTTTCCTTTGAATAAAATGGGCGATGGCGGCTCGTCCAATGCCGAGGGTGGCGGTGGTCGCAATACCGGCGGAAACCGCACTGCCCACTCCCGGAAAGAAAATTTTGACGGAAGCCCGGGCCAATTCGCGCAGTACCAGACCAGCACTGATGGTGGCACCGATGGCGGTCAGGAATTCTTTCGCGGTATCCTGACTCAACTGACGACCGGCCACGTACGCAATGGCGATGATTAGCGTGATCTGTAAAGAAGTAATCGGAATAATGTCGCCCAGCGGAATCGGAACGGCGGCAATGCCTCCACAAATGGCCGCGACCACTTTGGTGAGCCGGTTGGCAATCGACTCCTGGAGCGTGCGAACCTGACTCAGCCGGGCAAAAGCCAGCTTGCCTTCTTTCGGCAGTTCATTGAAAATATAATCCAGCAGTTCGTCGATCCGCCAGCGCTCGTCGGAACGGAGTACGTCATTTTTCCAGGACTGGTACGACGAGACGCCCAAGACCGTAATCAGCGATTCTTTTAAATACGGGTCGGCTTCAAATTTCGTTTTGAGCAGGTTTTCAATGACCTTGACCCGCTCCAGTTTTTCGTTCAGGTCTTCCGGATCTTCGTCTTCCGGTTGGTGCAAACGCACATTTTTGGGTTCGAGCGTATCGCAATGGGTGGCGACGACCAGAATGGGCGGGCGGTAGTTGTGGACTTTCTCAACGGTTTTACTGATTTCTGTGAGCGCTTCGAGGTCGTGGTTGATCCCGGAATCGGCTTCGGTGGCTTTGATCAGAAACAGGATTAAATCCGGTGATTTTTCCTTTAAGGCGTTGAGGATCGACTCGATGGGGGAGGCTGCGGCATCGGCTTCGTCGGGGCGCGAGCCCTCCTGTAAACCACGGGTGTCCAGAATTTCGAGAGTTCCCATATCGCTCGAATACGGCCACCAGGTGGCCTCGCCGGTTTGGGCTTTTTCGTGACCTACTTCCGCGACTTTCCGCCCGAAAATGGCGTTGATCAGGGATGACTTGCCGCTGCCCCGCCGGCCGACGAGGGCAAACCGGGGAGAACGCGTTTCAACGAGCAACTGGCGGAATTCGCGGATTTCCTGACGGACGTCCTTCGCGACAGACTCCGGGACACGATCGAGTAAGGTTTCCAGTTTTTGTAAAACCTCACTGATTTGGGATTGCAGGGGTTGGCTCATGGGGTCAAGTATAGGCAAATTGGTCGGCATTCGTTCCGGAAATTACAGCACCGGTTCTATACCATAAACCAGTTGCGCTTTTTTTGTTTGGAGATTTTTTTGCATCAAATCGGTCCCGAATTTTCGATTGCACCAAATTTTCCGGATGATACAACCACCCCGAATTCCCCGGACGATGTCCGGGGCTAGTGATGATAGCCCTTTGGGCTGGTGTTGAGAGGTGATGCCGAATTTTCGACCTCCGAATTCCCCGGACGATGTCCGGGGCTAATGATGATAGCCCTTTGGGCTATTATGGGGGCGATGTTGTAAATAATTTTGAGGGTAACTTCCAACGGTTCAGGCGACTACCGGGTCTAGTCTCCAAATGACCAAACCCCGTTCTCCTATGAAAAATCGACTACTTCTGCTGCTTTCTGCATCCTTGTGGCTGGCCTGTCAGCCCGGTGACTCCTCTGAATTTGGCATCGAACCCGGCGGCAATACCTACAACGACGAAGCGTCGCCAACCCAAAAGCTGTATTGCAACGGCACCAATTGTGATAACCCCAACAACATTGAAAAGTATTCCTACAACTCGGCCGGAAAGTTGACGCGAATCGATTACGTTGGCCGGGTCGCCAGCGGGAAAATGGAGGTCTATTCGTATTATGAATACCGTTATAATCCGAATGGTCAATTGGTTGCCAAAACCCGGTTTGGCCAGTATGGCACCGGTTCCAACTGGGTCGCTTACGAAGAAACCGAGTATGAATACGCCGATGGGGTACTGAAAACCGAGCGGAATTATTTCAACCAGCGTAATCCGGAGCAACGCGTGCTGACCGGTCTGGTCGAATACACGTATAAAGACGGGAAAAAAACAGAGCAAAAATGGTTCGATTCCAACCAAAAACTGAGTCGGCGGGTGGTCTATGAATACCAGGAGAATGTAGTGACCCGCGAAACGTGGTATTCGGATACTGACAAGGTTTTTCGCTTATTTACGCACTCCTTCGCCGGAAATCGCCGGCAAATCAGCGAACACTTACCCAATAGCAGCGATCAA
Source organism: Larkinella punicea (assembly GCF_003334855.1). GTDB lineage: Bacteria > Bacteroidota > Bacteroidia > Cytophagales > Spirosomataceae > Larkinella > Larkinella punicea. The sequence continues at coordinate 200,651 of NZ_QOWE01000017.1, forward strand.
ATTGCGCTGATCGAAAAGACCTACGACAAACAGGGGCGGATTTTGACCGAGGAAACCAAGGTGAACAATCCCTTGCTGTGCGTGATGATTGCGGGTATTATCCGGTACACGTATTGAGAATCCGGTTTCCTAAAATAGAACCCGACCAGACATGAGTCATCCCGAATTTTGAGTTAAGGCAAAATCGACCATAAGCGCGTTGGTGATGGCTAAGCGTAATCTGTAAATCGGCACTGAAGCAGTTCGGTGCCGATTTCCCGTTCTGGGCACCCACTG